>JAZRHL010000020.1:0-69552 GCA_045644745.1 Akkermansia sp.
CAGCAGACCCACGGCACCGGCGATGCCGCTCTGCTCCAGCGCACTCTGACCCAGCTGAGCCGATACGTCCTTGCGGCCTTCCACCTTCAGGTCGCTGGAAAGCGGGTTGGCCAGGGCCTTGGAAATGTCCTCGGGTTCACCCTTGCCGTTTAGGCCACTGATGTTGAACTCCTTGTGGAGCACAGCCTGCACCACAGGGGCGCACTTGATCTGGTTGTTGAGCACCACGGCCAGGCGGTCGCGGCCAATCTGCATGGCACCCGTCAGGCGGCCCATGCGGTCAGCACCGGTGCGGTTGAGCACCACGTCCACATAGCCCTTGCGTACATAGTCGGGGTGAGCCAGGGCCACTTCCTTACCGGTGATGTACATGTCCTTCTGCATGGCGGCATAGGGCTTCTGCAGCACCATGTATTCCACCACGGGACGGCCGTGCTTGTTCACCACGGGCAGGCCGGTTTCCTCGTCGATATGCGGATAGGAAAGAATCATGTAGTCATTCAGACCAAACTTGCCGGGAATGCGGGGCAGGGCGGGCTTGCGGGCCTTTGTGTTGCCGGCGGCCACTTCTGCCTCGTAGGCCTGCAGCTTGGTTTCGTAGGCTGCAATGGCTTCCTGGGTGTCTAAATCGCCGATAACCCGGTCAGATTCTGGGTAGACGGCCAGCAGTTCGAGCTTGGCCATCTTAGTCAGGGTCTTGACCATGGCGTCCAGCTTCTCCTTGTTCTTCTCGGGGTCGCTGTCCTGCTGGGGAATCTGGATGAGAATCTTGTTGCCGGAGTGCAGAATCTGCACTTCGCTGGTGCCGGTGGCATTCAGACGCTCGTTGAGGATATCGCAGGCCTGCTGCATGTCCTCCTGGGTGGGCTGCTGCATTTCGCCGTGGTCATTGAGCTTGGGCTGCACCTCGAGCGTGAGCTCCACGCCGCCGCGGATATCGATACCGTAGTGCATGCCGTTGAGGAACAGCGAAAGCAGCGAGAAGGAGCACAGACCGATGATGAAGAAAGTGCCCGCATTGCGCTTCACCTTGTCCTCTTCTGCTGCAAGGTACCAGAAGAACAGCACGATGAGCAGAATGCCTGTGATGAAGTAGAATGCCGGAGTATGAATGATGCTCTGTAAGGACTGGAACATGATACGAATAGGTGAACCGCACCATTCTGCCAGTTTTTTGCTCTACGTCAAGCCTGCATGGCGTCATTTTCACGCGCGCGTAGTAGTCCCGACAGGTATAGAATGCGTTGGCATAAGTAGGGTGCGCTGTTATTCTCCTCGGCAAATCCGAGATTGTCGTGCAGTTTGCGGTCGGTACGACCGCGGAACTTGAGTCCCGTCAGGGACGTAAGAGGGAAGGCAGGGGTAAGCCCGCGTCAGCGGGCGCAGCCCCTGCTAACAAACAAAAAAATAACGGAGCCCCGACGAAAGGAGTGGGCGGCAGAGGCCTTGGCATCAATGTGTAGCAGTCGCCTCTGGCACCCTCTCGCTCCGCTCGGGGTTCAGATTGTTTTTTATGGTTAGCAGGGGTTCCGTCGCTTCGCGACTCCACCCCTGCCTATGCTCTGACGTCCCTTCGGGACTCCAATTTCCGCTCGCCTTTGGCTCGCCATCGCTTCGTCAATTCCCGATTTGACGAGCAGATATAATGCTAACGCGTAGGAATAAAGTCTTGCCAATGCCTGCGGGGGTGCTAGAATATCGGCATGTCGCTGCTTATTCTGATTTATACGCTCATGAGTTCACTGGCTCCCATGGCCGGCATGCCCCAGGGAATGGGGATGGAGGAGCCTGCTCCCGCGCCGCAGGTGCTCGTGCTGGAAGCTCAGTCCGGTGAAGCGCTGGATGCTGCGACTACCGCACGCATGGAACAGGCCCTGCGCCAGCGTTTCAGTTTGGTGGGCATGAATCAGATTAAGCTGGTCACTTCCGGTAATCGTTTTTCTGTGGAGCTTCCCGGTGCACTTGCTCAGCAGCTGGCCGAGCTGCCCGCTATGCAGAGCGAGCTGGAGCAACTGCTCAACGCGCAGATGAGCCTGCAGATTCTCCGCGTGCACCCCCACAGCGACCGCGTGCTGCGCCATGCCCGTGTGCGCGATGCCATCGATGCCTACGAGCGCGCTATGTCGCTCTATGAATCCGGGCTCGACAGCAAGGTCGAGGAACCTGAGCTGCCCGCCCTGCCGGAGCGTCTGAACCTGCCGGATTATATGCTGGCCGAGCAGCCTGTCATTTCGTCTGCCGATGCGGCGGGACACTACGAATACCTTGTACTGCAGCGCCCCGAGGCCGCAGCAGAGGATGAAGTGCTCATTGATGAGAAACTGGTGGAGAAGGTGGAGGTGCAGCCGAATGGCGTGAGCATTACTTTCACCGCCGAAGGTGCCGACCGCCTGCAGACCCTCACCAGAAGCATGAAGCTTGGCCAGGACCGCTTGGCCCTGGTGCTCGATGGCTGCGTGGTCAGTGCCCCTATTGTGCATGCTCCGCTGCGGAAGACGGTCTTGATTTCCGGGCTCAGCGAAAGCGAGCGTGAGCTGCTTTCCTCCGGCTTCGGCATCCCGCTGCCTGTCCCCGTGCGTATCGTCGAGCTTCGCCCTGCGCAGTAAGACGAGGGAAATTTTGAGTCCCGCAAGGGACACCAGAGGGTAGACAGGGGCAAGGCCGCGAAGCGGGCTAGCCTCTGTCTGCCAATAAAACATAACAGAGCCCCGAGCGGGGCGGCACAGGCCTCGGCTTTATATGTATCACCCGCCTCTGCCACCCACTCCGCTACGCTTCGGGGTTCTGATTTTATTATCGAGTTAGCAGGGGTTCCGTCGCTAACGCGACTCCACCCCTGCCTAAGCGCTACCGCCCTACGGGCTCAAAATTCCGCAGGCTGCGCCTGCTGCATATATTGCAGATAGTTGCGCGAAATGATGCCAAAAAAATCAGCCCTTCGCGTGTGGGCGAAGGGCTGATTGGTATCGGGGAATGTTGTAAGCGTGCTTATTGCGGGGTTACGGTAATATCGCCCCAGGTGCTGCGCTTGTTGGGCTCATTACCATAGGTAATCTCCAGCGCGGGGTTCTTCAGCGCCTGTTTCACCGTGAAGGTGTAGGTCTGCTGCGTGTTGGACCAAGTGACATCGCGAGGCGTGTCATCGGAGACGATGCACTTGTTGCCATCCATGAGGCGCAGGCGGTTGACGCGGATAGCATCGCGCCCGGTCTTGAGCTTGAAGGTCACATTGTACGTGCCGGGCTTCTTCATCGGGACATCGTGCATCAGCATCGGAATCGGGCCCGAGGGGATGATGCCATCGCTCCAGCCCATACCATAGCGGTAGGTGCGCACCCAGTCGCGCATGACCACAGGAGCTGAGACACCCAGAGTGGACTCGGGGTCGAGCTTACGCATGGCCTTGGCATACTTGGTGATGAGCTCGCCGCCTGCCATGGTGCCATAGGAGCGGCGGATGTGGCCGATGGCGGTAGCGCAGGCGCGCTGCTTCTGCCAGTTGGAGAGCATCTTGTTGTCGAGCACCTGGTCCAGGCGCTTGAGGAAATCCTCCATGCTTTCGTCCTTCTTCACGCCGAAGCCGAAATCCAGCGCGCCACGGTATCCGTGGGTGTCAGAGTCATCATTCTTTCTCATAGCCTCCTTGAGGCCGCCCGGCCATTCCAGATCCGGCACGCGGGAGGCTTCGAGCAGGAGACGGTTCTTCTCCTTGGCATCCGGGGCGGCGCCGGACTGGTCGAGCAGGGACTGCTGGTGTTTCTTGGCATCCAGACGCTTCTTAATCAGCTCGGCAGCTTCCGATACGGAGGCATTCATGAGCTCCTCGCCACACAGGGTGGAGTAGCAGCGGCCGCCTTTTTCATAGAAGACAACGGCGGGGTAGGAGATGTTGGACATGCTCCCGGGGTAGCCGAGATTGCCCATAATCTTCTTGGCCTTGGCTGCAGTCTCATCGTTGCCTTTCTGGTAGACAGGGGCCATGAGCATCACAGCATCACCGGCGGCGTTGCATACGGCTTCGGAGGAAATCAGCTTCTTACAGAACTTCTCGCCGTACTTATCCCACCCGGCAGGGTAGAAGAAGAGAATGTAGCCGGTATCCGTCACCTTCTGCGTGGCGGCTTCGAAGCTGCTGTATTGCTTGGCGGCCTGAACAGGGGCAACCATACCTGCCAGCAGGCTGCCGGCCAGCAACAGGGAAAGAGATTTTTTCATCATAATCTTTATTCTGGTAAAGGGTTATTATGCTGCGGGTTCGCCATACACATAGATGCCGTTGGCGTGGAAGAACTCCGGACCGCCGCCGCGGAGCACACGCACATAGAGTGCCTTCGGGCGTTCGCTCTGCAGGTCGAAGCGGTTGATGTAGTTGCCCGTGTTCTCGATAACGGGACCCACATCATGCCAATCGTCATCGCGACCGGTATCGGACACCTGTACACGCAGGGGACGGAAACGGTGAATCAGCTTCCACTCATTCGTGCCGGCAAACACCACACCGGTGATGTATGCATGCTTCGGCAGCTTCACAGCAAGCCATGCATTCTTATCCTTGCCTGTGTGGAAGGTACCACCCTTCTGGGTGACGAGTCCGGAGTGCGTGTGCGGAGCATCCCATTCGCTCGTGGAGCTGCCGAAAGGCATGCCGCCGGCAGACACCAGCTTGCCGGGGAAGGGCGGGAACTCCGGAATGGCTGCGGTACCATGAATCTCCTTCGGGTCAATCATCTTGCTGATAGCGTGGAAGGTGGTGGCGTCACGAGATTTTTCTGCAGCCAGGATAAGACCGCCGAAGAGCTTGGCCTTCTGCGCGGAATTGAGCTTCTTGGCTGAGCTCAGGGACTTGATGGTGGCGTCAGAAAGTTTCTTGCGGCCCTCCTCGCTGAGGCTTTCGGAAATCCTGTTACCCCAGGACAGCATCACGCCGGTATATGCATCGTGAGCGCCGGACTGGGTCATCGCACGCACAAACAGGTTGATGGCTACGTCTTCGGAGTTACCACCCAGCTTCTTGCATGCCTGCAGCTGAGCATCGGCAAACTTTTCCACATACCAGCGGTCCGGGCCCATGGTGGCAGCGCTCTTCCAGAACAGGGCGCAGGCCTCGGTGAGGTCATCGATGCTCATGCCGGAGTCAGCGAGGCTGTTGAGGATGCCCTGCTTGAGCAGCTCGGAAGCCTGCTCGGGGAAATCCTTGGCCATGCCCTTGCAGAGTCGGGAATTGAGCTTCTTCCAGGCTTCGGCGTTCTTGGGCATCTTCTCACCCAGGAATGCGGAGTAATCCTTCCACAGAAGGTAGTTGTAGGGAGCAGCCTTTGCGCCGTTCTCGTAGCAGTCCAGAGCCTTCTCGTTATTCTCCTTCTCGCGGAACACACTGGCAAGCGTGCGGTATGCATTGGAAAGGCGGGTCTTGGATTCAGACTTCTTCTCATACAGCGCATCCATCAGGTGCAGCGAGCTGTAGGTCCAGTTGTTGTTCCACGGATTCCAGTGCAGGCCACGTTCCCAGGTCAGCGAATAGGCAGGTGTCCATCTGCCGTTAATGAGCACGGCGTAGGCGCAGTGGCCGGGTTCACCCATGGTCAGGGCCGGCACACCGTTGGCGCAGGCGCAGGCGGCACCGAAGTGCGACAGACCACCGCACACACCGCCCACGTTCTTGGTGAGAATCATGTGGTTATCTGTCCATACGCCTTCCCAGGGGGCGAAATAGTGGGCGCCATGAATGCTGTCGCCATACACGTTGTCGAGAATATACCCGCAGCGCCAGCAGCTGTCGGGGTACTGCCAATCCGGTATATGCACATTGTTCAGAGCCCATTCGAAGGCCTTGACCGTGCCGCTGCGGTGGCCGGGCTTCCAGCCGCACGCGATGCGGCGGTGGTGGATAGCCAGCGAATCGAAGCTGGCATTCAGGCGGCCCTGGCGCCAGTACTTCAGGAAATACTGCGCACGCTCAATGGCATCCACCACCGGCATGTTGTTGCGGACGTATTCGAGCGCCACCGCGGTGGTGGTGTCGCGTGCCACGCCCTTCTTCAGTGCGCCCTTCTCGGCGTCGGCAATGGCGTTGATAATCTGCACCACGCGGGCAAAGGAGTGAATCTCACCCGAGAAGGCAATCTGCTCCATCCAGTCAGCATCGGCCAGAATAGACTTGAGCACATCCTCGTACTTGGAGTAGTTGATGGGGTACTTCGTCTCGGCCTGAAGTTTCTTCAGGGCAGCCTTGGCGCAGGAAAGGCGGTACTCGGCATTCTTCTTCTCCGGGCCTTTCTTATCCTTCACTTCCTTCTCAAGACGGCCGATTTCGTCCTTCTTGTTCTGCACATTCTGCCCGAGGTTGTTGTTGTGCTTCTTGTAATCCTCCTGGCGTGCGCAATCCAGGGAAACCAGGTGATACATGAGCAGAAGACGACGGTTTTCATCGCTCTTTATAAACTCCTGGATCGACTTGGTATCAACATTTTTTGCCCGCTTGGCAATCTCTGTTGCAAGCTTCTGGCGTAATTTATCCGGCGACTGCCAGGCTGAGGCCCCCGGCGTTGCCACTGCTGCCGGCTGAGACTGCTGCGCCTCTACCGGAAGCATGCCCCCGAACATTACGGCGGCCAGTGCTATGGAAAATAAGCTGATTTTCATAATAACGTAAGGTTGTTAGAGATTACCATTTTATTAGAGCGGACTCAAGTAAAAAAACTTGGGCGTAAGGCCTCTGATTCTGCGGGGAAAGACGAACCTCCTCGGAAGCTCTCCTTGGCGCGGGGTTCACGCCGGTGTACAACACAGGCATGGGATTTACAACTGCCGCCACGATACTGACCACTGCCGCCAGCGTTGCGGGCAAGGCCATGGAGGCCTCTGCCGAGCGCAAACAGGCCCGCGAATACAACGCTGCCGCCGAAGAACGCCGCCGCCTGGCCGAAAACCAGGCAGGCGCCATCACCCGCACCGCCATGGAAAACCGTAGGCGTGAGCAGCGGAATGCCCGCAGCCAGGTGGCTACGGCGCGGGCAGATGCCGCAGCCTCCAACCTTATGAGCAGCGGCACCGCCACCGTGCGCGAGACCGACCTCGCCACCCGCCTGGAGGACGATATCAACAACCGCACCAATGCCGCCCTGCAGGAGGCCAATACCCTCCGCAGCCAGGGCGCTTACGATGCGCACGACCTGGAGATGCATGCCCGCCAGTCCCGCCTGCGCAGCCAGGGAGCCTGGATTGGTGCTGCCGGCGGTATCTTCCGAGGTCTCAGCTCCGTGGCGGAGAACTCAGGCGGTTCAGGTAGTAATGCAGGGCCAGCTTGAGCACCGAGGTGCGGTCGATGCCGTGCCGTAGGGCAAATTGCTCCAGCCGGAGGAAAAGTGATTCTCCGCAGCGGAAGGTAATCATGTGAAGTGAGGGCATATCTGCAATATGCCCTCACTTCTGTCTGTTTGCAAGTTATGTTGGATGTGCGGCTGCTAATTCTTACTCCGGTCGCACAGAAATCCAGGTGCGGGTGGCCTGGGGATTCAGCACGGCGGCGAGGAAGCGGTTCATGCCTTCGGGGGTGACGGCGCGGAGGAGGTCAGGCACGCGGTCGTCGTAATCAGCGCCGAGGCCGAGGAGGGTGTTCACCGCCATGCCGGAGCAGCGCTTGCCGCAGCTCTGCAGGGCCAGCACGCGGCTGGTGAGGGCGGTGGAACGGGCTCGTTCCAGGGCATCAGCGGGCATACCTTCGGTGGCCAGTCGGTTGAGTGTTTCCTCGAGCACGGTGCGGGCTTCCTGCAGCTGCTCAGGGGCTGTGCCCAGGTAGAAGTAGAGGCAGCCTGCATCCACCCCCAGCAGGGATGAGGCGGCGGCATAATAGGCCAGACCCCGCTTCTCGCGGATTTCATCGAAGAGAGGGCCTGCCATGTCGCGGCACCATTCCTCGAAAAGCAGCTGGGTGGGTGTGGAGTCGGAAAGGGCATTGGAGGCAGGCACGGCCACGGCGAGCACGGCCTGTTCCTTATCCAGAATCTCCACAGCATCCGCAGGCATCTGGGCAGGGGTGTCGGTGCGCACGGCGGGTATGCCGGCGGGCATGCTGCCGAAGAGTTTTTCTGCCTGCTCCAGCACGGCGGCGGGGTCGATATCGCCCGCGACGGCCAGCACGGCATTCTGCGCGCAGACCAGGCGGGCGTGCTGCGCCAGCAGGGCCTCGCGGGTGAAGCTCTGCACGCTTTCCACATAGCCATCTCGGTGGTTGCCATAGGAAACAGGGCCGAAGCACAGGCGGCGCAGTCGGCGGAAGGCGAGGGCGGCGGGGTCCTCCTCGGCATCCATGATATCGGCAATCATGGCGTGTTTCTCATTTTCCACCGTTTCAGCGGGCAGGGTGGGGTACAGCGTGGCATCTGCCAGCAGGCCGAGCAGGGCAGGCAGGTCTGCTGCCAGGCCGCGGATGGAGAGGTTGAAGGTGTTGTTGCCGGCGGCGCTGGAAATCGAGCCTCCCAGGTTTTCCACCTCGCTGGCCAGTTGTTCGGCGCTGCGGGTGGTGGTGCCCTTGAGCATGCACTCAGTGAGCAGGGAATTGATGCCGGCGGTCTCGGCGGTTTCGGTCTGGCTGCCTGCGCCGAACACGATTTCGGCATAGGCCATGGGCACGCGCTTATCCACTCGGGTGACCACGCGCAGACCGTTGGGCAGGGTATGCACCACGGGGGCATTGGTATCGGCAGCACTGCTGGCGGCATCGGCATCGGTATTGCTGCCGGTGGGGTCCACGCTCACTTCCACCAGACGGTCGGGGGTAAAGTAAGTGGCAGCGGCGGTGGCGATATCCTTGTTGCGCACATGGGAGAGGGCCGCATCCCATTCCTCCATGCTGTTCGGGTTGCGGCTCAGGTGCCAGGACATGCCCAGCACATTGGCCACGCCCTGCACGGTGGAAAGCCCGCGCAGACGCCCCGTGAGCATCTGGCGGCGGGTGCGGCGTCGCGCTTCATCGAAATCTGCCTGCGGCAGGGTGGCCATGAATTCCAGCACGGCGTCGCGCAGGGTGTCGCGCTTGTCGCGATCCACATCGAACTCCAGCACCAGGGCGCCTTCTCCCGTGCGGTCGGGCACGGGCATGACGGATACATCGTGCGCGAGCCCCAGCTCATCGTGGAACTTCTTGTACAACCACGCCGAGCGGCCATCGCCCAGAATGGAGCCAAGCATGGAAATGGCGGCGGCATCCGGGTGGTTGGAGGACGGGGTGCGCCAGGCCAGCATGAGGGTGCTGGTGGGCTGGGCAAACTCGCAGCGGTGGGTGCGCGGCCCCCACTGGCGGGGCTCGGCGGCAGGTGTGGCCTGCCTGGCCGGGCGGGCAGGCACGCTGCCGAACTCTGCTTCCACGGCTTCGAAGAGCTCCTGCGGGTTCACATCGCCCGCTACGCACAGGAACATGTTGCCCGGCACATAGCGGTCGCGGTGGTAGGCCACCATGTCCTCGTAGCTCAGGGCATCGAACCCGCTGCGGGTGCCGATGACCGGCTGGCGGCGAGGGGCCACCTTGAACAGCGTGCGGATGAGCGCGTGGTAGGCGGTGTCCTGCGGGTCGTCATTGTACATGCCCATTTCGCGGCGGATGACATCGCGCTCGCGTTCCCATTCATCGCGGGGGAAGGCGGGGTGCAGGGTGAGCTGGCTGAGCAGGTGCAGGAACTCGCGCCAGTGGGCGGCGGGGCCGTCGATGTAGAACACGGTGCGGTCGGTGCTGGTGTAGGCATTCCACATGCCGCCCAGTTCGGGCACACGCTCGTTGAGCTGGCGGGCGTTCAGTTCCGCGGTCCCCTTGAATACCATGTGCTCCAGCAGGTGCGAAAGCCCTGCGCCCAGGTGCTCGCCCTCGTGAATGGAGCCGGTTTCAATCCAGACTTGGAGCGAAACCAGCGGAAAGGCGTTCTGCGGAGCCACTACTGTGGTAAAACCATTGGAACAAACGTGAACCTCGTGCTGCATGTGGGGAGTATCGCACACCGCGCCGCTTCGCGCAAGCCATTTCGGGCTTGCCTCTGCCTGAAACGGGGATATAATAAGGTCATGTGGCGGAGATTGTTCTGTGTGCTGGCCTTTCTGGCTTCTCTGTACTGCCTGAGCGGCGCGGCTCAGTGCGGCTGGCTCACGGCGGCTGACCCTGCCCTGGTGGAGCTTCACCGTACATGGCACTATGTGTGGCTGGTAGCAGCGCTGCTGTGCTATGCGGGATTCGGGGCGCTGCTCCGCCCGCGGAGTGTGCTGCATTTTGTGCTGTGCAGTCTGGCTGTGCCTGCTGCTGTAATATCCGCCATGGCGGTGCAGTACCAGGGATGGTGCACCGCATGGCCGGTATTGCTTGCCGTTTCCTGTGGATATCTTCTCCGGCGCACGTGGGTAGCGTTGAATTCCAGATGAAGTATCGCAAAAAATCCCGACTATTCACTATTCCTTATTCACTATTCACTCCAACTATGTTAGAATACCCCCGTTCCCGCCATGTTTGACCTTGTTCTCAATTCATTCTTTGCCTCTATTCCGGTATTCATCTTTTTCGGAATCGGTTTCTGGCTGCGGTACAAGAAGGCTATTGCCCCGGAGCACGACAGTGTGATTCTGCAGCTGGCCATGGATGTGGGCTACCCCTGCCTGATTTTCCACAGCATCATGAAATACATGGTGGTAGAGGCGAATCCCGTGATGAGTACCTTCGGCTTTTCTCTGCAAGGTATCCTCTGCGGCTTCCTGGAGCTGCTGGTCGGTGTGCTGGCGGCCTATGCTGTGGCCTGGGTGCTGCGCCTGAAGATTGGCACGGGGCTGCGCACCTTCACGCTCACCGCGGGTGTGCAGAACTATGTGTTCTTCGTGGTGCCCATCATCCAGATGCTCTTTTCTGCCCCCGGCGACCCCACGCTGGGTGTACTCTTCATCCACAACATGGGCTGCGAAATCTTCATCTGGAGCCTGGGGGTCATCCTCATGTGTGGCGGGGTGAAGGACCTGCGCATCGGCATGCTGCTGCGCGGCCCGCTGCTGGCTGTTATCGTTTCGCTCATCATTGCCTGGGTAGGGCTGGGCGAATATGTGGCGCTGCCGCCCATCATGAAAGCGGCAGAGATGATAGGCGCGGTGTCCACGCCCATCTGCCTGATTATCTTCGGTTGCTCGCTGTATGACCTGACCCGCAACTTCGTGTGGCAGCCGCGCATGCTGGCTGCGGGCGTGATTACGCGCCTCCTGATTGCGCCGGCGCTCATCCTGCTGCTGGCCTGGGTGCTGCCGGTGGATCCTCTGCTCAAGCGCATCATGGTGATTCAGAGCGCCATTCCCAGCGCGGTGATTCCCGTGATTCTGGCAAAGCGCTTCGGCGGCCGACCGGATGTGGGTGCTCAGGTGCTGCTGGCTACCACGCTCTGTTCCTTTGTGACCCTGCCGTTCTGGCTGGCCATGGGTAGCAAGTACGTGGTGCCGCTGCTCGGCACGACTCCGTAAATGAAAAAGAAAACGCCGCATCTGCGGCGTTTTTCGTTATCGGAGCATCAGTCGGTCCCTGTCCAGCCCAGTGAGTATTTCCAGCCGGGAAATGAGGTGGCGGATGACGCCTATGAGGGTGAGCAGCAGGGGAACGCCGATGACCAGGTAGCCCCACCAGGTCATGCGCCCTACTGCGTAATTATACTCGAGCGCCTGCCGGGCTGCGGGCTGGTCGAGCACGGGCAGCAGGAAGCAGAGGGAAAGAATGAAATTGCCCACGGCTGAGACCACGAGCGAGAGCCCGAGGAAGAGGCTGGAGCGCCAGAGAAGGGCATCGTAGGCCGTCTGCTGGTTCTTTTCGGTCACCTGCTTTTCGATGGAGGGGATGTCGAAGAGGGAATCGGAATAAAGCAGCACGCGCAGCAGGGAATCCTGACGCTTGGCGGTGACCATGACAGCCCCGCAGAGCAACAGGGGGATGGCGGCTTCCTTGGCGGCGTACCACCACGGGGTGTCGGGGCGGATGGCATCGCCGCTGCCCGTGTTGGCATAGATGGTGACCACGCCTGTGAGGATGGTGCCCAGCAGGCCGAAGAGGGTGAGCGGCTCCACCCGGCGGCTCTGGGCAAAGGTCCACACGCCGAAGCCCAGCGGCAGCGAGAGCGCCACGCACATGGCTGCCGTGGTGCCCAGTTGCCACAGCTCAGGGCCGGAAACTGAACAGTGGTCCAGCACCATGACAGGTGCCAGCACGCTCAGCAGGACATTCAGCAGGCTTTGAGTCCCTTTGTCCATTTACTTCATGGAAGCGATGGCGGCTGCCATATCGGGAGCCTTGAAGGTGGAGGAACCGGCCACGAGGCAATCGGCGCCGGCCTCAGCGCAGAGCGGAGCCTGGGTGGCACCGATGCCGCCATCCATCTGGATGATGAAGTTGAGCCCCTGTTCCTTGCGGGCGGCATCCAGCACGCGCACCTTATCCAGCACTTCGCCCATGAAGCTCTGGCCGCCGAAGCCCGGCACCACGCTCATGACCAGCACCATGTCCAGCTCGCCGAGGTAGGGAAGTACCTTCTCCACGGGGGTGGCCGGGTTCACCGCCAGACCGGCATGAATACCGGCAGCACGGATGGCGGCCAGGGTGGTATGCAGGTCCACAGCGCCTTCGCGCTCTACATGGATGGTAATCATGTTCATGCCTGCTTTCACGAAGCGGGGCAGGTAGTGGTCCGGGGCGTCAATCATGAGGTGCGCATCCAGATAGGCCTCTGCCGGCACGGCGGAGCGGATGGCGGCGCAGATATCCGGGCCGAAGGAAATGTTGTCCACAAAGGAACCATCCATCACATCCAGGTGCAGCCAGTCGGCGCCGGCTTCAAGGGCGCGGTTGGCTTCTTCACCGATGCGGCGGAAATCACAGGCAAGCATGGAGGGGGCAATCAGCATAGCCATATATTAGAGCCTTGCTGTTGATAAGGCAAGGAAAAACCGCCTGAGATTGCTCTCAGGCGGTTCCGGTATCTGAAAATATCAGCTGACTTCAGCTGGCGGGGTATTCCTTAGGCTCCAGCGTACCGCGCTGAATGAGCTGCATGACGTCTGCGCCAGGCTGCTCCACATTCTTCGGCTCCACGGGCAGGGCCTTGGAGCTGAACACGGGGAAGTCTGCCTCGGGGGCGATATCACCGCCGGAAGCCATGGAGAAGTAGCCACGCTCGGGGTTGAAGCGGCAGTTGATTTCCATGTTCGGGTTGCCGTCCTTGGTGAAGCGGTATTCCTTGGCCATGTGCCAATCCTTGCCGTCCCAGCGGAATGCGGGGCCAAAGGTGGCGCGGCGCTCATACTTCTTGGATTCCACGTCGCGCTTGAAGTCTTCCACGAAACCGCAGCCGCCGCCAAGGCCACGGCTCAGGGCCTGGATGCGCCAGCAGCTCATGAGAGTCCACTTGTTTTCGGCGGGGTCAAAAATATAACCGGCAATCTGGCGGAAATCGGGGCCGTCCTCGTGCTCCACCACCAGAGTCTTGATGACCTGGCCTTCCTTCCAGGGGAAGGGGCGCATGGAGTTGCCGCCCGTGCCCTCGCCACCGAAACGGCGGTGGGTCACCTTATCGCCCTTCTGGATGAGTTTGGCGCGTTCCTCCTCGGGAGCAGCGTGGGGGTTGTCGCCGCTGTCCTTGGCGTCCCAGATGGAGAAGATAGCCACACGCACGGGGTTGCCGTTCTCGTCCTTGTGGCCGAGTTCCTGCACGCCGATGTAGCCGCAGCCGAAGTTGTTGCAGGCAAAGTAGGTGCCGGGGGCGCCCTTTTCAATCACCGTTTCCTGGTAGGCAGCGGTGTGCTTGGGAAGGGTGGGGCCGTAGTGAAGATGCACAGAGGTGCACTGGCGCTTGGCCATGTTCTCAGGCGCCCAGTAATCCGAATAGCGGTCGGCCCGGGCTTCCTGCGTGCAGCATGCGGCAAGTGCCATCAGGCCCGTCATCAGGGTGTAGATGCGTTTCATCGCCTGTCATTATAACTGTTTTTGTGGAATTTACAAGTCTAAAGAATCACGGATTAGCATTGACTCCCCGGGCGTTTCGCGGTAAACTCGCCGCCGACATGACATCTACAGCAGATTACAAGGTGGCCGATATTGCCCTGAAGGATTGGGGACGCAAGGAAATTGCCGTGTCGGAATACGAGATGCCGGGCCTCATGGCCTGCCGTGAGAAATACGGCGAGCAGAAGCCGCTGGCCGGGGTGCGTATCACCGGTTCTCTGCACATGACGATTCAGACCGCAGTGCTCATCGAGACGCTGGTGGCCCTGGGTGCTGAGGTGCGCTGGGCCAGCTGCAACATTTTCTCCACTCAGGACCACGCCGCTGCTGCCATTGCTGCCACGGGGGTACCTGTTTTCGCCTGGAAAGGCGAGACGCTCACGGAATACTGGGATTGCACCTGGGCTGCCCTGAGCCACCGCGACGGCCTGGGCCCGCAGCTGGTGGTGGACGACGGCGGCGACGTGACGCTGCTGCTGCACCGCGGCTACGAGATGGAGGAAGGCTCCGACTGGGTGAACACCCCTTCCGACAGCGAAGAGGAGGGCGTCATCAAGGCGCTGCTCAAGCGCATTGCTGCTGAGCAGCCCGGCGTGTTCCACCGCTGGATGCCCGAGTGGAAGGGTGTTTCCGAGGAAACAACCACGGGTGTGCACCGCCTCTACCAGATGGAACGCGAGGGGCGCCTGCTGGTTCCCGCCATCAACGTGAACGACTCGGTGACCAAGAGCAAGTTCGATAACCTCTACGGTTGCCGCGAAAGCCTGACCGATGGCATCAAGCGCGCCACGGACGTGATGATTGCCGGCAAGGTGGCCGTCATCTGCGGCTATGGTGATGTGGGCAAGGGCTGCGCCCAGGCTCTGCGCGGGCTGGGTGCCCAGGTGATTGTGACCGAGGTGGACCCCATCTGCGCCCTGCAGGCTGCCATGGAAGGCTACCGCGTGCTGACGGTGGAGGATACCCTCGGCATGGCCGATATCTATGTGACGACCACGGGCAACTGCGACATCATCACGCTGGAGCACATGGAGAAAATCAAGGACCAGGCCATCGTGTGCAACATCGGCCACTTCGACAACGAGATTCAGGTGGCCCGCCTGCAGGCTTATCCCGGTATAGTGTGCACGAACATCAAGCCGCAGGTGGACAAGTACACCTTCCCGGATGGCCACAGCCTCTACCTGCTGGCCGAAGGCCGCCTGGTGAACCTGGGCTGCGCCACGGGGCATGCTTCCTTCGTGATGAGCAACAGCTTCACCAACCAGGTGCTGGCCCAGATTGCCCTGTGGCAGGACCGCGAAACCGCCAAACCCTCCGTAACCGTGCTGCCCAAGAAGCTGGACGAAGAAGTGGCCCGCCTGCACCTGGCCAAGCTCGGTGTGCGCCTCACCACCCTCACCCAGAAGCAGGCTGACTACATCGGCGTGCCGGTGGAAGGCCCTTACAAGGCAGAAGCGTACAGATATTGACGATTGACAATTGACGATTGACAATTGACGATTGACAATTGGTATGGATGCGCGGGAATTGCGAGAACGGACACTTGAGTTCGGGCTGCGTATCGTTCGTCTGTGTCAATATCTGCAGGGACATCCTGTGGCCGAGGTGCTGGGCAAGCAGTTGCTGCGATGCGGCACCTCGGTCGGGGCTAATTACCGGGCTGCTAGTCTGGCCAAGAGTTCTGCGGATTTCGTCTCGAAAATCAAGATATGCGAGGAAGAAGCAGATGAATCCATCTATTGGCTGGAGCTGCTGATGCGTTCTGGTGAGGTGGATGCCGCTCGCCTGAAGCCCCTGCAGGATGAGGCTGCAGAATTGCGCAATATCATGTCCGCTAGTGCTATCACAGCTCGTAAGAACTTAAAACAAGAGAAACATAAATCCACCAATGGTCAATAGTCAATTGTCATTAGTCAATGCCCTTGATTGGTTATACTCGACGCAGGCTTTCGGCATCAAGCTGGGGCTGGAGGGAGTGACCCGTCTGCTTTCGGCCTGCGGTGTGCTGTATCCCCGGGCGCAGGTCATTCACGTGGCCGGCACGAATGGCAAGGGCAGCACCTGCGCTTTCTGCGAGAGTGTGGCTCGCGCTGCCGGGTACAAGACAGGCTTGTTCACGTCGCCGCATCTGGTGGAGTTCAGTGAGCGTATCCGCGTGAACGGGGTGAATATCCCGGATGCGGATGCCGCACGCCTGATTGCCAAGGTGCGCGAGCTGGTGCAGAGCTGGGACCCGTGCCCGACTTTCTTTGAACTGGTGCTGGCCGTGGCCATGCTCTGGTTTGCTGAGCAGGAGGTGGAGCTCATTGTGCTCGAAACCGGCATGGGCGGCCGACTGGATGCCACCAATGCCGTGCCCAAGGACGTGGCTGTGCTTGCCCCCATAGGACTCGACCACACCCAGTATCTGGGCGAAACGCTTTACGAGGTGGCAGGTGAGAAAGCCGCCATTCTTTCCTGGCACCGCCCGGCGGTGTGTGCTCCGCAGGAGCCGGAAGCCATGCGGGCTATTCATGAGGCAGCACAGCACATGGATACCTACTGCCGCGTGATTACAACCGAATGCGCCCAGCCGCTGGGGCTGAAGGGCGAACACCAGCGCCGCAATGCTGCGCTGGCCCTCGCTGCTCTGCGCGCCCTGCCGCATTTCCTCTGCAGCGCCGAGGAAGAAGCCCGCGGCCTGGCTCAGGTAAGCTGGCCGGGACGTTTCGAGGAAGTGCAGCCCGGTGTCATCATGGACGGCGCGCATAACCCGCACGCCATGCAGGTGCTTACCCGCACCTGGCGCGAGGCCTTCGGAGAGCAGAAAGCCCGCTGCATCTATGCCGGCTCGGCAGACAAGGCACTGGATGAGGTGCTGGAGCTGCTTGCCCCCATCGTAGGTGAGTGGGTGCTGCCCCCGGTGCAGTCTCCCCGTATCCTTCCCCCCGCCGAAATGGCAGCCAAGGTGCAGGCGGTGTCGGCTGCTCCCGTTTCCACTCCCGACACGCTGGCCGAATGCCTGGCCGATATGCCCGCCGGCACCCTCATCTGCGGTTCTTTCTTCCTCCTCGGCGAGGCTAAGGCTGTTCTTCGGAGCGCTGATTACCGCAGTACGGTGCAGTGATTTCACTTTTCACATGCGCGCAGCGCATGTTTTCATTTTTCATACGAACGCGCAGCGTGAGTTTTCATGAAAAAAAGCTGCGAGCATGAAATGAAAACGCCCGCATTCGCAGGCGTGTGAAAAATGAAGGGTGAAAACGCGCCTTGTGGCGCGTGAGAAAACATCAAGCATTATCTTTTGCTGTTTTGATGGAGCGAATCAACATGAATCTGATTCGTCGGCAAGTATTCAGTAGTGTTTCGGCTTTATCCGGCTCCAATGTCTGAGTATTTGCCATCAGTTCAAGCCAGTATTCGCTTTCATTGCTTTCTTTGAGAGCAATTTGTAATTTGGCGATGAAATCGGCTCGGCTGCTGGCGTATTGTGCTTCGCGGATGTTCGCTCCGATACTTGTAGATGACCGGAGTAACTGGTTTTTGAGTACTCCTCGTTTTTCTACCGTATCATGAGTAAGAACAGTCGCTATCGCGAAGTTCATGGATTCCGTCATTAACTGATTCTCAGACACAATCTTGATTGTAACGGATTGAGATGATGATGTCGATGTAAAAATGAGAATAAAAGAAAATGAAAACGCCCGCTTTCGCGGGCGTGTGAAAAATGAAGGATGAAAACGCGCCTTGCGGCGCGTGAGACCTTAGATCTCGATGTACTTGGCCTTGGGGAAGTTGCAGAGCGGGCAGCGTTCCGGCTCGGTGCCTTCGGCAAAGGTGTCGCCGCAGAGCGGGCACACGTAGTACTTGGAGGGCAGGTCGAGCTTCTCGCCGGCTTCGAGCTGGGCAAGAGCCTTGCTGTACAGGTCGGCGTGTTCCTTCTCGGCCTCGTTGGCCCAGGTGAAGCTGCGCACGGCGTCGGAGATTTCCTCCTCCTGAGCCTTGGCAATCATGGGGGGATACATCTCGGTGAACTCGTAGGTCTCGCCGGCGATGGCGGCCTTCAGGTTCTCAATAGTGTTGCCCACCTCGATGTGCATCTCGATATCGATGGGAGCCTGACCCAGTTTCACGAGCACTTTGTTGTGGTTGGTGGCGTGAATGCGCTCGGCGCGGCTGGCGGCGGCAAAGAGCTTTTCGATGAGCGGGTAACCCTCCTGGGCTGCGCGGGTGGCGTAGGCAGCGTACTTGGCGCTGGCGGTGCTTTCGCCGATGATGGCGGTCTTGAGATTGTCGATTGTTGTCATGGCCGTAGTTTATCTTATTTTAGAATAATTACAAGAAAAATGTGTGAAAAATTGAAAAATAGTTATTTTTTCTTACAGTGCTTCAATGATGGCATCGCCCATGCCGCGGGTGCCAACACGGATTTCGCCTTCGGCGCCGGTGGCGAGGTCGCCGGTGCGGTAGCCGGCAGCGATGACCTTGCGCACAGCGGTGTCAACGGCATCGGCAGCTGCGGTTTCCTTGCAGGTGTAGCGCAGGAGCATGCCCATGGAAAGAATCTGAGCGATGGGGTTGGCGATGCCCTTGCCGGCGATGTCGGGTGCGGAGCCGCCGGAGGGTTCGTAGAGGCCGAAGAAGGTGTTGGAACCGTGGCTGAGGGAGGCGCTGGGGAGCATGCCGAGGGAGCCGCAGACGATGGCCATTTCATCGGTCAGGATATCGCCGAAGGTGTTTTCGGTGACCATCACGTCGAACTGCTTCGGATTGCGCACCAGCTGCATGGCGGCGTTGTCCACATACATGTGGGTGAGTTCCACATCGGGGTATTCGGGGGCAATGGCGTTCATCACATCGCGCCACATGACCGAGGAAGCCAGTACATTGGCCTTATCCACGCTGCAGAGCTTCTTGTTGCGACCGCGGGCGGCCTCGAAAGCCACGCGGGCGATGCGTTCCACCTCGCTCTTCTTGTAGATGAGCGTATCCAGGCCGATAACCTCGCCATCGCGTTCGCCGTAGAACTTGGGCTCGCCGAAGTACATGCCGCCGGTGAGCCCACGCACACAGAGAATGTCGAAACCGCCGGGGATGAGGGAGTTCTTCACGGGCGATGCGTCCACCAGCTCGGGCAGGCAGATGCCGGGGCGCAGGTTGGCGAAGAGGGAGAAATGCTTGCGGAGAGGGAGCAGAGCGCCGCGCTCGGGGCGTTCATCAGGGGGCAGGGAATCCCACTTGGGGCCACCCACGGAACCGAAGAGAATGGCATCTGCCGCTTCGCAGGCAGCCAGAGTCTCTGCGGGCAGAGCCTTGCCGCAGTTGTCGATACCGGCGCCGCCCACGAAACATTCGGTGCGCTCAGTCTTGAATCCGAACTTTTCTTCCACGGCGTCGAGCACGCGGAGTGCCTCTGCCATAACCTCCGGGCCGATACCATCGCCCGCCAGGACTGCAATCTTGTAGGTGTTCATGTTCGCGGGCGATGATACACCGCAAGTGCAGCGGTGTCAATTTAGAATCATGTTCACCCCGGATTATTGCTGGAAGCAGCTGCGGGGGAAGTGCAGCGGAGTGGAGATGAACGGTGTTCCGTATTCATCGGTGCCGAAGAGGCGGAGCTCCATGGCTACGGGTGGGGTATCGAATTCCTGGGTGCCGCTGGTGGAGAATACGGCGCCGGGGGTGAGTACCGGTGTGCTGCCGAATACTTTGTCGGCCTCAATGATGCGGGTACTGCCGTTGCGTTCGCGAAGAGTCCATTTGCGACCCAGCAGGCGTAGCGGCCTCTGGCTCTGGTTGCTGATAGCCACGCGGAAAATGGCGCGGTAGAGCGGGCGGGGATGACGCAGCGCCTGCACTCCGGCCATGACGAGGCGGAGCTCCAAGCCGGGATTGACAGGCAGACTGCGGTTATCAGTGCTCATAGCCTGCCCCCACGGCAATGGTGGAGATGCTGCCGGAGATTTCGCGGATGGCGCGTGTTTTCTCCAGACTAGGTTGCTCGCCCGGAACCAGTGTCATGGTTTCAGCCAGTTTGTTAAGCAGGCTGCTCATCTGTTCAATTTTCAGGCGCTTGACGGTACGCGGATGCAGCCCTGCCAGGATTTCGTTGAAATAGGTGGGGGCATCGGGGTAGAAGATGACTGCTGCCTGCCCGGCATCGAATCGCTGCTCAATGGCTGCGGCAGAGGCTTCGAGCGCGCGCAGCCAGCCACCCAGGGCAAGCAGGTGGGCCAGGTCCGGGTCGCGCAGTGCGGTCAGCTCTTCGTTCACCGCGTTCTGGGTAGAGGCGAGGATGCGCTTGAACTCTTCCAGCTGTCCCTTTTCTGCATGCTCGAGCAGGCTGGCTGAGTATGTGTTCATCTTGTCTCCCACGCCGATTGCCTTGCCATAGCGGGAGAGATCCAGAGCAATGGGCTTGATGTCGTTCATGTGGCCGCTGCGCACAGCAATGAAACCATCTGCCATGAGGTAGCCCATGGAAAGGGCAAGTTTTCCGGCATCCAGCGGCAGGTTTTCACTGCGCTTGCGGAGCACGTAATCCTCAGGAATAGCCGGCAGGTGGTCAAGCTGGGCAAAAATCTTGCTGATGGAGGGGGCTGTGTAAACGTTGATGCCCAGTTCCTGGTTGGAGTGAGAGTCATCGAGCATGGAGTCATCGCGGAACATGGCCGGTACTTCGCCGGGCTGGCGCTCGGAGTCTTCCCCGGCTGCAAAGTCAGGCATGCCGTCGGTGGCGGTATCTACGGCTTCCTCGTATATTTCGACTTCATCCTGAGCGTAGAGCAGGGGGGCGCTCAGGAGGGATGCGGCAAGAAGAAGGCGGCAGACTCGGGGTGTCTTCATATACTCTCTGTGTTTAATTTAGTCTTGACTCAACCCCCAGTTTACATTACTATCGCCGCGCGTCAAGTATGCGCTGGAATGCTGACGCAGAAATGGCCTGCTCTGCAGCAGCCGGGTATCACTGTATTACGAGTATCACTTTAGAACTTATGGAGTCGTCTCACTACTGGTTCAATTTTATTTGGCTTGTTGCTTATTTCCTTGTGCTTGTGGGCATGTCGGGCTATGGTTTTCACCGCCTGCTTATGGTGCTCCTGTACCTGAAGCACCGCAAGGATGTGCCTAAGCCTGCAGGGCAGTGGGAGGAATGGCCCATGGTGACGATTCAGTTGCCCATGTTCAACGAGAAGTTTGTGGTGGAAGGCCTGCTGAAGAAGGTAACGGCCATTGACTACCCCAAGGATAAACTCGAAATCCAGATTCTGGACGATTCCACTGATGATACCTACGACCTCTGCATGCAGCAGGTGGAACTTTACCGTGCGCAGGGCTTCGATATCGTGTGCCTGCATCGTACAGACCGCACGGGCTTCAAGGCCGGTGCACTGGAAGCAGCCGATGCTGTGGCCAAGGGTGAGTTCCTGCTGATCCTTGATGCCGACTTCCGCCCCGAACCGGATATCCTCAAAGTGTGTGTACCGTATTTCACCGACCCGAAGATTGGTGTGGTGCAGACCCGCTGGGCTCATATCAACCGCCGCTACAACCTGCTGACCCGTCTGCAGAGTATTTTCCTGGATGGCCACTTCGCGCTGGAGCAGACCTGCCGTAACCGTTCCGGCCGCTTCTTCACTTTCAATGGTACTGCCGGTATGTGGCGCAAGAGCACCATCGTGGATGCCGGTGGCTGGGAGCACGATACCATCACCGAGGACATGGACCTTTCCTACCGCGCTCAGATGAAGGGCTGGCGCTTCGTGTACCTGAACGACTACGAGACGCCTGCAGAGCTTCCTGTGGATATGGATGGTTTCAAGGCTCAGCAGCACCGCTGGACCAAGGGCTGCATCCAGGTGTGCCGCAAGATGCTTTTCGATATCTGGCGCTCCAATGCCCCCTTCAAGGCTAAGATGGAAGCCACGACTCATCTGACCTGCAACTACTCCTATCTGGCGCTCATCCTGCTCTGCTTCCTGGTGATGCCGGTATGCACGGGTATGGTGGCTCCTACGGGTGACTGGGCTTGGGACCAGTGGCAGATGATGCTGCTGACATTCACACTCTTCTTCTTTGCGACTATTTCGGTCTGCCTGTTCTACATTGCAGCTGAGATAATCGTGCGCCCCCGCCGCTGGTACATGGTGTTCCCGCTCATGATTCCGCTGCTGGCACTGGGTGTGGGTATGGCGGTGAACAACGCCAAGGCAGTGCTTGAGGCTATGGCCGGTCAGCAGAGTGAGTTCGTGCGCACCCCGAAGTTCGGTGAGTCGAACCAGGGTGCCCTCTCCATCGAGAAGCGAGCCAAGGGATACAAGGCTATCAAATCCATTCTGGTGCCTGTGCTGGAGCTTTGCTTTGCGCTGTTCTTCGGCTGGGTGGAATACGTGAACTTCTGCAATGGTGATTACCTCACCTTTGTGCTTATGACCCCGTTCCTGGGTTTCTTCTATACCAGTTTTGCTTCCATTGCCCGACTGGTGGACGGAGCTGTGCAGAAGCGCCGCGCAGCCAGCAATGCCTGATTGTTTTTCTGAATCTTTTCCAACTGTTTTTCTCTCTACATGATAAGTAAGAAACATTTTTCCGGGGTTTCCACCCTGCTGCTTGCCGGTGTGGCGATGCTGCTGAGCGCCTGCCATCATCACGGTGGCAAGAAGATGTATGCCGAGGATATACCGCCGAAAGCCGTCGTGCGCGATGGTGTGGCGGTGACGCTGTGTGACCAGAAACTTACTCTGTTCAAGGATGGACAGAAAGTGAAGGATTACAGCATCAGCTCCTCCAAGTTCGGTATCGGCAATGCCAATGGCAGCAATCGTACTCCGCTGGGTATTCACGCCGTGTCCCAGAAGAATGGCGATGGCCAGCCTGAGGGCATGGTGTTCAAGGGTTGCAAACCTACTGGTGAAGTAGTGGATGTGGATGCCGCTGGCCGAGATCCGGTGGTTACCCGGGTGATTCAGCTGGCCGGCCTGGAAAAGGACAACCGCTCCACTCACCGCCGCCGTATCTATATCCACGGCACCCCCGAGGAACGCTATATTGGACAGCCCGCATCTTACGGCTGCATCCGCATGAAGAGTAACGATATCGTGGATTTGTTCGGGCGCATTCATCGCGGTATGCCGGTAGCTATTGAGAGCTGCACCCAGGAAACCTATCTCAAGGCTGAGCAGGATAACCGTCTTGGTAGCATTCAGATTCCCAAGGAAATGGTAGCCAAGCTGCCTGTGGATGGCCTCCGCCCGACTCACCGTTACCGTGGTCGCAGCTCCCGCAGCTGGTCACGCCGCAGCATGGCTAATACCCGTTTTAAGAAGCGCACGGTGAAAGGCAAGACGACGACCAGCCGCCGCCTGGCGCTCCGCAAGCGTTCCAGCTGACAGTTGGAGACAGAATCATCCTGCAGGGCAGATGCACGGCGGTGCGTCTGTCCTGATTTGTTTTAGGACAGGGCTGAATTTTCGCCCTTGCTCCGCCCGGGCTTATGTGGTAGAATGCTGCTAACATGAAAATAGCCGTCATAGGAAAAGGTGGGCGCGAGCAGGCTCTGGTAGAGACTCTGGCCGCAAGCCCGTGCAAACCCGAGCTCTTCACATTCCCCGGCAGCGATGCCATCTGCCGCACTGCCACCCGTATTGATGCGGATGGTTTCGATGCCCTTATCCAGTGGATGGTGGATAACAAGATTGACCTCTGCGTAGCCGGTGAGGAAAGTTACCTGGTGAAGGAGGATGGCCTCGCCAACCGCTGCGCTGCTGCCGGTATCCCCTGCTGGGGGCCGCAGAAGGAAAGTGCCCAGCTGGAGGCCTCCAAGGAGTTTGCTAAGAATTTCCTCCTGCGTCACAATATCCCCACCGGTATGGCCACGGCAGTGGAGAGCTATGATGAGGCGATTGCTGCCATCAATGGCCAGTATCCCACTGTGCTTAAGTTCGATGGCCTGGCCGCCGGCAAGGGTGTGGCTGTGTGCCCCGATGCCGCCAGCGCTGAGGAGTTCCTTGATGAGGTGTTTGTTCAGAAGCGTTTCGGTGCAGGCCGCCTGTTGGTGGAAGAGTTCCTGACCGGCCCTGAAATTTCCATCTTTGGTGCTATTTGTGACGATAAGTACCTGATCCTTTGCCCTGCCCGTGACTATAAGCGCCTGGAAGTGGGCGATGCCGGTCCCAACACGGGTGGCATGGGTGCCGTGGCTTCCCGCCAGCTGGCTTCTCCTGAGCTTATCAAGACGATTGAGGAGACTATCGTTGCTCCCACCGTGCGTGGCCTTCAGAAAGACGGCCTGCCGTACCGTGGATTCCTGTATTTCGGTCTCATGCTTACTCCGCAGGGGCCCAAGGTAATTGAATACAACTGCCGCTTCGGTGACCCTGAGTGCGAAGCTGTGATGCCCCTGCTGCAGGGCGACCTGGCCACGTTCTGCCTGAAGGGTGCCAAGGGCGAGTTTGCCCCCGAGCTGATTTCGTTTGATGAGGGTTGGAGCATCTGCTGCATTCTGGCCAGTGCCGGTTATCCCGCCAGTTCTCACAGCGGTGATCTTATCTCCGGTCTGGAGGATTGCGGTGCACGCGTGTTCCACTGCGGTACCAAGCTCACCCCCGAAGGATGGGTGACTGCCGGTGGACGAGTGCTTGCCATTGTGGCCCAGGGTGATACGCTGGATGAAGCCCGCACCCGCGCCCACGCTGAGGCAGCCAAGGTTGACTTCGATGGTTCCCAGCGCCGCAGCGATATAGGCTACGCTAATATGTAACGATTCCATACCAATCCGGTGCTTCTGGCACCGGATTGGTGTTTTGTGCCAAGACTGTTTTTTTGTTTGTGATTGCTATGAATGAGAAATCTGCAGAGTTTCTGAGCGAATATCTGGAAACGCCGGCTCCGACAGGGCTGGAGATGGATGCCCAGCGTTTGTGGGCGGAATATATCAAGCCGTATACCGATGAAGTGCAGTGTGATGCCTATGGTTCTACCTGGGCTGTTCTTCGTGCGGCAGAGGCTAATGCCCCGACGCTGATGCTCGATGCGCATGCTGATGAAATAGGCTTCTCCATCCGTTATATCGATGAAAGTGGTTTTGCACGTGTGGAGCGGGTGGGTGGCAGCGACGTGGCCATTGCCCGCGGTCGTCGTATCCGCTTTCTGGGTACGGATGGCGAGGTAATCGGCATTACGGGCAATACGGCCATTCATCTGCGCGGTGGTGCTGCAGATGAAAAAGCGCCGAAGCTGCACGAGCTCTATGTGGATTTCGGTTGCGATTCTCGCGAAGAAGTGGAAGCGCTCGGCCTGCGCGTGGGTTCGGTGGGGGTGTATTGTGATGGCCCGCTTATGCTGAATGACGGGCGACGCCTGGTGTGCCGCGCTCTGGATGACCGCCTGTGTGGCTTTATTCTGGCTGAGGTGGCCCGTACCCTTGCTGAAAAGGGGTGCAGGCCTGCCTGGAATGTTGTGTTTGCAAACTCTGTTCAGGAGGAAATCGGCTGCGTAGGTGCAGGCATGCTGGCCTTCCGTCTGCAGCCGGATGCCGCTATTTGTCTTGATGTGACGCATGCAACAGATTCTCCCGGGTTGGATAAGGGACGCTATGGTGATGTCCGGCTGGGGCAGGGTGGTTGCCTGAGTTATGGCCCGGTGTGTCACCCGAATATCAACGCCCGCCTGGAGTTGCTGGCTTTTGAACAGCAGCTTCCCTTGCAGCGCGAAACTACAGGCCGCTCCACCGGCACGAATACGGACCAGGTGTATCGTTCCCGAATGGGGGTGCCGGCCACCTGTTTCTCCCTGCCGCTCCGATACATGCATAGCCCTGTGGAAACAGCAGATATGCGCGATGTTCAGAGCTGTGTGGACTTGCTGGTGGCATTTGTGGAAAGCCTGCGTGTGGAAGACGATTTCCGGCACCGTCTGTAAAAAGTGATTTTTTTCACAAGTATGTTCAATTTTTTGCTTGCTTCCTGCGCACGTCATGGTAGACTGGCAAGAGTAAGGCGTTTTACCTTTTATCCAATTTACAACTCAAAAATATGAAAAAGATTTTCCTTTCTCTCCTGGCCCTCGTGGGCGTGGCTGGTGGTCTGTTGTGCACGTCCTGCAGCGGCGGTAATGGTAAGAATAAGGATGGTTATGCAAAGGCTATGACGGGTGTTACCATTGATTTCTGGCCTTCTGTGACTCCCTGCTTGACTATTCAGTTCGCTCAGCCGATTTCTGCTAATGTATGTTCGGCTACATATAGCGCTGGCAACAGCACTGACTATCCTGGCCAGTTCACCATCAACCACGTAGAGAAGCTTACCACCGGTGACCATGCGGGAACATGGATGGTCCGTAGTGATATCAATATTCAGGATTCCAGCATTACAGGTGATCCTGAGTTCGCGAGGGCTCTGAAGATTCCCGATGCGACCGAAGTTCTCTTGCATGAGTTTACTATCGTTCTTTACTTTGAGGAGGGCGCTTATGCCGGTCAGGCTGAAGTGTGGGTAAAGGGCACGTATGGTGAAGAAGCAAAACCGATTGAAAATTTCTATCCCACCGGCGGTAAGTTTGATATCCTTGGTAAGGAGCCTGACTATACGCACTTTGCCCCTAAGAGTGAGAAAAAGTAATATTTGCTTGACTCTCGTAATGAAAACTTTGAGAGCGGCCGTGATTGCGGCCGCTCTTTTTTTGTTGTTCTGAGATGCCTTTTATTAGGGTGCGGGCAAATAAAAAAACAGCAGCTGCCAGGGCGGCTGCTGTTAAATGAACTTTGGGAAGGTTTACTTGGAGACGTTGAATCGGAACTCGATTACATCACCATCCTGTACCACGTATTCCTTGCCTTCGATGCGGAGTTTGGCCTGCTCCTTGGCTTTGGCCATAGAACCACAGGCTACCAGGTCTTCGTATGCTACGACCTGGGCGGCAATGAAACCGCGTTCGAAGTCGGTGTGGATGACGCCGGCAGCGCGGGGGGCTTTGTCGCCTGCGTGGATGGTCCAGGCGCGGGTTTCCTTGACGCCGGTGGTGATGTAGGTGCGCAAGCCAAGGAGGTGGTATACAGCGCGGATAAGGTCGCTCACGCCGGAATCCTCCACGCCGATGTCGTTGAGGTATTCACGGGCTTCTTCGGGATCGAGTTCGGAAAGTTCTTCCTCGATGCGGGCAGAGATAACCACGGCTTCAGCGTTGTGATGCTCAGCCACATATTTGCGCACCGCGGAAACATAGGGGTGAGCATCCGGATTCTTGACTGCTTCTGCCAGTTCCTCTTCGCTCACGTTGCAGGCGAAGATACTCTTCTTATCAGAAAGCAGGAAGAAAGTGCGCAGGAGTTTGCGTTCATCTTCAGAGAGTTCCAGAGTGATAGCGGGGTTGCCGGCATCCAGATGGGGCAGAAGTTTTTCGATGAGTTCTACCTCGGCCTTGGCTTCCTTGTCGCCGCCACGGGCCTTCTTGATTCGGCTTTCCTTACGCTTTTCCATGGCGGCAAGATCGGCCAGGATGAGCTCAGCGTTGATGATTTCAATATCACGCACAGGGTCAACGGAACCGAGCTCGTGGATAATGTCGTCGTTTTCAAAGCATCGGACAACCTGCACAATGGCGTCGGTTTCGCGGATGTTGGAAAGGAACTTGTTGCCGAGGCCTGCGCCTTCAGCTGCACCCTTGACCAGTCCTGCGATATCAACGAATTCAATCGCGGTGGGAACGATGCGCTCGCACTTGCTCATCTCGGCAAGTACGGCCAGGCGGGCATCCGGGACTTCAACCATGCCCACGTTGGGATCAATCGTGCAGAACGGGTAGTTGGCCGCTTCGGCCTTGCGGGAACGCGTGACGGCGTTAAACAGGGTGGATTTACCAACATTCGGGAGACCTACAATACCAGCTTGTAACATAACGGGGAGATTGTACACGAATGAGGCCCTGCGGGAAAGCCTAATCTTCGCCATGAAGCAGAATCCGCCGCATTTCGTCTACTGAGATGCAGCGGCGAAGCTGGTATTCCTGCTCCGGGGAGAAGTCCGGGTAGCAGAAAGCCAGATATTTCTTCATGCGGTTGCAGTGGCCTTTTTCCGTTCGCTTGTGAAGAAAGACCTTGCCGGTTTCCTCGATGAGGATGCTGTAGTATTCCTTCATTTCCGCAGCAGTAGGGGGAAGCCCGCCTCTGAGCTGGCGGAACAGGTAGGGATTGCGCACGGCTCCCCGCCCCAGCATGAGGCCGGCTGCGGAGGTTTCATGAAAACAGCTGGAGGCTTGTTCTGCAGAGTTGATATCGCCGTTTGCCAGAACCGGGCAGGGCAGGGTGGATACCGCTTGCTGAATGTAGCTGAAATCGGGAGTGCCACCATACAGTTGGCGGCGTGTGCGTGCGTGAATTCCGACTTCGTCGGGGGTTGCGGCAGCCAGCAATTCCAGTATCCGGGGGAATTCAGTAGCCGCGTCGTCCCAGCCGAGACGGCACTTAATGCTGAACTTACCGGCGGGGAGTCCGGCGCGGAGCTGTTGCAGAATATCGTTGAAACGAGGGAGGTCTCGCAGCAGACCTGCGCCGGCTCCATGACGGTTCACCAGAGGCGAAGGACAGCCGGCATTCAGGTTGATGCCTGCGACGCCGGGACGTTCCATAAGCATGTGGGCATCGCGGAGCAGAGGCTCTGCCTCACTGCCTGCAAGCTGGGCCAGAATGGGGATGCCGGTCTCATTTTCGTCGATACAGCGTAGGTTGGCCTCTGCCAGAGCACAGGTGGTACTGGTGCTGCGGAAATATGCTGTGATGAATGTATCCGGCAGGGAGCCAATGCGCTGAAGAGTGCGCATGAAGGCCAGGTCAGTCACATCCTGCATGGGGGCCAGCACCAGTTTCATGCCTTCATGCTAACATGATGAGCTGCTGCTGGCAAGCTGTGCAGACACGATTTGCTATGTAAATTAGATTGAGGGTGTGGGAATGAGCTTGACAAAATCGTTCTAAACGTGCATAAAAACTCAAGTCAATGATGCATGAGCATCTGTAGCCCTACCGATAAAACGAGACATGAAACGTACCGTCATCATACCGGCCGCGATATCTGCGCTTACTCTCAGCTCCTGTTTCAGTTCGCCGTATGACCTGGCACATGCTGCGAATGGCTATGCATTCGCTCGTCCGAGTATCAAGATGAATGTTACGGACTCGGTCAGCACGGGGCAGTGGGACGTGCCTGCCGGTCTGGATGGTCCCCGCCGCATTGTGATTGATACGGAGCTGCAGCAGGCTCATTATTATATTGCCGGTCGCCGGGTAGGCTGGAGCACAATTTCATCCGGCAAGGCAGGTAAGGATACACCCAAGGGGGTGTTCCCGATTATCGCCAAGGATGAGGACCATGTTTCCTCCACATACGGCAGCATTGTTGATGCTGATGGCAATACGCTTATTGCCAATTATACCAAGGGTGAACCCATACCGCCCGGTGGTATTTACAAGGGCGCGCCCATGACAAATGGTATGCAGCTGACCTGGGGTGGCATCTGGATGCACGAAGGCCTGGTGACTTCTGCGCCGGAGAGTCACGGTTGCATCCGCCTGCCGAAGCGTATGGCCAAGATTTTCTTTGATAACACCCCCGTGGGTACACCCGTAGAGATTAAGTGATATGGTGCGATTGTTCAGACTTGTGGCCGGGGTTTCTTCCATAGGACTTCTGGGGTTTCTGGCGTCCTGTACGCAGACCCGCCCTGTGGCGGTGACAACTGAGGTGTCTGAGTTGACTCCCTATGAGCAGTTTGTTGCTCGTAGCAAGAATTACCCCACTGTCATGGAGGTATATCTGGATGATGAGCTGCTGAAGGAGGCTTACGGCAAGGGGACAATCTATATATGCCTGGGGCAGCAGCGTGGCCGACTCTATGTGGATGGTAAGGTGGCGGCAGACTGGCCTGTTTCTACCGGTGCTGATACGCACCCCACTCCTACCGGGCGTTACCGCGTGCGCCTGATGAAGAAGGAACATGCTTCCAACCGCTACGGTAAGTTTTTTGATGCCGAGGGCAAATGCGTGGATAATAATGCCGATGTATTTACCCAGACCGTGCCGGAGGGCGGACGTTTCGAAGGTTCTGCCATGCCGAACTGGATGCGCCTGACCTACGATGGCGTGGGTATGCACACGGGTAAGGTGAAGGCGGGCAAGCGCCTTTCTCATGGATGTATACGACTGCCTCACAAGGTGGCCTGCATGCTGTTTGATGAGGTGGTGAAGATTGGAACGCCCGTAATCATCATGGAGGATATTGAGCAGGGGTATCCCGTGGCCGAGATTATGGCTCGTCGTGAGATTGCTGCTGCGGAGGACTTGTATGAAGCCTCTGTGGCTGCGGCGGCGGATGCGGAGTAATGCCTGCTTCTATTCTTGACCCGGCAAGGCATTCGGTGTAGAGTAGCCGTATGCTGAATCGTGAATTGCTTGAGCGCTGCAGCAATGCTGCGGGTGTGTCCGGGTTCGAGGGGCCGGTGCGTGATATCCTGGTCGCAGAACTGGGCGATATCTGTGATATTACCGAGACTGTTGCCGGTAATCTGGTGTGCCAGATGAAAGGCTCCGGGGATGGCCCCGTGGTGGCCTTGCTGGCCCACATGGATGAGGTCGGCTTCATGGTGCAGGGGATAACCCCGGATGGCTTTCTGCTGATAGTGCCGCTCGGCGGGTGGTGGAACCACACCCTGCCTAGTCAGCGGGTATTGGTACACACACGCGACGGCCGGAGTATTCCCGGGCAGATTGGCACCAAGCCGCCCCACTTGCTGCCGGAGGCCCAGCGCCGGCAGGTAATGGAAAATGAATCCCTTTTCATCGATATCGGTGCCTCCAGTGCAGATGAAGTGGCGGCGTGCGGAATCCGCATTGGTTGTGCGGTGACTCCGGATGTTCAGCTGCAGCCTCTGGAGGTGCCCCACCGATGGATGGGTAAGGCTTTTGATAACCGCGCCGGAGTGTACTGCATGATTGAAGTGATGCGCCGCCTGGCCGGCGAAGAACTCGATTGTACGCTGCAGGCTATCGGTACGGTGCAGGAGGAGGTCGGTACCCGGGGCGCCCGGGCACTGGAGCAGACTCCGGACCTTGCCATTGTGCTGGAAGGTCCGCCTGCTGATGATACCTTCGGGCAGAGTGGTATTTGCCGCCAGGGAGTGCTGGGCAAGGGGGTGCAGGTACGCCTTTACGACCCCACGAATATTACACCCCCGGCTCTGGTGGATACGGTTCTGGAACTGGCCGGGCGTGAACAGATAGCCTGCCAGCCCACGGTGCGCCGCACAGGTGGTACGGATGCCGCTGCGAGTTATCCTCACTGGTACGGATGCCCGGCCATTGTGTTTGGTGTGCCTGTGCGTTACATTCACTCGCACAATGGAATACTTGACGACCGCGACCTGGAGGCCTGTGTTGAACTGACTTGCGCGCTGGTGCGCAGCGTGAGCAAATGAGCGGAAGGCAACGAGCGGAATGGGTGGATTGCTCCCGCCTGTTGGCCATGTTCTTCATCATCTGGCTGCATGCTAACGCAGCACCCGGATGGGTAGGCAAGGTGGTGGGGGGTGCTATAGCCTTGTTTTTTCTGCTTGCGGGGTATTTTCTGCCAGCTTCAGCGGGCAAGGTGATGGAACGGACGGGGCGCCTGGCTCTGGCCTGGGGGCTGTGGTCGCTGCTCAGCGTGCTTTTCCTGCTGGTGGTGAAGCCATATGTGGATATATCTTGGCAGAGGGTCGTCGGCTGGGGGGTGGCGGCATATAATACGCCCCTGTGGTTTCTTAAAACTCTGGTAGCCTACCAGTTGGTGGCAGCCGGACTTATGGCAATGCGCCTGCTGCCGAGGTATATATGGGTGGCTGTGGTGTTTCTGGCGCTCTGCAGCTATACCACTTCGCCTTCGCAGCATCTGAGCGTGAGATTTGATTATCTGTGGATATTTCTGCTGGGCTTTGCTGCGAAGACTGCCCCGCTCGAGACGATATATGACTATATCCGCAGGAACTGGTGGGTGTTGGTGCTGGTAGTGGTGGGTGTGTTCATGCAGCCTGAGTGTCTGGAGGAATATGCAGAGGAGGTGGATGCTTCGTGGAGGCATTGCAATCTGCCGCTCAAGAGCCTGGCTTTCATGGCCTCGTTTATCATGGGCGGGGTATTGCTGCAGATGTGGCTGCCCCGTGCTGCTGGCCTGTTGGCTGGCTGTGGCCGGTGGATGCTGTTCATATATGCCGGGCATTCGTATGTGCTTTCGCCTTTGTACCAATGGAAAGGCAGTAGCTGGTGCTGGAATGTGTGGGTACCGGTTCTCGTGCTGCCGCTGATGGCACTTGCTGCCTGGTGGCTTGCCCAAAGATTTCCTCGGGCCATGGCTATTCTGCAGGCGCAGCGCTGTAAGTGAAATCGGTTGACCTGAGGGCGGAAACAGGGTATTATATTCCCAGATGTACGAGGATTTATATTCACGCATTCAGCAGAGTGACACGATTGCCGTCACGTCCCATTTCCGGCCCGATGGCGATGCTATTGGTTCGACTCTTGCATTAGGGCTTGCTTTGCAGGCTATGGGCAAGAAAGTCTACATGTGGAATGAAGACGGGGTGCCGGCCCGCTATGCATTCCTGGAAGGAGCTGCTCAGATAGTGCCTGTGCCGGAGATGATACCGGCTGATCTGCAGATGCTCATTTGTGTGGATACGGGCGACTGGAAACGCCTGGGTGACCGCACGCAGAAGCTTTTTGCAGACTTTCCGCTGATCGTCAATATAGACCACCATGGCACTAACTCCCGCTACGGGCATGTGCATGTGATTGAACCGGAAACGGCCGCCTGTGCATTTGTGCTTTTCAATGTGCTGAAATCCTGGGGTGTTAAGCTTACCAAAGCCATGGCAGACGCTCTCTATGTGGGAATCAGCACGGATACAGGGTCGTTCCAGTATGGCAGCACCACGCCGGAGGTGATGTATGCTGCGGGTGAATTGCTTGCAGCCGGGGTGAATGTGGCAGATGTGAACCGCCGTGTGTACCAGGAAGTGCCCTATACCTCGCTGCTGATGCAGCGTGAGGTGCTGAACCACATGGTGGTGGAGGCTGAGGGAATGCTTGCTCACTACTCCATGCCTGCCGGCCGTAAGGCTGAGCTGGGTGTGGGTCTGGAAGATACCAAGGACCTGGTGGACGTGGTGCGGGTGCTGGAGGGTGTGCGTGTAGCAGTCATCTTTGAAGATTTGGAGGACGGGCGTATCCGTGTTTCCCTGCGCAGTAAGGATCCCGCCGTGAGTGTGGCTGCCGTGGCTTCCCAATTCGGCGGTGGCGGTCATGCCATGGCCTCCGGTATACGCATGGCCGGGGAACTGGGGGATTGCCGTGAGCGTGTGCTGAGTGCCATCAGAAAGGAGCTGAGCCATGGCTGATGCCCCTAGTGGAGTGCTGCTGGTGGACAAGGATCAGGGATTCACTTCGCACAACGCGGTGGCTCTCTGCCGGCGTGTGCTGCAGACCAAGAAGGTGGGGCATTGCGGTACACTGGATCCCATGGCTACGGGCATGCTGATTGTGGTGATTGGCAAGGCCACAAAGATGCAGGACCTGCTGATGTGCGAGGATAAGGTCTACACCGCCACGATGAAGCTGGGCGTGGAGACCAATAGCCAGGATGCCGATGGTGAGGTAGTGGCAGAGAAGCCGACGGATGACTTGACTGAAGATGCGATCCGCGCTGCATTTGAACATTTTAATGGCGAGTTTGACCAGGTGCCGCCCATGTATTCGGCGGTCAAGATAAACGGGGTGCCCTGCTACAAACTGGCCCGGAAGGGTAAGGAGGTGGAGCGCAAGGCCCGCCATGTGGCAGTGCTGGATTACGAAATTACCCGCATTGACCTGGTTGCTGCTGAGGTTGATTTCACCGTGCACTGCACCAAGGGGTTCTATGTGCGCACCTATGCACACGATATTGGCCAGCTTCTGGGCTGCGGTGCGCACCTTACGGCACTGCGCCGCATACGCAGTGGTAAGTTTGATATTTCCGAGGCGGTGGATGTGCCTGCTCTGAAGGCTGCGGGGCGGGATGAGCTGCTGTCCCGCCTGCTGCCGGTAGAAAAAGTGCTGTCAGACCGTTCCTGATTCTTATGCTGATTATGCATTCCATGGAGGAGCTTGCAGCAGTGCACCAGCCGGTGCACTGGGCTATGGGTTTCTTTGATGGTGTGCATCGCGGTCACCAACGGGTGATAGGCTCGGCGGATACGCCGGGCAGCCTGCGCGGTGTGCTTACCTTTGCGGAGCATCCGCTGGCGATATTGGCGCCTCAGAAACAGCCCGGACTGATTACTCCTGATGTGGAGCAGAAACGCGCCCTGCTGGAAGCTGCCGGGGTGCAGGTACTGCTGGAGCTGCCTTTTACAGCGGAGCTTGCTTCCACGGGCCCCCGGGAGTTTCTGGATGCCCTGAGAACGGCATGCCCCATAGCGGGTGTTTCGGTGGGGCGTAACTGGCATTTCGGCAGGGGCGGCGCAGGTAATGCTGATTTTGTGGAGTCCTATGCTGCAGAGTTCGGCCTGCGTGCTTGTGTGCAGGATATGGCAGAGCATGAGGGGGAGCGTATTTGCTCAACCCGCATCCGAGCGTTGCTTGCAGAGGGAAATCTTCTGCTTGCTCAGATTATGCTGGGGCATACCTTCAGTATAGTCGGCACTGTAGAGCAGGGGCAAAAACTCGCCCGCCAGCTGGGATTCCCCACGGCTAATATGAGGGTGATGCCGAATGCTGCGCTGCCGACTTTCGGGGTATATGAGATTCAGGCCTGGGTCAATGGCGAATTGTGCCGAGGTATTGCAAATCTCGGAGTTCGGCCTACGATAGATGAAGTCCGGAAGGTGGCCCGACTGGAAACCCACCTGATTGGTTGGCAGGGGAATTTATACGGGCGCAGAATGCAGGTGGAATTACTGCGGTTTCTACGCCCGGAAAAGAGATTCGGGGCTGTGGAGGAACTCCGCGCTCAGATAGCGGCGGATATTCAGATGCTGTGATTCACGGCAAATTGCTCACCCAGCTTGTGTGAGGTGGCAATGGCGTTCGCAATGTAGTTGAGCCCGTTTTCCACGGCCTGCTCGAGAGGCTGTCCCTTTGCCAGGAATGCAGTGATGGCGCTGGACAGTGTGCAGCCGGTGCCGTGGGTGGAGATGCCCTCTGTGCGGGGATGGCTCCAGCGGAGTGTCGGCTTGCCGGGCTGTACCAGAATATCGGTGCAGGTGCTGCCGCCAACGTGGCCACCCTTGGCCAGAATGGCGCAGCCGTAGCGGCTGCAGAGCTTTTCGGCTGCGGCTTCCAGTTCTTCCTCTGTGGTGATGGGTCCTGTGCCGGCCAGCTTGGCGAGCTCATCGCCATTGGGGGTGAGCAGGGTGGTGCGGGGAATAAGCACTTCCTCGTATACGGCAATGGCTTCCTGCAGAATGAGTGCCTCACCCGCGGTGGCTATCATGACCGGGTCAACCACGATGGGGCCTTCAAAGCCTTCCAGAGCTGCCACGGTAGCGCGCACGATTTCCGGCGAGTAAAGCATGCCGGTCTTGACTGCCTTGACCGGGAAGCTGCGCAGGCAGATGCCCACCTGGGATGCTACAAAACCGGGTTCCATGGCCACGATGTCTTCTACCAGCCCCGGAACTTCGCTCACAACACAGGTAACGGCAGTGAGGGGATAGCAACCCAGGGCAAACCCCGTCTTGAGGTCTGCCTGAAGTCCCGCTCCGGCGGAACAGTCTGAACCTGCAATGCTGATATAGACCGGAGCTTCCATCGTGTGTTACTTGAATGCTTTTTCGAGAGCGGATGCAGCCTGAAGCAGACGCGTTTCGGCGAAGTGGGGAGCCAGCAGCTGGATGCCCACAGGGTGTGCGCCTGCTTCCACGGGGCAGGGAATGGAAATGCCGGGAAGACCTGCCAGATTGGCCGGGATGGTGTAGATGTCTGCCAGGTAGGTCTGCAGCGGGGTCATGCTGTCATCGTTGAGCTTCGGGGCGCTGGTGGGTGCCACAGGCCCCAGGATGAGATCCACCTTGTCGAATGCTGCAGCAAAGTCGCCTGCCACCAGGGAGCGCACTTTCTGAGCCTTGGCGTAGTAGGCATCGTAGAAGCCGCTGGAGAGCACATAGGTGCCCAGAATGATGCGGCGCTTCACTTCGGGACCGAATCCGGTTTCTCGGGTCTTGCTGTAGAGATCGTCCAGCCCGTTCGTGCCGGAGGCGCGGAATCCGTAGCGGATGCCGTCGAATCGGGAGAGGTTGGAGGATGCCTCGGCGCAGGCAATGATGTAGTAGGCGGCAACTACAGCTTCTGCATGCGGCAGGGAGATTTCGACGATTTCGGCACCGAGGTCGGTGAGCTTCTGAATGCTTTGCTGCAGGGCTGCTGCTACGGCGGGGCTGTTACCGGAGGAAAGGTATTCCTTGGGCAGACCAATGCGCATACCCTTGATATCCTTGCCAAGAGCGGCTGCAAAGTCTTCTGTGGCTACTGTGGAGGATGTGGAATCCTTGGCATCGTGGCCGCAGATGGCGTTGAGAATGGTGGCGGCGTCTTCCACATTCTGCGTGATGGGGCCAATCTGGTCGAGAGATGAGGCAAAGGCCACCAGACCATAGCGTGACACGCGGCCGTAGGTCGGCTTGATGCCGACTACACCGCAGTGAGAAGCCGGCTGACGGATGGAGCCACCGGTATCGGAGCCGAGGGCTGCGATGGCCATGCCGCCCGCAACGGCTGCGGCAGAACCACTGGAGGAGCCACCGGGAACATGGCCGGGTGCTGAGGGGTTCTGAGTTTCACCGAATGCGGAGTTCTGGCCATAGGAGCCCATGGCGAACTCGTCCATATTGGTGCGGCCAAAAGGAATGGCACCGGCTGCGCTGAGTTTGCAGATGGCAGTGGCGTCGTAGGGGGAGACAAAGGATTCCAGCATGCGGGAAGCGCAGCGGGTAGGCTGCCCCTGCATGGCGATATTATCCTTGATGGCAATGGGAATGCCACCTAGCGGCTTGCTGATATCGGCATGCGCGGCAGCTGCGAGAGCGGCGTCCTTATCCCAGGAAATGTAGGCATTGGTGCCGGGGTTGCGCTGCTCCATGGTGCGTGCAACTTCCTCGACCAGTTCGGTGGGGCTGATGGCGCCTGTTGTAAGCTGGTGACGCCAGTGGGAGATGGTTCCGATGAGCATGGCTTGTTCTGGAAAGTATTAGTGTGCGGATTCTACAACCTTGGGCACGCGGAACTGCCCTTCTTCCTGAGCGGGGGCATTGGACAAGGCGGCTTCATTGCTCAGGCTTGTGCCGGGGATGTCCTCCCGGAGTGCGTTGTATACCGGCAGCGGATGGTACATGGGTTCAACACCCTCGGTGTCCCACTGACCAAGCTGCTCTACGTATGACAGCACCTGGTTGAGGTCTTCAGAAAAACGGGAGGTCTCTTCCTCTGTGAGTTCGAGTTTTGCAAGTTTTGCGATGTATGCAACATCGATACGCGTGTTCTGTTCCATGGTGTCGGTTTCTTAGTTGGTGAGCAGGTACATGGTAAGCGAGAAAAGACCCCAGATAGATAAGGCAAGTGCCGCCAGAATGAAGAGGTTTTCCAGCAGGAGATTGCGGTTTTCGGGGGCGGTTCCTGTAATGGTGACTCTGTTGCGCTTCAGCCCTTTACGACGTTCAAGCACATCCTCCTGAGGCCCAAGTGTATTGGCCGGATAGCGGCGCTGGTAGTCGCGGCGGGGCCTGCTGCTGCCTGTCTGGCGCATGTTGCGGCGCAGTTCCAGCTCGCGGAGGCGGTCGTAGGATGAGTTGTCGTATGGCATGGTGTTCAGTAAGTAGAGAAAGAAAAAGTATCAGTTGCGTGTGGCCAGCATGTAAATGCCCCATGTTGCCAGTAGCAGTATAAACAAGGGCAGGTGAAAGAAGAAGCCTTTGACTAGCTCTGCGCGCATGTGGTCCCAGGTCGTTTTAATGCGTGAATCCACGCCGGGCTTATGCCGGAACACTTGAGTGTGCCGATAGTGCGATGCCCCGGCGTATGCTTCTTCAAAATCGTTTTCCGCACGTTCCAATTTAGGCATTGCTTCCCGGAGCCGGTCGTTGAATCCTTCTGTGCTCCAGTTCTGAGGCTGCATTGACGAGAGAATCTGCAGATGGCGCTTCAGGCATTCATTTACCTGCGCTACTTCGCTGTGTTCCCGCTTCATGGACTCAAGCTCTTTCTCCAATCTCCTCACCGCGTTGTGCAATTTCATGCCTATTTCATTAAGGCTATCGTTGAAAAGCACTTTTTTTTCGTTGCTCTCTTCCAATTCGCGGCGCTGCGCTTCCCATTGGTCACGTTGGGCTTCGTAGAACTCTGCCTGCTGTCTTGCCTGCTCAACCTGTTGCCATACCTGTTCAGGCGAATGCATCTCCCCATCGGCCATGCGAGGATTCAATTCCATTTGGCGATAGGGTGTGGATTGCTTCATCATGGCAGATTTGTTTAGGGAAAGTTAAATGTTTCGTGCTGGATTGTCAAGCTTATATGTAGAAATCAGGTACTAAAAACGGCAGAGGCGACTGGCGTCTCTGCCGTAGGTCAGTACGGGCGACGGGAATCGAACCCGTGTCTCATGCTTGGGAAGCACGCGTCCTACCATTGAACGACGCCCGCATGTGGTGCGCGCAGATTCTAGCGCTGGAGGCCCAATCTGTCAAGCAAAAAGCGAAAAATATAAAAATGTATCACATTTGGCTTGCAAACGGGGGGTAGGTTGTGATATAGGTATACCCACAGCGCGGGTATAGCTTAATGGTAAAGCTCCAGCCTTCCAAGCTGATCATGCGGGTTCGATTCCCGCTACCCGCTTACCTTAACCAACATGCGCGTATGAAAAAGGTTCTTTCCATGATTTTGCTGGCCGGTGTGTTAAGCGGCCCTGTTTATGCTGCCGATGTGCAGTCCGTGGCGGCTAAGGCCGCAACGTCAGGAGTGTCTATCGATGCTCTGAGTATGGCAGTTTACGAGGCAGTGAAGGCTGATCCTCAGAGTGCGGTTGAAGTATTCCGAGCTGTGATGGAAAAGCGAAACGGAAGTGTCACGGAGACGTATGCAGTGCTTCGTGCTGTTCTGTTGGCTTCTCCGTCTCTCGAAAGTGAGTTTGTTAAGGCTGCATCTTCTCCTCAGACTGTAGGTTCTACGCTGGGTCAGCAGCTCCTCGAGACTCTGTATTCCATGTCTCAGACCTCCGCAGTTGCGACTACGGTAGTGCAGGGTGTGGTTGGTAGCTCTTCGGTTGGGAATGGAGTGCCGTCTGCTGCTTTGGATGCCTATGTGCCCGCAGTTCCGACGGCTCCGTCAGCTTCCCCCGAATATACAGTGACCCCGACTCCGCCTCCCACTTCGGCGAACAACTGATGGGTGTTGTTGCGGAAAGTGTATTGATAATATGAAATCTTATTTTTATAAGGCAGTGCTGCTCGCTGGAGTGTTTGCGGGCAGCGCTGCTGCTTTTTCTCTGTACGATACTGCGCCGTCTGTGGGATTGCCTCAGTCTCATGCGATAAAATATAATTCGTATGTGCGGCTCGGTTACGACAGTAATATGAACGCCTCGTTTTATAATGAAACCGCCAGCTGCTATGTTAATGCCGGCGTGGGGGCTTCGTATGCTGATTTTGAATCTGTGAGTAAATTATCATACAGATTCAACCTTGGCGCAACCAAGTATTTCAAGGAGGCTGATACCTATGGCAAATCTACGTATGCAGACTGTGGTTTGTCGGCCAGTTTTGTGCATTCGTTTAATGCTCGCAGTACGTACATGGCAAGCCTGTCTCTGACGTATTGTCCTGAGCCGGACTATGCTAATGGTATTTCTGCATCTCGCCGCCAGGGTGACTGTCTGTACTGGGCTCTCAGCAACAGTTATAATCAGTCTATTGATGCTCGCTGGAGCTGGAATGTCAACGCCAGCTATAGCGGTAACCTGTATAGTGAGACGGCGTATCAGACTGACGACAGACAGTATCTCAATGCCAGTGCTGGGTTGAGATACCGTGATTCGGCGCTTCTTAGTTACAATACAAGCTTCTCGTATCGCTACGATATGCGTTTCAAAGGGTATAATTCCAAGAATTATACTATATCGATTGGCTTTTCTCGCTCGCTTGATCCCACGTCAAGCTGTAGCGGCAGTATCGGTTTGCAGACAAAATATGTGCATAAGGATACAATACTTTCGCCTAACCTTCATTTCGGCTATAACCGGAAGGTGGCGGAGGGGCTTAGTGTGAACTCATATGTGTCTCTTGCAAATGAAAATGTGGACACCTACCGCGTAAACGGTGACTATTTGTCGGATATGACCTGGCGTGTGGGTGTCAATTGCTCATATGCTCTTTCGCCTGATGTGTCGTACAATTTTGGGCTTTCTCTGGTTCGGAGCCAATATGCAAAGGGAACCAGAAGTATGGCAGATGAGACCAATACTTCACTCAACCCATCTGTTGGGATGAGTTATCGTTTCTCTGACGATTTGCTTGGTTCCATCAACTACACATACACATGGTACTGTTCTGAACGTTCCGGAAGAAACGACAGCTATAACCGTCATAACATATCCACAGGTTTGACCTATACTTTCTAATAATATAAAATAAGAACCGAGAGGGGTCAGTGGAGACACTTTCCCCTTTTGTTTTAATACACGAGAGAATATGGAGAAGAATTTCACAAGTCCGAATCAGGCGGAAGCCTTGCTGCATGCGCAGGATTACATGCAGGTACTCAAGAGTAGATGGAAGCTTATCTTTCTGGTGTTTTTGCTGGTGTTTGTGAGTAGCGCTATCGTTACTAAGATGATGACGCCGAAATATGATAGCGGCATGTCATTCGAGATTAAGCAGCCCCGAGATTTGATTAATGTGGCTGTTGGTGGTGAGGGAAACCCTATTGCCGCCATGGCTGATAGCGCAGCCTACATGCAGACTCAGTTTGAAATTCTGGTGTCGCAGCAGAACTTGATTGCAGTGGCCAACAAGTTGGATCTGCCGAATGAGTGGCAAACAGATGAAACAACGGCTGCTGCCCGATTGATGCAGATGGTAAAGGTGATGCCCCGTAAGAATACCAATCTGGTTGATATTTCTGTGACGAGTGATGATCCCCGGGTTTCTCAACAGGTGTGCCAGGCAGTAGTGGACTGTTATAAGGAGCTGCGCGAGGAGAAGGAAAACGCGATTATCAACGAGGCAATCAACAAGCGTTATGAAGTTCTGCGCTCCCGCCAGGATGAGCTGGAACGCAAGGCTGATGTTGTGCGACAGTATATTCGCTCCGGTAAGTATATTCAGGGAATGTGGAATAACGGGGGACAAGGGGTGCCGATGTCTACCGGTGCTGAGGAGCAGACTCTTCAGCAGCTTAATAATTCCAAGCTTGCTTTGGAGACTGAGATTGCGCAGATGACTGTTCATATTGGCAAACTTCAGGATTTGAAGGATGCTGAATTGCTTAGTTATGTGACGCGCACAGGTTTGCTTACTGCAGAGTCATATTGTTCTGCCAAGGTTCGAGAGCTTAATAACCGTTTTACGGAGGAGGAAAACAGCCGTGTGCAAATGCTGCTCAGCGGGTATGGCCCCCGGCATCCCAATGTGCTGCGCCTCGACGAGCAACATAAGTCCACTCGTGAGCAATTGTATGAAGAACTGGTCGGTATGCGTGATGCCATGGTGGACCAGCTCGATGTAAAGAAATCAGAACTGCAGGATGTTGAGCAGCGTTATGTACAGGCTCGTGACCGTCTGCGCGATAAGACTCTGGAAGACCAGAAGGTCAAGAATGCGTTGCAGGAGTACACCGCTGAAAAAGCCCGTTATGATAAGCTGGAAAATGACTACATAGCGGACAAGATGCGACTGATGGCTCCTCGCACGAGTCTGGAGGTGTACAGCCGTCCGGGCCTGCCTGGTGCCCCCAGCAGCCCGAATTACCGCCTTAACCTTATTGTGGGTGCAGTGCTTGGCCTTTTTGTCGGTATTGTAGTGGCGTTCATGAGTAATTATTTTGATACGTCCATTAAGACGCTTGAGGATGCTGAACGCAGCCTGGGTCTGCCTGTTCTGGGTGTCATTCCGCAGGATGCCGGACTTCTGATATTGCAGGGTGGTAATAGTCCGGATGCGGAGGCATACCGGATCCTGCGCACGAATATCGAGTTGAAGCGAGACCTTTATAAGGCTACTACCTTTACAGTGGTTTCTGCAAATGCTGGTGAAGGTAAGACTACAACACTGAGTAACCTTGCTTATGTGTGTGCCCAGGCTGGGTACAGCACGTTGATGGTGGATGCGGACTTGCGTCGCCCCCGACTGGCTCGCTATGCTGAAATGAAGAGTGATGTGGGTCTTTCCACTTATCTTTCTGGTGCAGCAGAACTGAAGGAAGTGGTGTTCCAGACAGGACATGAAAATCTGTATATGATGCCCAGTGGCCCGGTTCCGGTTGACCCGAGCGGCCTGATTGGCTCTCATCGCATGCAGACGTTGCTGTCTGAGGTGTCGCGCCGGTTTGATATTGTCCTGATTGACTCGCCGCCCGTGCTGGGCGTGAGCGATGCTTCTCTGCTTGTCAGTAAGGCTGATGCAACACTGATGGTGCTGCAGCCTCGGAAGATGCCGATTAAGGCTCTGCTGAGAGCCAAGATGCTGGTTCAGAATGCCGGCGGACAACTGATGGGTATCGTGATGAATAACGTGGATATCAGTGGAGATACGCAGTATCAGTATTACACGACTTACTATTCATATTACACTAAGGGTGATAATCGCAAGGAGCCGGTAGCTGTCGAGAAGAATGAGAAGAAGCCGGCTGATGCGGTTGCGAAGGAATCAAAGTCCATTGAGGAAGACCTGTACTAAGAGATATTATGAAGAATAAAATGATACGGATGATACTGGCATTGTTGCTTGGGGTGTTTGCGATGCCCCTGCTGGCCCAGGATGCATCAACTGAGCCCCGTGCTGCACGTGGCGGCGTCATTCACGTTCAGTTTAAGAATATTCCCAGCGAGGATGTGAATAATGTGAGTGGCGACTACACTGTCAGCCGTCAGGATGGTACGATATCGATGCCATACCTTGAAGGGCGAGTGCGCGTTGTGGGAATGACAGCCCGACAGGTCGAAAATACTTTGCGGTCACTTTATGTGGCTCAGCAGATTTATTCTGACCCCATCGTCATGGCAAATGTCGGTCCCAGAAATGAGACTCCGATTGATACCCGTTATGTGCAGGTGACCGGATATGTGGCGGGTAAGAAAAATCTGCCGTATCGCGAGGGTATGACTTTAATTCAGGCTCTCATTGAGTGTGGTGATATTACGGACTTTGGCTCGCGTAAGATTCAGGTAACGCGAGGTAAGGTAACGCGTGTGTATGATTACTTCAGTGCACGCGACCGCGCCATCAAGCTGATGCCGAATGACTCGATATATGTGCCACGCCGACCTCCGTTTGAGGGTCGCCCGGATAAGATTGGTCCGTAACGGCGATAAAAAGCAACTTTACAGGCTCCGGTGTTAATGCCGGAGCTTGTTTTTCTGAAAGATAAGTCATTGAGGGGATGGAATTGGGTAAGGCAAAACACCTGCTTGTTCTGAGCATCGGCTATGGTCAGGGGCATCATTCCGCCGGTTCTGCTATCGCTGAGCATTATTCATCGGCCGGGTGGGAAACCCGGATGGTGGACGTTTGCGCTGAAGCCTGCCCTTTTCTGTTTCGCCTGACCCAGGAGTTTTATCGGTTTTGTGTGCGGCGTGCTCCGTGGCTTTGGGGTGTGACTTATTCGCTTACCGATACCGCTGATTGGGCAGATCTTGTCAGAAATCCTTTGTTTGCACCGGTGGTGCGGCGTTTGTCTGAAGTATTGCGGGAATGCCAGCCCGACCTCATTATCTGCACTTATCCGCTATTTGCATACATACTCGACGTGCTCAGCCCAACTGTGCCTTATGTTGTGCTGGTAACGGATGCTCAGGAAATCAGCCGGCCGTGGATGCTCAGTAAGGCTGGATTGGTAACAGTACCGGATGAAGAATCTTTCCGCATGGTCAGCGAACGGTACGGTCTGGAGAGTGATGCTGTGGTTGCGGCTGGTTTCCCTGTGTTGCGGGCGTTTAGCCCATCTGTGGAGCGCAGGGCTCCGGATGAGATGAGCCTGCGGGTTTTGTATGGCGCATATAGGCGTCCTGGTGGAGTGCTGGCTGATGTGGAGGCTTTGTTGCATGAGTTTCCGCAAATGAAACTGACAGTGCTGGCCGGGCAGCATGAGCGCCGTTTGTTGAAGGCGTTTGCTCCGTATTGCCGCAGTGGTCGCCTTACGGTGTTGAGGGAGACTTCGGATATGCCCTCATTGCTTCCGGAAAATCATTTATATATAGGGAAAGCAGGCGCAGCTACCATGTTTGAGTGTTATGCTGCAAATGTGCCCGCAATTGTGAATTTTACACTTCCTGGTCAGGAACAGGGAAATCTGCAGCTGTTGCTGCAGGACGGTGCCGGGTGTCATGCGGAATCTACTGCACATCTGGTGCAGGTGCTCAGGAAACTGCTGGCAGATAATGCAACAGGATGGCATGCACTGTGCGTTGCCATGCGGCGTGCAGGTCGAACCCGGGCGGCAGAGAAAATTGCGGATGTAATAGAAGGGAGATTTGGTTTGCGATGATTTCTGAGTCTTGTCTGCTGGTAGATAATTCCAACACCCGGACTAAGTTTATGCTGTACCGCGTGGGTGCTGAGGCAGAGCTTCGGGTGTTGCCTACCGCTGAAATATGCGCGGAATCGTTATGTGCGATATTATCAGGCTGGACCTTCCGTAGAGTGGTTCTTTGCTCTGTGGTTCCATGGGCGGCAGAGGAAATTTCTTCTGCTTTGAAGGATTCGGAGCTGGTTCTTGTGAGCTCAGGAAACGTGACGGGGGTGGACTTTTCTGGCTATCCGGGGCGCGCTACCCTGGGTGCTGACCGGGTTGCCAATGCGTTGGCTGCAGTGCGCTATGCGCCGTTACCGCTTGTTGCGGTCGATATGGGTACGGCCACTACATTTGATGTTGTAGTGCAGGGGGAAGACGGTCCGAAGTTTGCCGGTGGAATTATAGCGCCTGGTTTGTCGGCTGTTGCCGGTTGCCTGCCTCGCTGTACCGCCCAGCTGCCTTCTGTGAATCTGAATATCCATGGACCGGTTATTGGGAGGAATACTGAGGAGGCCATGGCATCAGCTGTTTGTGTGGGGTATCCGGGGATGATGGATTCTCTTCTGGATGCGATTGAATCGGAGTTGGGTGAGCGTGTGCATGTAGTCATTACAGGCGGAGATGCTGAACAGCTCGTTCCCGCTATGCGGCATAAGTGCATACACGTACCTTCTCTTACTCTGGAAGGTATTGCATCTGTTGCTCATATTTCCCTTTAAGAAGTTTTTTTGAGTGTGCTTCAGTTTTTTTTGTTGCAAGGAGCGAATGAACGCGCTAGAATATGGGCACCTATAAAACTTGTCAAATCTTATGTCCGACAATATCGAATCCCAGGTAAAAGAAATCATCGCTGCTCAGCTCAGCGTTGACCCCGAAAAAGTGACCTCCGATGCTAAGTTCATCGAAGATCTTGGTGCTGACTCCCTTGACACCGTCGAGCTCGTGATGGCTTTCGAGGATAAGTTCTCTGTGGAAGTTCCTGACGAAGACGCTGAAAAGCTCAAGTCTGTGGCTGACGTGGTGGCTTACATTGAGTCCCACAAGGCTTAATCCGGCCCGGTTACTTTTTTTAATGATAACGGGCGGTTCCTCCTGTGTTGGTGGAGCCGCCCTTTGCTTTTTCCTTAGAGTTAAAGAATGAACCGGAGTTCTATCGATTACGCTATGAGGGAGACGCAGGTGCATTACGTGCCTGATCGTCGCATAGATACATTTGGTGATACCCGGTTCAACTTTCGCTTGATTACCGAGCCTATGGATGAGGCTGGTGTCTGCCGCATTCGTAGCGGTTGGGTAGAGGCAAATCGTCCTCGTATCCTGCGGCCAGTAGATTTAAGGGGCATCGAAACTGAGGGCTTCGGTAAGGATGCCGCCCGCTTTTTTGATTGGATGCAGGAGCACGGAGCGAGCCTGCAAGCTTTGCTTAAATACGGATTCCGGTTTGGACGAAGTGAGGTAAATGAGGAGTTGGTACACGATTCTCTGGCTGAAGTAACGGATCGTGTCGTGGCAGAGGCGCTCAGTTCCGGAGATGCATTTCGGGCAGTTATTGTAGGTGTGGATGATGCCTGGGAGGTGTCATTATTGTACTTCATGGTTCAAATGATTCAGAAATCTCATGAAATCAACATATTCGATTTTCGCCGTCGTGGCCTTCTTTAGCCTGCTTGCTCAGGTCGGAGCAGCAGATAATTTTTCGTTATGGCCACGGAGACCGGATGAGCTTGAGATGGCTCGACGCCTGATGCAGGAGCAGAAAGGAGGCGAGGCAGTCTTGTTGCTTCAGCCTTTTGTGGGTGATGAGGGAATTGCCGGGCGTGAGGCCCGGCAGATATGCGGACGGGTTAATGTGCCCCGCTATTTGTCGAGATTGCACCCTGGGGCAGTAGTGTACACTGTGCGTTCGGGTGATAATATGGCTCGTATCGCAGCGCAGCAAAAATGCCCTCAGGATGTCATTATGTTGCTTAATGGTATCGTGGATCCTTCCAGTCTGCGAGTGGGGCAGAAACTTGTACTTGTCCCTATGCGCTTGAGGGCTGAAATCCGGCCAATGCAGCGAGAGATATCTGTGTGGGATGATCAGCAGCTCGTGGCAGATTATCCGATTCTCAGCATGGATGACATCCCGGCAGAGCAGCGTAAAGGCGAAGTCACCAGTATAGCTTCGCGTGAAGGATATATCGATGGGCTTGCCGTCCAGGCCCGGTCTCCTCAGTTTTCAGCGTCAGAGCGTGTGCTGGTGCTGGCCAATGGTGTTACTATAGCTGGGGGACAGAACGGGCAGGGAAGGATAGTGCTGCGTATGGATCAGAAGGATGTCAATGAATTGGCGTTGATGCTTGGCCTTGGAAATGAGGTGAAGTTCATTTACCCCGGGCGTTGACATGATTTTTGCATGTTCTGACATGTATGGGCTTGTGGTGTCGAAAAATATGCTTTCCAAGTGAAGCTTGCTTTGGTATAATCCGGCCCGAGTGCAGATGTGAATAGAGAAAATCTGCCATAATCACATAACATATACAAAATCATGAACAACGAGTCCACATGCAAGTCCAAGTCTGAGGGTATAATGATGACCGGGGCCGAAGCCCTCGTGCAGAGCCTAGTACGAGAGGGTGTGGATGTAGTATTTGCTTATCCCGGTGGTGCAAGTATGCCGATTCACCAGGCTCTGAGCCATGAGCCCTCCATCCGGACTATTCTTCCCCGTCATGAGCAGGGTGGCGCCTTTGCTGCAGAAGGCTACGGCCGAGTCACTGGTAAGGTTGGCGTGTGCATGTCCACCTCCGGCCCCGGTGCAACGAACATGATTACCCCCATCGCTGATGCGATGCTTGACTCCGTGCCTATGGTGGCCATTACGGCTCAGGTGGGTAGCGGCCTTATCGGTACATCTGCTTTCCAGGAGACCGACGTGTTCGGTATGACTGCGCCCATTGTCAAGCACAGCTATCTTGTTACCAAGCTGGAGGATATCCCCCGCATTGTGCGTGAAGCTTTCCATGTAGCCCGTACCGGTCGTCCCGGTCCTGTGGTGATTGATATTCCCAAGAATTTCCAGGAAGGTAAGTTTGTGCCTGATTTTGAGGAGGCTCTTGATTTGCCCGGCTACCAGCCTGAGATTCCCCTGAATACGGCAGCTCTTGATGAGGTGCTTCCCATTCTCCTTTCCGCCAAGCGTCCCGCTATATATGCAGGCGGTGGTGTGGTGATTTCGAATGCAGCTGAGCAGCTTCGTGAGTTTGCTGAGCGTACTCAGATTCCTGTGGCTACCACGCTGATGGGCATCGGTGCCATGCCTGAGGAGCATCCCCTTTCTGTGCGTTGGCTGGGTATGCATGGCGCTGTGTATGCCAACAACACGGTAAATGAGGCAGATGTGGTTCTTGCCATTGGTGCTCGTTTCGATGACCGTGTGACAGGTGCCGTGCGCACGTTCTGTGAGCATGCCTGCATTATCCATGTTGATTATGATGCCGCAGAGCTCAACAAGAACAAGAAAGTTGACTATGCCATCCGCTCCGATGCAGGTCAGGCTCTTGCCTATCTGAATACCAAGCTTGAAGAAATGGGCATGTCTCCGCGTGCATACGATGTGGCCAACCGCCCTGAGTGGTTCGGTATCATTGAGGCATGGAAGAAGCAGTATCCGCTGTGTTATGTGAAGAATGAGCGCGAAATTGCTCCTCAGCAGGCAATCGAGGAGCTGTACAACCAGCTTAAGGATGAAGATGCCATTATCTGCACAGGCGTAGGCCAGCACCAGATGTTTGCTGCCCAGTTCTACAAGTTTAATCAGCCCCGCCGCCTTTCCACGTCTGGTGGCCTTGGTTCCATGGGTTATGGCCTGCCCGCTGCCATGGGTGCCCACATGGCTTATCCCGATAAGCCCGTGGTTAATATCGACGGCGACGGTTCCTTCCTCATGAATGTTCAGGAACTGGGCACGATTCATATCGAGAAGATGCCTATCAAGTGCATTATCCTCGACAACCAGCACCTTGGCATGGTGGTGCAGTGGGAAGACCTGAAGTATGATTCCAACCGCGCCCAGACCTTCCTGGCTGACCCGGCAGATGAATACGACCGTACCCACCGTACAGAGGAAATCCTGTACCCGAACTTCCCTGTGCTGTGCGCAGGCTTTGGTATCAAGTGTGAGCGTGTTGTGGATCCTGCCGACCTGGCTCCGGCCATCAAGCGCATGCTCGAGTCGAAGGAGGCATATGTACTTGACGTGATGGTGCCGTATGACGTGCACGTGCTGCCGATGATTCCTGGCGGCATGGGGTATCGCGATGTGCTTCTTGAGCGTATTGCCGGCGATGGTAAGGGGCGTAAGGCCTCTGAGCTGGGTAAGGAGATACCTTCTGCTCTGTAAGAGAGTTTTCCTCCACCTGCCGAAATTGATTCGGCAGGTGGAGTTTTTTAATTTATTGACGATATGCAGAACTCTGTTGTCAAGAATGTGCTGGCAGTGCTCGTTCTTGTGGTACTGTGTTTCGTTGTGGGCGCACAAGCCGCTGAAAACGCTACATCCTCTGTGGCTATCATAGCTGCAGTGCTTGGTGGTTTGTTGCTGATTTGGCTTGGCCCGCGAAGTTGGATTCTGATTTATCTTCTGCCTCCGGTGTTGGCTTTGATTCCCCTGCCAGGCGTGCTTGTTCAATTACCGTTCACTTATATAACATGCATTGGTGTGTTTATTTATTGGGGGGTGATGTGGGGAATGGGGTATGTCAGGTTCAAATGGCGCAGCCTATTCGTGATGGATATACTGATATTCGTCATGGCTGCGTACATGGTGGCTTCGTATATTAGACATCCGGTGTCAATGGCCATATTAGGCTTGGAAACCGAGTACGTTGGTGGTAAGGAATATGCTTTCGCCATAGGTGCTACAATCTATTATTTGGCAGTCAGTAGTATACCTAGCAGTTATGAGCAGGTGCAAAAGGTGTTTCGCTGGGCTGTCAGATTGGTGATAGTATTAAGTATTTTTACCATTTTTCTCAGACTCGCCGGTGTTCGAGGTGACGTGAATATGGAAAATCTGGCGGACGCTGCCTCCAATAGCCGTTTCACCATGTTTGCTCCGTTGGGCGCATATTGCATATATATCATTTACGGCCAGACGCCCCTGTCTGTGGTGCTGACATCTCCATTTAAGCTTGTTGGTATTTTGCTTTCGCTTATTGCAATCCTGTTATCAGGGTGGCGCGAAGTTCTTATGTCCAACTGTTTTGTTATTGCTGCGTTAGCGTTTGTAAAACGAGAATTATGGTGTCTTGTCCTGTTGGGGATGATGGCGTATGGCGGCATTTTATTCCTGAGTGCGGAGGGCATAATTAAAGAAATGCCGTATGGTATTCAGCGCTGTCTGTCTGTTGCCCCTGGTGTGGAAATTGCTCCGGATATTCGCATTGAAACAGAACATTCGAGTAGCTGGCGTGTAGAAATGTGGCAGTGGGCTCTGGACTCCCGATATGGATATATTAAAGATTATACGTGGGGCGATGGCTTTGGACAGTCAGTGGATTATTTGCGAAGAGAAGCCACATCCTTGATGCGTGGAACAAGTCTTATGGGTGACCAGGATTATTTCGCGCGTACCGGACTGTGGCATAGCGGATATATTACATCTATACACCGATTGGGTTATGTAGGCCTGTGTATAATCAGTTTGATATACCTGTGTGGTATTTGTATAATGTTCAGGACGTGTTTTGCTTTGAAAGGAACTGTATTATTTTTACCAGCTTTGTTTTTTGTCTTGCCTTATGCAGGGACCCCCTCGTTGTTCTACATTTCTGAAGGTACGATAGTAAAGTTTTTCAGTACATATATTTTATTGGGCAATATGAAATTGTTCTATTGCGTAGCCAGAGAGCAGGGGCTTATCGAGCCTTGGTTCCGACGTAAGAAGTACGTGCCTCTGGTTATTAAGGAACATGCTGATCAATTAAGTCTTCCCAGTTGAAATAAAATGAGAACGCCGCAGAGATCGACCTCTCTGCGGCGTTTCTGTAGTTAGCGTGTCGGCTTCTTGTCGAAGCCCCTTCGCGCACTTACGATTAGTGGCGGAGGGAAAGACGCACCAGCAGATCCTTGTACAGATCCGGGTTCGTGCGCTTGGCATAATCCAGAAGCTTACGGCGGCGGGCCACCATCATGAGCAGACCGCGACGGGAGGCGTGGTCGTGCTTGTTGGCGATGAGGTGCTGCGTAAGGTGGGCAATGCGCTTGGTAAGCACTGCAACCTGGAAACCGGTGGAGCCAGTGTCCTTTTCGTTCGTCTTGAAGTCGTTGACGTTGATTTCGCTCATTTTAGTATCTTGTGTTAGTGGTTGATTTTTCGTGGCTGCGGCAAATCGACCTACAAGGTGAGTGGATAATAGCACTAATCGACGCATTTGCAAGCCTAAAAGCTAAAAAAATAATCTAACATGTACTAGTGGCTCACTTTCTGCTTGCCTCGGCGGGTAACTGTGATAAGCTGGAAACACCATGGAACTGATGCCCGGATTCGATTCTGCTCGCGCGATTTTCTGCACCATAGCCTGGGCCGCCACGCTGCTGGCAGCCCTCATGTTTGTGATTTCTTTTTTCACGGATTTTGATGGCGGAGGTGATGCTGATGTTTCAGCCGGCGATGGCGCTGATACGGGGATGTTCTCATTCCGCGCAGTAATTGGTTTCTTCCTCGGGTTTGGATGGGGTGGATATATCTGCCAGCAAGCCATGGGAGATGCCATGTGGGCCAGTGGTGTCGGGCTTGGCGTGGGCCTTATCATGTTCGTGCTGGTGGCCATGCTCATCCGTATGATTTATGGCCTGCGCTCAGATGGTAATATTACCGCCGACAGTCTGGTGGGTTTGATTGGTACGGTGTATGTGACCATTCCTCCTCATGGTGAGCCGGGTGGTCAGGTTCAGGTGGCTCATCCGAACCAGCTTATTACCATTGCTGCGGTGCAGAAGGGCGCTGAAGCCCTGGCCGCCGGAACCCGCATTACCGTTATTGCTTCCGTGGCGGGGCAGGTAACAGTACAACCCATTTCCCAATAAAACAACAACCCAAAATACGACTGACTATGACCGAAAATACAATCCAGATTGTGGCCGCCTCTGTGGGCGCAAGCAATATCGTTGCCATCATCATTCTGGTGGCATTCCTGCTGGGTACCGTGGTGTGGCTCTTCAGCCGCTACAAGATGTGCCCGTCTGATAAGATTCTCATCGTCTACGGTAACGTAGGTGCCGGGCGTTCTGCGAAGTGCATCCACGGTGGTGCAACCTTTATCATGCCCATCGTGCAGAGCTATGCGTTCATGGACCTGAATCCCATCAATATTGATGTACCGCTGAAGGGTGCTCTTTCCAGCCAGAATATCCGTGTAGACGTGCCGTCCTCCTTCATTGTGGGCATCAGCACACAGCCGGAAATCATGCAGAATGCCGCCAGCCGTCTGCTGGGCCGTACTCGCCAGGATATCCGCGACCTCGCCTCTGAAATCATCATGGGCCAGATGCGTGTGGTCATCGCTTCTCTTACCATTGAGGAAATCAACGCCGACCGCGAGAAGCTTATTAAGGGAATCACCGGCGGCGTGGATGTTGAGCTGCATAAGGTAGGCCTTTACCTCATTAATGCCAACATTACTGATATCCGCGATGCTTCCGGTTATATTGCCGCTCTCGGTCAGGAGGCTGCCGCCCGCGCTATCAATGACGCCATGATTAAGGTGGCCGAAGAGACCCGCCGTGGTGAGATTGGTAAGGCTGAGGCTCTGCGTGAACAGACGGTGCAGGTGGCCATGGCCAATGCTGCCGCTGTGGAAGGTAACAACGAGGCACAGATGAAGGTGGCCGATTCCAACGCCCGCCTCAAGGTGCGTCAGGCAGAAGCTGCCCGTATCGCCCTGGTGGCCGAAAAGGAACAGGCTGCCCAGGCAGAGGCTGCCGGCTACATTGCTAATCGAGATGCTGAAATGAAGCGCGCCGAACTCGAGCGCGCCACGCAGACAGCCAATGAAATCGTGAAGGCTGAAATTCTGAAGCGTAAGCAGGAAATCGCCGCCGAGGCCGTGGCCTCTGTCATGGTGAAGGAGCAGCAGGGTAAGGCTGATGCCCTTGTGATTGAGAAGGAAGCCGAAGGTCTCGCTGCTACCAAGCTGGCTAAGGGTGAAGCTGATGCTCTTCTGCTTAAGAAGAAGGCAGAAGGTGAAGGCCTCGAGCTGGTGGGCCGTGGTAATGCAGCGGCTATTCAGGCTGCGCTGGAGGCTAAGGCCACCGGTTTCCGCCAGATTGTCGCGGCCGCTGGTGATGCCCGTGCCGCCTCTGGTCTGCTGGTCACTGAGCAGCTGCCCACTATCGTGGAAACTCAGGCTAGCGCTATCCGCAATCTTTCCTTCGATAAGGTGGTGGTCATGGGTGGCGGCGACAGCAAGAGCGGCTCTGTGGGCGGTTTTGTGCAGAACCTGGTCACGGGTACGCTTCCGCTGCATGAGCTTGCTCAGAGCGTGGGTGTGCAGCTGCCCGATTATCTGGGCAAGAGCACCGATACCCCTGATTCTGCGCCCAAGGCTTAAATATCCCGATTATATTAAAGAAATCCCCCGTTGCTCGGTTATGCAGCGGGGGATTTTTTGTATCCGCGTGTTAAAGTCAGAGTTTCGGAGCCCGGTGTTGGGGTAATGGCATACTGCGCTGCGCATGCATGATGGAATCGGCCATATTGCGTACCGTCTCTACCAGGATGTTGTTCAGGTGGCTCCCTTCGCGGTAATCAGCCGGGGCGAAGAAATCGACTCGGTGCTGGCTGGATTTCAGGCCGTAGCATTTGCGGAAACTTCTGCGAGTCTCGTCATCCGGGTTATACACGGCCACACTCAGGCCTCCTTGTTGGCGCATTACTGTGAAACATGGCACATCGGTAGGGCCATCGCCTATGTAGATCATGTGGTCGAACGGAACAGGTCGCAGGTCTGATTCCATATGGTCGTTCACGTCTTCAATGTAATCCAGCATCCCCTTGTTGATACGGAACAGATATTGCGTTTTACTCGTGTGAGAAATTACCCGCTTCGGGAAGCCTATGCAGCCGTTCTCATCACTGAACTCGCAGGCAAATACCTCTCTCATGTAGGGGCGTATGATTGACCCGTCCAGGATGCTCTTGATTCCGCTTGAAATAATGTAGAACTCAACGTGTATACCTGCGTATTTGTGTTCCTTGGTCAGCGCCAGATCCTCAAATGTTTCAAAGAATTCGGGAATGCCACGGTAGTATGTGAGCTTCTGCCCAAGCTCCCTGAGACGGTTGTTGGTGACTCCGTCCAGCTGCAGCACATCCAGTATTTCTTTCAGGTAGCTCAGCTCACCATCCCAGCCTTCTTCCTTGCTCCGGTCATTGCATCGTTTCCAGAATTGTTCGGGGTTGATTCCGAACTCCGGAAAGATAGTGTCTTCCTGCATGTTGCGGGGGCTGAGCGTCTGGTCAAAATCAAAAACGAGCGCAATAGTATTCTGAGGAACGGCCATATTCAAGAATATATCCCTATATCATTTGCTCTGCAAGAAAAATCGCCAATCGTGAAAGCAGAAATTGCATTGACAAAAGGCTCATAATGGTATTGAATAGAGGCATGCGAGCCCGTCTTGTCCTTTCCGCTGTTGCTGCCTGTCTGTTTGCTGCCTGTTCGCAGGTGCAGACTTCACATATTACCGGCATGGTGGATTTGCCGTTGAAAACTACAGCTCTGCCCAACGACCGCTGGCAGGAGGCTCCGTTGCGCGCTAATGCACAGTACGTGCTCTACGGCGCTAACTCGAACAAGGAGCGTCGGCTGCGCATCGGTGATTACTACTTCCTGAGCTGGTACGACGCAGAGCCGCAGAAGCCAGTGCGCGTGGAAATGCTCTACACGCAGGCCCTTACCGGGGCGGATGTGCTTTCCCGCGTGGTGGAGTACAATGAACCTCGCGAGTCTTGTGGTACACGCAAGGAGAAATTTCACTTTTCCGGGCCGGAACGTGCCAAACGGGGTGATGTGATGACCTGGAAGGTGAACCTCTACTGCGACGGCAAGCTGGTAGATTCTTTGCAGTCCTATCTTTGGGAATAAGCGAATTCGCTTGACTTGTCGGCGCTTGTAGCGTATCCTTGCGCGCGCATGGCAACGGATATCAAATTCAAGCGCAATTTCTCCATTATTGCCCACATTGACCACGGCAAGACGACCCTTTCGGACCGTCTGCTCGAGTTCACTAACACCATCGGCGAACGAGACAAGCAGGACCAGCTGCTCGATGCCATGGATCTGGAGCGCGAGAAGGGGATTACCATCAAGTCCCACCCCGTCACCATGCGCTACAAGGCCAAGGATGGTAACACCTACGAGCTCAATCTGCTCGACACCCCGGGTCATGTGGACTTCTCCTACGAGGTGAGCCGTTCCCTCGCTGCCTGTGATGGCGCCGTGCTCATTGTGGACGCCGCCCAGGGTGTGGAAGCCCAGACTCTTGCTAATATGCACCTGGCCGTGGAGCAGAATCTCGAAATCGTGCCTGTGGTCAACAAGATTGACCTTCCCAGCACCAACCTGCCGCAGGTATACCGCCAGCTCGAGGAAATTGTCTGCATTCCCAAGGAAGAGGCTATCCTTTGCTCTGCCAAGGCCGGTATTGGCATCGAGGACGTGCTCGAGGCCATTGTTACCCGCGTGCCTGCCCCTAAGGTGATGGAGGACGATAACCACCTCCGCGCCCTGGTGTTCGACTCTGTGTACGATGCCTACCGCGGTGTGGTGTCCTATGTGCGACTTGTGAGCGGCCGAGTTGCCCGCGGCATGAAGGTAAAGCTTTTCGCTACAGATGAAACCTACGAAGTGAAGGAGGTAGGTATCTTTACTCCCAAGATGCAGGCCACGGACGAGCTGCACACCGGCGACGTGGGCTACATCATTGCCAACATGAAGAGCGCTGCCGATGTGAAGATTGGCGATACCTACACCAATCTGGCAGATCCCTGCAGCGAGCCGCTGCCCGGCTTCAAGGAAATCCGTCCCATGGTGTTCTCCGGCATCTACCCCGTGGATTCCGGCGACTACGAGGCCCTGAAGGCCGCCATGGCCAAGCTGCAGATTAATGATGCAGCTTTCACCTACATGGGCGAAAGCTCCGTGGCTCTCGGTTTCGGTTTCCGCTGCGGCTTCCTTGGTCTGCTGCATATGGAGATTATCCAGGAACGCCTGCGCCGCGAGTTCAATATGGATGTGATTTCCACCTATCCCTCGGTGATTTACGAAGTGCGCAAGACCGACGGCGAGGAGATCAACGTGGATAACCCCAGCATCCTTCCCGAACCTCAGGAGATTGATGAAATCCGCGAGCCTATCGTCAAGGTGTTCATCATGATTCCCAGTGAATACATCGGCGCTATCATGAGCATCGTGATGGAGAAACGCGGTGAACTGACCCACACGGAGACGATTGACGATACCCGCGTGATGCTTACCTGCCGCATCCCCATGGCCGAAATTCTGGTAGACTTCAACGATAAACTCAAGAGCGCCACCCGTGGTTACGGTTCCATGGACTACGAGTACGATGGCTACCAGGCCGCCAAGCTCGTGAAGATGGATATGATGATTGCCGGTGAGCCGGTGGATGCCTTCTCCATGATTGTGCATCGCGACCGTGCTGAAGCCGTAGGCCGCGAACTCGCCACCAAGCTCAAGGATGTGATTCCCCGCCAGCTCTTCACTGTGGCTATCCAGGCCTGCATTGGCGGCAAGATTATCGCCCGCGAAAGCATTTCCCCCATGCGCAAGAACGTGACCGCCAAGTGCTACGGTGGTGACGTCACCCGTAAGCGCAAGCTCCTCGAAAAGCAGAAGGAAGGTAAGAAGCGCATGAAGGCCATCGGTAAGGTGAGCATTCCGCAGGAAGCCTTTATCAATGTGCTTAAGAGCGGCGATTGATGCCTGCCCGATTTTTCAAAAAACAAAAGAGCCGCAGTTTTCGCTGCGGCACTTTTGTGTCTGGAAACTTTGTATAATCAGCGCTGGGACTTGAGATCCTGCATGAGCTGCGCGTTGCTGTGGCACTTCTTCAGGAAGAAAAGCAGGCGTTCCATAGCCTCAGTGGGCTTGTGGTTGGCCAGTCCGCGGCGGATGAGGCGTACCTTTTCCAGCCAGAGTTCGGGGAGGATGAGTTCCTCGCGGCGTGTGCCGCTCTTCAGGATATCCACGGCAGGGTAGATGTACATTTCCGCGATGCGGCGGTTGAGCACCAGTTCCATGTTGCCCGTGCCCTTGAACTCCTGGAAAATGAGCTCATCCATGCGGCTGTTCGTTTCCACCAGAGCGGTGGCCAGGATGGTGAGGGAGCCGGCGCCGCGTGTATTGCGCGCTGCGGCAAAGAGGCGGCGGGGTGTCTCCAGAGCGCGTGCATCGATGCCGCCGCTCATGGTGCGGCCGCTGCCTCGCTCTGCGTTGTTGTAGGCGCGGGCAAGGCGGGTGATGGAGTCCATGAGGATGAGCACGTGCTTGCCGGCTTCTACAAGGCGCTTGGCGCGTTCAATGGCCATTTCCGCCATGCGGCAGTGCTCGCGTACACCGCTGTCGTTGCTGGAAGCAAAGATTTCTGCGCCGGGCAGGGCGCGTTTGAACTCGGTCACTTCTTCCGGTCGCTCGTCCACCAGCAGTACCATGAGGTGCAGGTCCTCGCCGTAGTTTTCGATTGCTCCCTCGGCGATGTGCATGAGGAGGGTGGTCTTGCCGGTGCGGGGCGGTGCCACGATGAGCCCGCGCTGTCCGCGTGCTACGGGGGCCATGAGATCCAGCGTGCGGGTGGTAAAGCGGGAGGGGATGGTCTCGAAGGAGAGTCGGTGAGTCGGGTTGACCGCCTTCAGGTCATCAAAATGGGGGCAGGCGGCTGCCTCAGCAGGCTCCATTCTATTCACCTTCTGCACGGAGATGAGCTGGTGCCCTCGCTCGTAGCGCTGGGCCATGCCTGTAAGCTGCACAAAGGGGCGCAGACGAAGTTCGGATATGATATCGGCCGGCACATAGATGGCAGAATCGGAAGGAGCCCAGTCGTTGTCTGCCGTGCGGATGAAGCCGAATCCCTTGGTTGTTATTTCCAGCAGGCCGGTGATGCTTTCCGGCTCACCTACGGGTACGAACGCGCGTCCCTGGGGTTGCTGCTGGTTCTGGTTGTTGTTCTGCTTGTTTTTGTTTTTCTGGTTCTGGTGTTTGTGCTGCTTGTGGAAGGACTCCCGGCGCACCTGCCCTCCACCCTGGCGTTCGGTCTGGGTGTTCTTATTCTCGCTGCCTTGTGGGCGGGGCTTGCGATTAAAATGGCGGCGCTGGTTACGTTGCTGCCGCTGTGGGTTCTGGTGCTCCTCTGGTGCAGTCATGGCTTCAGAAAACAAAAAGAAGCGGGGAGATTCAAGCAAAGAGGGCAGGCGGAATCAAATAGGCACCGCCTGCCCATAATAAGGGATGAGTCAGATATCAGAGCTGCTCGAGCACTGCTTCATCGATCTCGAAGTTAGCGAACACGTTCATCGTGTCGTCGTAGTCATCCAGCAGGTCATAAAGCTTCATGACCTTGCGGGCTACGGCTACATCGGAAATCATGGTGGGGTTCTGGGGCACGGAGATGAGCTTCATGCCGGTCACGTTCTTGCCGGCTGCGCCCAGAGCTTCGGAAACAGTGCCCAGATCCGTGGGGCCACAGGTGAATACCCATTCGCCGTCTTCGTCGCCGGTTTCGAACTCATCGGCGCCGCAGTCCATGGCAAGCTCCATGGCGGAGTCTTCGTCGAGCGTGGCATCAATGAAACGGATTTCGCCCTTGCGGTCGAATTGGTAGGACACGGAGCGGGGGGTGCCCATGTTGCCGCCATTCTTGGAGAAAATGGTGCGGATTTCGGAGGAGCAGCGGTTGGTGTTGTCCGTAGCAACTTCCACGATGATGGCGGTACCCTCGGGACCGTAGCCCTCGTAGGTTACTTCCTGAATGGCCTCGCCCTGGAGTTCGCCCGTGCCCTTCTTGACCGCGCGGTCGATGTTATCCTTGGGCATGGAGGCAGCCTTGGCGCCTTCAATAGCCGTGCGCAGGCGAGGGTTGGTGTCGATATCGCCGCCGCCGCTCTTGGCAGCCAGGGTGATTTCCTTGGAGAAACGGGCGAATATCTTGCCCTTCTTCGCGTCGGCTGCTGCCTTCGTGAACTTAATCTTGGACCATTTGTTATGACCGGACATAAATGTGTTATGTGTGGGGTGAATGAATCACAGGAGGGAGCAGCCTGCCATGCTGTTGAGCCGGGTGGCCATTGCCATTCCCTCCCTCTGCGCCAGGGCGGAGACCAATCTCCGCTGCGCTGCCGTCTGGTCGACGGCTACCGGCGAATGCCGGAAAAAGAAAAATCGAGCTGACAGGATTCGAACCTGCGACCTCTTCGTCCCGAACGAAGCGCGCTACCAGCCTGCGCTACAGCTCGCTGTTTAAGCCGGGGGAATTATACATGTAATTTTACCTTTGGCAAGCACAAATTTGTATATTTGCCGTAAATATGGCATAAAAAGCACCGCATGGGCGGATGCCATGCGGTGCTCTGTAAGCGGTGTATATCTGCGTTGGAATGTTTATTCCTTGTCGCGGCTCTTGTAGGAATCGCGCATCTGGGCGTCCTTCACAGCGTTGTTGCGGGCCTTTTCCTTGGCCTGCTCGGCGGCGAACTTGATGTCTTCGTCCTTGTCGGACACGAAGCGGTCAAGCAGGGCAATCACCCAGTCATGGTCGTGCAGGGTGGAAAGCACCGTGATAAGCTGCTTCTTCTGGCCTCGCTGCTTTTCGAGGGTCTTGAGCTGTTCCTGAAGTTTGGGCAAATCCGGGTGGTCATCACCGATGTAGAGCGTGGACATGGAGTCCGTCTTGTTGATGATGTCCTGAATGCCGGAGGTGTCAGCGAAGGGCTCATCGAAGTAGAGAGCAAGGAGTTTGTCAGCTGTTTCAACAGAGCGCTCGCGGTTCTGGGCGAGGATGGTGCCGATGACGGAGTTGATGCGGTCCTGAATCTTGGCGTCATCCTTGTTGGCCTCCTTCTGTTCGAGCACGAAGTCGAGGATGTCATCGTTACCCCAGGCGCCGATGAATACGGAGGGCGCGCCCTTCCATTTTTCGGATTCAAGCTGGCTCTTGTAGAACTCCAGAGCCTTGGGTGAGCAGGCGCGGGCAAGAGAGGTGACAATGGAGGTGTTCTTGCGAAGTTTCTCCGGGATGCCGGTGAAGATGTCGTCGCCCAGCTTGGCCTTGGCATCGGCATCATCCATCATGGAAAGAATGTTATCCAGACAGATGCAGAGGTTGCCGGCAAGCTTGTTGTCGGTGATGTCGGACTTGAGCAGAGCAATGATTTCCGGCGCATCTGCAGGAGAAACACGCAGACCGATGCATTCCCAGATGGAGGCGAGCACCGTGCTCTTCTGCATCCAGGGCTTGGCGGTCTTCTTGTCCTGTACCACCTGAGCCAGCTTCTTGAGGCTGGCGTTCACGCCCTTTGCGTTGGAAATGGCGATGCGCTGCAGCAGCCAGGTGAACAGCGTGGGCTTGATCTTGTTGCAGTTCTTGCCCAGGGAATCGAAAATCATGTCGCGGATGGCTTCATCCTTTTCTGCGGCCAGACCCAGCAGCAGACAGGCGTTCTGAGCCACACCCTCTGCACGGGCGCCGTAGCGGGGCTTACCGTTCTCTCCCTTCACAAAGGGATCGATAACCACCTCCATGAGAGCCTTGGCATCTGCCATGGTGCAGGTTACATCCACATTCTTCTTGGCGGCATCGGCCAGGTTTTCCACGGCCTTCATGTTGATTTCCTGGGCGCGCTTGAGCAGGGAGTTCGTGTAGTCAATGTGAGCCTGGATACGGGCGTTCTCAGCCTGCTTCTGTACCACCATGGTGGTGCAGACGCCGATAGTCACAACCAGAGCAGCAGCGCCACCGATGAAGAGCTTGTTCTTCCAGATGGGGACTTGCTGGCTTTCCTCTGCGAGAGCCTGCATGTAGGCTTCACGCTGGGCGGCCTCATCATCGCTCATGTCTGTGCTGCTCTTGGATGCTGTTGCGGCGGGCTTTTTCTTTTTCTTTGCACCGGCCACGGAGATGTTACTCTTGGGCTTGCTACCCTTGGCGGCGCGAAGCTTTTCGGTAGGCGTGGGTGCATCGGGAGCCTCTTCTTCCACCATGGTCTGAGCTGCAGCCGCGGCTTCAGTAGCGTCATCGGCTGCTGCGGTAGCAGCTGCCTGTTCCTCTGCGGCCTGCAATGCGGCCATCTGGCGGTTATACTCCTCCATCTGGCGGTTGTACTCCTCCATCTGGCGCTCGTATTCTTCCTGTGCTTGGCGGGCAGCTTCTGCTTCTGCGGCAGCCTGAGCCTCGGCTGCTGCCTTGGCTTCGGCTTCAGCCTGTGCTGCTGCAGCGATGGCGGCTTCATCTACCTGCGGTTCAGCTGCGGGTGCAGGGGTGGGTGCAGGAGTAGTGGTCTTAGGATTCTTGGGTGCAGCTGTCTTAGGTTCTGCGGGCGCAGCGGTCTTGGGGGTAATCGTCTTGCCGGTGGCGCTCTTGAGAGTCACTTGCTTGGCAGGGGCGGTGCCGGAGGGGCGCAGCAGACGAGCCGGAGTCGCCGGTGCGCTGGCGGTTTTCAGTTTCGGAGTAGCCATAGTATGCTGATATGGTGAGAGATTGAACTACGTACACCACACATTTACCATATTTTCTGCCGGAATGCAATCATTCATTCCTGCCAATTCCTGCTTTTTTGCAAAATCAGTTGCGCTCAGTCATGAGCTTGATGCCCAGTGGTAGTGCCAGACAGAGCAATGTGGCCGCGTATGCGATTTCGCTGGCGAGGTCGGAGCAGGAGAGCAGGGCGTGGGTGCAGATGCCCACAATGCAGACGAAGAGGGCGACAGAGAGGTGACGTCTAGCGATGCAAAGGGCCAGCCCGGTGGCAAGAAAGACAGAGCCGGGCAGGGTGTTGATGGCCTGTCCTTGGAGCTCTCCGCATATCATCAGGCTGAGCAGCGAAACGGGCAGGCAGAGCCATGCAAAGGCCTGGTGCTTGAGCTGGGCTGTCAGTAGGCATAGTATCAGCGCGAATGAGACAACGCCCAAGATTTCGAAAGGTAATTCAGATGGCACGCATGTGGCTTCCGGTGGAAAGATGAGGTGCATGCACAAAGTGCAGCTGGCCAGAGTAGGGACTCCGCACCAGAGACAGGAGGAAGCTACGCGAAGGAGCGTGTCGATATTCCGCATTTTTCCCCTCGCCAGTTTCAGTGCTGCCTGCATACACAGGGAAAAGGCAGCGCCACAGATAAGGAAAAGTGCGGCCGTAAATACTCCCTGCGGCAGGCTGTGGCGTAAGTCCCAGAAGCTGATGCCGCCCAGTGTACTGCCGCCCGAGAAGGGGGTGGCCATGTGCGCAGCGCGCAGCGCCGCCAGTATCAGCATGAGTGCTGCTACCAGAGACATCAGGAAAAGCCGCCTGCGCATGGGAATGTATTACAGGGTGATGCCGAGTTGCTCGGGAAGGGCGATGCGCGGACGCTCGGTCAGGATTTCGCCACCGTGGGAGCCGACTGCCACGGTGTGTTCGAAATGGGCAGCCCAGGAACCATCGGTGGTCACGGCGGTCCAGTCATCCTCCAGCACGCGCACGCGATAGGAACCGAGCGTAATCATGGGCTCGATGGCGAGAATCATGCCGCGCTTCAGGCGGGGCAGGGCGTAATTCGGGCGGTAGTTCGGAATCTGCGGTTCCTCGTGCAGGTGGCGGCCCACGCCGTGGCCCACATAGTCACGCACAATGCCGAAGCCGAAGGGACGCACAAAATCCTCGATGGCACCGCACACGTCCATAAGGGAATTGCCCTGCTTGGCCTGCTCGATACCGCGGAAAAGTGCTTCCTCCGTCACAGCCATGAGCTTGCGGGCTTCCGCGCTGACATTGGAGCCCACGCCCACGGTCATGGCGTTGTCGCCATACCAGCCGTCCACAATGGCGCCGGCATCCAGACTGACGATATCGCCATCGTGCAGCACGCGCGGTCCACCGATGCCGTGTACGATTTCCTCGTTCACCGAGATGCACAGCTGGCCGGGGTAGCCACCGTAGCCGAAGAAGGCGTTGCCGCACTTCTCTCGCTGGAAAAGCTCTTTGGCGTAATCATCAATTTCCTTGGTGGTGATTCCGGGGCGGATAATGGTCTGCAGCTCCATGAGAATGCGGGCAGATACCTCGCCTGCCTTGCGGAGCTTGCTGATTTCGTTCGGGTTTCGTACAGGAATTCGGTTTGACATGGGGCTGGAGGCATTCTATCACAGCCCGGCGGCGGGGGCAAGCGTGTTCCCTGCGAAATTTTGGTCAGTTTTAGGGAGAAAAACGCCATTTTGTGCTTGAAGCCACGCGGAACGGGGTGTAGAATGCGGGTTATGGCAGATATTCATCCGACAGCTATTGTTGACCCGACTTGCGAAATTGCAGATGACGTGAAGATTGGGCCGTATTGTGTGGTGGGGCCGCATGTGCAGCTGGGTGCCGGCTGTGTGTTGCACAGTCATGTGGTAATTGGTGGCCCGTCGAAGTTCGGCAAGGGGAACGAGTTCTTCCCGTTCTGCACTATCGGCACAAAGACTCAGGATTTGAAGTATGCCGGTGAGCCTACGACGCTGGAAGTAGGTGATTACAATGTGTTCCGTGAATACTGCAATATCAACCGTTCCACCGCACCTGACCTGCGTACAGTAATCGGTTCGTACAACAATTTCCTCATTCATTCTCATTGCGGTCACGAGTGTATTGTGGGTGACCACAACATCTTCTCCGGTTATGCTGCTGCTGCCGGCCACTGCGAAATCGGCAACTGGGTAATCGTTTCCGGCTGCGCTGCTCTGCACCAGTTTGTGCGTGTGGGCGACCACGCCATGGTAGGCGGTATGGCCAAGGTGGTGCAGGATATTGCCCCCTACATGATTGCCGAAGGTTCTCCTGCCTGCCTGCGTTCGGTCAATCAGGTGGGGCTTTCCCGTCGCGGTTTCTCTGATGAGGATATCCGCGCTATCCGTTTTGCGTATCGTAAGTTGTTCCTGTACAAGGAAGATAAGACCAAGCTGGAAGACAAGCTGGCCGAGGTGCTGGGCGATGAAAAGTACGGCAGCAACTCATGCATTGCTTACATCGTGGACTTCCTGCGTAATTCCCAGCGCGGATTTGCCCGCTGATGAAAAAGTATCTGGTTTTTGATCTGGATGGTACACTGGTTGATTCCCTGCCCGGTATAGCGGCGGGAATCAACCGTGCTTTATCTGCCTGCGGGCTGCCGACGCATGCACCGGAGAAAGTGCGTGGCATGATTGGTCGCGGTGCGGCAAATCTGTGTGCGCAGGCGATCGGGTTTGCCAGCTCGGCAGATGCGCCTGCTGCCCAGCTGGATGCTGTGCATGCCGCTTTCCGCAGGGAATACCCTCACTGCTGGTGCGGGGAGGAGTATACCCGCCCGTATGATGGTATCACCGCGCTTCTGGAGAAACTGGCTGCAGCCGGTGCGCGTATGGCGGTGCTCTCCAATAAGCCGCACGAGGTGACGGAACCTATGGTGCGTCATATTTTTTCCACGGTGCCGTTTGATGTGGTGCTCGGTTTCACTCCTGCCTTCCCCCGCAAGCCGAATCCTGCCTCCATGCACCACATTGCAGAGCATTGGGGTGTTACTCCTGCAGAAATTACACTGGTGGGAGATTCTCTCTTTGATGCCCGCTGTGCTGAGAATGCCGGTACCTCCCTGGTGCTGGTCGGCTGGGGATACGCTGCAGACCCGGCGGCTCTGCGGGCCTGGACTGCGCCCGTATGTGAAACGATGGAGGAGCTGGAGTCTCTGTTGCTGGGGGTATGAAGTGGTTGTATGGCGTTCTTCGTGTGGCTCTGGCGCTGTTGCTCATGCTGCCTGTATTGGCTTTGCCGTATTATTTTGCCCGGTGCGCTGGGAATTGGTACGAGGTGCTGCATGAGGAACCGTATCTGAAGATTAACCCGGACGCCGTAGACCCCGCCAATGAAGGCCGAAAAGTGCAGTTGACAGCCCCTGCGCATACGGATGAGTGGCTGGAGCTGCGGGATATCGGCGTGCGCTGCCAGGCGCTCCGGTTGGAGTTGCGTGATAGCGCTTTCACTCGGGAACGTTCGTTCATGGGCTTGCCTTTGCGGAGTAGGTGCAGCTTTGCCCGCAATGTCCGGCTGGGGGCATTTTCCATGCGGGTGAAGGATGAATATATGGCGGAACGCATGGGAAATCAGGCGATTCCGTGGGGACTGTTGAATCTGCCGGATGCGTGGGTACCGCATTGTCGTGTAGTGCAGGATGGGTTTTATGAGGCACCACGTTTCCTGAATCTGGAGTTCGGGTCGGATTCTCCAAGGCGAATGCACTGCAGTATGGCTGCCAATGGTTCGGTCGTGGTGGTCCGCGGCGTGCAGCGTGGCTCGGAAATCAGCCCGGTTCATGGGCTGGCCCGTGATGAGCAGTTTTTTGCGTTAAATGATGTGTCATTGCGGGAGTTCAAGAGGAACGATGCAGGTATCGCCTTATTAATGACTCTGATGCTGCCGGCCGTGTTGATTGGGGTGTTCCGTCTGGTGTATTGGCAGAAGGGGGCAAAAAGCACTTCGCTGGTTATCTACCTCATGATATTGCTGGATGCCGGGGCTTTCCTCTGTTTCAGTGGAGTGGTAGATGGTGTATGGCTCGGCGTTGTCGGCATGCTGGCTGTCTTGTCAGCGTGGCAGATTGTCAGGAGTGTCCGCGCTTTTGGCGTTGACGGTTAGACGGAATGCGGGTATGATACCTGCATGAAGATTCAGGATAAGGAAGTTCCTACTGTGTTTCAGCGCAAGATCTGCTGGGCTGCCCTTACCGGTATCGCCCTGGCGGTAGTGATATTACTGGTGTGCAGCCTGTTGTTCGGGCTTGGTGCGTTGTTTGTGGCGCTGGAGCCGGTGCTTCTTCCTGTGGTGATTGCCGGATTTTTTGCTTACATCCTTTCTCCCTGTGTGGCGCTGGTGCAGAAGCGTATCACGAAGCGTGTGTGGGCTGTGACCACGGTGATGGCTGTGGCCGGTGTGCTGGTGGTGGGGCTGGGTCTCACTATTGTGCCGCCGCTGGTGAGCCAGACGGGTGAGCTTATCACCAAGCGTGAGCAGATTCTGGTGAGCGCGGTGGAAGGTGGCAGGGCTCAGCTGGAGGAGAATAGTCTGCTGCAGCGAGGCGTGGATATGCTTTACAGCAAGATGCTCAAGGATGCCCGAGCTTCGGAGCTGCCGGTGGAGGATTATGAGAACCTGTCGCAGGAAACAACATACGAAGGCAAACTGATTGCCATTCTGAGCTTTAATTCATCCTATCTTACGGAGAAAGCCTTGTCCTGGCTCACGGCGGGTACTCGCGCACTTTCCGGTTTGTCGATGGCCTTTATCGGTGCTATCATGGTGCCTGTTTTCCTTTTCTATTTCCTGCTGGAAAGCGCCAGCATCGCCAAGAACTGGCACACAGTGCTGCCCATCCGTCGCTCTGCTTTCCGCGAGGAGGTGGTGGGCACGCTGCAGGAAATCAATAACTACATCATCTCCTTTGTGCGTGGGCAGATGCTGGTAAGTGTGATTGATGGTGTGATTCTGGCTATCGCGCTGAAGATTATGGGCTTACCGTATGCGGTGACTATTGCTGCCGCTGCTGCTCTGCTGGGTGTGATTCCCTATCTGGGCATGATTGGTACCTGGATTCCGGCTGTGCTGATTGCCTGGTTCACCTGGCACGATGTGAGCCACATGGTCATCGTGAGCGTTATCTTCGGCTGCGTGAGCCAGTTCGACGGCTGGGTGCTGCAGCCGCGTATTCTGGGCAGCCGAGTGAAGATGCACGACCTTACCATCATGTTCTCCGTGCTGTTCTGGAGTTATGTTATTGGTGGTGTGGTAGGCGCTCTCCTTGCTGTGCCGCTCACAGCATCCATCAAAGTTCTCTTCACTCGCTATATTTGGTCCAGTTATCGCGTGATGGAAAAGGATACTGTTGTAAAGGATTGAGAAATTATGCGTTTTATGGAGGTAGGTGGGAGATTTGAAATGAAAAAGGTAATTTTCAGGGGTTGTGCGTTTCTATTGGCCGCATACACATACTGCGCAGCTTTAGACCCTTTCTTTTTTGATTATCCGGGGTGGCTCCTGCCTATCCGTCAGGTGTATGGAGTGCTGCTGGCTGCTGGCATATTGTATACCTGTGTGCGTTTGAAATGGCTGGGATGTGCACTGTACATTATATCCAGCTTGATTTTTGCCGCTCTTCATTATGCGTATGTTGCTTTAGGGTATTCTGCCGGGTTTGAGTTTGTAAGTGCGCTTTTTGAGACGAATGTGCATGAATTGCTGGGATTTGCCAGTTTGTCGTCAGTTCTGGCGTTGTTGGGAGGCGTGGTTGTTTTAAGTGGTGCGTATGCGTTATCCGTCTATTCTTTGAAATGGAGGAGGTTGAAGTGGAGGAGCGGTCTGTTGTTGCTGGTTGTTGTCGCGGTATGGTGCGGGATATATGCCATTCCCGATTTGACAATTGGAAAACGTTATGGGTTTTATCGTAAGATGGCGGATAATACCCTTCGTAACGACCATGAAATGTATATAACAGGGCATCAAAATATAGCTGTTGACCGTTGGTGTAGCCCGTACAGCAACGTAAGGCTTCTTAATGGAGGTGTGCGTGAGTATTTCCGGGAAGTTCACATGACTGAATCGGCAGCCTATGCGTCCCGCGATTGCCGCCCTAATGATGATCTGGTATTTATTCTGGTTATTGGCGAGAGTGTAAGAGCTGATCATGTTCCCGCTGGTGGGTATCATCGCAATACCATGCCCCGCGTTTCTCAGGAGCCTGGTGTATGTTTCTTCACTCGTATGTATTCATATGCTTCTTCTACTTATGATAGCGTTGCCGCCATGTTGTCAGGTATGGTGAAGCAGGGGGATATTCCGCAGGTGACGTCGTTTGCTGGCGTATTGAGACATCATGGGTTTGAAGGCCGTCTGTATTCCGAGAATACAATAAATATAACTGATAGTAAGCGCTTTGAAGTTCTTCTGGGGCAGTATATGAAATCCTGCACTTCATGCAGAGGAACCATAGAGGAAATCAGCAAAAGGATTGTGCGGGAAATCGATTCATGTGGCGGGAATCGCCAGTTAATCGTTATTGAGAATGGAACGGGTCATTTCCCGTTTATTAACGAAGATAAATATGATGTTTATCTTCCCTGCAATACGGATTGGTTTGTTCCCTCTCCTGATAATAAAATGGAGCTCCTGATTAACGACTATGATAATTGTCTGGTAAGTGTAGATGCCTTTCTGGCAGATATTATTGAAGGTGTGAAGGGGCGTAACGCTGTTATGTTATACGTTTCGGACCACGGACAGTTGTTATACGATGGCGGTAAGTTGATGCATGGCGACCCGGGAAATCCTCTTTTGCGCCATCCTGCTTCTTTTATCTGGTTCTCAGAGGAATATAATCGCCGGTACCCGGAAGTAGTTGCTGCAATAAAGGCAGTCAGAGATAAACCCTTGGTGCATGGGCAGGTGTATGCTACTGTCCTTAAATTGGCAGGGATTGAATCAGAGGTTCCTCTTCAGGTGGGGGATTTTGTGAATGATGATATCCGGAATCATGAGCATAATGTCCCGGCGGAATTACTGGAGAAAAGTAACGGGAAGTGAACACCGGCAAGCTGTGGTGTCGAAGCCGTGTCATATTTGATGCTGCTGTACACGCAGGCTTGCAAAAGTGAGGGACTTGTGTTACAATCGCGCACCGCACGCTGCGTGCGCGGGCGTGCGGTGCTGTCATCTGATATTTTCTGAAAGTTTTCTGATATGATTAAGTGGATTCTGAACAAGATTGTGGGTTCCAAGAACCAGCGTGAAGTGCGTAAGCTTAAGCCGGTTGTGCGCCGTATTCTGGACTTGGAGAAGTCCTGGCAGGATAAGGAACAGGATTTCCTGGTAGGCAAGACCCGCGAGTGGCAGGCTCATCTGCACCGCTTCACGCCCATGGATCTGCCCACCCGTGGTATTGTGCTGTCCGCTACACCTGCCCAGCTGGAGCAGTATGCCGCCCAGCTTAATGCCCGTTTTGAATCCCTGGCTCCTGAGTTCCCGAAGCTGCCCAAGGTGGAAGCCACTGTGGAATCCATTGAAGAGGCCAAGAAGGCACTTGCCGAAATCGAGCCCAAGTTTGCCAAGCTTCGCGCTAAGTATCTGGAAACGATTCTGCCCGAGGCATTTGCCGTGGTGAAGTGCGGTGCCCGCCTGATGTGCGGCCAGACGGTGGATGTATGCGGTACTCCCATTAAGTGGGATATGGTGCATTTCGATGTGCAGCTTATCGGTGGTATTGCCCTGCATCGCGGTTTCATTGCAGAAATGGCCACGGGTGAAGGTAAGACCCTGGTGGCAACGCTGCCCGTGTACCTGAACGCCCTCACCGGCATGGGTGTGCATGTGGTAACGGTGAACGACTATTTGGCACGCCGCGACTCCATGTGGATGGGCGCTCTCTTCAAGTACCTGGGTCTGACGGTGGGCTGCATCCAGAGCATGATGCCCAACGACCTGCGCCGCCAGATAAGTCGGAGGCCAAGCGGTCTTAGGAAGACAAGAGAGACTAACAACTC
>JAZRHL010000021.1:0-48742 GCA_045644745.1 Akkermansia sp.
TGAAGGCTATGGAGTAAACCTACGCTCCGCATATCAATCATTTTCAAACATATCATTTCCCAATCATGAACACAGGTAAAATCGTGCAGATTATCGGCGCCGTGGTAGACGTCGACTTCTCCCAGGCGGAGATGCCCGCCATCTACAACGCCCTCACCGTAGATTATGAAATCGACGGCAAGCCTACCCAGCTGGTGCTGGAAGTGGAGCAGCACCTGCCCGACGGCTGGGTGCGAACCGTGGCCATGAGCACCACCGACGGCCTGAAGCGCGGCATGGAAGTCACCGACACCGGCGCTCCCATCTCCGTACCCGTAGGCCCCAAGGTGCTGGGTCGTATCTTCAATGTGCTGGGCGAGACCGTGGACGAAAAGGGCCAGCTGGATGGCGTGAAGCGCTACCCGATTCACCGCGAAGCCCCTACGCTGGAAGAACAGTCCACCTCTTCTGAAGTGCTGGAATCCGGCATCAAGGTGATTGACCTCATCTGCCCCTTCCTGAAGGGTGGTAAGGCAGGCTCCTTCGGTGGTGCAGGCGTGGGCAAGACCGTACTCATCATGGAACTCATCAACAACATCGCCAAGGCACACTCCGGCCTCTCCGTGTTCGCCGGTGTGGGTGAACGCACCCGCGAAGGCAATGACTTCTACATGGAAATGAGCGAATCCGGCGTTATCGACCAGGCTAACCCCGAGAACTCCAAGGTGGCCCTCGTATACGGCCAGATGAACGGGCCCCCCGGTGCACGTCTGCGCGTGGCTCTTTCCGCCCTCTCCATGTCTGAATACTTCCGCGATGAAGAGAACCGCGACGTGCTCCTCTTCGTGGACAACATCTTCCGTTTCTCCCAGGCTGGTTCCGAGGTGTCCGCCCTTCTCGGCCGTACCCCCTCCGCCGTGGGTTACCAGCCCAACCTGGCCGAAGAAATGGCCGGTCTGCAGGAGCGAATCACTTCCACCAAGAAGGGTTCCATCACCTCCATGCAGGCTGTGTATGTGCCCGCTGACGACTTGACTGACCCCGCCCCCGCAACCACCTTCTCCCACCTGGACTCCACCGTGGTGCTCGAGCGAGCTCTGGCCGCCCAGGGTATCTACCCCGCCGTGGACCCGCTGGCCTCCACCTCCAAGGCTCTGGCTCCCGAGCTCGTAGGCGAGGAGCACTACCGCGTGGCCCGTGGCGTGCAGCAGACACTGCAGCGCTACAAGGACCTGCAGGATATGATTGCCATTCTGGGTATGGACGAACTCTCCGAGGCCGACAAGCTCACCGTGAGCCGCGCCCGTAAGATTCAGCGCTTCCTTTCCCAGCCCTTCAGCGTGGCTGAGACCTTCACCGGCATCAAGGGCGAATACGTGCCCGTGGCCGAGACCGTCCGCGGCTTCGCCGAGATTCTGGACGGCAAGTGGGACTCCGTGCCCGAAGTGAACTTCTACATGAAGGGCAGCATCGATACCGTTGAGAAAGCCTGATTCCGCTCATGCCCATGCAATTCAAAATCATCACCCCCATGCGCACTGCCCTCGAGGCAGAGGTGAGCAGCATCCGCCTGCCCGCCTCGCAGGGTGAGATGGAGGTGCTGCCCGGGCACGCCGCCATCATCACCTCTGTGGCCAATGGGGAACTCACCTACACCAGCCCCGGCCAGGCTCCCCAGAGCCTCTTTGTAGGCGGTGGTTTCCTGCAGGTGGAAAACGATAACGTGCTGCTGGTGACGGATACCGCCCTCACTGTGGACGAAATCGATACATCCAGCGTGGAAAAAGCCCTCGAGCGCGCCCAGGCCGCCTACCGCGACGGCGCCTCCGTGCTAGACCGCGAAGAGCAGACCAAGCTCGAAGCGGCCATCGCCAAGCAAATGGCCCTGCTCGACTTCCGGAAAAAGCGCCGGATTTGAGTTTTTCCAAGCCCCGCAGCCGATAAGCTGCGGGGCTTTTTCCATTTCGGGACTGAAGTCCCGTGCCTCGATATGAACGGACATCGTATTTATAAGCACCTGCGCAACAAGAATATAAATTACAGCATGGGGCGTTTCTTCGTGACCGTGCAGGTTGAGCACAATCGTTCTATCCTGGGAACAATCGTGGGAGAAGAGTGTATCTTAAACGAGCTTGGGCTTGCTGTGAAAAACGAACTTACCGGTTTACCTCAGAAGTATCCGGAGCTGGAGCTGGGGGAGTTTATCGTGATGCCGAACCACCTCCACGCCATTTTTACCATAAGGGAGCGAACGACCAATAAAAAGAACCATCTGGGGTTCCTTGTAGGTCGGTTCAAAGGAGCCTCAACATTCCTATACGGTAAGCTCAAGCGAGCAGGAAAAACTCATGACATAGGCGCTCATCTGTGGCAAATTGACTACTGGGAAGATTTGATTTCCAGCACCTCTGAGCTTCTACATTACGAGCGATACATACACAACAACCCGAAGAACTGGTCACACGACCGCTGGGGCGCCGTAACAGCATACATGCTGGGTAACGAGGCACTCCTTGATTTACCCAGACGGGCATTTGTTGCATCACTGAGCTTTAGCGCAGAGAACCTCAAACCGCCTCGTTTTCTCTGCTCGAGGCACGGGACTTCAGTCCCGACTCCCCGGGACATGCCTCTCATTTCCACCTTCACAAGCCCCCAGGAACGTGAAGTTCTTCGGCGGGCTCTCACCGGGAATCAGCGCATCATCCACGTATGTCCCCAGGGAATCCCGCAGGTGCATGAACTCAGCTCCGAGCAGCAGCATGCCCTCGCAGAAAGACGCCTCCTGTTCCTCTCCCCGCAACCAAGCGGCTCCAAACTGAACAAACAAGTCGCCACCTGGTGTAACGAATACGTTCTGTGGCACGCATCAGAAATCTGGGTGGGTGACATCTCGCCCAACGGCATGCTCGACACTATGCTTATCGCCCTGTTGCGGGAGAAATGAACCTCTGCTGTCCTCGGAGGGACTTCAGTCCCTCTCTCTCACTCCTGCGTGGGTGCTTTCTGCCGTACGGCCTCGCAAACGCTGTAGACAAAGGCGCCGGCAATCATGGGCGGTGCAAGCACAATGGCTGCAAGATTCAAGGGAACATCAACACAAACCAGAGTGGCGCCTGCCAAGGGATAAGCATACAGGGCGTGCGGGGTCAGTTCCCGGCTGTACGAATCAACTCTTTGTTCCCACTCCATTTCCTTTTCCAAGGGGCGAGCCATGGACTCGTCAATCGGCAGGACCTGCCAGGTTCCATAGTCAGAAAGTTCAACCTGGTGCTCTTCATTCTGCCTGATTTCATGGTACACAATTTCCCCCTCGCCTACATCAATGAGCTTATAACGGGAAGGTAATGGTTTGGCGATAGCATAAGGATGGTCCACATACGTACGTTGAAAGAGCGCTCACTGTCCCTTAGCATACAGCTTGCCGCCATATCGATAGCAGGTGCCGGGTCCAGAACGAGCCCCCCCTGATACACAGCGCCCAAATCGGCCACATTCTGGCAGAAATTGGTGCACGACACCAACCACATGGTCGAAAGCATCACAAGATTACGCAGGCTCAACATACCATCACCACAGTAACACATCTGCATCTGATGTCAAGTGAATCGAGCCGCATGGATTAATATGCCATATTTACCTTGATTCCCAATCCTGAACACTATACAATGCTCCTGACAAGCCATTTTCGCCATGCCCCCCGTACTCACCGAGCAACAGAGTGACCAGCTGGATAATATATTCGCATACGATAAGTCTTCTGCCCTGCGCAAGATGCTCAAATCCGGTTTATTTCGAAAAGCGGTGTTATCCATCGATTCGGTCGATAAAAAGGGGAAAGGGCTTCTGTCTATCGCCGCATTTAAGAACGCGCCTATGTGCATGAAGGTACTCCTCGATGCCGGGCTGGATATCGGCGACTGCGGAAGTTACTACGTCTACTACAACCCAGAAATAAACGACTGGAGGGTATACTCCGACTGCTACTGAAACAATGAACCGTTTCCTCTTCCTGATTCTCTACACTCTGCTTCTCATCATCCTATGGCCAGGGCGGCTGCTGGCTGAGTGCAGCGGCCTGTGGCCATTTCCCCCTCTGTGGGTGAATATTCTCCTGCTGCCGGGCTGCATTCTTATTTTCGCCGCTGCCATTTACGCAGCGGCAGGGTTGTGCAGGCGCTGGAAAGTACATGAGACAGAGGACAATGTTGACTGGACAAAAAGGAGAATCGGCTCCCGCCCCCTTCCCGACAAATCACCCACCAGGCCCGACGGAAAGAACGCAGCGAAACATTTCTTTGCTGACTACACCATCATAGCCCTTGTCCTTGCAGCCTTGCTGTCGGACTCTGGAGCACATTACCGCCAATGTGTGCAAAACGGGCATTTCCTGAGTGCAGATACCGTTATCCTGCAATGGATGCGCCCAGATGCCGGTATTCTCTACCAGTTCTGCAATAATAATCCACAGATTTTCAGCACCAGCGAAAGACAGGAACAAGCCGTATCCTACCTTCTGGAAAAGGGCTACCATCCCAACGCAAGGGCCTGGCATGGAAGAACGGCTATAGAAGCATGCCTGCACCAAAGCAATCAGCACCTACTGCCGCTGATGCTGAAATACGGCGGGAACATCAATGACATATCACCTGAAACGCTTCCTCCTGCAGCTTTCGCCGCTTCTGAATCAGATGCGGATTTCCTGTGTTACCTGCTGAAAAACGGAGCGGATGCCAACGCCACGGTTCATGGGCTTGACTACCGCACCACCCCACTGCACTATGCGGCTTCTCGCAACACACCGAACCGGGCAGAATGCGTCAGATTGCTGTTGGAAGCCGGAGCTGAGGTGAACACACTCAACGCCGCCGGTGAAACAGCGCTTGATATGCTCAGCCGTATGGAATGGCGCGATACCATGCGCATCGTACAGGAATATGGCGGCATGCATGCCTGCGACCTTCCTATCTCGATGAAGGCTACCGAACATGACCTGACGGCCAAGCTGAAAACGGCCAATCCGCATGCAGAAGATGCAGACATGGCAGGCATCATTGTGCAACAGGGGCATCATATTCCCTACTCATACCACCACACCGGGAAGGGAAATGCCTTCATCGTCCTGAGCCCGGACACTGAAAATGAACTCCGCATACGCTGCTACGATGGCCACGATGACGGCGAAGTCTACCGGAACTTCTGGGCTCAGATTACACTCGAGGACGTGAATGCCGACGGGCACCGCGACATCGTGGTGAAATACACCCGTCAAAGCGAGACAGCAAGCCAGCATACGGATGTATACCACTATCATACTGACAAGCGATGCTTCACCGCGGCAAAATGAGTTAGGGGCGGGCACATAACAATTACCAAGTTAGGTTGCAGCTGCGTCAGATAGGGAGTAAACCGGATGTGGTCATTGAACCATTCCGGCATGAAAACGACGCTGAACTGCTGCGATGATACATGGAGTCCGGCACCTCTGCCCGCTACTCAGGCAAGCTGTATCTGCACCCTGCGCAACGGCGTGGGCAGAATGGGGGATTCGGTGCTTACCTGTGCGAGCATTCCCGAGCTCCCGGCCTCTCTGCTCAGCCTTGTGGTGCTGATATTGCTGACGGCACCGCTAGTGCGCAGGAAAGCATCAGCCGCTCAAGGAGTTCCGCATTGAAATTCAAGCCAGCACACACAACAAAATGCTTGACAAAGCGACATCCAGCCTGTATATTGTGCGCGTACAAGTTCCGGTCCGTTATGAGATTGGGGCGGGTCTCGGACCCGCTCTTTTTTTGTACACGGTTCAGTATCAACCCACAGCACAAGACACAAAGAACAATGGCCACAACTGACATCTCCGCCCTGATTGATTACTACGTCCGCGAGAAGGATCTGACCCGCGAGCGCGTCATTCAGGCACTCGAAGCATCCTTCATTACCGCCTACTCCAAGATGGTGCCGGGTGCAGACCGCATCAACAACATCCGTGCTGTGGTGAACCCGCAGAAGGGTACGGTCAAGATTAAGGCCGATATGCTTGTGGTGGAAGATGAGGACCTGGTTGATGCCTACAACGAAGTGAAGCTTTCCGTAGCTCAGGCTGCCGGCGCCAAGAAGGGTAAGGAATACCTGCCCGGCGACACCATCAGCGTGAACATCACCCCCAAGGACTTCGGCCGTATCGCCGTGCAGACCGCCCGCCAGACCATGCAGCAGCGCATCCGCAAGGCTGAGCAGGAAATGCTCGCCGAAGCATTCCGCGACCGCGCCGGTGAAGTAGTGACCGGTACCGTGAAGCGCTATGACAAGGGCGACGTGATTGTGGAGGTTGAGAAGTTCGAGGGCCTTGTGCCCCTGCGCCAGCGTATTCCCGGTGAGGAGTACAACAGCGGCGACAAGATGCGCTTCTACGTGGTGGAAGTGCGCGACGGCGTGCGTGGCAATGAGCTCATCCTTTCCCGCAGCCACCCCAACCTGGTGCGCCGCCTTTTCGAGAACGAAGTGCTTGAGATTGCCGAGCACACCGTGGAGATTCTGAGCATCGTGCGCGAGGCCGGCTACCGCACCAAGATGGTGGTTCGCAGCAACGACCCGAACGTGGATCCCATCGGCGCCTGCGTCGGCATGCGCGGTGCCCGCGTGAAGAACGTGGTGAACGAACTCAACCACGAGAAGGTGGACATTCTTGAATACACCGATGACAAGGCCGCCATGGTGACCGAATCCCTCGCTCCCATCGAGCCCATCAAGGTGAATGTGAACAACGAAGCCCACGTGGTGACCGTGGTGGTGGAAGACGACAAGGCCGCAGCCAAGGCCAAGGGCCGCAAGGGCCAGAACGTGCGACTGACCGCCCGCCTCATCTCCACTCCCGATGAACGCTGGGACGTGCGCGTGGAAGCCTATGACGAGAAGGCCCAGGCCAAGACCCTGGCCAACGAAGGTGCCAACGAGCTTGCTTCTGCCCTGGGCGTATCCAACTCCATGGCTGCAGCCATGGTGGCTTCCGGCTTCACCACGGTGGAGGGCATCGCCAACTACGCCGACGAGGAAACCCTGATGGAGGCTCTCGGCATCACGGAAGACGAGGCCCGCGACATCATGACCAAGGCCAAGGCCGGCTGCTAAGTACATTCGGAACACGATTTTTATACAACACATGGCAAACAACGAAGACAAGAAAGCTCCCGTGCTTGACCTCATCGGGGGCACCAAGAAGAAAAAGGCCAGTGCTCCCCAGGCAGCAGCTCCTGCCAAGGCAGCTCCGGCTCCCGCTGCTAAGAAGCAGCAGGCAGCAGCCCCCAAGAAGGAGGCTCTGGACCTGCTCTCCCCCCGCAAGCAGCCCCGCAAGCAGCAGCCTGCTGAGACAGCACCGGCTGCAGCCCCTGCCCCGAAGGCAGCCCCGGCTCCCGCTCCTGCACCCAAGGCTGAGCCCGCACCTGCTCCCGCCCCCGTTGCAGAGGATGGCGGCAAGGTGATGAACATTAAAGCCCCCATCTCTGTGGCCGACCTCGCCACGCTGATGGGCATGAAACCCTTCAAGCTGATTGCTGAACTGCTGCCCATGGGCGTGTTTGCCAACCCCGGCACCACGCTCGACAGCGACCAGGTGGCCGCTCTGTGCGAGAAGCACGGCTTCACCTACGAGCGTGTGCGCCGCGAAAAGGGCGCCGGCGTAAAGGCTCCCGTGGAAGAAATCAAGGAGCCCGAGGCCGTGGCAGTGGAAGAAGAACCCGAGGATTCCCTCAAGGTGCGCACCCCCATCATCACCGTGATGGGTCACGTGGACCATGGCAAGACCTCCCTGCTCGACTACATCCGCCGCACCAAGGTGACCGCCGGTGAAGCCGGTGGTATCACCCAGCACATCGGTGCCTACACCGTGCAGCACGGCGACAATACCCTTACCTTCATCGATACCCCCGGCCACGCCATCTTCACCGAGATGCGCGCCCGCGGCGCCGACGTGACCGACATCGTGGTGCTCGTGGTGGCTGCCAATGACGGTATCATGCCCCAGACCAAGGAAGCTATCATGCACGCCAAGGCTGCCGGCAAGACCATCATCGTGGCAGTGAACAAGTGCGACCTGCCTGCTGCAGACCCCGTGCGTGTGCGCACCCAGTTGATGGAGAATGACCTCATGCCCACCGACTTCGGTGGCGAAATCGAATGCGTGGACGTATCCGCCCACACCGGTTCCGGTATCGACGACCTGCTCGACCTGCTCTGCCTGCAGGCTGAAGTGCTCGAACTGAAGGCCAACCCCAAGGCCAACTGCCGCGCCTCCATCATCGAGGCCCGCATGGAACAGGGTAAGGGCAGCTCCGCTACCGTCATCGTGCAGAGCGGCACCCTCAAGGTGGGTATGCCCTTCATCTGCGGCCCCTACTCCGGCAAGGTGAAGACCCTGCTCGATGACCAGGGCAAGCGCATCAAGAAGGTTACCCCCGGTATGCCTGCTGAGGTTTCCGGCTTCCTCGAGACCCCGAATGTGGGTGACGAGCTGGTGGAAATGGAGAACGAACGCGCCGCCCGCAAGCTTTCCGACGAGCGTCTGGAAGAGCTTCGCCAGCAGCGCCTCACCGCTCCCCGCCGTTCCCGCATGGAAGACATCCTTGCCATGATGGGCGATGGTTCCCAGAAGGCTGTGCTCAAGCTCTACCTCAAGGGCGACGTGCAGGGCTCTGTGGAGGCCATCAAGAAGGCCATCATGGACATCGAAAGCGACAAGGTGGAATGCCAGTTCATCGGTGCTGCCGCCGGCCCCATTTCCGAAAGCGACGTACTGCTCGCCTCCTCCTCCGATGCCGTTATCCTCGGCTTCAACGTGAAGGTGGAAAGCAACGCCGTGAAGGCTGTGAAGCGCGAAGGCGTGCAGGTGAAGATCTTCTCCATCGTGTACGAGCTCATCGACCAGGTGAAGGACGCCATGCTCGGCCTGCTCGAGCCCGAGACCCGCGAAAACGTGCTCGGCCACGCCGAAATCAAGCAGGTGTTCAAGCTCAACAAGGGCAAGGCTGCCGGTTCCTATGTATCCGACGGCAAGATGCTCCGCACTGCCGAAGCCCGCGTCATCCGCGATGGTCAGGTTGTGTTCGACGGCAAGATGTCCACCCTGCGCCGCTTCCAGGACGAAGTGTCCGAAGTCAAGGCCGGTCTGGAGTGCGGTATCCGCCTGGCAGACTACAACGACTACGAAGAGGGCGACATCATCGAATGCTACTCCCTCGAGAAGATTAAGCAGACTCTGTAATTAACCATGGCTACACGACGTCTTGACAAAGTGAACGAGCTGATGAAGCGGGAAATCGGAACCTTCATTCAGAAGGAATTCGAATGGTCCGGCACCATCGTCTCGATTCTGGATGTCGAGATTACAGAAGACCTCAAGGAAGGTCGCGTGTGGGTTGGCGTGGTGGGCCGCATGGCCCCCGCGCAGGTTATCGAGAAGCTCAGCCGCAAGCGTGGTGAGATTCAGAAGGCAGTGAGCAAGCGGGTGGTGCTCCGCAACACCCCGAAGCTCACCTTCAAGCACGATAACTCCGCCCAGCGCGGTGTGAACCTGGTGAATCTTCTGGACGACATCGAACAGAACCTGCCCAAGGCCCCCCCCCTGCCCGAGGGCGAGTTCGACCCGGAAATCTAATCACCCTCCCTGACACCCACGAATGGCAGGCAAACTCACCATCAGACGCGTTGGTCACCTACTTCCGACCCTGTGTCTGGTGGTGCTGCTTTTAGTAGTAGGAATCCTCACCTGGCTCAGCACAGCCGGCCTTCCCGGCTGTGTGCTGCGCTATATTGAACGCGAAGCCTCTGCTGCAGCAGGGCTTCCGATTACGATTGACAAAATCAAACTGGCTCCCCGCTCCGGGCTGGCAGCCAAGGCAGAGGGTCTGGGCGTCACTATCGTGCAGCCCGATGCCCTGCCCGCTACTATCCGGGTTCGCAAGGCCCAGGTTACCCTCAGCTTTTCCCGGCTGCTGGCAGGCGAACTGCAGCCCTCCGGTCTCCATGTGCTTGGTCTGGATGCGGTGATACCGCTCAGTAATAAGGAGGGTGACACTATCCATCTCGATTCCGCCAGACTGAATACCGAATGGCCGCAGCGGAACCGGCGTATCCGGGCAGAGCTGAACGCGCATCTTCAGGGAATAGCCCTGCAAGGCAAGCTCACTCTGGCTAATCCCGCAGAGTTGCTGAGTAGTTCTGCTGAAGATATGGCCGATGAAGAAGCTCCGAAGGCTCCCGGCGAATATCTTGCTGAAGTTCGCCCGTATCTGCAGAAGTTCAAGTCGGAGATAGACGAGCAGAAATGGGAGAATGTACCACCGCCCAGCATCAGCATCACTGCTGCACACCGAGGCGACTGGACAGCTGAAATTAAGGCTCAGATTCCCAGCTTCAGAGAAGCACACTTCCACTTCCAGGATGCCCAGCTCGCGGCAAAATATGAAAAGAACACCATCTCAGTTCATAATCTGAGCTTCCGAACTGAAAAGCCGGATACGAAGGTGCGACTCCAGGCATGTTACGACCTGAGTAACCGCGAACTATCCTTTACCACCCGCAGCACGGCCCCCATCATCGGTATTCTCGATGAATATCTGGGAGATGATGCACCTCCCATGCTGCAGAAGCTCCGTTCCAGTAAGGGAAATACCCCTGATATTGAAATCAGCGGCACTACTGCATTCAGCGAAAATTTTGCCATCAACAGCATCACGGTTCATGGCAAACTGGAACAGCAGGGATTCCTCATCGGAGATGTGCCCGCCAACTACCTCCTGCTGACCTTCTATTTGCGTGATGGAAGCTTCAACCTCGACCAGTGCCGCATCGAGCTTCCGGAAGGAAGCATTGACTGCGCCGCCCAGCTGGCAGAAGGTACAGGCAGAGCAGAAATGGAAGTTTCCCTGCCTGACGAGACACTACTTGCCCTGGCCCGGGAAATCAGCGGCAATACCGAAATTGCGCTGCCTGAAGGCTTGAGTTTCAGCGGTAATCTCGAAGCCCACCTGAGCTGCGAGATGAGCACAAAACCTTTTGAGTCTGGTAAAAGCCAGATTCAGGATCTCATTCCCACGCTACGCAGCTGCCAGGTCAGATTCCGCACACCCTCCATTACACTGCAAGGAGCAGAATTCCTTACCACCGCCCTGCAGCTGACGCTCGATGACATCAACTACGAGAACAACCTGCAAGTCGGCAAGGCAAGCCTGCAGGTGCAGATGGCTTCCACTAAGGAAACAGTTGAAACAAATGCAGCAGCCAGCAATGTAACGCTCAATCTGGATATCAATAACCTGAGCACCGATTCAGAGTTCACGGCACTCCAGCTTGGTCCTAGCGCATTGAACCTGAAAGTTGCTGAGGCAAAGACTGATTCTGCGGAGGTTAAGGCGCTGAATGCGGAAACCAGCGTAAAAGGATTGAAGGTCCGTTTTGACGATATCTATAACACCCTTGCATCATCGGCACTTGTTGCTAACGTAGAGCTTGGCTCATGCACATACGCCGATACTCGTGCCCAGGGGCTGCGCCTCAAGTTGAATATCCCTGCCGGTATCAACCGCAGCGAGCCCTGGCTCAACATGCAGCAGAATGCCCACATTTCTGCCACACTGCAGCAGCTTTCCAGTAACAACGACTTCTGTGCCTCCAATACAGAACTGAGCGTGCATCACACGGCCACCAACACCGTGCAGATCAAGTTCTCCAGCAATATCGGCGGCGAGAAAGCCAGCCTCAGTACAACCGCGACCCTTACAGATAAAGAACTGGTCAAGCTTGAGAACCTGAACCTGCACCTGCCTGCAGACAGGCTGCTTCCCCTGCTCGGTAATGAAGAGCCGCTCGCCGAGCTCAGATTGCCCCGCATGGTGGATTTGCAGGGCGATGCACTCATCGACCCGAATGAGGGTAAACTGCTCAACAGCCACTATAACCTGCATCTGCCCGAGCTGCTTCGCGTTTGCAACAACGTATACGTGCACAAGGGCATGGAGATTCCCCTGCAGCTGGATGTGAAGGGTAGTTTCTCCACAGCTCCGGACGGCAGCATGTTCTACGATGCCGATGTGGACGCTGTGCACGCAGAGGGTAAACTTGATATCCATGTGTCGGGTGACCCGCTCAAGAACTGCCATATCACAGGTTCCAACACCATCCCCGTGAGCATCATCAATGCGCTTATCGACAACGCCGATGCCCACTGGATTATGCGCGACTTCCGCTGCACCCCCGGTCTCACGCGCAACGTCATCACCGATATCGACACCATCATCCGCTATGACAATGGCGTATACGTGAACTCCAGGTGCAAAGCAAACCTCTACGACATGGATTTCCTGCTGGGAGCCATCCGCGACAAGGAGGATGCCCAGGGCAACCCGACCGGCGAGGAATACCTGCGCACCGACCTGGGCAAGGCTCCCTACAGCCGTGTAAAGGAAGGCCATTGCGACGTGGAAGTGGTGGTGCAGCTGGACTGCACGGATGCCAATGGCAAGCCTCTCAAGGATGAGATTCTCATCAACCTGCTCAATCCGGATCTGCTCTACGACAATCGTCCGTGGCTCAAGCGCATGAAGATTAAGGATGGCGTGAGCACCAGCAGGATTGTAGGTGAGGCTGTCCGCTTTGATATCGAGGCCTGCACCATCAGCCTGCACAAGCTGAAGGGTACCTGCTACCCAGCCTATGCCATCGGCATGTACTATGCACCGCTCCAGCATTTCCTGGAGGATGTTGTGCTGGAACTGCCGGCAGATATTGAAACGGAGTACTGCATTTTCCCCATTTCCAGCAGCTGCGAAGTTCCCATGAAGGGACTCATCCGCGCAGAAGCTGCCACTCGCGCCGGGTTCCGCTTCCTCGGCACTACCATTCCCTTCAAGAACTTCAGCGGCTTCATCAATATCAGTGATACAGATGTTTACCTCGACAGAATGAACGCCCAGAGCTGGGGCGGCGTGGTCAACGGTGCGCTGCGCATCGACTTCTCCGGCGAGCATACCACGCTTGATGGGTATTTCTCCGCCCATAACCTCAACCTGAAGGATATTGTCGCATCCTACGGCACAGAGTTCACCTCTGCCACCTGCAACGGATTCATCCGCTTCCAGGCTCCCAGCCCGGATCTGGAAGCAGTGCGCGCCTACGGCCAGGTGCACCTGCAGGATGGTGACCTTATGGAGATTGGTCTGTTCCGACCCATCGGAGCCCTTATCTCCGACATGCCCAACCAACTCAAAAAGCTCCAGAACAGTGTGCCCGGAGTCAATAAGATATCCACTCCCGAGTGGTCGGGCAAGTTTGTCGATTTCGTTTGGGACACCAGCGGCGAGGCCATCGACTCTGTCGGGCGCTCCGCACTCAAACTCCCCTTTGCCAACCACTTCCTGCGCTATGGTATCGACGAGGCTTCCGCTAAGTTCGATATCACCCAGGGGCATCTCATAACCCGCGACATGAAGGCCCGCGGCTATAATCTTGATGTGGACGTGAAGCTCGACCTCAATCTCAACGACCTTACCTTCAAAGGAGAGCTCTGGCCTCGCATCTCCAGTGTGCCCACGGTGCTCATCTCCCCTGTCACCATCCTCTCCAAATTCCTTATCGATATCAACCTCTATGGCGATATCCTCGACCCGAAATGGAAGTTTGGCCTTAGCAAGAAACTTCAGAAGGATGAACCCAGCTTGAGCTCAGAGCCCCAGAAGCCAGCCAATTAGCACGAGACTTTTTCCGATTAATCGATTTCGGGCAATCCTGACTCTGCGTACTATAACCGGGCAGCGCACACGATATAAACTTGCTATATCATATCGCATGTGTTTAGATATGGGGCGTACCGCGCCGGAGAAAAGTCCCGGTGCGTAGATTCCCCTGGAGGCGGCGACGAAGCCGCAGGAAATAGATGGGAAAGGCGGTGAGAGTCCGCCACTGTGCCGCAACCGTGTTGCAAGCGCCTGATACAGGAGCATTGCTCAGCCGGAATGCCAGCCATGGGGAATCGCCAACGACACAAGGCGGCGATGCACCGCCTCATCAACGGCCAAACACAGAAATGAACAAACAGACACAGGCTCCCGCAGGGAGCTCTATCCGCGTTGTACCTGCCCTCCTGCTGGCAGGATTAAGCCCCGCTGCTCTAGCAGAGCAGCCCCCCGTCACCGAGCTTGCGCCCATCACCGTATCCGCCCACGGCGGCAGCAGCATTCCCTACGACAGTACGGGTGTATCCGTCACCGTGCTGGATGTAGCAGAGCTGAAGGAGGAAGGCATCACCTATCTGGACGAGGCCATTTCACGGGTGCAGGGCGTTTATGTGCAGCCCGGCGGCGGCTCGAACCAGCGAGGGAATGTGAGCAATATCGCCATCCGCGGCATGAGCAGTGCCCAGCTGACCCTGCCCATGATGGATGGGCTGCGCATTTATGATTCCTCTGCCGGCTGCAACCTGACTCCCAATGTTCTCGCCAGGACTAACATCTTTGACCTGGGCACGCTGGAGGTGCTCCGAGGCTCGCAGGGTGCAGTATACGGCAACGGAGCAGTGGCCGGCGTCATCTACATGGAAACCCCCGAGGGACAGGGCGAGCCATCCTGCTCAATTTTCAACGAGTTCGGTTCGTTCTCGTCCTATACCGGCAACGTTACTGCCCAGGGGCGGCAGGATGCCATGTCGTATTTCCTGTCTGCCACATATGAAACAACAGACAACGATATCCGATTCCTGGACGGCAGCAAGCCGGCAGATTCCAACTCCGGTCACTACGAAAACTGGCAGGAGGCGGTGCGCCTGGATTACCGCCCCGATGCCGATACGCACGCACGCATCACCTACCGCCGCAGTGATGCCCGCTACCGCAAGACTCCGGATGCCTGGGGCGGAGAGCCGCACAACAAATACCGCACCAACCTGCTCTCAGCCGCGGTGGAAAAACGGATTTCACATGCTTTTGCCACTGAGCTGAGCGGCGGCTATTACAGCGCCGATTTCATGCTGGGGCGCGGCGACAACTTCGACCTGCGCAATGTGCAGGCCAACTGGCGCAATGAATACCGCTGGTGCCACCACCAGGTCACAACCGCCGGGCTGGCCTACATGCACACCGAACACGAGGCCGACTACGCCAGCAAGCTCAACAAAGGCACGAAGCAGGATGAAAATGTCTTCAGCATCTTTGCTGAGCACCGCGTCACCCCCATCAAGGGCTGGGAGAACACGCTGACGCTGCGTGGCGATGAAAGTGATGTGTACGGATCGCTCTTCTCCCTGCGCGCAGCCAGCAGCTGGAGCTTCAACGACGACCGTACGCGCCTGAGCGGCTCTCTTTCCAGAGGCTACAAGGCACCCTCCGCCTTCCAGCGCATGGATGGCCAGTACACCGATGGCTGGGGCTCCACCTACCAGGGCAATCCGTCGCTGGACTGCCAGACAAGCTGGAGCGCAGATATCGGCATAGAGCATGAATGGATGCCCAACCACATCGCCGGCATCACGCTGTTCTGGATCCGCACGCAGGATGCTATCAAGACAGATTACAATACCTGGCCGTGCAGCTTCTACAATGCTGCGGGGCACGAGACCAGCAAGGGTATAGAGCTCAGCCTGAGCGGCACCTGGGAAGAGAATTGGAAGACAGGCTACACACTCAGCCTGACGCTGTGTGACCCCGAAACAGCAGACAGCAAACAGATTGGCTACACTGCCCGCCAGACCTGGGCGGCAGATATCCACACCAGTCCGCTTGAGGGCTTCACCACCGGCATCGGGCTGGCGGCAGCAAGCGGCCGCAGCGACTACGAAGGGGCGTCTCCCTCCATGTTCGATGCCTACTACACCCTGCGCTGGTATGCCCGTTATGAAGTGAACGAGCACCTTACGCTGCACATGCGGGTGGAAAACCTCACTAATCAGAGGTTCATCACAGATAGCGCCTCACCCTACGGTGCTTCATATCTGAATCCCGGCACCGCCATCTACGGCGGCTGCACCATCACGTTCTGATGAAACGAGCCCTTGCCATCTTTGCCCTGGTGCTGGCGCTGGTTGCCTGGTGGGCCACCAGCAGGCAGCCTGCGGTATCCGGTGCTGAGATGGCAAGGGCACACACACCAGCCCCCTACCCGGCTGATTTTGAGCTGCGCATCAAACGGGTAGCGGGAGTACAGCTGGCGCTGAATGCCCCCCTGCCCGATGAGATTCCGTGGCAGGATGCTACGGGGCATTCGCCCGTGGGCAGCGCCGAGGCCACACGGGGTGGCCGCGTGAGACTGTGCAATGCAGGGCCATTTCCGGCGCATTTTCACCGTTTCGGCGGAGGAGCGGCGCAATTCTTCCACCAGAATCTGGCAGCGGCCACCGATATACCGCTGGTCGCGCAGCATCCGATAAGCGAACAGACCACCGCTGGCGTTGCAGAGGCCTGGTGCAGCGTGGGCAACACGCATTATTTCCGGCTGAATCCCAAGGCCCGTTATAATAATGGACGCCCCGTACGCGCGGCGGACTACCTGCTGGCCGCCGTGCTGCAGGCTGAGCAACACTGCGCGGAGTATGAAGCCCTGGCAGAGGCAGTCACCACCCTGCGAACACATGGAGAGCATATTCTTTCCATTACAGTGAGCAAGACCATGCGGATTGAGGATGCCGCAGCCCTGCTCACCCCGGCAGAGCCCGGATTCTACGCTGATTTTGATTCGCGCTACCGCGAGACCTACGCCCAGCGTATTCCGCCGGCCATCGGCCCCTACCATGTGAGCAAGATACAGCGCGGGAGGCTCATTGAGCTGCAGCGTCCGCAACACTGGTGGGGCGACCATCTCCCGCTCTGCCGCCACCGCTTCAATGCGCTGGCGCTGGAGTATCACTTCCTGAACTCAGAGGCGCAGGTCTGGGAGTTTTTCCTGCGCGGTGAGCTGGATGCCTTACAGACCCGCAATATAGCAGCATGGCAGGAGCGTCTGGCGGATTCTCCCGAGCTGCCCACCCTCGTCTACGATGCCGAATACCCGATGCCGCCCTACGGCATAGCGCTCAATGCCCGCACCCTGACGGATCTGAATCTGCGCCGAGGGCTTCTCCAGGCCATGGATATGGACAAGGCAGTGGAGCTGATGCTGCGGGGCGAGGGGCAGCGGCTCACCACCTTTCACTCAGGCTACGGGAAAGCCACACCGAAGGAAACGCCGCAGTACCGCTTTAACCCCACAGCCGCTCGCGAATGCTTTGCAGCCGCAGGTTACACAGAACGAGGAAGCGATGGCATCCTGCGCAAGGTAGACGGAACAAGACTGAGCGTAAGGCTCCTGTATTCCCCCAACGAGAAAATAAGCGCACTGCTGGCCAACCTCGTCCGCAGCGCAACGAACTGCGGGGCTGAAATTGTGCCGGAACCCGTGCCATGGCAGGTTTGCCAGCGCCGTCTGCAGGAGCGGAGCCATGAGCTGGTATTCTGGGCAGTGCCAGCCCCCACGCAACCAAATCCCGCACTCTTCTTCGCGCCGGAGTCCGAGCCTGACTTCTCCCCCTTTTCGCTGGATTCGCCTGATATGAACGCTGCTCTGCAGCGAGGCAACCTGGCAGAGATTGACCGGCTCGTGTATGAACTGGCAGTATGGCTTCCGGGGTGGAAGGAAAACCGGGTGTATCTGGCCCACCAGCCCCGCCTCCGCATTGTTCCCAGTCCCTGGTGTTTCGATGCCCTGGACGCACATCTGTTCTGGGTAAATGATAAGCCATGATTCACGTCTTCCATACCTCCGCAGCAGAGCTTGCCCGCCGTCGCGAACGGCTTGCCCGGCGCTGTCTGGCAGCCGTGGCGCTGCCCGGGTGTGCGCTGTGCTACTGGGCACTTGCCACGCCCGTACTGGAGTTCCGTGGCGAAAGCTCCTGCAATTTCACGGGTGTTGCATTCGTTCCGGAGGTAGAGACAGATGCCGCATCGCCGGAGCAGCTTCGTTTTGCTGTACCGCCCCCTACGGTGCCGACTCCGACTGTACTGGCTACCGCACTGCCTGAGTTCATTTCGATTCATGAGGAAGAGTTACGCATAGATGCCCCCGAGGCAGTGGACATCGAAAACGAGATAGATACCCCGGCTGAGGCCCTGTTGGCAGCAAGTGATGCTGCATCTACGTCCCCTGCTACCACCCGAGAAGATAAAAAGAACCCAGCCACTTCAGATGCGGGCACTTACATTCCTCCAGCCTACCTGGCCTGCCCTCAGCCGCCCTTCCCAGCCCACCTGCGCCAGCGCCGCGTCCATGGCACCGTGAGCCTGATAATAGAAATTTCAGCCGAGGGAGAACCGATAGGGGTGACTATCTCCACCTCCAGCGGGAACGCTTCTCTCGATGCTCACGCGCAGCGCTGGGTTCTGAAAAACTGGCGCTTCACCCCCGCCTCCAAGGGCGGCATAGCACTCGCAGCCCGTGTTTCCACGGCCATTACCTTTGCCCTGCATTCGTGATTAGCCGCTCGTCATTAAATCGGCCATTGGTGGGGTGCATATCTGTCGGGGCACGGGACTTTAGTCCCGATGAAACACGCCATGATTTTCGGGACTGAAGTCCCGTGCCTCGAAAAGAACAATCTCGGATTTAGCGAGCATCCACAAAAAATGAACCGCCCCGGTCGCCATATGGCGGGCAGACCGGAGCGGTGTCAACTTTTCTCTCTCTTTTACTGCACCTCGCTCTCGCGGGTTGCAGGTGCAATTTATCATTATTATCCTACTATGTCAAGAGGATAATATGAATTTTGTCTAATTTTTAGATAAAATCTGCTTCAGCACCTCGATGCAGCGAGCATTTTCACGCTCATTGCCGATAGTAATACGGATATGACGCTTCAATCCGTAGGCAGCCATGGGACGCATGATTACGCCCTGAGCCAGAGCCTTGCGGAACACATCGACACCATCCCCCACGTCAACCAGAATAAAGTTGGTGTGGCTGGGCACATAATCGAGCTCCATTTCTTCAAAGAACTCGACATACTGGCGGCGGCCACGGTTCACCATAGCTACCGAGCGGGCAATATGCTCGTGGTCATCGAGCGCAGCCAGGGCGCCGACCTGGGCAAAGAGGTTCACATTGAAGGGTGAGCGTGCCTTGTTCAGCAAATCTGCGATTTCAGGCGTGGTAATGGCGTAGCCACAGCGGGCACCGGCCAGACCGTAGGCCTTGGAGAAAGTACGCAGCACGGCGATATTCTTCCCCTGCTTCACAAAGCTCATGCTGTCGGTCGGTTCGCCGGCAAACTCAATGTAGGCTTCATCGATGACCACCACTACATGCTCAGGCACGCGAGCCATGAAGTTCTCGAGCTCGGCCTGCCCTACCATGGTACCTACGGGGTTGGTAGGATTGGTAATGAACACAAGGCGGGTCTCTGTAGTGATGGCGGCAAGCATAGCCTCGAGGTCATGGGTCCAGCCATCGCGGTTGGGTACGGAAATATAATCCGCTCCGAGCAGCTTGGCTACAATGGAATAGAGCGTGAAGCTGTAATCTGCAGCCACCACTGCCGTGCCGGGACGCAGGAAGGCATGCCCCAGCAGCTCGATGAGCTCACTGCTGCCATTGGCCGCCACAGTGTTGGCAAACTCCACCCCATGCAGGGCTGCCACCTTGCTGCGCAGGGCAAAGGAAGCGCCATCGGGGTAGATGTGGCTACCCGCTGCAGCCTGCTGCATGGCCTGCACCGCCAGCGGCGAGGGCCCGAGCGAGTTCTCATTGGAGGCAAGCTTCACGATATCCTCGGGGCGCAGCCCAAGCTCGCGGGCTGTCTCCTCGATAGGCTTGCCGGGCTGGTAAGCCACCAGTTCGTACACATTCTGATTGGCAAAAGGCAGTATGCTCATATCTTTCGGTTCATTATACCCCCACATGCCCGGCAGGCAAGCCAGCATTCCGCCATATTTGCAGACAAAAAGAACCGCCACAAAGACCGGGAGCGGTTCCTTGTGGCGGGTTAAAGGGTACTAGTTCCTGTATCAGCGTCCATGGTGGCAGCACTCCTTTCTGTTGCGGTCTACGACTACAACGCGGTGGTGCTTGTCCATCTTCATGGCGTGCTTGTGGTGGTGTTGAGGCTTATGCTTCTTTATCTTTACTACATGGCGGTCGGGATGATGAACGCAACAATGCTTATCATGCCCCAGATTCAGGCGGATATTCATGCTTGCGGCCTCGGCCTGGTTATTGAGTGCAAAGAATGCTACACCGGCGACTACTGCTACTTGTACAATGAGTTTTTTCATGGTCTTTGTTTTCTATGTGTTTTGTACCTGGCTTCATGCCCCGTACACTAAGCAAGCGCACCGGAATAGAAATTTTGTTTGAAGTTTTCAATATTTTTTCAAAACGTATATATCTGTCGAAGCACGGGACTTTCTTGCCACGGCGTAGGGGACGCCGAAGCCGGAAGACCCGATTCAACGCACCATAATTTACGGGACTGAAGTCCCGTGCTCCGAAACCAACAATCTCGGATTTACACTAAAAATCCCCTGTGCCGTTCTGGGGCACAGGGGAGAAAAAAGAGAGAATGCAGGCTGGAATTACTGGCGCTGGGCGTCCATCATGCGCTTGAGCGCGGCATTGAACTTGGCGTTCTCGAGCTTGAGAGCCTCAATACGCTTGATTTCCTTGTTGATAGCCTTATTAAGAGCGGCAGCCACAGCGCGGGAGGCCTGGTGCACAGGGATGTTCTCCTCCTCTTCTTCGAGGTAGACCACCGTACCCAGAGCAGTGCTGGTACCTTCGGCAATGGTCATTTCCTCCACCTTGCCGTAGATGTTCTCGAGATCCTTGACAGCCTTGGTAGCGCTCTTATCGTTGCGCACTTTCTTGAGAATCTTGAGGGTCTGCTTCTGGTTACCGATGTAGTACTTGGTATCCTCCTTCATGGCCTTGGCCTCCTCGCGGCGCTCGGCACCACTGCGATTGGCGTAGGCTTCGGCTTCCTCCTCAGCGAGGCGGGCCTGTTCTTCCTCGTACTCCTCGATGGTCATGACCTCATCCTCGGCCTTCTTTACCTTCTTGGCGGCCTTGCCCTTCTTGCTCTTCTTGGGCGCAGCATCAGCCACAGGGGCACCAAAGGTGAACATGAGGGCGGCAAGCAGCAACAGATATTTCATTTTCATCGTGTGTGTGATAGTTCAGGGTTATTTATCGGGCGGCATTCACTTTATCCTGCAGGGATGCAAGTTCGTAGGAATCTGCCCATTTTCTAAGTTCTTTACCGGTGTAGGAAGAGAGTCCATCAGCAGTGAGCTGGCGGGCCAGCACTCCGGCGGGAATCAGCATGCAGAGGAAATCCGCATCGCTCTCGTAGCCCACCTTCACTTCGCCGTTGCGGGTCATGATGACGCCGTCGCAGGGGCTCATGCTGTTCAGCTCCACGATGGCATCCGTAAGGGCATCGCGCTGAATCTCGAAGCTGGGTTGGGAATCCGTCGGCATGGCGGCAGTATACACAAACTATTGGAAATTACAAGAGTTATTTACCATTTTTAACGGTTCCGGTGCGGAAAAGGCAGCCCACCGCAAAGGTGACCAGCGTGCCCACCGTCACTCGCCAGGGAAAGGCAATGGCGGGCAGCCACCCCTGGCGGCCCCCGATTTCCAGCACGATGACAGCAGCAAAACCGCAGAGCATCGCCACACAGTTGCCGAAGTCGTTACCACGCCCGCGGGTGAGCATACCCAGCAGGAACACACCCAGCAAAGAGCCGTAGGTGTAGCCGAAGATACCGAGCGCAATGGGAAGAATGCGCACGGTGGGATCCATCACCGTGAGCCAGGCCGTACCCGCGCCCACCACAATGAGCAGCACGGCAAAGAAGACCGTGAGCCAGCGCACAGCTCGCAGCTGCTCGGCCTGCCCGGCCTGCGGACGGAACACATCCACGTACCAGTCGCGGGTGGCGGTGGTAGCCAGGGCATTCAGTGCGGTGGAAAGGGAACCCATGGCAGTAGCCAGCAGAGCAGCCACCAGCAGGCCGCGCACACCGGCGGGCAGGCAGTGAATGATGAACCAGGGGAAAATCTCAATCTGCTTCTCGGGAGGGGTAATGCCGTTCTGCGCAAAGTACACAAAGAGCAGCATGCCGCAGGAGATGAACACCAGCACGATGGGCATATCCATGAGGCCGGAGAGAATCACGGCGCGGGCACCCTTCTTGCTGTCGGGCGCGGCCAGCATGCGCTGCACCATGTCCTGGTCGGTGCCGTGGGTTGCCATGGTGATGAAGGTGGAGCCCAGCACCGCGCTCCACAGGGTGTATTCACTGCTCAGGATATTCTTGATATCCTGCACAAATCCCTGCCCCGTAAGACCGGAATCGAAGAATGCCCAGGGCTTCAGGTTCTTGATTTCGCAGGGGTTGTAGTCCTTGTTGCCCAGGTGGTAGCAGATGGCATCCCATGCGGAGCCCCAGCTGCCATCGGCCTTGATGCTGAACAGCAGCACGCCGATGGTTGTGATGAGTGACACAGCCAGAATGGAAGCCTGGAGCACATCCGTCCACACTACAGCCTTGAGGCCACCCAGTGTGGTGTACACCGCCGTGGCAATGGTGATAAAGGTGAGCGCAGCAATGTAGATGACCACGGTCTCCACCTGTCCTGCACTATCCTGACCTGTGACCATCATATAGGCAATCACCAGCAGGATGCCGGCAAAGAACAGACGCGTACCACTTGCCAGCACGCGGCTGATGAGGAAGGTGATGCTGGCCCAGCGGCGGGTGGTGAGACCGAAGCGCTTCTCCAGATACTCGTAAATGGAGACCACGTTATACTGGTAGTAGGGCTTCAGGAACAGGCGCCCCACGATGATGCGACCCAGAATTGTGCCGATGGCCAGCTGGGCGTAGGTGAAGTTACGCAGGGCAAAGCCCTCGCCGGGCGCGCCCAGGAAGGTGGCAGCGCTGATTTCTGCCGCCAGAATAGAGGCCAGAATCGCCCACCAGGGCAGATTACGGTTGCCCAGGGCATAGCTTTCCAGGCTTTCCTGCTTGCGGCCCACATAGAGGCCAATGCCGAAGATGGCGCAGAAGTACGCCAGAACTACCAGTATATCAATCATCTTATCACGAAAAAGCGGCGGCGGGCTGTTACGCTCCGCCGCCGGATTGAAATTATTTCACTTAAGCCTGCTGGCTCTCCAGCGCAGCGGCCACCAGACCGGAGAACAGCGGGTGAGCGCTGTTCGGGCGGCTCTGGAACTCGGGGTGGTACTGGCAGGCAATGAAGAAGGGATGGGAGGGAAGCTCCACAACTTCCACCAGCCCGTGCTCATCGTTCACGGCAGAAATCACCATACCGCCCTTCTCCACCTCTTCGCGATAGGCGGCGTTGAACTCGTAGCGGTGGCGGTGACGCTCGGAGATGACCTCCTTGTTGTCGTACAGCTTGCTGCACAGAGTGCCGGGCTTGATGTGGGCGGGATAGGCACCCAGACGCATAGTGGCGCCCATGTTCTCGATGTGCTTCTGCTCCTCCTGCAGGCAGACCACGGGGGCCTTGCTGTCCTTGTTGAACTCGGTGGAGTTGGCATCGGCGTGACCCAGCACATTGCGGGCGAACTCGATGACGGCCACCTGCATGCCGAGGCAGATACCAAGGAAGGGAATGTTGTTCTCACGGGCATACTGCACAGCCTTGATCTTGCCTTCCACACCGCGGTCGCCAAAGCCACCGGGCACCAGGATGCCATCCACCTTGCCAATCATCTCCTCGCAGGAGCCGTTGGTCAGGGCCTCGGCGTCCACACGCACCACCTCTACACGGCAGTCGTTGGCAGCACCGGCATGGGTGAAGCTTTCGTAGATGGACTTGTAGGCGTCCTGCAGGGAAATGTACTTGCCCACCACAGCGATGCGCACGCTGTGGGAGGGGTGAATCACGCGACCCACGAACTTCTGCCAGTCATCCATCTTGGGCTTGGGAACGGTGATGCCGAGCACGTCGGTCACGATGCGGTCCACCTTGTCGCGGCCCAGGTCGATGGGGCACTCGTAGATGCTGTGCTTCACGTCGCAGAAGGCTACCACGTTGGAGGCGGGCACGTTGCAGAACATGGCAATCTTGCGCTTCTCCTCGTCGGTCAGGTTGTCCATCTCGGTGCGGCACACAATCATGTCGGGCTGGATGCCGATTTCGCGCAGCTTGGCCACACTCTGCTGCGTGGGCTTGGTCTTGGTCTCGCCGGCAGCCTTGATGTAGGGCAGCAGGGTCACGTGGATGAAGCAGCAGTTGTTGCGGCCCACTTCCTGGCTGAACTGGCGCAGGGATTCCAGGAACAGGAAGCCTTCGATATCGCCCACCGTGCCACCGATTTCGGTGATAATCACGTCGCAGTTCTTGTTCTTCTCGGTCAGGTCGTAGAGGCGCTGCTTGATTTCATCCGTCACGTGGGGGATGTACTGCACCGTCTTGCCCAGGTAGTCGCCGCGGCGCTCCTTCTCGAGCACACGCTCAAATACCTTGCCGCTGGTCAGGTTGTTGAGGCGGGAAAGCTCGCAGTGGACGAAACGCTCGTAGTGGCCGAGGTCGAGGTCGGTCTCGGCGCCGTCGTTCAGCACATACACTTCACCGTGCTGGTAGGGGCTCATGGTGCCCGGGTCGATGTTCAGATACGGGTCAAACTTCTGCATGGTCACCTCCAGACCGCAATGCTCGAGCAGCGTGCCGATGGACGCTGCGGCAAGGCCTTTACCAAGGGAGGAAACAACACCGCCGGTTACAAAGATGTATTTCATAAAATTGTATTCTCTGTGTGGTTAAGGTAAGATTAACATATTTCCTGCATAGTGTCGAGTTTTTGTCCTCTTCCGTGCGCTGCTGCACCTATTTTTATACTCGCTAAGCACTTCATTATAAAATAATGCTTGATTTTGTGAGAAAATTTCCTATACTTTCTTAGGCGGCTTTATTAAGTTATGAATTCCAAGGCAAGAATCACCCGTTTCATGCAGCAGCACCGGCAGGCAACGCGTCCGCAGATGGCGGCAGCACTGGGGCTGAGTCTGGTGAGCACGAATGCTGCCGTGGCAGCTTTGGAAAAGGAGGGAGTACTCTTCCCGGGTGAACTCGTACCCTCCGGAGGTGGACGCCCCGTGCGCGAATACCATTTCAACCCCGGACACGCCGCGGTGGCACTTATCACCGCCACCCCCGAGGTGCACTGCACCCTGCTGCGCTGCGAGCTGCTGAACCTGCATGGCCAACTGATTGAGCTGCACGAGGCCCGCTTTGTGCAGCTGCACGCCGAAAGTCTGGATGAATGGCTCGATGCAGCCGCCCGCCACCACAAGCTGCAGCGCATCTGCCTGCCGCCCGGTCTGGGCAGCAGCATACAGCTCCACCTGCAGCGGCGCCACGCCTGCCCCGTGCACGAATATTCCGCCGCGGAATCACTGGTAAGCGGACAGGACGATACCCTCACCCTGCTGCTGCTGCGAGGGCAGCCCCCGCAGGGTGCGCTGCACCGCCACGGGCATGTGACCCCCTGCCCGCTACTGCAGCACCTCCCACTGCCCGCCGAGTGGGAAACGCTCGACTACGCAGACCACACCCTGGTGGAGGAAATGCTCGCCCGCCTGCTCCAGCTACTCACCTGCACCCTGGCACCCGCCCACATCAAATTGCACGCAGATTTCTGGAACGACCGACTCATCTCACGCCTGAACTTCAACCTCAGCACCAAGCTCCGCAGCATCGACTCCCCGCCGCACTTGCATTTCAAGACCATCACCGCAGAAAAACTTCTCCCCCGCCTCCGAATCGCCATGGTAGAAGCAGAAAACACCAGGCATTGATTTTTTTATATATTACAATCTTCTCACCGACATGAAAAAACTTTTACTCCTCCCCGCCGTCCTCATCTTGGCCTGCTGCCAGCAGGCATACTGGCAGATGTACAAACAGGAAGCCATGAAAGAAGGCTATATACCGATTCCTCCCAAAGAACTCTTCCCGGATGATCCGGAACGGGGCTATCTGGACGATGGAGTTCCTTATCTGGCCGGCAGCATCATAAATGATGAGGAGCGCACAAAGTACCAGCAGCTCCTGCAGCAAGCCGCGAAGGTCAAGCTCATTCAGGTTCGTCAGGCCGGCAATGACTGCTGGAGCTTGGAAACCACGCAAAAAGAGCTACTGGCCGGGTCAGTGAATGATGAATTCCGCCAGCTGGTGCAGCGCTGGGCCACAGCTCCACATGGATGTACCTCGTTCCCTGCGGTGTCGACATCGCAGGCGTCTTCATCAGCCACGATGTGTTCGTTCTCCTCGATGAACAAGGAAACGAGTTAGGCGACATCAGCATCGGTCTGGCTCGAGATATCGTCTGCAAGCCTGAAGGACAGAGCCACTATGACAACCTGCGCGATGAGATACTCAAGGTCCTGGGATTTCCTGAATAGGAATATGAACAGAGCGTTCGCCAGGGCCGGTATGCCTTCACTCCTTCGTTCCGGTCGGCAACTGCTCCAATGCACGGATTGCATTGAAAAAACGCTCCCTCTTATCGGGCAACATGTGCATACTGAGGAAATTGGGAGCGCCTTCATAAGCTGACTGGGTGAACACCTCAGATTCTTCCTTCCATCCGGAGTTCCAACGGGAAAAGGCATAGCGGTCCTCGTGCACATAGTACACCGGTCCGTCTGTCCACATGCTGTGTTTCGAGAGACAATGCATCACTAAATACCCCTCACCGACTTCCAATTCCGGCTCAGAGCAATCCGGGCTTACCACCAGAAAAACCAGCCGTCCATCCCAGGTCACCACATCTGCCTGACCTGAAGAAAAGGGAAAAAGCGGAATCTGAGTCCAGGTGAAGGCTCCACATTCCATACGCCCCAGACAGGCGATTCCTCCCATGCACAATCCCCAGAGCATCAATCCACCAAGGGCAAACAGGCATAACTTCTTCCACATAACACAGAATACGACACACTCCTGAGCTTGAGCGTTCAATCAACGAGCGCTGAACTCACTTCAACACGCCTGCAGCATAATCTGCAGCCATGAGGCCGGCGCCGATGATACCGGCATCTGCCCCAAACTGGGCGGGAAGAATGCGCAGATTATCATAATGCACCGGGAAAAGCTGCTCTTTCAGGCAGGCGCGCAGCGGGTCAAAGAGCAAATCTCCAGCCTTGGCCACGCCGCCGCCGATAATGAATGCCTCGGGCACCAACGCATACATCATGTTCATGATAAGGCAGCCGAGCTTCTCAGCAAAGGAGTGATACATTTCCAACGCAATGGCATCGCCCGCACGGGCAGCCAGCTCCAGCTTATACGGCGTGCAATCGGCCACGGTTTTCCGGATTCCGGATTCGGCATAGCGCGCCACAGCATCGGAGGCAAACTCATTGTTGCCGATATATTCCTCCACCGCGCCGCGGTTGCCGAACGGCCCCACGCGCCCCTTGAAATCCACGCTGGTCTGCCCCAGCTCGGCGCAGGAGACATTGCGCCCGCGCAACATGCGGTCATGCACCACGATGCAACCGCCGATTCCCGTGCCCAGTGTCAGGCACAGCAGGCTCTCCAGCCCCCTGCCCGCACCCAGCTTCCACTCGGCATAGCCCATGCAGTTGGCATCGTTATCCAGAACCACGGGCAGCCCCAGCTCACGCTCCATCACTTCCCGCACAGGCACCTGGTGATTCCACACCGGCACATTCGTGAGCTGATACAGCACGCCCTTGTAGAAATCCACCCAGCCAGGCATTCCCAACCCCACAGCTGCCACCTGCGGGTGCTTTCGCTGCAGCTCCTTCATGGTAGCACACATTGCAGCCATGATAGATTCCGGACTGTCAAAGGCCGGCGTAAGCAGCGGCTCTGCCTTATCCACCAGCTCCGCCCCGCGGGTCACGCCAATCTTGATACTCGTGCCACCGAAATCTACCGCTATCGCCAATCGCTGCTCACTCATGCCCGCATTATAATCTCAGCGCCCTCCACACCGCAAGCTATTTATTCCCCAACAATCTGCCAACAGCCATTCTTACGAGCTCCACTGCGAACTAATATGCCATGCGTTTTAAGTCTGGCAATAATCCGCTCCACTTGGCGCGATGTAAGACCAACCAATTCCGCAATCTGGCGAGCAGATGCATAGGCGTCTTGACGAATTACCTGCAACACCATTTCTTCCGGATTATCGGATTTTATTCCGACATTTATTCCGACATTTATTCCGACATCTGAGGATTTTTCTCGGTTCTTCTTCAGTGTAGATAATATCTCACCAAGCATGAACTCTATAAACGGAGCACAATCAGCCTTCTTACTACTCTGCTCGATAGCGCGGTAATACTGAGCCTGATTCGAATACACCATATTCTCCACAGGAAGATAAGCAAAAGCCGGATGAAGACGCCCCAGAATCAGAGATTGCCACAAACGCCCGGAGCGGCCGTTGCCATCGCTGAACGGATGAATGAACTCAAACTCATAGTGAAACACACAGCTGCGGATAAGCAGGTGATCTTCTGCCCGGTTCAGCCAATCAAACAAATCAGCCATCAGCGATGGTACCATGTGCGCAGGCGGAGCCATGTGAATACATTTCTCACCAGCAAATACGCCCACCCCACCACGGCGGAACTGCCCGGCATCATCACGAAGTCCCGCCATCATCAGCCCGTGGGCCCGCAACATATCGTCCAGTTTGAACGGATTGAGCGTGGGATATTCCTCATACGTCCGTATGGCATTGCGCACTTCCTGCAACTGCGCCGGTGGTGCCAGCACCGGCTTTCCCGCCAGCACATCACTCACCTGGCTTTCACTCAGCTCATTGCCCTCAATCGCCAGTGAACTATGAATCGTCTTGATGCGGTTAGCCTTGCGCAGCAACAAACCATCCGCCTGCTCCAACCGAATAGAGTAGCGCTCAATCAGTGCAGAAATCTCGGCCACCATTGAAATAGCCTTGGCACTCACCGTAAAAGGAGGAACATAGCTTCCCATAACTGCGGGTGTATTATACCACTATACGCTCATCATTACCAGCATATTATTCCCCTGAACTAACAGCAATATGAAACGCCTGCCTTTACCCTCATTCCACCAATTTGAGCAGCCCCTGCCGTCCATCTCAGGTGATTTATCGGCATCGACATCACCATTAACTTTCCTTGACGCCAAAAGTTTAAAATGTTAGCATAAAACCATGCAAACAACTGTTTCTTCTGAAATGAATACTGCAAACTACGATTGGGTTGATGTTTATCAGCGAGTTGCAGATAAACTTCTGGATTTTAAAAGAGACAGAGCAGCACTCATTTCCATCATCAAGCAGGCATTCGAGGAAACGGGGCTGCGGAGACCGGCGCTTTCGGCTGATAGAAACAACATTACAGATATTTGTCCATTCTCGTTCTTGGCGTTATTCAACAAGGGTTTAACCAATGCAAACCGCAAAGCTCTTCTCTCTGCTTTTATTAAGCACTTTGGTTTGAATCTTCCTTGTCCGGATTCGTTTGATGGCATACCTGTTCTTACGCCTCAGATGGCAACTTTCTACTGGTTTACCGGCAGAGGAGAACATGACATCGACAATCTTTGGGAGATGTATGAAGTTGCCATGCAATTTGCAGACTCCCCCACTACAGAGAATCGTGCCAAATTCTGCAGACTGTACGACACATGCCAGACTCAGAAAGGAGTGAAGTGGAATCTAAGCATGGGTTTCTATTGGATGCGTCCGTTACAATACCTGAGTCTGGATGGGAGAAATCGCTGGTATATAGAAACGGCAAACAAGTTCCCGGCGCACTTATCGGAACAAGTAAGAGAGAAGCGCCTTATTGTCCCCAGCGCTGAAGAATATCTCCAGATTACATCCGATGCTATTAAACATATCCAGAAAGGGCATTTACCATATTCTAATCTGGTTGAGCTTTCCTACCACGCGTGGATAAAATCAGAAGAAGAGAATGAGAGAATACGCCAGACTGTAAAGAGCATTCGCGTTACTCTGGTTGATGGAAAATATCACGCGGACATCGACATTTCAAAAGCAGAATGGTCAGACATGCTTCAGAACGAAGAAATCTTCTATCCTGAAGCTATGCAGATGGTGCAGGCATGGTACAAGCGGGAAGGACACCAAGCAAGCACCAAGGAAATCATGAGCATCACACATCCCGAGTATAAAGGGACTCCCTACAACGGAGTAGTTACATCTCTCGGCAAACGCATTGTCAAGCACCTCAATCGCTTTAAAGTAGTTGATGAAGCAGGTAAAGCCACCTATTGGTGCATACCGTTTGAGGGATGGCATGGTGACAATGGCAATTTCATCTGGAAATTAAGAAGCGAATTGGCTGAAGCTATAGCCGAACTCGATTTGGAGGAGGATACAGAAACAGCTTCGCTGACTGCAGAGGAAGAATCTTTTGAGTCTCCATGTGTCGAAGCATATTCTGTAGATGATTTCCTGAATGAGGTCTTTATCTCTGCCGAAAAGTATCAGGAATTGCGCAGCAAACTTCTTCATAAGAAAAACATCATTCTTCAAGGTGCTCCCGGTGTCGGCAAAACCTTCATTTCGAAGCGTCTTGCCTGGTCCATTATGGGTGAAAAGAATCACAACCGCGTCATGATGATTCAATTTCACCAGAGTTATGGTTACGAGGACTTCATCATGGGATACCGTCCGAGCAAAGATGGTTTTGAACTCAAGACCGGCCCCTTCTATAACTTCTGCAAAAAAGCAACCGAAGATACGGTGCACCCATATTTCTTCATCATCGATGAAATTAACCGTGGCAACCTCAGCAAAATATTTGGTGAGCTCTTCATGCTCATGGAAAGCGACAAACGTGGAGAATCGTTAAGTCTTCTTTATACAGGTGAGCAATTCTCCATTCCGGAGAACCTGCATATCATCGGTATGATGAACACGGCAGACAGAAGCCTCGCCATGCTTGACTATGCACTTCGGCGCAGATTTGCCTTCTTTGAGCTCGCCCCTGCGTTCGAATCCGAAGGGTTCAGAAATTTCACGAAAGGTGCAAATAATCCCAAGTTCAGCAAATTACTCAATACAGTTACGCTATTGAACGAAGAGATTGAACGGGATGAATCCCTGGGGCGCGGGTTCCGTATTGGCCACAGTTACTTCTACACAACAGACGCAGTTACAGACGAATGGTTGCATTCTGTAGTGCATTACGAATTGATTCCTCTGCTTGAGGAATATTGGTTCGATTCTCAGGAAACGCTTGAAACCTGGAGATTAAGTCTGCTGAACAGTATTCAATGATACCCATTCGCAACGTATACCACATGCTTGCCTACGCCTTTCAGAAATTGAAAGGCGGCGAGTACAGACGTTGTTCCTCTGAGCATTTCCACAATGTATCCGGCCTGTTGGCGGAAATCCTGATACGGGGGATCAACACATTAGTAAAACAGGGATTAAGCCGAGATTATTCCCTGATTACCGAATGCACTAGTAATATCAGAGGCAAGATAGATATCTCCTCATCCATCAAGACTCAGGGATTTCACAAGAAAGAACTTGTATGTGACTTTGACATCTTTGATGAAGATTTTTACCCCAACAGAATCATCAAAACAACGCTACTACTCTTACTGAAACACAACATTGAGACTCAGCAAAAGCAGCAATTGCGCAAATTGCTGTTCTACTTTCAGAATGTCACCGAGCTCCCGCTGGATATTATCAACTGGCGAATCCAATACGACCGCAATAATCAGCACTACAAAATGCTGATATACATATGCCAGATGATTCTGAAAGGGATGATTCAGAACCAAGAGGATGGAAAAATGAAACTTCTCCAATTCATCGATGACGCCAACATGTGCCATCTGTACGAGAAGTTCATCCTCAACTATTACAGGAAGGAGCATCCAGAATTACGTGCAACTTCAGAACAGATACCTTGGGCATTGACCTCTGATAAGGGTAGCCTGTTCCAACTTCCCACGCTCCAGACAGACGTCATATTGCGTAGAGGGAAGAACTCGCTCATCATCGATGCAAAATTTTATAATGCTAATCTGTGCAGTAAATACGGAGGCAGAGCAAAATTGCATAGTGACAATGTGAACCAGATATACGTGTACGTTGATAACTACAGAAAGCTGCATCCCGATGAGAATGTATACGGGCTACTCTTGTATGCAAAAACGGACGCCATAGTCCAGCCAAATGCCAGTCACGACATGTTTGCAGCGCGCACTCTGGATCTCAATGCCCCATTTGAAGATATTGCTAAACAGCTGGATTCCATCGTTGAGCTGTATCTATCTACCACGGCCTGACCGGCTGCCATGCAGGCAGAGCTCATTCCACAGGATTGCGTAGTCGACTCACCGCAGATCACACCACAGGGCGCGGTGGTCGGAGGCTTTGGTGGCGGCGGGAATATCGACAATGCCGCCCTGGCCTCGCATGCGTTCGCGGAGCGTAGGATTTACGAAAATCTGGTCGTAGATGCAGTATTCCTTGCCGCGTTTGAAGTAGAGGGTCCATTCCTCGCCCCGTGAATCTTCGGGGGAAAGGCGGCGGAGGGAGGCATCTTCGGAAAGCCCTTGCAGGAGAATCTGCGGGGCGGCATCGGCGGGGCCGTCGTTCCAGTCGCCGAATACCAGGAGCGGCATGCCCTTCTGGGTGCGGGAGATATGCTGGATATGCTGCGCGAGGGTGTAGGCCTCCTGCTTGCGGAGGGAATTGGCCGCGCCGGCGTTTTCTGCCACGCGTGATTTAAGGTGAGCGCCGACGATGCGGAACAGACGGCCATCGTCCAGAAGCACGGTCACATCCAGAATACCGCGCAGCATCTTACGGCGCTTCTGCTGGTGCAGCTTCACATTCTCCTGCGAATGGTCCTGCACGATGGGGTGCATGGAAAGCAGCGCCAGCGCTCGGTCCTCGCCCTGCCGGGCAAGCACGCGGAAATAGGGGTACTCCAGCCCTTTATCAGCAAGGCGGCTGCGTAAATCCTGCAGTGCCAGGGGGCCGCCAATCTCCACCAGTCCTACAATGGCGGGCTGCGCCGCGGCAATCACCTCCACCACAGCATCACGGGATTCCTTTGGCTTGGGTTTCAGCACAAAGCGCGAGCGTGACCCCTCTCCCTCCACAAAGTAGTTCTGCACATTGTGCATGAGAAAGCGAACGGGCTTACCGGGCTTGGGAATGGAGGCAATATCCACCTGTTTCTGCAGCGGCGCCGTATGCGCCACCTCGGCAGATAGCGTTTCTGCCCCCGGGGTAGGCACGTATTCCTCCTGCTGTGCGGTGGGGGCAGCCCCCAGCCAGCGGAGAATGGTATCATCTCCGCCGAAGCGGTCCATCAGCAGACTGGCTACGAGAAGCACCAGAAAGAGCAGCAGCGCATCCTTGCGCGGAAACTTCCACCGACGAGCCATAGGGGTAGTTGGGCAGGCGAAGGATTACAGGCAGCCGCCGTCCAGCCATTCGGCCACCTGCGGAGCAGCATAGGTAAGAATCATATCTGCACCGGCTCGGCGGATGGAGAGCAGAGCCTCCAGCATGCACTGCTTCTCGTCCAGCCAGCCGGAAGCCGCCGCCGCCTTCACCATAAGATACTCACCGCTCACATGGTAGGCAGCGATGGGGAGCGTGGTGGCGCGGCGCATCTCGGAAATCACATCAAGGTACAGCGTGGCGGGCTTCACCATGAGGAAGTCTGCGCCCTCTGCAGCATCCAGCGCAGCCTCACGCAGGGCCTCGCGCACATTGGCGGGGTCCATCTGGTAAGTCTTCTTATCGCCGAACTTCGGGGCGCTGCCCAACGCTCCGCGGAAGGGGCCATAGAAAGCCGAGGCATACTTGGCCGTGTAGCTCATGAGGGAAACCTTAGTGAACCCCTCGGCATCCAGCGCAGCACGCAAGGCGGCAATGCGGCCGTCCATCATATCACTGGGAGAAATAATATCTGCCCCTGCTCGGGCATGGCAAAGCGCCTGGCGGCAAAGCGCCTCCACCGTCTCATCGTTCAGGATTTCGTAGGAACCATCCTCGTATTCACGCACCAGGCCGTCCTGACCGTAGGAGTTGAAGGGGTCTAGAGCCACGTCGGTCATCACACAGAGCTCAGGCACTGCGGCCTTGATGGCGCGTATGGCGCGGGGCACCACACCTTCCGGGTTCCAGGCCTCAGAGCCGGCGGTATCCTTCTTTTCCTCGGGCACCACAGCAAACAGATCCACACAGGGGATGCCCAGCGCATACAGACGCTTGCATTCCCCGGCAATACCGGCCACGCTCCAACGCGTGCAGCCCGGCAGGGACTCAATGGGCGTATCCTCGTCCCCCTCCTGCACAAACATGGGGTAAATCAGGTTGGCAGCAGAGAGCGTAGTCTCACGCATGAGGCCACGGACAGCGGCAGACTTGCGGTTGCGGCGCGGGCGAATCGGCAGGTTCATCATATCACCCCCACACTAGCACAATTTCGCGCACATGTAAAGATTCACCAGCGTTCGCAGAATGGATTACCATTCCGAAGAACGGCAATGTTCCTATTTATCCGCATTTACCTGCGGAGCTCCCTTAGTCGGAGCTACGGGAGGAGGGACAACGCCACCCAGCAACATGGGGGCACCCTTTTGATGTTGCTGCTGTTGGCATGCCGCCAGCGCTACACTCGCCACAACAGCAGAAGCCAATGGGAAAAGCAGCTTCTTTTTCTCAAGAACAGGTGTAATTTTCATCTCATGCGCATCATAGCATCTCCGTTCGCGCCTATCAAGCTGCAATCAGAAAAAATATAAAACTAAAATCCGCGCTTGCTTTGGATGCAATGCTATGCTAACATGAAGGGTTATGAATCAAACGACTATACAGGATGAACTGTTTGCAGCCATCTGCGCTAACGAGGAAGACACGGTGATGAAGCTGCTATTCATGGGGGCAGATGCCGGGCTACCCTTTCGAAACGGGCTGACTTCGCTCATGGTAGCAGCCAGAGCTGGCGCTCTCTCAGTTATCCCCACGCTGCTGGAGCATGGAGTACCAGCGGACACGTGCGATACGCACGGACGCAACGCGCTCAACTGGCTCTGCCGATTCGGCACACCTAGCCCCTACCACCACCGGGAAAGCCGCGCGGAGGCCGCTCGTCTGCTTCTCCTGGCAGGAGCTAATCCCTACACCATAGATGATGAAGGGCTCTCCCCCTTCTGGATTGCCTGCCGCCGGGGACTGCAGCAGGTGCTGCAACTCATACACGCGCTGCCCCCCATTCCGCTGGAAATACGCCACAGCAGCAGAGACACGCCCCTGCTCATGGCCTGCCGGTATGCCCACAGTGAGGAAACCGGTGCCGGCAGCGGCGCCGTGCAGCTACTCATCGGGTTGGGGGCTGACACCTACGCCTTGGATGCTGATGGAAAATCTCCCCGCGAACTGTATCCCTACCCGCAATACATGGACTGGAACCGGATTTCGCAACAATCCGCCCCGGATATCCATATTCCCTTTGCTGTACCGGCCAGCAGGGACGACATTGCACTTTCCGCAGAGCGAGCCCGCACCGTCGATGTGCATGCTACAGACGCCCGCGGCCGCACCGCCCTGCATATCTATGCAGCACTGGGACATTATGATGCGGTGTGCATTCTGCTGGAGCGCGGAGCCGAAGTCGATTGTAAAAACCGCTCCGGTGCGACGCCGCTTATGCTCACCGCGCGGGGAGAACAAAACGAACACATCGCAGCCCTGCTCCTGGCCTATGGCGCAGACTACACCCTCACCGACAAGCGAGGAAATAGCGCGCGCGATTACGCCGCAGCATCCGGCAAATACAGGCTTCTGAACATGATGGGCGAGTTCTGAGCTCAATCCATCTGCACCAGCCAATGGGCATCGGCATGCGCAGCAAAGCACATGGCCACCTGCTCTGCGGTCTGCTTGCCTATGTGCAGCGGAGGCAGGGCATCAGGGGCAAACCAACCCACCGCACAGGTCTCGATATTCGCTGTAAGCTGAGGTTCTCCCAACGGATGGCAAAGAACAAAGGCCTTGATGATATTGTACGGAAACGGTCGTCGGCAGTTGCGGCGGCTGTATTCATGCAGAGCGACCAGGCGCCCCACCGCAACGGATATACCGGCTTCTTCCCTGGCTTCCTTCACCAGATTGGAGGCAACAGTCTGGTCCACATCCACCCAACCGCCCGGCATAGCCCACAGGCCATCACGCTCCTGCACCAGGAGAATCCTGCCATCGCGGATAATAGCCGCACGCGAGTCCAGCTTTGGTGTCTGGAAACCTGTCTCATTGCAGAACAGGTCCCGCACTTTCTCCAGGGGCAGCTCCGACATGAGAGATAGCATCTCAGCCGAAATCTCGCGCAAGCGGGCAAAGCGCTCTTGATCAAATGGGTCAGGACTATACTCCTCCCCCGTCTGGGCAATGAATTGAATCTCCTTTGCCCAGCGAAGCCACTGCGGCTGCAAATCAGAATTCTGCATGAAATGCAGACTACCACAACATTGGAGCGGAAACGAGAAAAAACAGGCTCACTTAGTTAAATGGACGGCGGGTATTTGGAGATTTATCGGGATTTTGGTATGTTCCTCGGGACTATGCACGCCTGACCTGCTTCTTATCACATCAACAAGTCCCCGATTATCCGGTCAGAGAGCTTAAAATTTATTTTTTCTCACATATACTCTGGACATTGCAGGATATTGTGTTACAATGCGCGCCCGCTACACATCATGAAGAAATCTATCATCCTCCTCAGCCTGCTCCTGAGCTCCTGCAGTTCCGTTATGCAGGTTCAGCAACAGCAGCAGCTCAAATCAGGCGTCCACGAGTTCACTGAGGACATTAAGGAAATCAAGGAGGATATTGATGATTTCAGAGCTTCCGTGCGTAAGGCAGTGGCAGCGAAGCTCCACATCACCACCGGGGACAACAAGGATGAGGAAAGCGTGATTCACCTGGACGATGAAGAGCTGAAGACTGTCAAATCAGTTCTCGAGACTATCCAGGATGCCCCTCCCATCGGTGCCAATGCATGGCGCATTGGCGGCGGTGTCCTCAGCATTGCCCGAGTCGGTTATTCGACCTTGAAGAGCCTCCGGTTCCTCAATGAGCACGGCGAGGAGATTGTCTCCTTCGCCATCGGCGATGATGATGATGACGAGGAAACAAAAAAGAAGCAGAAGAAGGCCGACAAGAAGAAACAGCCTTCTGCATACCAGGTTCCCACAGTCGAAACCGATGCCAAATAAACGGCATTCAGGGCGGAATCTGCCCGATTTTACCGCCAGAGCTGGATTTTAGGCTGGAAAAAGCCGCAGGAAGCAGCTATACTAGCCAGCGTTATGGCAACACCTCCTTTTGTCTATCAGGAAATGTTCCCCATGGGGGAAGACACGACGAAGTATCGTCTGCTCACCAAGGATTACGTGAGCGTGAGTGAGTTTGAAGGCAAGCCCATCCTCAAGGTCGAGGCAGAGGGTCTGCGTCTGCTGGCCGAAACCGCCTGGCACGATGTGGCTTTCTACCTGCGCCCCGAGCACCTCAAGATGGTGCAGGACATCCTCCTCGACCCCACTTCTTCTGAAAATGACAAGAGCGTGGCTCTGACCATGCTGCGCAATGCCGAGGTGGCCGCCCAGGGCGTGCTGCCCCTCTGCCAGGACACCGGCACTGCCATCTGCCTCGGCAAGAAGGGCCAGCAGGTGTGGACCGGCTACAACGATGCCGAATACATCTCCCGCGGCGCTTACGATTGCTACACCAAGAACAACCTGCGCTACTCCCAGAACGTGGCGCTTGACATGTACAAGGAAATCAACACCCGCACCAACCTGCCCGCCCAGATTGATCTCTTTGCCACCGACCACGGCATGGAGTACGATTTCCTCTTCATCGCCAAAGGTGGCGGCTCAGCCAAGTCGGATCGTAGCCATGTCGTTCTGTGTGCCAAGGAGTTGTTAGTCTCTCTTGTCTTCCTAAGACCGCTTGGCCTCCGACTTCCCGCACCAACCTGCCCGCTCAGATTGACCTCTTTGCCACCGACCACGGCATGGAGTACGATTTCCTCTTCATCGCCAAGGGCTGCGGCTCGGCCAACAAGACCTACCTCTACCAGGAGACCAAGGCCCTGCTCAACCCCACCTCCCTCAAGAAGTTCATGGTGGAGAAGATGAGCACCCTGGGCACGGCTGCCTGCCCGCCCTACCACGTGGCCTTTGTGGTGGGTGGCACCAGCGCCGAAACCTGCCTCAAGACGGTGAAGCTCGCCTCCACCAAGTACTACGATTCCCTGCCCACCAGCGGCAACGAGCACGGCCGCGCCTTCCGCGACGTGGAGCTCGAGAACGAGCTCAAGCTCGAGGCTGAGAAGCTGGGCCTCGGTGCCCAGTTCGGCGGCAAGGCCTTTGCCCTGGACGTGCGCGTGGTGCGTCTGCCCCGTCACGGCGCTTCCTGCCCTGTGGCTCTGGGTGTATCCTGCTCTGCCGACCGCAATGCCAAGGCCAAGATTACTCCCGAGGGTATCTTCATCGAAGAGCTCGAGTACGACCCGGGCAAGTACATCCCCGCCGAGTACCGCGAGACCAAGAGCGAAGGCGTGCCGATTGACCTCGACCGCCCCATGAAGGAAGTGCTTGCCGAGCTCTCCAAGTACCCCGTCAAGACCCGTCTTTCCCTCACCGGCACCATCATCGTGGGTCGCGATATCGCCCACGCCAAGCTCAAGGAGCTCCTCGATGCCGGCAAGGACCTGCCCCAGTACATCAAGGATCACCCAATCTACTACGCCGGCCCCGCCAAGACCCCCGAGGGCTATCCCTCCGGCTCCTTCGGCCCCACCACCGCCGGCCGTATGGACTCCTACGTGGAGCTCTTCCAGAGCCACGGTGGCAGCATGATTATGATTGCCAAAGGCAACCGCGCCCAGTGCGTCACCGATTCCTGCAAGCAGTTCGGTGGTTTCTACCTGGGCTCCATCGGTGGCGTGGCAGCCGACCTGGCCAAGAACTGCATCACCTCCATCGAGTGCATCGAATACCCCGAGCTGGGTATGGAAGCCATCTGGAAGATTACGGTGAAGGACTTCCCCGCCTACATCCTGGTGGATGACAAGGGTAACGACTTCTTTGCCGACATCCGCGCCAACTGGGCCTGCCCCGCCTGCGCCCACTAAAGCAGCAGAAAGACTTTGACCTCAACACCCCGTTGCCCATGCAGCGGGGTGTTTTGCATTCGCTTGACAAGCCCGCCATTATCCATACAATAGAGCCGGACATGGCACAGACACGAAAACAGGAAATCATCACCCAGCTGAGCTGCTCAGCGGCTGTCTTTGCGTTGGCCTATCCCGGCCCGGCCCTGCCCATCACGGCTATTATCGTTTTCATCCTTGGCACAGTCATCATCCTGCACCGCCACCGCTGCATGCAGGGGCAACCGTGGAGCCTGTGGTTCACGGGCGTCTGCCTGCTCTGGCTGTGGGTGAATACCGCCATCAACCTCAGCCCGCTGTTCACCTTTGCCCCGCTGAGCCTTGCGCTGCTGGCAGCAGCTTGCCTCCTCTGCCTCTGCGGGGGCGGACTGAGCTTCACCCAGCGTATGCAGCGAGTCGGCGCCTTCTTCATGCCCGTGGGCTTCCTGGCGCTCATTCCGTATGCGCTGCGAGCCTCTGCCACAGGCACCATCCTCACTTGGATGGCGCTGGCGCTTCTGGTGGCCAACTTCATTTTCAGCATGGCAGGCGTTATCTGGCCCGCCACGCGAAAACTCCCTCTCTGGGCCAACCTTCTTCTCCTCACAGCCATCGCCGCTTCCCTCGGCATCTCCTTCCTGGTGGGCGATGCCTTTTACGGCATTTTCCTTATCTTTACCGCCTATCTGCCCACCGCCATAGCCTGTCTGGCCTGGGGGCGCCGCTGGTCAGACCACATTCAGCGCAGCTGCGGCATCACCAGCGGTGCATGGCTCTGTCTCCTCAGCACCCTGAGCGCACTGGCTCCACTCGGCATCCTGTGCTACGCCTACAATCTGCTGTGCTATTTCGACTGATTTCAGCCCACCTCACAGGCCGGAAAGCACTATTTCATTGACATTTGAAGCATCTGCGCCTAAAATAACCGCGTAGAGTGTACTATAGGCACCTGCTTTATCTCTCCACTTATTCCCCCACATCTCAGCATATGTCTCCCAAGCTCAAAACATTTCTGGAACGCGGCTTCAGCACCATCGTCCTGCTCGGTCTCCTCGGCGGCACCGTAGCGTGGAACGAGCCCATCGGCTACGCCGTGCTCATCAGCGTACTCTGCAACCTGACCAGCTGGGAGTGGTTCAACATGCTCAAGGGCACCAATGCCAACCGCTGGCTCTCCCTGGTGTGCGGGCTCATCTACCCCTGGTTCCTCTCCTGGGTCTGCATCGGCAGCCACCTTCCCGGCTTCTCCTTCCTTGGCATTGCCGTTGCCGTTCTTGTTCTGTTCACCATCATGGCCTTCTGCGGCCAGCTCTTCCGCATGGACTACCGAGGCAAGACCGGTGCAGAAATGCTCGACGGCATGGGGCTTACCCTGCTCTCCTTCGTGTACCCCGTGTGGATGTTCTGCCTTGCCCTCACCTGCGTACACACAGAGGAAAGCGTCATGGCCATGCTCTGGCTGGTGCTCTTCACCAAGATGAGTGACATCTGGGCCTATGTGAGCGGCGTGCTGCTGGGCGGCAAGTTCATCACCCGCAAGTTCAGCCCCAGCGTATCGCCCAAGAAGACCTGGGAAGGCATCATCGGCTCCATCATCATCACCCTCACTGTGGGTGCGATTCTCCTGCCGATTCTCGTACCCAGCGCGAAGGGAGTGCTGTCCGAGCCCGGTTTCTATGCCGTATACATTCCCGCAGGTCTCCTGCTGTTCTTCCTTTCCGTGTGGGGTGATCTGGCAGGCTCCCTCATCAAGCGCGGTATCGCCGTGAAGGACAGCGGATCCCTGCTGCCCGGCATCGGCGGCATCTTCGACCTCATCGACTCCCCTGCCTTCACTGTTTCCTTCGCCATCTGCGGCGGTTCGCTCATCGGCTACCTCTTCTGCTGCATCTGATATCCCTCTTTATGCCCCAACCGATTCCGCTTCTCATCAATCCCAAAGCCGGCAGCCTGTTCCGCTCCGGTCTGAAAGCGTGGCTCGATGACCACCGCGATGCCTTCTGCGCCGTTCCGACCAGGAGCGCAGAAGACCTCACCAACAAGGCACGCGAGCTGGCTGAAAGCGGAGAACCCGTGGTGGCCGCCGCCGGTGGCGATGGCACCCTCATGGGTGCCGCCCAAGGGCTCATCGGCACTGGGGCAGCCCTCGGCATCCTGCCCTGCGGCACCATGAACGTGCTCGCCCGAGAGCTGGGCATCGGCTCCCGCAAATTCGATATCGCGCTCGAAGCCATTCAGGGTACCAAACGCCAGGAAATCGACATCTTCACCGTCAACGGCAAGCCTTTCCTGCAGGTAGCAGGCTTCGGCCCCGATGCCCGCGCCATCGAGCTCATCACCCCCAAGCTCAAGAAGCACATGGGCGCCGCGGCCCATGTAGTCACAGGCCTCAAGGTGGCCATGGAGCGTCTGCCGCTCATCACCATGACCATGCCCGATGGCGAGATTCTCAAAGGCACACAGATTATCATGGGCAACGGCAAGCGCTACGGCGGCGAGGCGCACCTCTTTGCCGATGCCACCATTGACGATGGCCGCCTCGATGCCGCAGTCATCGACCAGGAAAGCCTCGGCATCCTGTTTGAAGTAATGGGGCTCATCGTATCCAAGGGTGCCACCAGGCACAATGTTTCCGACTTCACCAAACTCTGCCGCATCAAGAGCTGCACCATCACCGCAGATGGCAAGCTGCCCTATCATCTGGACGGCGACTACGCCGGCACCCTCGAACCCGGCGATGAACTGCGCATCGAGCGCCTGCCCGAGCGCCTGAAGGTCTGCGTGCCCGGCATCCCAGCCCCCATGACCCCCATCGACAAGATGATGGCCCACCCCCTGATTACCGCCCTGCGCGATAAGCTCCAGTCCATCAGCGAGCTGTAAAGGGACTAAATCACTGACCGGCATACGCCGGGCAATTTAGACCGGTGCACGCCGGATTTAGACCGTCACGATAGTGGCGGATTTCCTTGCGGGTATATGCCCGCAATTTCGATGCAGAGCGTACAGCTCTGCAATGCAGGCGTATTAAAAGATAGTGCGGGCACATGTGCCCGCAGGAACATGCTGAAAATCTATTGCAGCTCTTGTTGAGCCGCATCTAAATCTGCTTACAGCAGATGAAATTGCCTCTGCCGAGGCATCTAAATCCACTTTACAAGTGGTCTTAATTGCCGCGTTGACACGCGTCAGTTTTCTACCTTCAACCGGCTGCGCATCGCGTCCCAATCGGTCGTGCGCAGGAGCTCCAGCAGATTGGCATACCAGAACTCATGGTAGCCGAAGCGCTCGTCGCGGAACTCTTTCTCCGCTTCTTCCACGCTCCATTTCTGGAACACAATGCGGTACGCCGCCACCACGATGCCCGTGCGATCGGAGCCGTGCCAGCAATGCACCAGCACCGGCTTGGGTGCGCCCTTTATCAGCGCCAGGCAATTCTCCACATCGGCCGCCGTCACCTCGCCCGCAGCCACAGGATACGCCATGAGATGCAGCTGCGTGTGGCGGGCCTTGCGGGTATCCTTGTGGTATTCGCGCAGATTCAGCACCGAGCGCACACCCAGCAGCTGCAGCGCCGTGAACCCCTCGCGCTCAGGCTGGGCAGAGCGATACAGATCCTCGCAGATGCGGTAGCTGTTCTCCACCCCCTCAATCGCCACAGGCTCTGCCGCATACAGCGCGGCAGAAAGCAAGACACACAGCGTTAAGAAAAATCGCTTCATTCCTGATTTTCGGTAGCTTGGGCTTTCTGCTGCTGCTCGGCCTCATCCTTGGCTCGCTGCTCGGCTTCGTACTTAGCCTGCAGTTCGGCCAGCTGGGCCTGCACCTCGCTCAGCAGCTTCTGCATGTGCTCAGAATCCGGCTTGGGCCCCTCCTCTGCAGGAGCCGGCTCGCTCTGGGCAGCAGGTTCCTCCTGCACCGGTTCAGAGGGCGTCTCAGGCTGAGGCTGCTCCGCAGGCTGTTCGGCCACGGGTTCTGTAGTCTCTGCCGGCACCCGCTCCTCTTTCTGCTCAGCAACAGGCTGAGGCTGCTCGACAGCGGGCTCGGGGGTGACAGCAACCACTTGCTCAGGCTGAACCGCGGGCTCAGCTACCTGTTCGGGCGTCTGCGCCTGCTCGGGAGCAGGCTGGGGTTCGGCTGCGGGTGTCTCTGCCACCACCGGCTCGGCAGGTGTCACAGCGACAGGAGTCTCAACCACCGGCTGGGTACCGGACTCTACGGGAGTAGTCTCCACCTGAGCCACCGCCTCTGTGGCCACAGGCGCGGGCTCGGTCACTGCCTCCTGCACCGGCTCAGGCATCTCCTCGCCGGCCAGTCTGCGGCGGCGGGCCTCCACACGAGCCAGGCGGGCCTGCTCCTCAGCAGCCACCTCTTCCTTCTTCATGGGTGAATCCGGATGAATCAGCGACCCGCGCTCCTTCAGATACGCACAAAGCGCCTTGGAAGCCTTGGAATAATAACGGTCGTAGTGAATACGCAGCGAGCAGCCGCGGCGGTTCAGCGCATTGATATCCGAGCCGGCCTCTATCAGCATGCGGGCAATCTCCACCGCAGCCTCGGGGTCATCCTTCTTGCGCACGGGGATATTGAAAAGCGGCTCCTGGCCATAGCGGCGGGCACGGGGAGACACCTCGATGCTCGCGCCGGCATCCAGCGCCAGGCGCACGCCCTCCACATCGCCCTTGCGAATCAGGTCGAGCAGCGGAATCTTGCCAATCTGCGCCTTCTTAGCAGCGTCCACCTGAGGCTGCATGGCATTGCGGGCCACGCCGCGCTGCTTCATGTGCTGCACCAGGTCATCGCGGTACCACTCCCAGTTGAGCTGCCAGCCGGCAGTTCGGGCAGCAAGGTCCTGCTTACCGGCCTGCAACAGCAACAGACGCATATCGTGGTTGTATTCCTGCTTTCCCAGCTCGCAGAAAGGCACCGTGGTCACCACGCGGTTGCCCTTCCAGGTGGTCATGGGCGCATCGGGATTCGCGCCACGTTCAATCAAGGCCTTCGCCATGCGCACGCGGGCAGCCGCCGTGCGGGAATTCATGAAACGCACCAGCAGGCCCAGCGGCGTATCACCCACATAGCCCAGCTGCTGCCAGTCGCCCGGGCGGCAATCCACAGGAATACCGGCCTCCAGCAGCGTGTAGAAAAGATTCTCATCCGCATACACACAGGCAGCATGCAGCGCGGTGAATCCACTCGGCGATGCCTTCGTAGCCTCGCCCGAGTGCATGATATCGTACAGCAGCTCGGGCATCTCGCTCTGCCAGCTCCACTGGCCGCGGTAAATGCCGGAGTTCTGCTCCATCATCTCAGAAGCATTATGGTGAGGGTCATTCGAAGGGCGCACGTCCGCAATACCCGTTCGCCCCGCCAACAGGTCCAGCGCCGAGCACTGCTCAATACTCCACTCCACCGCATGCAGAAGCGGGGTCATCATCAACGCTGCTATGGCCGGAAATATCCTCATCAGAACGCGCTCATTCTCCCACAGATTCGCCTGCCCCGTCAAGCTCATTCTCTGACTTCATCCCTTTGCTCCACATGTATCCCATAGATTATGGAAAATATCCTTAAACGACATAAAGGCATAGTGTTCTGCGTGAAAAATCGAGTTGGAGTATCACCTACCCAACCATCGGCAGTTAGCATTCGTTTACGAGCATATCGACGTAAGCCGCTAACTTTCTAATCGTAAATCGTAAATCAAAAATCGTAAATCTACGCATCCCAAGTCTTTGGGATGCGTGTGCCTTTGCTCTTGACTCCCCCTGCTCAAGGGGAGTAAGATAGCCACCAGCATGACCGATGCACCACAGAGCACTGATAACAACACATTGAGAGACACCTGGCTCTGCAGGCTGGACTGGCTCTGCCCGCTGCTGCTCGCCACCGTGCCGATACTTGCATGCAGTCTCCTCCTGCTTCTGCCGTTCTTCGGCCCCCACATCTCATGGCGTGAGACCGAATCTTTCGGCCGCACCTTACTCAACAGCCTGTACTACTACATCGGCGCAGCGGGCATGTTCTACATGGTGCATCCCGACAGAAGCGAGCAGTGGGTGCGCATCCTCATCTGGGGTGTCATCCAGCTGGGCAGCGCCTGGTTCGTTTCCGTTCCGGCAGCTTCGTTCTGTCGCTCTCTCGGAGCCGACAGCTGGGGCATGGCAATAGCCTGGTTCGGCCCGCTGTTCACCATCCCTTCCTTCCTCCTTGCGGTGTTATTCGCCCTCGTCCTCAGCCGAAAATCCAATCTGAACCGGATTCTCTGCTGCCGCATCATCTCAGCGCTCATCCTCACCGGCATCATTACCACGTTCCTCTGCCGCTGCACGAATGCAGAAATCGAGGCACGCCAATTCAGCAACTACGCCGAGTGGTTCAAACATACGCACCCGAACTATGAATACGCCCCCTACTGAAGCAATCCCCGGTGAGCCCGGGCAGAAGCTCAAGCGACTCAACCGTGCCTGCTTCCTCCTGTTTCTGCTGGTGGTGGTCACCGCCTGGGCTCTCATGTGGCGGGACAGGTACATCTATTTACACGCCGAATACGGCAGGTGGGTGGATGAGCGCTACTGCGGGCGCGTGTTCCTCTACAGCATGTACTATTTCCTGGGTATCGCAGGCATGTTCTACATGATTGATTGCAACCAGGAGGCACGCAGGCTCCGCTCTTTCGTCTGGGGCTGGCTGCAGCTGGGCGGGGCCTATGTGCTCGCCTTCCCCACCGTCTACCTCGGCCTCCCCTTCCATGGCGGCGGCATGGCTGCACTCGTCCTCGCCCCCGTGCTGACACTCCCTTCCTACCTCAGCGCCTGGGGCATGGCCTTTATCGTAGGCAATGTGAGCGAAGGCTCCGCCCGCTTCGCCCGCTGGCTCTGCATCATCACCCTGCTGGGTATCGTCACCCTCTCCACCGCCCTCTACGTGCGGGCCGAAATCGAAGGTCGGCAGAAGCACGAAGCGTACCGGGCCGCCCACCCCGAATGGCACTAACTCACGGCAGCGCGAGCGTTTTTTCTCGACACCCCGCGGAATAACGGGTATAATCCCCGCAGTATGAATCCTCCTGCCATCGCTATCGACGGTCCTGCAGCTTCCGGTAAATCCACCGTGGCCAAACTCATTGCAAAAGAGCTTGGTTACACCTTCATCAACACAGGTGCCATGTACCGCGCCGTGACCTGGTACACCCTCCAGCAGGGTGTGAACCCCGCCGACACCGCCGCTGTGGAGGCGCTGCTGCCCGGCATTCCGCTGAGCTTCGGCAAGGATGGCTCCAACTCCACCGTGGTATACGAAGGCAAGGTGCTCACCACCGAGCTTACCGAAAAGAGCACGAATGACAACGTCTCCGCCATCGCCTCCATCCCCGCGGTGCGCGCCCTGCTCGTGGAAAAGCAGCGCGAATACAACACCCGCGAGGCCGTGGTCATGGAAGGCCGCGATATCGGCACCGTCGTCTTCCCCGACACGAAGTACAAGTACTTCGTGACCGCCTCTGAGGAAGTGCGCGCCGCCCGCCGCGCTGCCGAGGGCATCACCGATTCCATTGCCGAGCGCGACCGCAAGGACTCCCAGCGCGCCTGCGCCCCCCTCAAGAAGGCCGATGACGCCCTGCTCGTCGACACCTCCGACATGAGCATCGACCAGGTGGTCGCCTTCATCGCCGCCGATATCCGCGCCAAGCTCGCCTGCTAAACCTTTTCTCCATATCATGAACCGCTCCCTGCTTTATCTGCTCGTCCGTGGCTCAGCCAGCTGCTTCTTCCGCTCCCTGTTCAACTACAAGGTCATCGGCCGCGAGAAGCTCATCGAAGACGGTCCCGCCATCATCGTGGCCAACCACCAGAGCTTCCTCGACCCGCCCCTGGTAGGCTCCCTGTACCGCAACGAAGTCTTCTTCCTGGCCCGCAAGACCCTGTTCGATGCCCCCGTGCTCAAGCAGGTGCTGCCGCACTGCAACGTCATCCCCATCGACCAGACCCGCCCGGACCCCGCCAGCATCATCCAGGTGCTCCGCACCGTGAAGAACGGCGGCCGCATCATCATCTTCCCCGAAGGCTCCCGCTGCGAGGACGGCCAGATTCACGACGCCATGCCCGGCATCGGCCTCATCCTCAGCAAGCTCGCCCATGTGCCCGTGCAGCCTGTCCGCATCGAAGGCGCTTATGACTGCCTGCCCATCCACAGCAGCAAGCTCAAGTTCAAACCCATCACCCTCTCCGTGGGCGATCCCATCCAGTTCACCCCCGAGGAGCTCCGCGCCAAGGGCCGCGATGCCCAGCGCGCCATCGGCAAGAAGATTATGGACGCCATCCGCGCCCTGCCCACCGAGGTCTGATTCTTCCCTCACCCCAGGCGATGCTCACCACCCTGCGTCTGAGCAACTTCCGCTGTTACAGCACCCTCCGCTGGTCCATACCGGCAGAGGGTGCCGTGCTGCTGGGGGCCAACGCGCAGGGCAAGACCAGCCTCATGGAAGCGCTCTGCTTCGCCCTCACCCTTCACAGCCCCCGCGCCACCAGGCTCGACAAACTCGTGCGCCAGGGCCAGCCCACCTTCGGCATCTCCCTCGAGACCGAGGATGGCACACGCCGCCTCACCTGGGCCGCCCGCAAGCTCAACCTGCAGGTGAACGGCGCCGAACGCCGCGATTTCAATGACTACCTGGCCGATACCTACCCCGTCACCTGGCTGGCCAACAGCGACATGGTGCTCGTGAACGGCCCCGCCGAAGAGCGCCGCCGCTACCTCGACTTCCTCGGCTGCCAGTGGCACCCCGTCTACCGCCAGGCCCTGCAGGCCTACCGCAAAGCCCTCAAAAGCCGCAACGCCCTGCTCCGCCACCCGCGCCGCAGCCAGGCCACCCTGCGCAGCTATGCCAACCTCCTCGCGCAGCACGGCGAAATCATCATGCAGCTCCGCAGCCAGCTCCTCAGCCGTCTGCAGCCCCACGTCGCCCACCACCACCGCGGCATCTCCTCTGGTGCCGAGCAGGTGCAGCTCCTCTACCACCCCTCCGCCACCCGTTCCCTGGCCGATGAACTCGAGCAAAGCCTCGAGGCCGACGAACGCACCGGCTTCACCACCGTCGGCCCGCATCGCGATGACTTCCAGCTCCTCGTCTCCGGCATGGACGCCGCCGAATTCGCCTCCGAAGGCCAGCAGCGCACCCTCGCCATCGCCCTCCAGATGGCGCAGGGAGCCCTCCTACAGGAAGAAACCGGCAAATCCCCCATCCTCCTCATCGACGACATCTTCGGCGAGCTCGACACCGCCCGCCGCCGCGCCCTGCTGGCCATGCTCCCCGCTGAATCCCAGGTCTTCATCACCACCACCACCCTCGACTGGCTAGGCGACATGCCCCTCTCCCTCCCCATCGTCAACATCCAATCCGCCCAAGTCCGAACGCAGTGAGGAAGCGGATATCGCCTGCCACGGCGTAGGTTTACTGAAGCCGGGTCCGCGCGCAGCGTGGATATCATCCGGCATGTAATGCCGGATTTCGTTTCCTTTCAGCCCCACATCAT
>JAZRHL010000022.1:0-11211 GCA_045644745.1 Akkermansia sp.
AGTTCCAGGTCAGCGGGCTGAGTACCCTTGCCGGCAATCTGGCTGTAGTACTGGAGAGCCCCCTTGCGGGCAAGTTTGAGGCTCTTGTCATCCGTACCCTCCACCAGCATGGAGAATTCCTTCTTCGTACTCCAGGAACCATCCTTGCGGGCCGCGCCCTTCCACCAGTAAGCCACACCACTCTGGGCAGGAATCTGGTCGGCACGCAGGCGTTCCTTGGTCAGCAGGCAGTCGCAGAGTGGGTCACAAAAGCCACCCACGTGACCGGAAGCCACCAGCACAGAATTGTGCGTAAGAATAGAACCATCCATACCCACAATGTCGGGGCGTTCCTGCACGTGGACACGCCACCAGTAATCCTTCAGATTGCGCTTGAGTTCAACACCCAGGGGACCGTAGTCCCAGCAACCGTTCAAGCCACCATAGATTTCAGCGGCCTGAAAAATGAACCCTCTGCGCTTGCAAAGGCTGACAATTTTTTCCATGCGGACGGGATCAGTCTGTGTACGGTCTGCCATAACGCGGGATATTCTACTATAAAAGCTCGTATTTGCAAGCCCAAAAAGCACAACAATGCGGGCTCTATGCCCGCAATTTAGACCAGCCAGAGGCTGGATTTAGACCTTCAGGATTTCATTCCTCCGCCAGGAGGAATTTCACTGTCCGCCGTTCAGGCGGACAATGCTAGAGTACTGATTCATTTCTTGCGGCCGCATGGCCGCGGAAAATTAAACAAACTTTACATGCACCCGCAAATCCTGTACAACATAGATACTATGGATAAAGATAGACTCCGCAATGCGACTATTTCCTTATCGGTCCGGCTTGTCCAAAATTGAACGCCGTGCGTTTTTAAAGAATCAGCTGGCGCGTGCAGGCACAAGCATAGGCGCTAATCTGTTTGAGGCCCGTTATGCGGAAAGCCCCGATGATTTTGTCCATAAACTTCGCATTGCACTCAAGGAATGCCATGAATGTGAATATTGGCTGGTGGTGCTCGCTACCTCTTGCCCTGACTTGGCAACAGAAGCGGAATCCTTACGTAGGGACGCCGGCTCTATCCGTCGCATGCTGATTTCCTCTATCAACACAAGATTGAGCACTATGAAAGAGGAATAATCCGCAGCCGCTGCTGCGCAGAAGAGATTAGGCTCAACTGCATTGTCCGCCTGAACGGCGGACAGTGAAATTCCTCCTGGCGGAGGAATGAAATCCTCCCGGTCTAAATCCAGCCTTCGTCTGGTCTAAATTGCGAGCCTGCGGCTCGCAGTGCATTCACAGCACGTAGCTGCTGATAATCCTGCACAACTCGCGGATATCGCAGCGGCCGCGGAGTTCGAAGCGGATCTGGCCGATGCCGCTGTAGAACAAATCCAGCTCGCAGTCGAGGTCGAAGGTGCCGGCGGTTTCGATGGAATAGGCCTGAATCTTGCTGTATGGCAGCGAGGTGAAATCCACCTTCTTGCCGGTAAGGCCCTGCACATTGCAGGCAATCACACGCTTATTGGTGAACACCACAGAGTCGCGTATGGTTTTGAACGCGGCCACGATATGCTCGCCGTCTATCAACAGCGGGCCGACACGGTCCATCTGGGCTGCGGGGTCTACGGGAGTCAGTTTGAACAGGCTGTCATTCTTGAAATCAATCATGGTATAAATCGGGGGTTAAACTTCGTTGAGCTGGGAAACTTCGGTATGCTGAGGAGCAGCCGTGCCGGGGATAGCCCACACCAGCTCATGCAGACCGGGTTCCAGGCGATAGAGCGCAAGGGCATTGAAATCCTTGCCCTTGCCGCCACCTGCATAGACAAGCGCCGTGCCCTGCTTACCCTGGGTAATGAGCTGAGCGCCTTCAAAATCCTTAATCGTAAGCAAAATGGCATATACCCCACGCTGCGGCACCTGCAGAACCAGGCTGGTGGCCATGTAACCCTCGGTGTTCGATTTACGCCAGCGCAGAGCATGATTCTGCGGCTTGCGCTGGGCATGGTGCAGCCCGGGGGAGGCAGGGCGATACTGGCGGCGCAGCTCGCGCTCGCGCCAGGCCTTACGAATCACGCCAATGGTCACGAAAAGCAGCACCAGCAGGCCGCAGCTTAGCCAGCTGTATATCGCCAGGGCCGAACTGGTCTCGCTTCCCCAGAAAAGAATACCCACCAGCGCCGCACAGAAAGCCAGAGTAATGGCCATGCCCGCCTTATACCCGAACACCATGCCGGGGAACAGCAGGAAAAGGATAAGATAACGCAGAAAGAACTTCAGATTCAGCGGCGTGCTCTGCAGCAAATCGCGCAGCAGCACCTGCTCACTGAGTTTCAGTAATTGTTCCTGTGTAGTGTGGGCATCAATCTTCACGCAGAGAAGATTAGCACAAAATCCCCTGCCCCGCAAGCGCGAATCAGCGCAGCAGCACCTGCAGCTGCGTTGCAACGGTGCAATACCCATTCACGCCAAGCCGATGATACCCGGCCTCCAGCCGGAAAGCCATGCGGAGTTCTGTCCGCAACCCGGGCACCTCATCCTTTTCCACCAGACACGCGCGGTCATCACCATGCAACAACGCAGCACCTTCGTAATCATCCACCCGGCATACCAGCACATACACCCCGCGCTGCGGCACCTGCACCACCAACTCAAGATCTACCTCCTCACCCACGGGTAATTCCAGGCATGTTCCGGGCTTTAATTCCGCCCTGAAAGCCTCCTCTGCCGCCAGATACCGCCTGCCGCGCACATACCGGCGCACACCGCCTACCAACTGAAGCAGAAGAGCCAGCACCAACGCCAGACACGACCACAGCATCCAGAACCCCAGAAAGGCAGTCATGGCCTCCGGCGTCCCCCACAGCCAGAGATACGCCAGTACTGCCGACATTCCGACCGTACCCAGTAGCCCCAGGGGGCTTCCCAGCACGGCACATGGCATCAGCAAATACAACAAGGCAAACAGAAATACCCGGGGCAGGTTCAGCGGAGTGCTGGCCAGCAGCTGCCACAGCAGCTCCCTATCCGTCAGCTGCTGCAGTTGGTCTCGCGTTAAATCCGGTTTCAGTTTCATGGCAGTAAAAAACAGAAAGCACCAACACTTGATTGCGTTGGTGCTTTCCTCAGCGGAGCGGGGGGGATTCGAACCCCCGGTACTGTTTAACGCAGTACGTCCATTTAGCAAACGGGTGCTTTCAGCCTCTCAGCCACCGCTCCAAATGCTGTGTGCCGCCAACGATACCAGCTCCCCCGCATTTCGTCAACACCTTTTTGTATCATTTTCTCACTTTTTTCAAAAAAATGACACCAGCCACGCAGAACGCACACTTTAGGATTGACTCTGACGGGGTATCGCTTAAAATACTCCGCGTTATGAAGAAACCCGTAACTGTGACCGTGACCGGCGCCGCCGGCAACATTTCCTATTCCCTCCTGTTCCGCATTGCAGCCGGTGAGATGCTGGGTGCTGATCAGCCCGTGATTCTGAAGCTCCTCGAAATCACCCCCTGCCTTGAGAAGCTGCAGGGCGTGGTGATGGAGCTCGAGGACTGCGCCTTCCCGCTGGTGAAGGAAATCGTGGCTACCGACGATCCCGCTGTGGCTTTCAAGGACGCCGACTGGTGCATGCTGGTGGGTTCCGTGCCCCGCAAGGCCGGTATGGAGCGTAAGGACCTGCTCTCCATCAACGGCAAGGTATTCGTGGGCCAGGGCAAGGCTATCGCCGAGAACGCCGCTCCCGGCTGCCGCGTGTTCGTGGTGGGCAACCCCTGCAACACCAACTGCCTCATCGCCCTGCACAACGCTACCGGTCTGCCCAAGGAGAACTTCTTCGCTATGACCCAGCTCGATGAATACCGCGCCAAGAGCCAGCTCGCTGCCAAGGCCGGTGTGCACGTGACCGAGGTGACCAACATGACCATCTGGGGCAACCACTCCGCCACCCAGTACCCGGACTTCACCAACGCCAAGATTGGTGGCAAGCCCGTGACCGAGGTCATCTCCGACATCGAATGGCTCAAGACCGACTTCATCAAGACCGTGCAGCAGCGCGGCGCCGCCATCATCCAGGCCCGCGGCCTTTCCTCCGCTGCCTCCGCAGCCAACGCCGCCCTGATGACTGTGAAGAACCTGACCACCCCCACCGCCGAAGGCGACTGGTTCTCCGTGGCTTCCTACACCGACGGCACCAAGTACGGTCTGCCCGCCGGCATCATCTGCTCCCAGCCCACCCGCACCAATGCGGACGGCACCTACAGCATCGTTGAGGGTCTGCCCATCGACGAGTTCTCCCGCGCCAAGATCGACGCTTCCTGCGCCGAGCTGCTCGAGGAGCGCGCTGAGGTTCTGGGCGAGTAAAGACACCGCACAAAAGCTCATCAAAACCGGTTCCTGCGCAATGCAGGAACCGGTTTTTCAATTTATCGAAAGATTAAGGCGGGCATGCGCCTGCGGAACTCCTCACATTCAAAATCCAAAATTCTACATCCTGACAAATCTGCATTCCTCGCGGCTTGTGTCATAGCGGGCATTCTGCGTGTCTTGACCACTTGACTCTACCGCACGCCTATGTTACATTGGCACATAAGCAAGACTATGGGTAAGACATTATACCAAAAAGTATGGGACGCGCACACGGCGGGGACACTGCCGGATGGGCGTACGCAGCTGTTCATTGCCACCATGTACCTGCACGAGGTGACCTCGCCACAGGCCTTTGCCATGCTGCGCGAGCTGGGGCTGCCCGTACTGCACCCGGAGCGACTTTTTGCCACGGTGGACCACATCATCCCTACCGATGACCAGTGCGAACCCTTTGCCGACCCCCGCGCAGCCGCCATGCTCAACGAGCTGCGCCGCAACTGCAAGGAAAACAACATCCGTCTTTTCGACCTCGCCAGCGGCCGCCAGGGCATTGTGCACATGGTGGGTCCGGAGCTGGGCATCACCCAGCCGGGCATGACCATTGTCTGCGGCGACTCCCACACCGCCACCCACGGCGCCGTGGGCAGCATCGCCATGGGTATCGGCACCACTCAGGTGCGCGACGTGCTGGCCACCCAAACCCTGGCCATGAGCCCGCTCAAGGTGCGCAATGTGCGCGTGGAAGGCACCCTGCGCCCGGGCGTGACCGCCAAGGATGTGGCTCTGCACATCATCGGCAAACTCGGCGCCAATGGTGGGCTGGGCTATGCTTACGAATTCGGTGGCAGCGCGATTGAATCCATGGATATGGATGGCCGCCTCACCCTCTGCAACCTGGCCATTGAAGGAGCAGCCCGCTGCGGCTACATCAACCCCGATGAAACCACCTTCGAATACCTGAAGGGGCGTCCCTATGCCCCGAAGGGTGCAGAGTGGGATGCCGCCGTGGAGCGCTGGAAGAGCTTTGCCTCTGATGCCGACGCCGTGTACGACGACGTGGTCATCATTCCCGCCGAGGAAATCGAACCCACGGTGACCTGGGGTATTTCTCCCGATATGAACATCGGCATCGGCGGCAGCGTACCCGCCCCAGAGGACGCCCGCGATGACGAAGGACGCAAGGCCTACACCACCGCCCTCGAGTACATGAAGCTCACCCCCGGCCAGCCCATCAAGGGGCTTCCCGTAGATGTGGTCTTCATCGGTTCCTGCACCAACGGCCATATCACCGACTTCCGCGCCGTGGCTCCCTACCTGAAGGGCCGCAAGGTGAAGCCGGGCATCAAGGCACTGGCCGTGCCGGGCTCCCAGATGACCGCCGTGCAGTGCGAGGAAGAGGGCATTGCGCAGATTTTCCGCGATGCGGGCTTCGAGTGGCGCCTGCCCGGGTGCTCCATGTGCCTGGCCATGAACCCCGACAAACTGGTGGGCGACCAGACCTGCGCCAGCACCAGCAACCGCAACTTCAAGGGTCGCCAGGGCAGCCCCACGGGTCGCACCCTGCTCATGAGCCCCATCATGGCCGCAGCAGCCGCAGTCACCGGCACGGTGGCCGATGCCCGCGAGGTGTTCGACATTCAGTAACCCATAACCTTTCTATAAGACATGCCTCTTACCAAGATTATCAGCATCAGCGGCAAGGCCGTTCCCGTAGCCGGGGCGGATATGGATACTGACCGCATCATCCCCGCCCGCTTCCTCAAGTGCATCACCTTCGATGAGCTGGCCGGCACCATGTTCTACGATGAGCGTTTCAACGCCGACGGCAGCAGCAAGGGCCACCCCATCGATGCCCCGCAGCACGCCGGCGCCACCATCATTCTCGGTGGTGAGAACTTCGGCTGCGGCTCCTCCCGTGAGCATGCCCCCCAGGCCATCAAGCGCAGCGGTATCCAGGCCATCGTGGCCGAGACCTTCGCCGAAATCTTCTTCGGCAACAGCAGCGGCATCGGCCTGCCCTGTGTGCGCGCCAGCCGCGAGGACCTGCTCCGAGCCATGGAAATCACCACCGCCTCCCCCGATACACAGTGGACGGTGGATCTGGAAAGCATGACCCTGAGCTGCCCCACCGCCAGCTTCCCCATCACCATGCCTGCCGAGCCGCGCGAGGCTCTCATGCAGGGCAAGTGGGATGCCGTGGTGGAGCTCATGAATGCCCCCGAGGCAGTGGCCCGACTGGCGGCCACCCTGCCCGCTCCCAGCAGCAAGTAACCCTTTATCCGTCGTCTCTATGCTCGCCCTTATCACACCCCTCATCACCCGTGGTGTTATTGATAACACCACGAAGGGTGTGACACACCTCACCCTGTGGGGGGTGGATAATGGCGAACCCATCGATTTCGTGCTCGAAGGCAACTGCCTGCGCGACATTGCCGGCTGCCGGGTGGATTTCACCAACCACATGTGCGCCGACCCGCAGGAGGCTGAGCACCCGGTACTGGCCAAGCTGCGCACCAGCTCCCAGGGAATGGTGCAGGCAGGCGATATCACCCTCTCCCGCCGCATGCCGGAGCAGGACAACCGCCGCGCCATCAGCAACCAGCTCTCCATCGAAATCTTTGTGCAGCGCGATACCCGCCTGCTCATTGAAACGGCCTCCTTCACCTACGATATTTCCCTGCCCCAGTGGGAGATGACCTGGCAGGAAGCCAACGCCCAGGCTTTCATGAACATGGAGGCACTGCGCGACCATGTGGCCTGCAACGTAGCGCAGTTCCAGGGTGCAGCCATGCTGCTCATTCACTCTGAAAAGCTTCCGTCCTGCTCATGGGATACCCGGCTGAACCGGGCCGAGGCCTACATGGCCATTCACCCCACCATCCGCGCCAAGTACTGCTTTGAAGCAGGCGGGCAGATGTCGGAGGCCTACGTAATGGACCGCAATGACCTGCTAAACCAGATGGCCGCCGAGGACGAGGCCCACATGCCCCCCGAGCCCGGCAACAACCGCCACTGGGATGTGCTGGACTTCGTGCCCGCAGAGCATGCCAAGGCCGTGAAGACAGCCATGCGCCACTCGCTTTTCCTGGAGACCTCACGCCTGACCGCCCTGGTGCAGAAGCGCCTGATGATCCGCGAGAATGCAGGCAGGGCCGAGGCAGAGGAGTTCGTGAAGCACTATGCTGGCGTAGTCTCCTATATACTGGCCACCATCCTGCTCACGCTGCAGCCTTCATTCCCGGTAGATTTAGCCAGCCGCCGTGTGCAGATTATCCACCGCCACATCGGCCAGCTCTGCGCCGACTGCCGCCGGGTGGATGATGACATTGCCGCCGTCTTCCGCGAAGCCTCCGGCCTGCTCACCAGCAAGCTCGACGAGTTTGCCTCCACCTTCCAACACTGATTTTTCATTTCTATGTATGTGGCCCAGGAGAGACGTGCGTACATCCTGCGCCTGCTGCAGCAGCGCGGCAGCATACGCTCCGCCTCACTGGCACGCGAACTAGGCGTGACCGATGAGACTATCCGCACCGATTTAGTTGACCTGCAGGCGCAGGGGTTGCTGAAGCGCGTACACGGCGGCGCCCGCTATACCCTGCCCGTGGAAGGAATAGATGCCTCCACCCGCCCAGATTGCCAGCTGGCCCGGCTGGCTCTCAGCCATATCAAGGACAACGCCTGCATCTATCTGGACGATGACCCGCTCGCGCTGGTGCTGGTTTCACAGCTGCACGGGGTAAAGGCTACACTGGTCACCCCCTCGCTCAAAATCCTGTCGCAGCTCACCGCTGCCAGCCTGCCGCACCAGGTTATCTGCCCCGGCGGTGTGCTTAACAAGGAGTGCGGCCTGCTCAACAGTCAGGAGGCGCGTGATTCCCTGCTCACCAATATGAAGCTGGATGTAGCCCTGCTCTGTCCGCCTGCCGTGCGCGGCGACCTGGCCGCCTACCACCACCCCACACGGGCAGCCTGGGCCCAGGCCGCAGCCGAAGCAGCGGATAAATGCCTGGTTATGGTACCCTCTCAGGCGCTGTATGCGCATGCCCCCCATGCCTTCCCCCTGCCGGAGGGCAACTCACTCATCACCGAAAACAACCTGCCCCCGCATTTCCGCCATCCCGATGTAGAGCTCATCCCCTACATCTCAGAGGAAGACCTGCAGCAAAGCAGCGGCTTTGATTATTGAAAACTATTCATTAATCCTTCTACAAAATCGCCCCGGTCGCCTTATAGGCAACCGGGGCGCTTCATTCAAAGGATTAGCAGAAATCTTTACTGCTGAGCAGGCTTAAGCTGCTGCAGCCAGCTCTGAATAGCCTTGCCGGTCTCAGTCTGGGGCTGGTAGGGCTGAACGGTGGTCTGCGTGGGAGTGGTCACGGGCTGAGCCACGGTGTTCGTGGCAGAAGCGCCGTTAAGCAGGTTCTGCAGCTTTTCCACGAGGGAGTTGCCGACGGATTCGGTGAGGCACTCACGGTAAAGCTTGCCGCCCTGCCAGTTATTGAAGGTGAAGCGGGCGCTTTCGGGGAGGCAGTTCTCACTCTTCAGCACGCGGTAGCGGGTATAACCGCGGGTGAAGTAGTCGTACTCAGCATCGCAGCCGTAGTACTTCATATCGGTCAGCTCGCTGCTGTTCATAGCGGTGGACAGCGTGGGGGTGAGCAGTTCCTTGCGGGTCACAGTCTTCACGGCGCAGGAGCTAAGCCCCAGAGCCAACAGCAGCATAACGGGAATCAGTTTCTTCATCTTGTCGTTGTATTGCTTTAGTTGTTGAGACGATTGTTGATTACACCAGGGTGTAGAGCACATAGGCCCAGTGTGCCACCACGGCGGCCACCAGACCACCAATGGTGTGGGCAAGAATGGCCTTGGAGGTCAGGTGACGGTAGCCCAGCGTATCGAGCATGGCGGTGTGCGTGCTCAGGTAGCCGCTCCAGCACATACCGATGGCGGTGAACACAGCGATGGCGGCGCCATCCACCCAGCCGGCGGAGATGAAGTTGGGAACCAGGCCCAGAGCAGCCCCCACGGCACCAAGAGCAGTAATGGGGAAGGCAATGAGGTGCGGATCCTGGAAGCCGAACAGCCACTCGAACACCACTCCAAGCTTGGAACCAATCCAGGGCAGAAGTTCCACGCCTTCATACGCAGCACCGGTAAAGCTACCACCGGCAGCAGGGCCAAAGGTAAGCAGCATCACCAGAGTTGAAATAATCAGCACACCGGGAATAATGGCGATACCCACATCCACACCGGTGCGGCCACCGTCCAGCAGAGAGTCCAGAATACGCTGGAAAAGAGGCTTGGTGTACTCGTCAACCTTGGCTTCGGCCAACTCTGCAGGTTCGCAGGCTGCATCCTCGGCAAACTCGGGGAACTTCTTGAGCACGGCTCGCTGCATGAGGCGGGTGGAAACGATGCAACCGCACACCGCGCCGAACAGGCCGATGAACGGAGCAGCATAGAAGCCCTGCCCCACCATGAACACAATCACCAGCAGGCCCATACCGAAGGCCGTACCGAAATTGGTAAGCGAAATGAACTGGTACTTCTTGAAGTAGGAGCTGAATCGCTTATCCTGTGCCAGCGCGATGATGGCGGGATTATCAGAAAGGAAGGTAAGTACTGCACCCAGCGAAGCCACGCCCGGCAGGTTGAAAAGCGGCTTCATGAGCGGGCGCAGCAGCTTCTCAAGCAGGCTCACCACACCGAACTCTACGAACAGGCGACCGATAGCACCCGTAATCACGCAGATGGCCATGAGGTAGAAAACCGTGTTGAGCAGCAGGTCATGCGCGGTTCTCATGATGGTGTTGAGCATCTGCGGCGTGCCCATCTGGGATGCAATGTAGGCAAAGATGCCGAACACCACCACAAGGCAGATGATGCCCTGCGGAATGAAGCTGTTGATTTTTCTGAGCGTTTCTTTCATAATGATATAAGCCCCGGTTTATTGCGCCCGGGCTTATATCATATCTAACCGTTCTGCGCAAGCGTAATCGCTGCGGAGTTGTGTCTTATCACACGTGTCCCAACGATTTTGTAAGCAATAGAAACATCAACACCATTTTTGAAGAAGCCCCCTCATCTCGACAAAATGGACTTTGTCGGGCTGAAAGCCCGAGGAATTTAGCTCCTCGAAGAGGCGACATACCCATAGCGAGTGGTGAAGCGGCGTCAGCAGTGGACAGCGAGGGCGTAGCAAGCGAGCGAATGCGAGACGCGAAGCCCCAAGCCCCCGGTATATTGGAAAAAATATCGGAGCCCCGGCAGAGGTGACAGAAAGCACAGCATCAGTGTATTGCATCGTCTTCTGTCACCCCTCCGGGGCTCCATTTTATTTTATCGCATTCCGTGGGCAGCGCCCGCTTTGCGGGCTTACCCCCGGCTAGTGTTCTTTCACCCACTTCGTGGGCTCAAAATTCCCAGGGCTTTCAGCCCGGCAAATTCCAATTTGTTACCCCTTCAGTACGTATAACACATCAATTTTTAATTGCCTCGTCAATAATTGCGCTCTCTGGATGCGCTCTGATTCCGGCGCACGGTTCTTGAACTTGTTGTCCTTGTTTTAGATGAAGAGCGGGATGACGTTCTGGAAGATGATCTTGAAGAAGATCTAGCTTCGTATAATCCCTTAATGGGGATAACATCATAAACATGGTTTACCCCTTCATCTAAAGCATGCATATCTTTACTCTGTCGAATATATTCATGAGAAACCAACGCCTCCACATACTTATCTGTTTTTTTATAAACAAGATAAAGCGCTCTTGCCAATGGCGTTTTATTCGCGGATTGTGATCTTAAATTCACGCCCCTTTCTTCACAAAGCCTTTCCAATCCTTCCATCATTTTATTTAAATTAAA
>JAZRHL010000023.1:0-51259 GCA_045644745.1 Akkermansia sp.
CGGGAGGGGGGAGATGAGGGAGGGATCACATGAGGCCGGCGGCAGCGAGGGCACCGATAACGGCGCCGGCGATGAGCTTGGCCCAGGATTCCCTGATGCCCCAGCCGGAGAGGATACCGGTGGGCCAGGTGTGCTTGGAAGTCATATTTTGGATGTTGGATGTAGAATTTTGGATTTATAGAATTCCGCGGGCATTCGCCCGCCTGTATTTTAATTAATCATTAATCACTAATCATTTTGCATTTCTATCGGGGTTGGGGTTTTTAACGAAATCCACGCTGCGCTCGGACTACATTTTTGCACGGCGGGGGGAATGGCGGAGGTGGACGGGGTAGACCATGCCGTGGGTGAGGGCTTCGGCGAACATGCGGGCGGCATCGGCGCTGTGGGATGAAGCGTCGTGCACGGGCATGTCGCGCGTGGCGCCGCTTGAGCCGGCAGGGGCGGTGCGGTACATCTCGAGGCAGGTGAGGCCGGAGGGTTCCTTTTCGCCACGGAGGTTGAGCGGCTGGTGGAGGGTATCGCGGTGAAACCAGCTGTGGGCAAGGATGCCGCGCAGCGAGTTGATGCCGCGCCAGATATCCGGCGTGCGGGGCACCACGCGCACCGCCAGGATTCCCTCGCGCGCCAGGCTTTCCACGTAGGACTGGCCGTGCGGGTCTCGGTGGGCGGCATCGTGCGGCAGGAAGTGGGCGGCTATGGGGCCATAGCGGGCTTCCCACTCGCGGATTTTGCCGGCGAAGTGCTCGAGGGGCTGCTGGTTGGCGGCGTAGTGGTTGAGCCAGTAGACGCTGCCGCCGTAGTTCTGCACCAGCCAGATAGCGGTGTGGTCGCTGAGGCCGAGATCCCAGGCGGTGTAGAGGGGTTCCTGGGGGTTGAGCCCCTGCTCCACGCCGATGCGGCCATGCTCACGCAGGCGGGCAATCTGCGCGCCGTAGATGGCGCCGTCGTTGCCGGTGGCAAAGGCTTCATCTGGGGTGGAGGGGTATTCCTGACGCATGGCGGCGCCCATGGTGCGCTCCATGCGTGCATACCAGAGTTTCTGCCCGTGGGTAAGGCGCACACCGTGTTCGCGCTCGAGCTTCTCGAAATAGGCGGCCTGCGTATCCGACCAGCCGGCCTTGCCGGGCAGGGTGTAGTCGGGGTTATCGAACCAGCTCATGAAGAAGAAGCGGAAATCGAGCGGCGAGAGCTCCGCCCGGCCGTTGTTCTCCATGGCCTGGGTGGTCATTTCGTAGTTCACGCCGTAGCGGCCGCCCTCGTGGGTGCTTTCGAGGATGATGGTACCCTCTGCCGGCACGGTGTTGATGGCGCCGGTGCGGATTTCGCGGGCGCGCCACGGGGCATGCACCGAGACATGCGCCAGCTCGCTCACATGCAGCAGCTGCAGGGTGCCGCCGCGCAGGGTGGTGCCCAGGCGCACATCGCTGCCATTGGCAAAGGCGAGGCGCCCGCGGGCATCGGCAGCGGGGTGCCAGCCGCCCTTGCGGGTGGTGCCGCTCTGCTGCTTGATGAGGTAGCCCAGGCAGGCCAGCGCGCGGTCGGCCTCATCTGCCTGGGGCGGCAGGTAGTCCAGGTGTTCCCAGGCGAAGCGGATTTTCTCGAGCTTCTGCTCGGCATCCGGCAGGGTCTTATCGATGATGCCTGCGTGGAAGTTCGGGGTGAACAGGCAGGAATCGAGCATGAGCATGGCCACATAGGTGGAGATGCCGAGCTGGCGGGCCTTGAGCACCACATTGCGGTGCCACAGCCTGCGGTGCAGGCGCAGCTGGGCCGCATTGGGCGCAAAGCGCTGCATATGCCCTGTCTTGTTCTGGATCCAGTACAGGTGGCAGAGGCGCCAGAGCGGGTCCTGCAGGCGGCTGCGGAAGCCGGGGTCAATCGTGTTGAGCATGGTTGGTGGTGGGTTCGTTGAGCAGGTCGGGGTTCAGCTCGGCGGGCTCGTATTCATTCGGGAAGGGCGAGGCCATGCGGCTCAGGGTGAGGCGCAGCAGCTTCATATCGGCACTGTTCCCGCGAAGGCTGGCGGCAAAATCCACCAGCTGGTCGAGATGCGGCGCGGGCTCTGCGCCACACTGGGCCAGCAGGCAGAGGCGCGCCAGCTCTGCCGCCAGCGCTTCACCGCGGGTGAGTCTGGCGGGGTCCTTGCCGGCCAGCAGCGGCAGCAGGCGGCCATCGTGGAATATCTGGAGAATGAGCTCCAGGTTCCCCGTGCGTGTGGCATCGGCCTGCGCCCAGCTCTGCGGGCTGGCTGCCCGCACCGCCAGCAGCTCCTTAAGCAGGTGCTCCATGTGCTTGTCGCGCACCTGGGCGGTGCGCTCGTACGAGAGGTCGCGCTCCACCATGCCCCTGAACTCATGCAGCGCCTGCAGGGCCTGCGGCAGCTGCTCCGGCCTGCGCGCGGTGGAGGAGCTGAGCAGCGGCACGCCATCCGACGTGTGCACCACATAGGGCACGCTCTGGCGCGGATTGGGCGCCCCGGGGCTGCCGGGCATGAGGCGCACCTGCTGGTCGGGGTAGAGGCGGTTGCTGTACACGGTGATATGCCGGAGCAGCTCCGGGCGGATATCTCCAGGTGCTATGCCGCCCAGCGGCACCCCGCAGACCTCGAGCCTGCCCTTGCTGCCGCGTCTGGCTGCGGCAGCGGCGGCCTGGTGGTAGAAGCCGAAGGCAGATTCCATGAAATTGCCGGGCACCCAGCTCCCCCAGAGCCTGCCGGGCAGCGCGCCACCTTCCCCGCCATAGCGCGTGCCCCGCCACCAGATTCCCTGCGAATCGGCATAGGGGGCATCGGCCACGCGGCGGCGCAGCACGGTGAGCAGGCGCAGCGCCGGCAGCACGCGTGCATCCTCCTGCAGCACGGGCGGCAGGCTTGCCCCGGGCTCCAGGGTGTAGCCCTTCTCCACGGATTCGGGATGCATGGTGCGCCCCCGCGACTGCTTGAAATACGCCGGCGCGGACTGGCCGGCAGTTTCCACAGCGGCAGGCACCAGGCGGAAGATGCTGCCGCTTTCCAGGTCGCGCATGCCGTAGGCATGCAGCCCGGGGTGCTGCTGCAGCAGCTCGCTGAGCTCCTGCAGCGCCCCGGCCGGTTCACGACCGCCGCAGTACGGGCGCAGCAGCGCATCCAGCCCGGCCTGTTCCGCCGCCGGCAGCAGGCTGCGGGCGCGGGCGGGATCATCGAGCAGGTTCCAGTAGGCCTGGCTGGCACCGCGGAAGGCGCTCAGCCCGCCCACCTCGAAGCACCAGCCCTGCTCGCAGCGCGTGGATTCCGCCGGTTGGTAGGCCGCCCGCATCTGCTCCAGCAGCGGGGCAGCTTCCCCCGCCTGCCTCCGGCTGCGGAACGCATCTGCCAGCGGCAGCAGCCGCATGAAGTCATCGGCAGTCTGGCGGTGGGCACGCAGCGGCAGGCGGAAAGTCCCCGCAGACGAGCCTTCCTCCAGCCCGTAGCTGAAAGGCGCCATGCAGAACCACTGCTGCACACTGCGCGGCAGCCCGGTCTCTGCCAGCTCGCTGAGCATGAGGCCCGCGTTCACCCGGGCCATGCCGCGCGCCAGGGCATGGCAGGCGGCCACGGAATCCCCCGGGCGGGTGCCCGCCGGGTGCTCGAGGCGGAAGCGGCGCCGCTCCGGCCCGGGCCAGGCCGAGGTATCCACAGGCCGTGCTTCCGCGAGTTTCAGCACGAGGTCGGCCTCGCTGCGGCTCATCTGCCCGTAGTGCACCAGCGCATCGGCCGCTGCCTGCGGGCTTACCCAGCCCGAGGTGAGCAGGCGGTTCCAGTATACCAGGAAACGGGCGCGAACCATCTGCAGCGGGGTGCGCAGGTAGCGCTCCTGCACCACATGGTACGCCGCGGGGGTGACGGATTCCTTGAGCTGCCCGAAATCGAGCGTGCGTCCGGGCACGCGCTGCCAGTTCCAGAAATCCGGCGACATCTCGAGCCCCGGTCCGTAGAGCGTGGCGTTGCCATGCCAGCGGGCGGCCAGCTCGCCGGTGGCCTCAGCCCCCAGCAGCTCGAAGCCCGTGAGGCGGTCGGTTTCGCGCGGCAGGGTGTGGGTGCGGTATATGCCCCCGGGCATGTGGGCGCGGTACTCGCCAAGCTGCAGCTGCTCAGCCAGGTGGTGGCGCCCGTGCGGCAGGAACATGAGCTCCACATTGCCCACCAGCTCATTCACCGCCTGCGCCTGCTCCGGATACCAGAGGGTGTAGCGGCCATCGGGCCGCATGATGCGCCACAGGCGGCCGCCCTTGCCATCGGGGCTGCTTTCGGGGGCGTGGCCGCTCACGCGGGTATAGATATCCAGCAGGCGGGAGTTGCGCCCGGCGGGGTGCTCAAGCCCCTGCCCCGCCTGAGCCGCGGAGGCGGGCTTCCACACGCTCTGGTCGATATGCGGCGCAAACTCGTGCCTGAGCAGCAGCCCGAAGGCAGAGGCCGGGTTTTCGCCATTGCTCAGCAGGGCCTGGAAGCGGTCGGTATACGGCAGCAGCGCCATGAGCGATTCGGCGCAGTTGCGCATGCCCAGCAGGATTCGGTAGGCAGCGAGCAGGTGCGGGTTATCGCGCTTGTTGCTGCGCAGCGCCTTGCGGCAGGCCTTGGCATACATATCGGTGAAGGCGCTGCGGTCTGCCTGGCGAAGCCACATCGGCACGCAGCGGCGGTGGTCGCGGCGCTTGATATACTCCCGCTCCACCTCGCGGAAGAAGGGCTCGAAGGCCTCATGGGCAGGCATATCCCCTTGCGCCACGCGCTGGGTGGCTGCCAGCAGGTGGGAGAGGATGCGGCGGCGCAGCTGCCCGGTGAACCCGCGGGCTTCCTCCACCGTGCGGAACGCGCCGCGCAGGCTATCGGGCGACTCGAGGTTCATGAGCAGCTCATAGGAAAGCGCCACCAGTTCGTTCATGCGGTCCACCGCAGCGGCGCGCACCATTTCCTCGCGGTCGGGGTGGTAGAGGTGGCGGGTGAGCAGCTCCGCAGGCACGGCATGCTCACCCCTTGCCCCCAGCGCCAGGTAGAGCTGCGAGCGACGGGCGGCATCGTCCCCGCGCAGGCGCGCCTCGCCGCCGGCCAGCTGGCACCACTCGTCCCAAAGCTGGGCATAGGGTGCTGTTTTCTGAGCATTGGGAGGGAAACTGCGGCGCCCCGTGGCTCGCTCCATCACCACCTGCAGCTGCGCCGGGTCCGTGGTATCCAGCGGTTTGAACGGCGGGCGCACCACGCTTTCGCTATACGACGGCAGCTGCAGGAACTCCGCCACCTGCGAATCCTGCCGGAACACCTGCTGGTGCGCAGTGTTGAGCAGGTTGAGCGCCAGGCGCCAGTCGCGCAGCGAACCGGGGGCGCTCCAGCGGCGGCTGCTGCAAAGCGCACTGCGGAGCAATTCATTCTGGGCGTGGATATCGGGGGTGTCCATGATTCTGTTGCGGGTGGGTTCATCTATTCCCCAGTCTATCAGGCGCGAACCATCGCCCAGCACAGCATCGCGCGAGCGGAAATGGTGCAGCGCCGCCCGCCCCGCGGCAATGAGCACAAAGGGCAGGTTCATGGCGGCCTCGCGCATGTTGGCCTCAATATCGGTGAAGTTATCGCCGAAGCCCTGCCAGTCGATGTGGGAAGCCACGCGGTCCACTCGCGCGGCGATTTCCTGCAGCCCCAGCTCAGCGGCCTGGGCAGCCTTGCCCGCAAGGAGCATCTTTGCGGTATCGGCGGTAAGGGTGGAAAGCCCCCGCAGCGCAGCCAGGGACCAGGCCTTTGCCCCGCCGCCCGATGCCTGCGCAAAGCTGCGGATGCTGCGCTGCAGCATCTGCCCACCCAGGCGGCTCATGCCCATGTAGATGCCGGCCTGGATAGCCCCGCCCACAATGCCGGCAGCGGTCTGCAGCTCCTGGCGCCCCTGCGGCGCACGGGCACGCGCCTCTGCCACGGCGGCACCAGCCCCGGCCAGACTGATGGCGCCGAAACCGCCCATGCCCGTGAAGGCCAGCGCCGCCCCCGGCACAGCGCCGGCCATATCCACCGCCAGCTGCTCGGCAAAGTGGCTGCCCTCCCCGAGCTGAATGGGGAACACCTCGCCCTGCGCCACGCGCCGCAGCTCATCGAGCGACTGCAGGTGGCGGTCTGCCGCAACGGCAACACCGCGCAGAGCCGGGGAATCAAGCGTCTCCCCCGCTGCGCCGGCCAGCGCGGTACCCAGATGCCCCGCAGCCTGCACCACTCCGTGCGCCATATCCACGCTGCCGCGCTGCATGCTCTGCAGCATGGCCGGCAGCACCCCCTGCGGCTGGCTTTCCAGCGCCCTTACCGCCGGCAGCAACCGCGCCACAGCATACACCTGCGCGCGGCGGGCGGGCTCCAGCTCCGACAAGCCGCTCACCGCACGCCACAGCCCGGGGGCCTGCCCCAGCAGGCGGAACCAGTAGCCGGGAGCAGGATTCCACGGGGTGGCAGCGGGCGGCTGCTCCAGCCCGCGCAGCAGTTCCCACCCCTCTGCCAGAGACTCAGCCAGCGGCAGGAGTTCCTCGCGGTCGCGGGCGCCCAGTTCGCGGGCACCGGTGGCAATCTGCTCCTCATCTGCCGCGGGAGGTCCGGAGTCTTCCCCACGCAGGGCGGCCTCGTAGTGCCGGAGGAAGGCGCTGCGGGCCTGCTCGCGCCGGGGTGCCTCGGAGTTCTGCACGGAAAGCGCGGTGAAGAGCTCGTGCTCGTCATCCGGCACGCTGAGTTCCTGCGCCACGCTGCGGCGCAGGGCGGGCCAGTCGCTGCGCACCTGCTCGCGGCTCAGCCCCTTGTGATCCACCACCCACGAGCGGTTGATGGTGGAGACGAGGCGGTAGTCGCGTTCCTCGGCAGGCTGGGTGGCATCATCTGCCCCGGCCCGGTGGCGCAGGTCATCGGGCACGGTGGCGGGGTCGCCCGTGAGCAGGCGGTTCCAGTAGCCGCCTTTCTCGCGCTCCCGCCAGGCGTCCTCCTGCGGGGGGGGCTGCGGGGCAAGGGATTCGAGAGGCCGCGGAGCTGCCACAGGCAGGGGCGCGGGGGTGTTCATTTCTGCAGTATCGCTTGTGTTCATGTGTGGGTAGTTGGTGGGTTATTCGGGCTGGTAGCAGAGCCAGTGTTCATCGCTTTGATGCAGTGTTTCCAGCCAGCTGCGGAGTTCCTTGTCTCCCGGGGTGGTCTGCTGGCGCTGCAGGGCTTCATCCTGCAGGCGGCCCAGGCAGCGCAGGGCGGCGGCATCACCGGGGCAGCCGAAGCGGCCAGCATGGTAGAGCGCCCAGAGCGCACGGCTAATTCCCGCGCGCTGCTGCGGCGGCAAATCTGCGGTGGACTGCACGCGGCGGAGCAGCAGGCGCCGCTCCTCCGTGGGTATGGGGGAGAGCGCAATCTCTGCCACCAGGCGGGCATCATCCCCCGCGGCGCGTTCATCGATGCGGCGAAGCCAGTCGCAGGTATCGGCCACCGCCAGGGGCTGCGGTGTGCGGCGGTGCGCAGCCAGCCACTCCTGCGGAAGCACACCGGCGTCAGCGGCCTGTTCCAGAGCCGCTTCATCAGGTGGCTCCCCCTGCTCCACCGCGGCGGCCAGCTGCAGCGCCAGCGCCGATTCCAGCTCTCGGCGGGCCTGTTCCATGCGGGGGCGGAGCTGGCGCAGCTCTTCCTCGCGGGTGGGGCGGGCTGCCCCCGGGGCATTCCAGTCGGCAAGCGCCTGGGCCGGGTTCTGCTGCACCTGCTGCTGCCAGCGGGCACAGAGGCTGCGGCTTTCCACCGACTCCACCTGCTGCGGCAGCTGCGCGGCGGGCACAAACACCCCGTTCCCCTGCTCCAGCCAGCGCCGGGCGGCCTCTGCATCTCCCTGCTGCACCGCGCTCTCCACCCGCTCCTGCCACCGGCGGCGGGCGTGGCGGATGCGCTCCACCTCTGCAGCGCGGCGGGCACGCAGCGAGTGGTGGGCGCTGTAGGTGGGGCTCATGCGGCGCGCCTGTTCCCGGGCATCGGAATCGAGCTCGGCCAGCATCTGGTGCAGACGCGGCTCATAGGCCTGCTGCCAGCTGTAGTCCCAGTCACGCACCGGTTTATCGCGCAATTCATCGGCAGTTTCCTGCGCAATGGCTTCGAGCCGACCGGCCACATCGGCCTCGCTGCCGGTGCTGCTCACGCGCTGCATGGCCCCGGCCAGTTCTGCCGCACCATGCAACGCCCCCGCCAGGCCTTGCCCGAAAGCCTGCCCGCTGCGTCCCCAGTCATTTAGTGAATGTGTGGGTAGTTGCACGCCCTGCCGGGGATATGCCAGCATGCCCCATTCCTTCATACGTATCGCCATGCCCGCAAGCATGGCACGCCCCCGCACCTGTGGCAATGCACCAGCCCCCGGAGGCACGCCTTTCTGCAGGGAAAAACAGACGCAGCGTGAATAGTTACATGCGGTTATACTCTTCGGTTGAGAACTTGGGATTTGAGGTTACTTCATCTACTGATTACAATACATTCAAAGTCCTCATTTTAACTAAGGATTCGAATACTTGAGGAATGATTATCATCACCGGAATCCAGCGCGAGTCCAAGGCGCAAGCAAACGCAGTCCCTCTCCTCTATCACAGCTGAGGCCCATCCCCGGCCAAGGCTACAACCGCACGCAGAGCTCATGTTTTAAGAAAGTGGCTGAATGCAAGTTTCGCACCGGGCTGACATGTAATCATGTCCGCATGCTTCCTGTGGATTAAAAAGAACTCTCCATGGTGTCGATTTTGCTGTACATGTTAGCTCAAATATGGTAGTTATTGTACTAATCTGGGTGCAATGCGCAGTTAAAGCGGAAAACAAGCATCCTGAAAAGCTTCAATACTTACCATATATGAAATTACACTTACCTCATTCTCTCCGCTCGGCAGTGCTCGCCTGCTTCACCACAGGCTTTGCTCTGGCTACCACTCTTGCAACCGGAGTTGCCTCTGCTGCAGAGACACCTGTGTGGGACCTCTCTACAGCCGTAACCTCGGGAGATTACCTGTACGATCACGAAACAGGCCTCTTCACCGATAATACCGAGGAGGAAGGAACCGTTCTCAATGGTAAGGATAACTCCAATCGGATTCAGACCAATATCAGCTTTACCCTGAACCTTACACAAGCCAAGCAGCTCACCAGCGATGACGAGATTCTTAAGATGGACATGGCTGGTGACATTGGCCTGTCCATCACTGACACCGGTATAGCCACAACATGGCAAGGAAACACAAACAGCAGCAGAGGTTCCGTTACGTGGGAGACCTTGGAGTCTAACCCTGGTTCTGCCCTATTTGTGAACGCAGATGGGGACACCTGCGTAACGCTGACTTTCGTGCAGTCATACGGTTCTGGTGTGCAGATATGGAACAACACCACGAAACTTGTCAACGATGGCGGTCTTAAAGGCAGCACAAACACGTCTCTTACCAGCATTTACGCAGATAGCACCTACATCGTGGCGCTGCAATTTACCACCGATTGGAAGGGCGACGACATTGTGGCTACGAATGAAGCATTTGCAGCAGAAGCAGCAGCCAGATTCCTCTATACACCTCCCGATTCGAGTACCGCAGACACCTTCTATTGGGAATCCGGCAGCAGCTCCTGGATTGGAAACAAGTGGGCCACAACAGATGGTGATACCTCTGCATTGGGAGGTCTGCCAACCAGCGGCACAGTTAATGTCGTCTTTAATAATGATGAAACAGCCACAGTTAACATCGGCGATGGCGTAAGTGTCAGCTCCATGAGGGTTGATGCAGGCACATACACCTTCACAGGCAACACTGATGCCTTCCTCGAAATTGCAGGGGAGCTGTCTGTGGCAGAAGGCGCAACGGCCAATATTCAGACGGGGGTAATTGCAGACAGCATCAGCGTTGCCGGCACACTCGGTATCAGCGGCGCCTTGGAGGCTCCTACTGTAACAATCGCGGAAAATGGTATCTTGAATCTGAGTAATTCCACCATTGATTCCGAAATTGCGATTACGAACAACGGCACCCTTAACCTTAGCGACAGCACCATCGAATCAACTATCAGCAATGCTGATACGGTGAACCTGAGCGGGACCATTAACCTGCAGGGCATGACCGGTGTGACCATAGGCGAAACCATCCCCACCGCCAGCAACGGGTTCGGAACTGTTACCAATGTCTACACCGTAATCGAAGGCGGAACTTCTACTGCAGCAAATGATATCGTCTGGCAGATTAACGGCGGCGCTGTAATTGACACGCCTGACTTCACCGATGGTACGCTGACGGCCACGCAGACAGGCACGGTCTACTATGCCTCGGTTGACGAGACCATGTATGATGGCGGTGCTGTTTTTGAGGAAGCCACGGGTATCGGCCTTAATGGCGCAACGCTTGTTATCGGCACCGAGGACATTGCAGATAACTTCATTACTTCCACTACAGAAGGTGGTGAAATTAATCTGAATGGATACCACCTGGCCCAAGACAGCCTGGGCGTTCTGGAAGGCAGCGTTATCCTTAAGGGCAATGCCGATAGTGTGTATGACCTGGGAACATCAACGGCTCTCGCACAGAACCTCACCCTCAGCAGCACCGATTGGGCGGGCACTGTGAAAATGGGCAATATAACCTCCCCGAGTTCCACTTTAGACCTCAGCTCGATGGGCTGCACTGGTTCTGACATCCAGCTCGGCAAGGTCAATGTGCAGTCTCTTACAAGCTCCAGTCAGGCAGCAGTCACGGCTCAGTCTCTCATTCTTGGTGGCGATTCCACCGTCAAGGGCGACCTGTCTGTAGCAGGAGCCCTTACCCTTGGTAATGCATTCAAGACCGCAGCGCTGACGGTGGATGGCACCTTATCTGCAGCTCAGGGCATCACCCTTGGCAACGCAGGCAGCTCTGTTACCGTGGGCACCCTGGCTGGCAGCTCCATCAACATCTCTGCAGACAAGAAGGTACTTGCTGCTCTGAGCTATGCATCGCAGGGCAATGCCATTACCTTGCTTACCGTAACAAAGGGCGACACCTCCGGTATCACAGCACTTCTGAACGGCGAAATCACAAAGTTCACCCCCGGAGATAAATACATCAACAAGCTGAGCTGGAACGGCAACAAACTGCAACTCAGTTCCAAGGCGAATGAGGACTTCGTCACGGAGCTAATCGCCCCCACTTCCGAAAACGGTAAGGCCGGCGCTTCCATTCTGGGTTCTCTCCACGCTGCAACAGACCCGGAAAACAAGGCTCCCAACAGCACAGCTGCAGCCGTGCTGCGCGCGGTTGATGCAGCACTGGTGACCGAGAAGAATCTTGCTGCTATCGCAGGCTCTTCCGTAACAGCTATCGGCATGGCTCTCTCCGGTGATGTGGACCGCCAGCTCAAGGCCATCCGCAACCGCACTACTACCATGGGTGTTGACCAGAGCATGACGAACGACACCCTTCCCTACCTCAACGCCTGGATTAACGCTGAAGGTAGCCGCAACGAGATGGACAGCGGAAATACTACCCCCGGCTACACACTCGACAGCTGGGGCGGCACCGTGGGCTTTGATGCGGACCTTTCGGCCCACTTCTCCATGGGTATGGCGCTGACCGCCATGTACGGCGACCTTACAGTTGATGGCCCGGACCGCATCGAAGGCGACATGGACACCTACTATGTGTCGTTCTTCGGCCGTTACAGCGAAAGCTCCTGGACTCATACCTTCGTGGCGACTGTCGGCAAGATGGACACCGCGCTGGACCGCACCGTATCCTATACCGCAGGCAGCTACACGACCAAGGACAATGCCGACGGTATGAGCTATGGCCTGATGTACGAACTTGGCTATGTATTTGCCGTAGACGAGGAATCCGAAACCTGCGTGCAGCCTGTTCTCAATATCGCGCTTCGCCATACCTGCGTAGATAGCTACACCGAAAAGGGCTCTGATATGGCACTGAAGGTAGGCGAGCAGAACCTTACCACCTGCACGCTTGGTTTTGGCGCACGCATTCAGTCTGTCGTGGGCGAATCTGCCTACAACCGCTCTTCCCTCTTTGAGGCACGTATCCTCGGTAAGGCTGATTTCGGTGACGAATGCAGTGAAGCTGAGGTCGGCTTTGCAGCTGGCGGCAAGCGCACCAATGTCCGCAGCGAGGAAATTGGAACCCTTGGTATTGAAGTGGGCGCAGGTCTCATCATCCCGATTGGTGATGATGATGGCGCCATATTCATGGACGCCTCGTTGGAGCAGCGCAGCAGCTACACCAACGTGAACGGCACATTGGGATACCGAATCAACTTCTGATGTCTGTTCAGTCAGCCTGATAAAGTAAAGACCGGGGGTGCAGCAATGCAACCCCGGTTCTCTATTATCAGGCAATGTACCAGAGTAATTCGAAAGCACAGGGGGTGGTACCTCTCCGGGGGTTCCAGCTTACCTCGTGCATGTGCCGGGGGAGGCGGAACTTCCCGGATTACCGACTTCGTTCGGATACGCCCCGAGTATCGTCAAATGGGCAGGTTCAGCCCAAAAAGGAGCATTTACTCTTACCGGACGTTCCGGTATTGGCAAATATGTCTGCTTTGTCACAGAGCTATTGGTGAGTGACTTGCTGAATAATCAGACTCCGAGCAAAATTGCAGAGTTGACGCTTTTTATGACCTCGACGGCAGGTACTTCTTTTACCATCACTTGTCTTGGATATACTGTAACTTCTGCAAGCATACCCAAGCCTGCCACCGCTACGCGGAGCCTGCTTGCTTTGGCTGCACGCCACCGCCGAAAGTAAAGCGGATTTAAGAAGATTGCGTTTCTTCTATCAGTCATTCCCGGAAGAAGGCAGCATCGTTTCAGAAAGAGGAACATAATAAGAAAAGGCCGGTATACCACCGGTCAATAGAAAGTCTGCATCTCATCCCGGCATGCGAGTCACTTGTAGCACGAGCCAAGCGCCTAGTCAACCCGTTTTGCTGATTTGTACGAAGTAATGGATACTCCCCGAATAACCTCTCAATCTCCTACCCCCGCCTTCGCTAGTACATCGCAGAGATGATTTTGTGTTTAACGAGTGCGGAAAAAGCCACGGCCGGCAAGGACAGGGAAATACTGCGTTATCAAGTTAGCAAACGGTATACACACCCCCACCAAAATGAAAAAGCGTAACGCTAACGGGATAGGTATTACAGACTGCGCGGCTGTTAGAGTATTCAGGATGAGCAGATGCAAAGGGAAAAGCAGAAGGGAATTTCTGCCAAACCAGGAAAAGATAACAGTTAACCATTTAAAACGGGGAACAAAGTGAGACACCAGAATAAGTGTAGCAATAGCTCCGCAGCATGCCCCGACAAACGAAATAGCATAATTCCCGTAATTATGCGAATACATGAGGAAGGGAGAATTATTCTGACTGCAGACTATACAAACTCCAAGCAAAAGGATTGCAGCACAAATAAGATATTTACTTATCTTGCCTTTTTCCAAATTAAAGAGGAAATGAGCAAGCATATAGCCTATGATGATATACACGAAAGCGACTAATCCGATATCCAACATAAAGGGCAAACGCCCGGGATGAACAATACTGAACCACCAAGCTGCCACATAAACGAAAATGGATATAATGAACAACTGGATTTTTCTATTTATGTATCGCAATACAAAAAAAGCGGCACAATCAGCAACAAAAAGGCAAGGAAGGAACCACAACCGTAATCCTGAAGCCTCATCACTATTGACTACGGTTACTATACTCAGCAGAGTGGCTTTTACATTTACTGCTGCCCCCTGATAAATGAGCCAAGCAGCAAGGAAAATAAGTTCAAAAATAAAATAAGGGACAATCAGCTGAACAAACCTTTTTGCTATATGGTGTCCAAAAGAGTGCTTGCGTAAGGAATATGCCCTATCCAGCATAAATCCGGATATGATAAAAAACAAAGGCATGTGGAATTGCAATATTGACAAGCTCACAACTTCATGCAAGCCTCCATTATGCTGAAGCATAACTAACAGCATAGCGAATCCGCGCCACGAGTCAATGATAGCGCTGCGAGAGGAATTATCTTCGAGAGAAAATAGCGGTTTAAACATACCGGTAATCGTTGGGGATGCACCATTTTTTGCATTTACCGCACATGGCATACTGCGCGGGTGTAGCCAGCCGTCGCGGCATTGTCGCTTCAGCGTGACAGCCTACCTTTATCTCGCATCCGCCGCCGCTTCTTCAAAGCTCTGGCGTGACACCCGATAAAAAAGTTGGCTTGGCAAACCGGAAGGCTCGCCAAGCCAAAGTTTTTTCTCCGAAAAAACGGAGGCTGGAGCATAGGGGATTCGAACCCCTGACCTGTTGCGTGCGATGCAACCGCTCTACCAACTGAGCTAATGCCCCGTGGAAGCAGGGACATCTTACACCCCGGAAATGAGGCACGCAAGGATAATGTGTGGAAATATTTGTCAGCACGCTAAGGCAAATAGCTGAAGGCGCACAAAAAATCACGCTGCGACGCCTGGGGTGGCGCGGCAGCGTGGGGAAAATAGTGTTGCGGGAGAATCAGTGCTTCTTCCAGCCGGGTTTGTGGCGGGAAGCGAGTTCCTCGATAACCTGCTCAATGCGGAGGCCCTTGGAAGTGAGCAGCACGATGAGGTGGTAGAACATGTCGGAGGCCTCGTAGATGAGGCGTTCGTTGGTGCCGTTGCAGGCCTCGAGGCAGGCTTCGAGAGCCTCCTCGCCCACCTTCTGAGCCATGCGGTTAATGCCATCGCGGAAGAGGCTGGTGGTGTAGGAACCTTCGGGCATTTCCTCGTGGCGCTTGTTGATGAAGTCCTGCAGCTCGGTGAGGAAGAGGAGCGGGCTGGCTTCGTTGGTCTCGCCCCAGCAGGTATCGGTACCGGTGTGGCAGACGGGGCCGTGGGGGGTGGCCTGAATGAGGAGGGTATCGTTGTCGCAATCGACCTTGATGCTGACCACATCGAGGTAGTTACCGCTGGTTTCGCCCTTGGTCCAGAGGCACTGGCGGCTGCGGCTGTAGAAGCACACGCGGCCTGTTTCCTGAGTTCTGGCGTAGGATTCGGCATTCATGTAGCCCAGCATGAGCACCTTGCCGGTGGCAGAGTCCTGAATGATGGCGGGCACCAGGCCGCCGCATTTCTCAAAATCAATGGTCATAATGCTTGGATAATGCAGTTGCGCGGGCAAGTATACCACATTCCCGCTGAAATGCCAAACCTTTTTAGGTCAACAGCGCGAATCCTCCGATTTACAGCACTACGGATTCGGTTTCGGCCTCGGTAGCGGGGGCCTCGGGAGCAGTAGCGGCTTCGGGGGCTGTTTCCTCCTCCTCAGGAGCATCCTCCGCGCCGGAGAAATGGGCTTTCAGCTGGGAGTTGCCAAAGAAATCCACCTCTTCCAGACGGGCGATTTCATCTGCCAGCCGGTAGAAGAACGAGGTGGCGGCAAAGGCCAGAATCTCCTCGTCCTCCTCCTCAAATGCCGAAAAATCCAGCTGCACCAGCGATTCATGGGCGGCAATGGCAGCCGTGGCCAGACGGTTGGCACTCGCGGCATCGCGAATCTGATTCAGCAGCCCCACCAAAGTATCAAAATGCTCGCGGAGCTGGGTCATGGTCTGCCGGGCTGCGGGGGAGACGGGGGGCTCCACTTCCTCATGCTGCACAGCAGGCTCCGATGCACAGACAGAGGCAGGCAGAACCAACAGAGCGGCAGCAAAAAAGGCGATAAACAAACGATAAATCATGATTGCGGGGCGGTTATATCACAGCCAGCGGCCATGCAGCAAGCAAAAACTAGGGAATACAGCCCCAAAAAGCGCGGAGCGCCGAAAAAAAGGCGTCAGAAATGAACTGTATGATTGACGAGAGGGGGTGTTTGGTGTAGACTGCAAAAAGGGCGTACCATCGCCCTGTAACGCGTTAATCTCCACCAATCTTACTTCCGTGTACTCGAACGAAGACTTTCTCCTGCAGCTCCTGGTAGAAGCCGGGGGCATCGATGAGGGAACCCTCGATATGGTCCGCATGCAGCTTTCGCCGCTGGATAATATCTTTGAATACCTCATTGAGAACAATTACCTTACACACGAATACATTGCCCAGGTGGCAGCCAACAACTCCGGTCTGGAGTATGTGGATGTGACCTCCTTTGAAATCGACCCCAGCATCATCGGCACGGTGAAGGGCGAGCTGGCCCGCCGCGTGAAGTTCCTGCCGCTGGGAGATGACGGTTTCTCCCTGCAGGTGGCTATCTGCGATCCCTTCGACATGCAGACCATGGACAGTCTGCCGCAGTTCCTGGGCCGCGATGTAAGCTTCTTCGTGACCACCGAGCCGCTGCTGATGAAGGCGCTCGACAAGTATTACCCCGAGAAGAAGCAGTTTGCCAAGGGCGACACGGAAGGCCCCATCATTGAGCTGGTGGACAATATGTTCAACGATGCTCACGAGATGCGCGCATCCGATATTCACATCGAGCCCATGGAAGACCGCGTGCGTCTCCGCTTCCGCGTAGACGGCCGACTGGTGGAGGTGGCCAACCACCCCAAGAAGCTGCTCGGGCCCATCGTGGCACGTCTCAAGGTGATGAGCACTTCGATGAGCATTGCCGAAAAGCGAGTGCCGCAGGACGGCCGTATCGAAATGGACCTGCGCGACGGCGCCCATATCGACCTCCGTGTGAGCACCGTGCCCACCAACCACGGCGAATCCGTGGTGATGCGTATTCTCGATAAGTCTGCCCTTGCTCTGGGTCTGCCGCAGCTGGGCTTCCTTTCTGACGACGAGGCTACCTTCGACCGCCTGGTCACCCTGCCCGACGGCGTGATTCTGGTGACGGGTCCCACCGGTTCCGGTAAGACCACCACGCTGTACGCCTGCCTGAACCACCTGAACCGCCCGGACAAGAAGATTATCACCGCTGAAGACCCGGTGGAATACGAAATGAGCGGTATCAACCAGGTGATGATTCGCACAGAAATCGGCATGACTTTCGCCGCAGCCCTGCGCGCCATGCTCCGCCAGGCCCCGAACATCATCATGATTGGTGAAATTCGAGACGGGGAGACCGCCAGCATTGCCATTCAGGCAGCTATGACGGGTCACCTCGTCCTTTCCACCCTGCACACCAACGACGCACCGTCCTCCGTGGCACGTCTCGCCGATATGGGTGTGGACCGCTTCCTCATTGCCTCTGCCGTGCGCGCCATCATGGCCCAGCGTCTGTGCCGCAGCCTCTGCTCCTGCAAGGTGGACGGACAGGTGACGCCGAAGCAGGCCGCCACGCTCGGCATCGATATCTCCCGCACCGTGAAGGTGCCCCGTCCCGGCGGCTGCGACAAATGCCGCGGCAAGGGCATGAAGGGTCGTCTCGGTATCTTCGAAATCTTCGAAGTCACGGACGATGTGCGCGGCCTCATCAACTCCGACCTCACCTCGGCCCAGCTGCGCAAGCGCGCCCGTGAGCTCGGCATGCGCACCCTGCGCGAAGACGGCATCCGCAAGGTGCTGGCCGGTCTCACCTCAGCCGAAGAAATCATCCGCGTAACCACCGGCGACGCCAGCTAATTTCCCACCCCACACCAATTTTAGAACAAACATGAACAACGAGGTTGCAATTGATGTTTTCATCAACAACGGCATGCTGGAGCGTTCCGTTGCCAAAGACATTATGGACGAGATGTCCAACAGCGGCAAGGAGCTGTGGGAAACACTCATCGATTTCGGCATTATCAGCGCCCCCGAGGACTACTGGAACGTCATCGCCATGGAAGTGGGCGCCCAGTATATCTCCCTGGCTGAGTTCACGCCTCCCCAGGAGGTGCTCGACCTGCTGCCCGGCGCCCAGGCCCGCCTGCATGGTGCCCTGCCCATCGAATACCGCGAGGGCGAGGGTCTGTATGTGTGTCTGGAAGACCCGCTGAACCCGCAGACGGTGGATGACCTGCGCATCGCCACCGGCCACGATATCTACCTGTATGTGGCTGCCGACTACGAAGTGCGCGCCCGCATCACCGAATGCTACGGTGGCGCCGAGGCCGCCATGGGTGATTTGCTTGCCGAGCTCGACCACATGAGCGTGGGCAGCAACGACGGCGCAGAGGAAGCCAACGCCGCCCCTGTTATCAAGTTCGTGAACCTGGTGATTATGCAGGCCATCAAGGAAAAGGCCTCGGATATTCACCTGGAGCCCTTCGAAACCGAGTTCAAGATCCGCTACCGAGTGGACGGCGCTCTGTACGAAATGGCACCGCCCCCTGTGCACCTGGCCAACTCCGTGATTTCCCGCGTGAAGGTGATGGCCGGCATGAACATTGCCGAACGCCGCGTGCCGCAGGACGGCCGAATCGTGATGAAGGTGGGCGAAGCCGGCGTGGACATGCGTGTGAACTCCCTGCCCACCCAGTACGGTGAATCGGTGGTAATGCGTGTGCTCGACCGCAACAGCGTGAGCCTCAACCTCGATAACCTGAACCTCTCCCCCCACCTGCACGAGTACATCATCGACACGGTGAACAAGCCCAACGGCATCTTCGTGGTGACGGGTCCCACCGGTTCCGGTAAGACCACCACCCTCTACGCCGCTCTGCGCGAGGTGAACACCGAGGACTCCAAGCTGCTCACCGCAGAGGACCCCGTGGAATACGACATCGACGGCATTGTGCAGGTACCCATCAACGAAGCCATCGGCGTGACCTTCCCGCGTGTGCTCCGTGCCTTCCTGCGTCAGGACCCGGACCGCATTCTGGTGGGCGAAATTCGTGACAAGGATACCGCGCAGATTGCCATTCAGGCTGCTCTCACAGGTCACCTTGTGCTCTCCACCCTGCATACGAATGACGCCGCAGGCGCTGTAACGCGTTTCGTGGATATGGGCGTGCAGCCCTTCCTGCTGGCCGCCACGCTGCTCGGCGTGCTGGGTCAGCGTCTGGTGCGTACCATCTGCCCGTACTGCAAGACCCCCTACACCCCGTCCACCTCGCTGCTCACGCAGCTGGGCATCAACCCGCAGCTCATCGGCAGCCAGCAGTTCTTCACCGGCGCCCGCTGCGACAAGTGCGCCAACACGGGCTACAAGGGCCGAAAAGGTATCCACGAGCTGCTGAACGTGACCGACCCCATCAAGGAACTCATCACGCAGAACGTGCCCTCCATCGTGCTCAAGCAGAAGGCCGTGGAGCTGGGTATGACCACGCTTCGCGAAGACGGCATCCAGAACATCTTTGAAGGCAATACCACCATCGAAGAAGTGCTGAAGTACACCTAATACTTGACGCCGCTGCGCTTATCTGATATTTTCTTAACATAACAACATTTTCCTCTAAACTTACTAATCACTATGCCTAACTTCAAATACACTGCGCTCGACCAGAACGGCGCTGAAAAGACAGGCTTTGTAACAGCTGATAACAAGATTGCCGCCATGGAAATGGTGCGCGCCCAGGGGCTGCTCGTACGCGAATGCGAGGAAGCCAAGGGCGGCGCCAGCGCCTCTGCTGCCAAGAAGAAGGACGCCAAGAAAGAAAAGGGCAAGAAGAAGAAGACCGGCGGTGCCAAGGGCAAGGCCGGTGGTGCCGTGAAGCAGAAGGAGCTCATGGTGTTCACCCGCCAGCTCGCCACGCTGATTGATGCCGGTCTTCCCCTGCTGCAGAGCCTCAACGTGCTCAGCAAGCAGGAGCCCAACCCCAACCTGCGCGCCACCATCGTGGCTCTGGGTGAATCTGTGCAGGGTGGCTCCACCTTCTCCGAAGCGCTTTCCACCTACCCGAAGATGTTCAACAAGCTCTTCGTGAACATGGTGAAGGCCGGTGAAATCGGTGGTGTGCTTGAGGTGGTGCTCAACCGTCTGGCCGAATACCAGGAAAAGGCAAACCGCCTGCGTTCCAAGATTGTGTCTGCCATGGTGTACCCGACCATCATCATGGTGATTGCTGTGGGCATTCTCGTATTCCTCATGCTGGTTATCGTGCCCAAGTTCAAGGAAATGTTTGAAGGCCAGAACATGGAGCTGCCCGCCCTGTCGCAGTTCGTGTTCAACTTCTCTGATAACTGCATGGCAGACAGCCTTGTTCCCTTCGTGCCCAATGCCGTGTTCTTCCTCGGTCTGCTGGCTGCCGGCATCATCGGCGTCTCCATCTGGAAGCGCACGCCCAAGGGTGGCCGCGCTGTGGATGCCCTGGTGCTCAAGCTGCCCAAGGTGGGTGACCTCACCCGCGTGAGCTCCGTGGCCCGTTTCTCCCGTACCTTTGGTACTCTGGTTTCCTCCGGTGTGCCGATTCTGCAGGCCCTGCTCATCACCCGTGACACCGCCGGCAACGTGATTGTGGCCGATGCCGTGACCAAGATTCATGACTCCGTGCGCGAAGGTGAATCCATCGTGACTCCCATGAGCACCTGCAACGTGTTCCCGCCCATGATGATTTCCATGGTGGACGTGGGTGAAGAAACCGGTCAGCTGCCCGACATGCTCATGAAGGTGGCCGAAGTGTACGACGAAGAGGTGGACAACACTGTGACCGCCCTTACCGCCATGCTCGAACCGCTCATGATTGTGTTCCTGGCTGTGGTTGTGGGTAGCATCGTGCTCGCCATGTTCATGCCGATGATGGAAATCATCAAGAACGTCTAATCCCCCTGCCCCGCGCATGAAACTGAGCAAGAATACAGCTAAGGGTTTCACCCTGGTGGAAATTCTCATCGGCGTAAGCATCCTGGCCATGCTGGCCTCGGGTATGTGGGTGGCTGTGGCCAGCTACCAGAACAAGAAGCTGGTGAAGAAGGCCGAGACCGAAATCGCCCTCATGGCTGCTTGTCTGGAAGAATACCGCACAGATAGCGGCGGCGTGCTCCCCTTCGGCCGTGGCGATGAGGAGAGCTCCAACATCCTCTACCGCGCCCTTTCCTGCGACGAGGATAACGATGGCGAACCCGACGAGGACGCCAGCGGCAACACGCGCATGCCCTATTGCCGCACGCTCAACGTCATCAAGAATCCCAAGGAAGCCGAACAGGGCGAAGGTATTCCCGTGCTCCGCGCCAGTATCCGCACCAAGGAGAAGGGCCGCCGCAAGATGCTCGTGATTATCGATCCCTGGGGCAAGCCCTACCGCTACCGCCTGGGCTGCGAAGCCGAGGACGAGAAGGGCAAGACCGGCACCGGCATCAACGCCGATTTCGACATCTTCTCCCAGGGCCCCGATGGCCAGGGCGACAGCACCAACAAGGGCGCTGAGAACGAAGACAACATTTCCAACATCAAACTCTGGTAAATCCGGAATCAACAGCATATGAACTACCGTTCCTACACGGCGTTCTTAGCATCAGCCAGCGCCATCCCGGCGCTGGTTGCTGTTTGTACGCCCTGCCACGCAGCCAGTGCCGTGCAACCCGCCATCGAGCTGGTGAAGCGCGTCACACCCGAATATGCCGAGAAAGTGCATTTCTCCATTGGTAAAGACAAGGCGCCCACCATCACAGGCAAGGATGACGCCATCCACATCAAGGCAGCCAGCGTGGCAGAGTGCATCCGCGCCTATGGCTACTACCTGCGCAACTATGCCAAGGTACACCTCTCTTGGAACGGCGACAACACCAGTGCCGCCAGCTTCGTGGTGCCAGAGAAGAAAATCAGCGTGCCGGAGGCCCTGCCCTTCAACTACGCATTCAACTACTGCACCCTGAGCTACACCTGTACCCACTGGGACACCAGGCGATGGGAGCAGGAGCTGGATCGTCTGGCGCTGGCGGGCTACACCCATGTGCTGGTGACAGCGGGGCTCGAAACCGTGTGGCAGAAGTTTTTGAAGGAAATCGGCTACCCGGAGAACAAGATTGCCGGCTTCATCCCCAACCCGGCCTATGCAGCCTGGTGGAACATGGGTAATCTGGAAGGCGAAGGCGGTCCTGTGAGCCAGAATATCATCCAGTATGAAGCCAAGCTCGGCAAGTTCCTGGTGAAGCGTATGCGCGAGCTGGGTATGGAACCGGTGTTGCAGGGCTATGTGGGCTTCCTCCCTCATGATATGCCCACGGATAAGGTGAAGGGACGTATCATTCCCCAGGGCAAGTGGTGCGCCTATTACCACCGTCCCGCGGTGCTGCAGCCCACGGCAGAGGATTTTCCCCGTCTGGCAGCCCTGTGGTACAAGCACCTCAAATCAGTCTACGGCTACCAGGGCAAATACTTCGGCGGCGACCTCTTCCACGAAGGCGGCAGCACGGGCGGCACCCCGCTCACCCCGGCAGCCAAGGCGGTGCAGGCAGCCATGCTGAAGGCCTCTCCTGATTCGTCCTGGCTCATCCAGGCCTGGGGGCACAACCCGCACCGAGACCTCGTGGCAGGAACCGATGCCAAGCACACCATCATTCTGGCGCTGGATAAGGACATGAGCCCGAAGCACAACATTTCCCGCAACTACCAGGGGCGCCCCCATGCGTGGTGCGAGCTGCTCAACTTCGGTGGCAACCATGGCATGTACGGCGGAGCCGAGCTTCTGGAAAAAATGACGGGTAATGCAGGCGGCGCCATCGGCATCGGCCTTATTTCCGAAGGTCTTGAGACCAACCCCTACTACTATGCCCTGCTCACCGAGCGTATCAACACGCGCGAAGCCATCGATACTGAGGCCTTCATCCGCAGCTATACCGAGGCCCGCTACGGAGTGAAGGACGAGGACCTCGTCCGCGCCCTGAAACTGCTTCGTGAGAGCGTCTACGCCCCCACCCGCCTGCAGGAAGGCTGCCAGGAGAACATTCTCTGCGCACGCCCCAGCCTCGCAGCCCGCAAGGCCTCCACCTGGTCCAACCCGAATGATTACTACGACAAGGGCAAGGTGGTGCAAGCCGCCAAACTCATGCTCAAGGCCGGCAAGAAGCACAAGCTCGGCAAGCTGCGCACCTTCCGCCACGATCTGGCCGATGTGTGCCGCCAGGTGCTGGCCGATAAGGCCCGCGAGCAACTGCCCAAAGTGAAGGCTGCTTTCGATGCCAGGAATCTCGAGGCATTCAACAAGGAAAGCTCGGCCTATCTGCAGCTTATCCGCAGCACAGGTACCATGCTGGCCACGTCCGAAGACTTTCTGCTGGGGCGCTTCCTGGCCGGAGCAGAGGCCAAGGGCGGAAAGAACGCCAAGGCTCGCGCAGAGATGCGCAACGCCATGGTGCAGCTCATCACCACCTGGACTCCCACCAACGGCATGCTCAATGACTACGCCCACCGCCAGTTTGCCGAGCTCATGAGCCACTACTACCTCAAGCGCTGGGAGGCCTTCTTCAACGCCCGCAAGGCCGAACTGAAGGGCGAAGCCATGGCCGGCGAAGGCGGTAAATCCGCCACCCAGACTACGGAGAACAACGGCGAAGCCGTAAGCACCAGCTACGAGCTCAGTAAGTCGGTGGACGCCGTGGAGCAGAACTTCCGCAAGAGCAAGTACCCCAGATACCAGAAACGCATCGGCAACGTGCTCAAACAAGCCGAACTCGTTCTGGAGAAACTGTAATCAGGGCAGAACCGCCCGTAGGAAAAGCCTGAGCCTCCCCGCTCAGGCTTTTTTCATGCAACAATATGGTTGGTTGATTGACTCCCTTCCCCAATACAAAAAGCCCTGGTGGATATCCACCAGGGCTTTTTCTAAGTTGCTTTGAAGCAGCTGAACTTACTTGTTCATGGCTTCCTCGATGGCAACGGCCACGGAAACCGTAGCACCCACCATGGGGTTGTTGCCCATGCCGATGAGGCCCATCATTTCCACGTGGGCGGGCACGGAGGAGGAACCGGCGAACTGAGCGTCGCTGTGCATGCGGCCCAGGGTGTCAGTCATGCCGTAGGAGGCGGGACCGGCAGCCATGTTGTCCGGGTGCAGGGTACGGCCCGTGCCACCACCGGAGGCCACGGAGAAGTACTTCTTGCCAGCCAGCGTGCATTCCTTCTTGTAGGTGCCGGCCACCGGGTGCTGGAAGCGGGTGGGGTTGGTGGAGTTACCGGTGATGGAAACGTCCACGCCCTCGAGCCACATGATGGCCACGCCTTCGCGCACGTCGTCTGCGCCGTAGCAGTTCAACTTGGAACGCTCGCCGTCGGAGAATGCCTTCTTGCTCACCACTTCCACCTTACCGGTGGCGTAGTCGAACTTGGTCTGGCAGTAGGTGAAGCCGTTGATACGGGAGATGATGTAGGCGGCGTCCTTGCCCAGACCGTTCAGGATAACGCGCAGAGGCTTCTGGCGCACCTTGTTGGCGGAGCGGGCGATACCGATAGCGCCTTCAGCAGCGGCGAAAGACTCGTGACCAGCCAGGAAGCAGAAGCACTCGGTCTCTTCGCGCAGAAGCATGGCAGCCAGGTTGCCGTGACCCAGACCCACCTTACGGTCGTCGGCCACAGAGCCGGGAATGCAGAAAGCCTGCAGGCCTTCACCGATAGCCTCAGCGGCGTCGGCAGCCTTGGTGCAGCCCTTCTTGATGGCGATGGCAGCGCCTACCACATAGGCCCAGCCAGCGTTCTCGAAAGCGATGTTCTGGATGCCGCGCACGATTTCACGCACGTCGATACCCTTTTCAAGGCAAACCTTCTCGGCTTCCTCGCAGGAGTTGATACCGTACTGAGCAAGAACCGGAAGGATCTGGTCGATACGACGGGAATAAGATTCAAAAAGAGGCATAATCTTGTTCTATGTTTAGGGGTTCTTTACTCGTGACGGGGGTCGATGTACTTGGCGGCATCGGCAAAGCGGCCGTAGGAGCCGGTGTGCTTCTTGATGGCCTCGTTGGCGTCCATGCCCTTCTTGATGTCTTCCATCATCGGGCCCATCTTCACGTACTGGTAGCCGGTGATTTCACCGTCGGCATCCAGAGCAAGCTTGGTGATGTAGCCTTCAGCCAGCTCCAGGTAGCGGGCACCCTTGGCCAGCGTGCCGTACAGCGTGCCAGTCTGGGAGCGCAGGCCCTTGCCCAGGTCTTCGAGACCAGCGCCGATGGGCAGACCACCCTCAGAGTAGGCGCTCTGGGTGCGGCCGTACACGATCTGCAGGAAGAGTTCGCGCATGGCGGTGTTGATGGCGTCGCACACGAGGTCGGTGTTCAGAGCCTCGAGCACGGTCTTGCCGGGAAGAATTTCAGAAGCCATAGCGGCGGAGTGGGTCATGCCCGAGCAGCCGATGGTCTCAACCAGGGCTTCCTGGATGACACCCTGCTTCACATTCAGGGTCAGCTTGCAAGCACCCTGCTGAGGAGCGCACCAACCCACACCGTGGGTAAGGCCGGAAATGTCCTCAATCTTGGTGGATTGCGTCCAGGCTCCCTCCTGGGGGATGGGGGCGGGGCCGTGATTGCAGCCCTTCTTGACGCAACACATCTGTTCGACTTCGTGTGTGTACTGCATAGTTGTATGAGTATTTTGTGTTGGAAAAACGCTCGGCATCGGCTACTGAGGCCGATGATACCTTGCTGCCGCCATTATAACGGTTTTTCCGGAAATTTCCAGCACAAAATCTGCACAAATTCAACAAAAACGCCTCACCACCCCCTGCGCAGAGCCGGGGTGGCGGGCGTTATGAGCAAATCGGCGCTTATCAGCAGCCGTAGCGGGCGGCGGAGCCGAGCTGTTCCTCGATGCGCAGCAGCTGGTTGTATTTGGCCAGGCGGTCGGCGCGGGAGAGTGAACCAGTCTTGATCTGCCCCGCGTTGGTGGCCACAGCCAGGTCGGCGATGAAGGAGTCCTCCGTCTCTCCACTGCGGTGGGAGATGACTGCGGTGTATCCGTTGGTGGTGGCCAGACGCACAGCCTCGAAGGTTTCGCTCAGCGAGCCAATCTGGTTCAGCTTCACCAGGATTGAGTTGGCCACACCGCGGTCGATACCCTTGCGCAGGAAGTCCACGTTGGTCACGAAGAGGTCGTCGCCCACGAGCTGGCAGCGCTTGCCGATGGTATCAGTCAGGTGCTTCCAGCCATCCCAGTCGTTTTCGGCGCAGCCGTCCTCGATGGAGATGATGGGGTAGCGCTTGATGAGGTCCTCGTAGTACGAAGTGAGCTGGGCGGAGGTGAGCTTGTCGCCCGTACTCTTCTTGAATACGTAGAGGCCGCTTTCGGCATCGTAGAACTCGGAGCTGGCCACATCCAGCGCCAGGGCTACTTCCCTGCCCGGCTCATAGCCGGCAGCTGTGATGGCCTCCACGATGGTATCGAGGGCTTCATCGGCGCTGTGCAGGTTGGGGGCATATCCGCCTTCATCGCCCACGGCGGTGCTCAGCCCCTTCTTGCGCAGCACGGCAGCCAGCGAGTGGAACACCTCGGCACCGCAGCGCAGCGCTTCGCGGAAGGTGGGCAGCCCACGGGGGATAATCATGAACTCCTGGAAGTCGATGGGGGCATCGGAATGCGCACCAGCGTTGAGCACATTCATCATGGGCACGGGCAGGATATGGGCATTCGGCCCGCCCAGGTAACGATACAACGGCTGCCCCGTGGCCCATGCGGCAGCGCGTGCGGTGGCCAGCGAGATAGCCAGCACGGCATTGGCCCCCACGCGGCTCTTGTTCGGAGTACCGTCCACCTCGCGCATGCGGGCGTCCACAGCTATCTGCTGCGTGGCATCCATGCCCACCAGGGCGGCAGCCAGTTCGGTATTGGCATATTCCACTGCCTTGAGCACACCCTTGCCACGGTAGCGGTTCTTGTCGCCGTCGCGCAGTTCGCAGGCTTCATGCTCACCGGTGGAGGCGCCGCTCGGCACCGAAGCGTGCCCATAGGAGCCGCCGGCCAGTGTCACCACGGCCTCCACAGTCGGATTTCCGCGGGAATCGAGAATCTCCCTTGCCTGTATCTTGCTTATCGTTGTGTTCATCGTGTTGTTCCTTTCTATGTATGTTAGCTTGCTCTAACTCTTGTTGCTGGCGGGAATTTATCACGCTTTTTTAAACAATGCAAGCATTTTATTGCTCTTTTTTGTAATTTTTCTAATTTTTAGAAAAGCGGGCAGGTTGACCTTCTTTCCCCTTGCGGAGGGCTGGGGGATGGATTATAATGCAGAGCATGAAGAAGATGATGGGCACCATAGCCGCCGCACTACTGAGCCTGAGCGCCACCGCCACAGAGGAAGCCATGCAGCTGGCACTCAACGAGTGGACACAGCAGGTAGCCGCCTATGAAGACGCGATGAAGAACGCGCACGATGACATGGCTCGCGCAGCCATAGAGGTGCCCACCGGTCGTGATATTGCCCCGAAACTCTGGCAGTCCATCAACGGGCGCACCGGCACCCGAGCCAATGATAAGGGCAAAGGCCGCATTCCGACCTTCGAGTTTGAGAAATCCTGGGCCCTGCCCGCGATTGTGTGGATTCTGGAGCATCCGCAGGCATTCACCGCCGCGTTCACCGAGGAAGAGCAGGCACAACTCACCTATTTCGGCAATGCCCTGGTGGATTCACTCATCCGCGTGCATTTCAGCCACCCCGGCATTGCCGCAGCAGTACCCAGTCTGGCTGCCACCAGCAGCGTGCGCGAATACGAACTACTGCAGAAGATTTACCAGCGCAACCAGAACAAATCCGCCCGTGCCTGCGCAGCACTGGGCATGAGCATCATGCTGAACAATCCGCTGGTCAGCAGTGTTGAGGGCAGCGAGGCCATGGCACGCGGCAAGCGCCTCTACTACCTGAAGCAATCCATCCTCCTCGCTGAGAAGGACACCAAATTCGGCTCCCGCCCCATCACCGAAGTGGCCGTGGAGCAGGCCTACTTCCTGCGCCACCTGGCCGTAGGCTGCGTGGCCCCTCAGCTGAAGGTGACAGATACCGAAGCACGCGCCCATACGTTCCCCGTGCCCGGCAAGGTTAATCTCATCCTCTTCTGGTCGCCTGCTGACTCTGTGGGTGCAGCCATGATGCGCGACATAGAGAAACTGAAAGCCCAGCACCCTGAGCTGGAGATATGCCCTGTCATGCCTCATGCCGCACCGGAAGAACAGCAGAAGGAGCTGGAGGAACTGGGTGTATCCTTCACCTATGTGGACGATTCCAAAGGCACGGCCGGCGTCACCTACCGCATCGAAGAACTACCGACCGCCATTCTGGTAAGCAAGCGCAGCACCATTCTCTACAGTGGCTTCCCCGATATGAAACTGCAGACGGCGCTGCAGACCGCCACCGCAGCCGATGCACCGAAACGCCCCAGCGTCATCATCAAGGAAACGCCGGATTCTGCTCCTGTCATTCAGCCCGGCTCCACCCCCAAGGCACCCGGCGATGACACGGTGCCGGGGCTGCGCGAAATGCCCGAGTTTTAAAGCGCAAGGTGGAAATCCGCCACATCGAGCCAGCGCCCCAGCTTATACCCCACTTTCGGGAAGCATGACACCTGCGTAAAGCCCAGCGCACGGTGAAAAGCACAGCTCGCCGCATTCTCCTGCGTGATACAGGCAATGATGCCGCGGCATCCCGCTGCCCGGCAGAGAGGAATCAGTTCCTGCATGAGGCGTCGCCCCATTCCCCTGCCCAGCTGCGCGGGGTGCAGATAGATGGTACTCTCCCAGGTGTGAGCGTATGCGGCACGCTCCTTCCACTGGTGTGCATAGGCATAGCCGAGAACCTGCCCCTCTTCCTCCCACACCAGAAAGGGATATTGCGCCACCACGTGCAGAATGCGGGCGCGCATGGACTCCACACTAAGCGGCTCAGTTTCAAATGAGACCGTCGTTTCCTGCACATAGTAGTTATAGATATCGACTATGGCGGCGGCATCCTCCGGGCAAACTGGGCGTATCATCTTCGTTTTCTGCTTATCTGACCATGGAAAAAGCCCGAGGCGTTAACCTCGGGCTTTTGAGCATCCCCACGCGGATTCGAACCGCGGTTCTATGACTGAGAATCATATGTCCTAACCCCTAGACGATGGGGACTTTTATGATGCTCGCAGACTTGCTGCGCCCGCATTATATATACCCACCCGACCAAAGTCAAGCCAATTTTATCAAAAAAATGCAGATTTTTTACATTTTTTGTTCCAACCCGCACTTATGCAACAGAAAAATCTTGCACTGGCATGACTGATGCGCTAGTATCACGACCAGCACGCGACAGCGCCTGCAAATCCCCGGATGGGTGGCAGAGCGGTTTAATGCAGCGGTCTTGAAAACCGCCGAAGGTTAATCCCTTCCGTGGGTTCGAATCCCACCCCATCCGTAAAATACAAGAAGAGAGAAAAGCGCGAAAATGCACAAAATAAGCATTTTCGCGCTTTTTGTCTTGCGTTTTTGTGCAATAAAGCGCAATATCTCCAGTGTACAATTTAGCACACAAAAAAGGCGATTGTACACCACCCGATACATTGAACCAATTAGAAAGGAGTAGCCATGGCTGGACTTATCGAGCGAGGCAATACTTATTATGCCCTATTTTACAAGGACGGCAAACAGGTGCGCGTGAGCACCAAGGTCCACGTCAAGCCGACAGTGCGGGACGGCCAGATGACCGCCAAAATGCTGCGCAAGCTGGCACAGCAGACAGCTGATTCCATGGAGCGCGGCGCGAAGGGAGAAATCTCCACCCGGCAAGCCTTGCAGGCCGTGCGCCTGCTGATGGGGCATTCCAAGCTGCCAACGGTGGAGGCTTATATGGAAAAATACGCCAAAATCGCGAAAAGTAAAGGCTTGAAATACGCCGGCACGGCTCTCAAGACGTTCCTGCGCCTAATGCCTCACTGCGCGGAGCTCCCTCTGGATGGCGTCACGCGCGCGCAGGCGGAGGAATATGTGGAGCGCGCGCTGCAGGAAGTCTCCGGCAGCACCGTAGACCGCCGGCTTGCTGACCTGTCGGCCTGTTTCAATCTTGCCATCAAAGAGGAACTGATTGACAAAAATCCTTTCCGCGGCGTACGCGTGCCGAAGTGGGAAATGCAGACGCATGAGCGCCAGCCATTCACCCGCGAGGACCTGTGGAAGATTTTCACAACCTTCCCCGGCGAATGGCCGGACATGGTGGCGGTGTGCCTGCTGCTGGGCGGCCAGCGACTCGGCGACGTGGCCACGCTCAAATGGAGCCAGATAGATTTCGAGGCGGGCCTCATCCGGCTCACCACTAAAAAGACGAAGCGCCCCATGCTGAAGCCCCTGGTGCCGCCCTTGCGCGCGATCCTGCTCCGCCGGAGCACCTACGTGGGAGCCAGCGAGGCGGTTTTCCCTTACGCCACCGCACGCTTCATGTGTGCCGGCAACAGTACCTCGAAGCTTTCCATTGAGTTTTCCGACCTGTGCCGCGAAAAAGGAATCTCCCGCAAGATGGAATCCTTCGCGAACGGCACCAAGGTGCACAAGCTGACCGATAAAACATTCCACAGCCTCCGCGCGACGGCCACCACCTTCCTGCTCGATGCCGGCACACCGGCCGAGCTGGTGCGCTACATCGTGGGCCACGACGACCCGGAAATCGAGCGCCGCCACTACTACAAGCCCAGCCCTGAAACCGAGGCAGGCTACATGTCTGCGCTGGCGGAACAGCTCGGGCTACCTCCCGGCTGATTTCCGCGCGAGGGTGCGCAGTGTGGTCAGCATCATGCGGCGCACCAAGTGTGTGCGGCAGAGGTGGGAGCCGTAGGCCGCGAGAGCCTGCGCCTGACCGCAGTGGATGGCGACGGCAGCCTTGCGGAGCACATCCGGCTGGCCGAAGTGCGGAGGCATGAAGGCCAGCACGTGCTGGCCGCCATTCCAGGGGTGCAGCCGGGCGCGCGTGTACATCTGAGCCAGCGCATAAATAGTCTGGTCCTCAGGGAACTTGCCCCCCGTCTGCCAGGGCCAGGGCGAGATGCCCTGCAGTATTTTCGCCGCTCCCGCCGCCGTCATGCCGTAGCAGATACCCGTAGCCGTCAGCGCATGGCCACCTTCAAAACCCACATAATCGCGCACGCCCAGCTCATCCAGCCACGCGGCACCCGTGAGCACCGTGTCACAGTCAATCTTCACCACCGGCAGCCCCGTTGCCTCCCCCACCAGGCGGATGCAGCCCAGAATGCCGGCTATGGCCTCCACCCCATTCAGATTCCCCCGCCGGTCAAAATCCGTCACCAGCCTAGTCACTTTTATCGGCAGCGGCATGTCAGCATCGGCGCGATCCACGGCGCAGAATAGCAGCGCCTCCGGCAAAATCCGCCGGATAGCATGCGCCCACAGCGGCACCAGGTCGGCATCGCGTGCGCAGGTAAAGGTCAGGAATGCAGCATTCATGGCTCACCGTGCAGTGCATGAGCCCAGAGGGTGGGCAAGGTTGAGGGAAGGTCTCCGCGCTGGTCTACGTCCACTAGCGCCCAGCGGCAGCCTGTGCGCACTACGGCGTGGGGGAATTCGCGGTTGAAAATATCCGCCGCCCTGCCTGGCCGCCAGGCGTACAGTGTGCCATCGTGGTGCAGCTCGGTGCGTGCTGTGGTCTTGTCTCCCCACCGGCCGGCCGCATCGATGCGCCGCCACTCGGCGGATGGCTGCGCGGCGGCGGTGATGACACTTCGCCCCGTCCGCCACAGCTCCTCCACCACCTCAGCCAGCAGGCACACATGGCGCAGCGGCTGGGTGAGCTGAGCCAGCACCATCACGTCGCTGAGCGCGGGCGCCAGGGCGGTCTCTGCATGCAGCACGTCCGCCAGATGCGACCCGGAATCCTGCGGGGTGGCGATGTGCTCCACCTTCACCGGCAGCCAGGCCGGCCGGAAAGGACCGGCGTGCACGATTTTCACTTCATCCTGGCAATGAAGCGCCGCGGCAGCAGCCCAGTCAAATGTGTACCGGGCAAGCAGGCCATTCTTACCGGGATATCTCCGGCTCGGGTGAGTAGTCACGATTAAGTAGATCATAAAAGCGTCACGTTGTTTTCCAGCCAGCGATTCTCGCGCGGCCAGTCATATTTTGTGTTGTTATCCACAGTGCCGTCCATGTAGACTTTTTCGCCCGGCCAGCCCTGGCCGCGGCGATACCCGAACCCGATGGCGTACACCTGGCGCGCGCCTCGGTTCAGAGCCCACATGCAGGCCAGCAGGCCAGCGGAGACATGCGCGTGCCCAATCTCCAGCGCCGCCGCCCACATCTCCTCCGCCGAGATACCCAGATGCTCATTCAGCACCACCCTCTGGCAACCCAGCATAGGCCCTGGGAAATATTTTTGGATCCACGCGCTCCACCGCGTCACCAGCACATCTATGCGGCTGCCCACATCCTCGGGCGAACCGTAAGGCTTATTCACGCGCAGCACCAGCCCGAAATCCCCCGCATCGATGCGGCGGCCGAGCTTGCGCCCGACCACATCAGCCCCTGAACCTATCACAATGCACTTCTTCATGTCAGAGGAGCAGTCAGCTCAGTCTTCTCGAAATAGACCCAATCAGTAGTCTGAGGCCACCTCTGGCGCCGCATCTGCGCCACCCACAACACCCTCTGCGCAGTGCTCAAATCCGGCCCGCCTCCTGCCAGCGTCCCCGGAGCATACGTCCCCGGAGCCTCATAAACAGCATAGTCATAAACCTCATAACCACAATCCAGCGGAACACCAGGCGTCACCAGCGGAACCCCCGGCGTATAACTCACCCGCTTCCACGGCCCCAGCCCGTGCGGATTCTGCCCCACCACCGGCGTCGCCCCCTGCCAGGCCATCTTCTCGGGTGCACCACTCTCCACCTCCACCGTCCCCGGCGCAAAAGCCAGCCCAACGCGCCACGGAGTCACCCAGTACCCCTGTAGCTTCACCGTCTGATTCCCCACATACAAATGCGCCAGATCCTTCCAGCTCCCCATCTGCAGCGTGGCCGGATCCTCGCAGTACCCCGTCGCCGGAGCCATATCCGAATACGGCGGCATCTCAAAAAGACTCACCCTCGGCGCCAGCGCCAGCGGCTGGCGGTTCTCAGAGCCGGAGGCCGGAGGCACCTGCAACAGCCCGCCGGAGCTCTGAATTACGCGCACCGGGCGGGTGTTCCCCTGCTGGTCTAGCAGCAGAGGGAACTCCCGCACGCCCTGCGGCAAATCGCAATCATCCACGGCGAAATTCACCAGCTCGGTCTGCACTTTGCTGGCGTTCACGGGGTAGAACACATGCCTCAGGCTGCCGGGGCCGGATTTCATGAAAGGATTCTCGGCGGTGCGGCCCACCATGTGCACCACCCTGCCGGGAGTCTTCCCCAGCGGGTCCCACATTGCCGCCACCTGCTGGGTGGAGGTCCACTCGCGGCTCGTCTCGCGGCCATCAGAATCGGTGTGAATAACCAGGTAAACCGAGGCATTCTCCCTCACCATCGGCAGATGAACAAGCTGGCCATTCTGCTGGATATACCAGCCCTCCGGCTCGCCCGCTTTCAGCACCATGCTCGCCTTATCCAGGTACACCGGCCGGTCGGCCGACAACACCGGCACCGGCACACGGTTCACCACACTGCCTCGGCCGGGAGGCCCCGCCACTTGCCTCGAGCGGTTTGGCATCACACCGTTCAGCGCGTCATTCAGAGCCTTGGCACTCAGCACTTCTCCCTTCTTGAAATAACTACTCATGACGAAGCATAGCAAACAGGATTCCAGCCATTTGCATCGCTGGCCTTGTAATTTTTCACCACATACACGCGGTCCCCTTCTACCGAAATGTTGCCGCCGCAGAATAGCCAGTTGCGATTCCCCGTCAGCTGTATCGCATTCGGAGGAGACTCAATTCTCGGCACCTGTCCGAAATTCGGCAGGGCGGCCGTGCCTTCAATCTCCCACTTCACGCTGGCAGTGATAACCACATCAAGATAGAACTGCTGGCTGCCCACCAGGTCAACCACTTCATCCGGGAAAGCACCCAGTGCCTCGCCCACCGTGTTCACATTCAGCTCACCGGAATCGCCCCAGGAAAACGTCTGATTCTCATCAGAACCTTGCGCAAACATGCGCAGCGCTATCATGCTGGGGTGTTTCGCTCCCATCTTCTGAGCCACCACCAGCGGGTGCGTCAGAATCGGCTGCTGCACCTCCGTGTAATCAAACGAAACCAGCGGATTCGCCTCACTGCTGCCGGCCTCGCCTGCCTGGCCCTGCTCGGGGGTGTCAGGATTCTCCGGCTCCACCGGCTCATCCTCCGAGCTACCGGAGCCGTAATAAGTGCGCGTCACCGTCAGGCGCGCCATGTCGGCCTCCTGGCGGGTCACTGTGCAGCTCACCTGCATCGTGGCAGAGCCCTCGGCCAGGAAGTGCTGAGCCAGCGACTTCATCGCCAGCGTGCTACCCGTGAAATTCAGCGTCTCCGTCTCGCCCGTGGTGGTGCCGCTCATCGTGCGCGGCGCCACCTTGCTCCAGGAGTAAGACTGCTCCTCGAGTCCCTCAATTATGTTGAATGATTGCATAAATTCGATATTTTGTTGAAAGTTTCGGCCACGTCCTGCTCCTCAGCGCGCACCCAGCGCATCGTGGCACCCTCGTGCACCTGGGCTGCATGTGCCAGCTGCGCCACCAGCGCGAACGGTTCCCACAACAGCTCCCGGAAACTACAGGCCCCTGCCCTGCAAGCCACGCAAAGCAGGCTCACGACAAACAGGGGCCAGGTGCGTTTTTTGATTCAGAGGTTTTCTCATGCACGGCCAGACACGCCAGCGCTCGGCGGGTTTCGCCACAAGCCCATTCACGCGCCTCGGTCAGCCAATCGAGCGGCTTGTCATCCACCCAGGAAAGGACCAGCTGCTGCACACCCAGCGGATTCTCTCTCGCCACGCAGGCAGCAGCGCGCACTCGGTCAAGCGGCGCCTCGTGCACCCACACCATCTCTGCCAGATGGTACCCGGAAGCCTTCTCCGTCAGCTCAACATCGAGCGAGGCGAGCGGATTGCCCAGCATTTCCAGCATCAGCAGCGAGCCAGCAGACACGCAGCGGCGGCTGGATTCAGGAGCCACCAGCGCGGCGGCCATCTCAAAATCTCTGTTTTTCATCGTTTTTTTCGTGTTGATTGAAAATTATCAGGCCAGCACTGTCTGCACCGTCTGCAGAGAAGGCTCGCGGATAGCGTTCAGAATATCCTTTGCCGTGCTGAAGATATTGGCCGTGTTCTGCTCGGTATTCTGCGCCACCTTCAGGCCCTGGCTCTCATACTGTCGCATGCTCACACCACCGCCGCCCACCGAGGCCAGGCTGGTCTGAATCCAGCCCGTGGATTTCATCCCCTGCTCCGGCTTCGCCTCGCCTGCCTTCTCCAGCCGCCGCTTTTCCTGCACCTGATTCTCCAGGGCGATGTCCTGGGCGGCGCGGGCCTCGGCATCGGCCTCATCACCCCCCTGCTGGCGGTACTGTGCGACGCGCTTTTCCACCTCTTCCTGGAGCTTGAGCAGCCGCAGTCTCTCCTCATCACCATCGAGCTCCGCCTGCAGCATCTGCTGGCGGCGGTCTGCCTGGCGCAAAGCTTCCTCGGCATGCTCGCGCTGCTTCAGCGCGGCCTCCTCCTGCTTTTCCAGCGCGGCCAGCAGCTGGCGCTGGCGCAGCAGCATCTGCGTGTGGGCCAGCTCACTCTCGCTGATCTCCTCGCCTCGGGCAAGCTTCGCCATGCCACTCTCCGAGCGGATGGCGTCATCGATGGAGGCCACCGTCACGCCCGAACCGATGCCCGTGTTGCGGCCGATGGCGGCGCGCTTGTCTTCCATGCTCATCTCGCGCCAGAGGTCGGCGTTCGAAGCCTCGAGCATGGCCTTCTTCAGGTCCTTGTAAGCCTCCGTGCGCTGCTCCACAGCCTCGCGCATCTTCGCCTCAGCCTCCAGCTCCTCCTGAGTCTTGGCAGCAGGCCCGGCATTCGCGGCCGCCTCGGCATCCAGCAGCTTCTGATAGTCCGGATGAATGTCAGAAATCAGGTCCTCGGTGGCGCGGTCGCGCATCAGGTCGCGCCACCAGTCACCGGCCTTCTGCATGAGCGGCAGCACCTTCTCGGCCAGCGGCTTCACCAGCCCCTCGTTCAGCAGCTCGCCGAAGTTGCGCATGATGGAGTCCCACTCTGAGCCCACGCGGGAGATGAGCCCCGCCGTCGAGTTAGCTGCCGCCTCGGCCGCGCGCTGGGCGGCCGTGCCCTTGCCGGTCAGCTTATCAATCACGTCGAAATAGCTCGACACATCAATCTTGCCGGCAGAGAGCGCGGCGTCGAACTCCTCCTTCGTCATGTTGAACTGCTCCATCAGCACGCGGCGAAGCTCGATGCCGTTCTCCTCCATGCGGCCCATGAGGTCCTCCTCCAGCGTGCCGCGCGTCGCAGACTCGGCTATGATGTCGAGCAGCGCCTCCACCTGCGCCACATCGCCGCGCGCGGCGACCACCGCGCTCTCTATAGCCTTCACCGCATGCTCGCTGCTCAGCCCCGCCTTCGTCAGGCGGGCGGCTTGCCCCAGCAGCGCCGTAGCATCGGCTCCGTAGCTGCCTGAGATACGCTCCACCGCATTGCTCACATCGTTCGCATCAGCCCCGGCCGTCACGCGCAGGCGTGACTCAGCCTGCTCCCAGGCAGCGCCACGCTGCGAGGCCTCAGTCATGAGCCCCATCATCCCGGCGGCGGCCGCAGCCGGAGCTGCCACCAGTGCGCCGCGGGCAGCATCGGCCAGCTGATTACCCAGCGAATTCTTCGCCAGGCCAGCCTCCAGCTTGCTGATTTCCTTCTCCACGCGGGCGCGTTCCTTCAGCGCGGCATTCGCGCGCTTTATCGCATCGGCCTCCGCATCAAAAGCATCCTTGTGCTTTTTCATGATGCGCTCCAGATCCTCGCCGCTGGCAGCCGCCTCGTTAAACTCCCTCACCGCCTCCGCTGCCTCATCGGCAGCGCGGGCAGTAGCCTGCAGCCCCGCTTTCGCGCCGCGCGCGTCAGCCTTCAGTTTCAATTCAATATTGTGAGCCATAACTAAAAAAAAATCAAATATTCAGGTGCCGGGCCGCAGCCATCTGCGTCTGCCTGTTCGCCGCGGCAGAAATCACCGCGTAGCGCCCATTCCGGTGCAGCACATTCAGCGCACCGGAACGCTGGCCACCCTGCAGCAGAGCCGAGCGGTTATGCAGCACCCCCGCCGCCAGAGCCAGCGTGTCGTCATTCGCGGAAATGTAGTCCGCATCATTCACCAGCTGCAGCACCTGCTCCACCTGGTAGCTGCAGCGCCCCTCCGGCCCCGGCAGCACCAGCCAGCCATGCCGGCCGGCAGATACAAAATGCCCCGCCACCTGCAGCCCGCAGGTAGCCGCCACCGCCGCCGTCAGCGTATCGCACACATTCACCGGCCCCGCAGCCATCTCCGGCACAGCATGAGCCCCAGCCATCGCCCAGTTACCCAGGCGGCCGAAAGTGCCCACCGTGCCCGCAAAAAGCGGCAGCCCCTGCTGCACTTGCAACATCAGGCATCGCCGGTTATGCAGCGCCAGCTTGCACACCGCAGCAGCATTCAGCGCAGCAGGTGCACCCTCCAGCTCAGGCAGCGGCCGCCGCCAGGCAGCCAGCACCAGCCGCGCATCCCCCGCCTTCGGAGACACCCTCCCCAGCGTCCAGGCGCGCGCACTCTCCCCCGCCCGGCCGGCAGAGGACAAATCGGTCAGCCTTACCTCATGGCCACCCGGCTGCAGAGGAAACCCGAGCGTCACCAGCATCGCGGCGGCACTCGGGTCATCTAAAGGCTCAAGAAATTGTTGTTCGGGGCGTAATTGATTCATCTGCATACGCCCGAAAGGCGTGACTCACTCCAGCTCACTCAGCCGGGCAAACTGCAGGTGCATCCAGTCATAATTCCGCTTGCGGCCAAGACTCACCGCCCCGTGGCGCTCCCATATCTCCCACCATGCCTCGCACTCCGGGCGGCTCAGGCTCGCCTCCGGCGCGCGCATGCTGTAGGCATTCGTAGCAGGCGCAAAGTCCAGGGCGATGCCCCAGGCGTGCATCGAAAGCGAGGAGGACCCGGTCGACTTGCGGCAGTTGTAGCTGCCACCGTACTGGTCAAGGCCCAGCTCGCGGATGCGCTCCAGCCCGTAATGCTCCAGCACCTCCCGCAGCGCCGCCTCCACATGCGGCGCAATCACCCGGTGCACCCGTATCGAGCGCACCGGCTTCCCCTCATAAAAAAGCTGGTACGCCGGCACCACACTCACCAGGTTCTCCTCCCGCCCAGGGGAGCCGAAGCAGCTGCTCCCGTGGCGCACCTGCGCCTGCGCAGGCCACATCGGCCGCTCCTCAACACCCAGAGCCGCCATCAGCGCCTCCAACGTCCGCGGGCCGATGACGCCATCCGCCTCAACGCCCACCCTGGCCTGAATCAGTCGAATTTTTTCCTTCATAGCGAAGCGATTCTAATTGCCTCTCGATGTGATCAAGCCGCGGATTATGCTCCCGGATGGCCGCAGTCAGCTCCACCAGCACCTCCGTAGTGCGGCGACTTTCCTCGCTGCGGGTGCGGAACTCTGCGCGGATATCCTGGTACAAGTACCAGCAAGCCGCCACGCAAATCAGCGCAATGGCATCCTTCGGGCGTGCCTCCCACAGCCTCAGCAGCGGCGGCACACTCTCCTTCAGCTTGTCAGTCATGGCGTCACTCTCCGGCAGGAACTTCCACAGCAGCAGGCGGCACCGTCACCTCCGGCTGCACCTGCGTGGCACCATCACCCAGCAGCCAACCGATAGCACCAGCCACCGCGGCGCCGATAATCCACGCCACTTTCTTCCAGCCAGTGGCCTTACCGGCCTGCTTCACCATCTGCCCCGCTGCAGCATTTGCCACACCGGCCACCATTTTATTCGTTCCTTTTGTTTCCATAGTTATTCAGTTTCGGTTAAATCTTCCTCAGGCAGGCCGAAATACTCTCGAGCCGCCTCAACACTTCGGAACTCTTCATATCCGCTCGAGTCTGTCACATAATGACTCCAATCAAGATACTGCTCACCGTCCATCTCGCTCACTCGAGCATAAATCGGCGGCCTCCGCAGCCCGTAGGTAGCAGCAGCCTCACCCTGCGCGGCGGTCCACTCAGCGGGCACAGGGCTTGTCGCCCAGCGGATTGATACCGTCCAGCCTTTAGCTTCTGCCTCCGCAATCGCGGCTATCACGTCATCATCGCTCTGGTAGCCAGTGTAGATACCCAACCCGATTTTGTGAGTCCCGCCGTCTGTCCACTCCGGAATGCTCCCCAAAATACCCAACACCGAGCTTTTATCAAGGCTGGTCATCTGTGAGCTATACTCACCAAAGCACATATTTTCAGCTTTTTTCAGCTTCGGCAGAGGACTTTCAAAATGCGTCAAACCCACGCAATTACGCAGCATCCAGTCCGCATTTTCCAAAGAAATCAGATTCAGCTTGACCTCTTGCAGCCCCGTAGCGTTATAGCCCCAGACATTAGTACACATCAAGCTGGCATTCTTAAGCTTCTCGAATTTGTAACGCTCATCCAGCCACCATTTCTTGCCATACCCCACGCCATAAAGCATCTGTGAAGCGTTCTCTGCCTCATCAATTACGGGGTAATACGGAAACACGAGACGACCAGAATCGTCCGTCACTAACATGTTGGGGGTTTCACGGAAAAGCTGCTCGAAATTCCGGGTGGCAGGATTAAAACCCTCCGGCAGAGCAGGAATGCCGCTTCCCCAGAATAACGCCGTCACATTTGTAACACGCGAAAAATCCATCTCCACCCGCTCAAGATTCGCCGTGCCTCCGAACATACCCGCGGCATTCCGCAACGCCGGAGTTGGGGCGCAAAACACCCGCATGGGGCTCTTATTAAAAATGCCAGTAGACCACGAAATATTGGCGCTAGTCAACGATTCAAGAGAATAAAACCATTCCCCCGCCGCAGTCAGATCATTCACAAAATCGGCATTAACCGCCAGCAAGTCAGCATTCGATTTACACCCCTTATACTTCTCCCAGACCAGCACCGCACCCACCGCAGGCGGCACACCCCGCTCCACCGCAGTGCTCACGTCGCGCTGCACATAATCATCCGCCGGGTCCACGCGCACCACCAGCCGCCCATCCCAAGCCACATCGATGCGGCTGCCAACATCCTCCGGCACACGCTCATCTATCGCACGCTGCACCACGCTGATAACAACCGGCCGCACCAGCTCCACATCCACGCAGCCCAACAGCCGCGCGCATTCCTCTGCAGCAGCTGCTGCAGAGACAGCCTTTTCCTCTGCAACAGCCTGCGCTGCTGCTGCCTCATCACGCGCGCTCTCAGCACCAGCCTGTGCAGCCGCGGCATTACTCTCTGCTGTCTGGGCTTCCATCTTGGCGGCTTCGGCATCGGCCTTGGCCTTCACCGCGTCACCCATAGCCAGCACAGCCTCATCCTTCGCATCCACCGCCTTCTCACGCGCAGCCTCCGCCCTGTTCGCCGCATCCAGCGCCTGCGAAATCTGCATCGGCTGCCCGCCCGTGCCGCCGGGCGTGCCGCTGGCCACCAGCGTCACTCCGGCCGCATCATCAGAAAAACAGGTCACATACCCGCTCGCCATAAACGAGCCAATGATGCCAGGCATCACCCGGCAAATCACCTGCCCCGCCGGCGTGCTCACCGTGCACCCCGCGGCGGAATCCACACTATACTGGCTGCCCGGCTCCGTATCAACCTGCTTCATCGTCTCCCCCTTGGTTAAAAATTACAGACTGCTGGTGAAATTATAATTCACACCGGAAATATCCACCTGCACAGCAGACTCATTCCCCAGCGTGCGCTTAATCTCCTTGCAGATAGCCGTCTTCGCCGTCTTATCAGCACCGGCGCCCAGCCCATCCACAAAATCATTATTCCCTTCAAAATTATTCAGCGCCACCGCCGAGGCCAGCGTATAACTCAGCACACCCCCAGCCACCAGCGTGCCGCTCATGCTCCAGCTCTGCTCCTGGTCATACAGAATCACACCACTCGTCTGCCCCAGCCGGTTCTTCTGCACATACTCACCCGTCACACTCGTAGTCAGATCCACAGAAGTCAGCAGCAGCGCCGAATCCTCAGCCTGCCCTATACCCCACTCAGGCACCTCGCCATACGTCTTAATTAAAGTAGCCATATCTTTTTCTTCCTTTCTGTTTTATCGGTTAAAGATTCAAATTGGTTCAAAACTGTATCACCAGCACAAAAGTCTGGCGAAAGACGAAAAGCTGCTCAGCCGTGCCCGATTCCGGAGTGAAAACATGCGCATCCACGCAGTAGGCAGCAGCAACACCATCGGCAGGATCCACAAGCGGAGACCGCTTCCATTCGCGCAGGATACCCCCCAGAGTCTCCCCCAGCAGGGCGAGCGCAGGCATCAGCTGCTCAGCCTCCATGCCCGCAGAATCAGGCGATGCCATGAGCACCATCTCGCAATCGTACCGGAAACACCGGTGCTGCGAACCGCTGATGGCGTACGACCCTGCCCCCGCCTGCAGCACCACACGAGGCACATCATCCTCAATCTCCTCCGCTGGCGGCAGCGCTGCAGCCACCTCACCGCGCACACTCCAGCGCGCGGCAGGAGTGCCCGCCAGGCGCTCCTTGAGCTGCCTGGCGAGCTGGGCCATGATTTGCTGGATACTAGAAAAAGCCATTACTTGAAAATGTATTTAAGAAACTTGTCGGTGGTTTCCTCGATAGCGCCCCAGGAGGCATCCTCCACATAGGTCATGAACCACGGGCCCATTCTCCGGGCCACGATAAGGCCGCCCCAGTCAGCACGCATGCTCAGTTCCACAATAAAATCATGCGCCTCCAGCCGCGTGTACCCCGGGCGGCGGAACTTACTCACGCGAAAATCACGCCCAGCATTACCGGCCCGCAGAGCCTCAGCAGCAGGCAGCCAGCCCGTAATCAGCTTACCCGCCCGCTCCTGGAAATACTTCACCGCGCGCTTCAGCTCGCTTTTCTTCACCCAGCGTATCCCATCAGCCGGCAGCCTGTTATACCCACGCACCACGTCACCCTTGCGGCCGAAGCGACGCCGCCTCAGCAGCCACATCGGGTCCTCATACTTCACCCGCGGAAAAGACTTCTTCCCCTCCCCTCGCCGAGGCACGCGGAAACCGTAGCCACCCCAGGCAAACGCAGGACCCTCCCAAGAATGCCCGAGGCCATCCTTCACCGGCACAGCAGTGGGCAGCACAGTCGGGTTCAACTCCTCCCGACCCGTAATCTCGGCCGCAATGCGCACCTTCAGCGCCTTCACATTCGTCTGGCCATAGCCCGTCTGCTTAGTGCCCTTCCGGCGGCCGCCTCTGTTCGGCGGGGTGGAGCGCCCCGCCACGTTGAGCACCGCCACACCGCAACGGCGCACCAGCTCAGGATGCTGGCGCTCCATGTTGGCCTGCGCTTTCTTCAGGTAGAAAGCCACACCATCCAGGTCAAACGTGCTCATCGCGGCAGGAGAGAGGCTTCAATGTTGTAAGAATTATCAAAGGGAGACTTGAACACGCCGACCACGGCGTGCAAGTACCCGTTCACCTTCAGCCGGTCGCCCGGCTGCGGTGCCTGCGGCAGCGCACCTGCCTGCACCGTGGCGCGGCCCGTCACGCTGTAAAGCGCCCCGCCCAGCTCCACGGCATACCTGCTCCCCGTCTCCACCCACACCAGGCAGCCGCTCCAGTATTCCTCACCGCCGCGGTACAGCACCGCCTGGCTTCCCAGGCAGCGCTGCGCATCAGCAGCACCCGCAGCTATCAGGCTCTGAATCTGGCTGTCCATGGTGTGAGCTTCGCGGATATAGACAGAACCTTATTACACAAGCACACTCACAGCCTGCGGATTCAGCACCTTGGCGCCGAAGTAGGTTTCCACAGAGCAGTAGAACGTCTCGCGCAGCGGGTCCACCGTAGTCTTCAGCAGCATATGCACACCGTTCACCGTGCCCAGGTCGCGCACAGCCACGCCATCCAGCCCGGCCAGGTCAGGCACAGTGTTCACCACGCCCAGACCACCGGCGCGCACAGCCACGCCCTTGCCGGCACCCTTGCCCACTGCGGCAAGGCCAGCGCTCATACCCATGGTGCCGATACCGTAGGTGCCCGTCACACTCGGATTCAGCGAGAGAGCATTCGTGGGAATCACCGCAGCATACAGGTCAGGGCTCAGCACCAGGCAATCAGGAGCACCATAATCACCGAACACCTTGGAAACCTCCTTGGCAATCACCTCCGGGCCCCAGGTAGAGGCATCCGTCACAAACTTGCCCACAGCCTCGGCAGTGGGGGCGGTAGTGGCGGCATCATCCGGCACCGTGGCAGCCACGGCAGCCGTCCAGATAGCCGTCACCTTGGCCATCGTGCTCTCCACCGCAGCAGCCAGGAACTTATTCAGGTTCTCACCGTCGGCGATATCATAAGTACTCAGGCCGAAGGGAGTGCTCACGCGCGTAGCGGCCACAGGCACATACTTCTGGCTCAGGGCGCTGGTAGCCCAGTCAGTCAGGTTCTCCTTGGCCTCACCGGCACCCAGCACCACAGGCACATTAATCACAGGCTGCACACCGGGCGGCAGCTGCACAGCAGGCACAGTAGCGTGGGAGAAGCGAGTCAGGTCAAAGTACTTCTTGCTCGCGGCATCCACAGCAGAGCCCGCCACCGTGCTCCACAGCGTGGCACCCGCAGCATTCAGCGAATTTCCGCTCAGATTCACCTGCACGCGGGCATTCGGATTCAGAGAGGCATCATCCTCAGCATTCATCTCAGCCTTCACACCGAACAACTCGGGAAAGTGAGCCATAGCAATCTCACGAGGAGAATTCTTCACAAGAATATTCATATCAGTTTCTTTCTTCTATCTGTTAAAATATTAAATTGGTTCAAAAATCACATCTTCTGCCCCTTCATAGCCAGCTCAAGCAGCTCCTCGCGGCTCATAGAGGCCAGATTCACGCGCGGCACAGCATTCGGATCCACAGGCGCAGGCAGCCCCCCTGCCGGCACACCCATCTCCGCGCGCGCAGCAGCCACAGCCTTCGCCACACGCTCCTGCACATGCGCCTCCACAGCGGCAGCCTCAGCCTCAGCCCTGGCAGCCACAGCAGCAGCACCATCGCGCTCAGCGCGCAGAGCCGTCATCTGAGTCTTCAGCTCATCGAGACTCGCCTGCATACGCGCCAGGCGGGATTCCTCGCTCACCACCTTGCGGCGCGGGCGGAAACCGAACACACTCGCCAGCCGTGCAAAAGCAGCAGCGCCTATATTCCCGCGGGCAGCAGCAAACTCAGCGCCATCCTCCTCCTCGCCGTCATCAGCGGAATCATCAGCGGAAGTCTCCTCCGGCGCAGGCTCGGGAGTTTCCTCCCCATCCTCCTCGCCGATAATCTCGTCAATCCAGCCGTAGGCACGCGCCTGCTCAGCCGTGTAGAAAACACCATGCGCGTGAGCCTCCATCAGCTCCTCCACGCTCTTGCCCGTCTTGGCGGCATACATCTCAAAAGCCTGCAGGCGCATCGCCTTGAAATCCGCCAGCCCGTTCTCCAGGTCCTCCAGCTCACCAGCCAGCACACCCGTCGGGTGGTGCACCATCCATCGCGAGTTGCGGCTCATGCGCACCCTGCCGCAAGCCAGAGCCACCAGCGTGGCAGCACTGCCGCACATGCCGAACACCTCAGCCTCCACCTCCAGACCACTGGCCTTGATCTTGTCCACAATAGCCATGCCGTCCAGCAGGTAGCCGCCCGGTGAATTGATGCGCAGCACCAGCTTGCTCGCCTTCTGCTCCTGGCAGTAAGCCTCCATCTCATCCCAGTACTCCGAGGAAAAACCCCAGTGCCCCACCGTCCCCGTCAGGGTAAGGATAGCCGTGCCGCCATCCGGCGCCATGCGCGCCATCATCTTTGCGTTGCTTTTCATCATTTTTTTTCTGAAAGGTTGCGCCTGCCCCACCCGGGGCAGGCTTTCTCTACTCATCATTCTACCTATGAAACTGCACCTTCGCTGTTCTGCTCAGTTGCACCATCGCCCGAACCGCGTGACTCACCATCCGCACCGGCATCAGGCGGCACCGGCGCCGTAGACCCCAGCGCCCCCGGCAGCAGCTCCGCCACCGTAATGCCGAACTCCTCAGCCAGCTCATGCGCCAGGCGCAGGCGCGCCGCGCGGCGGCGCAGCAGCTCCGCCGCCGTGCGCCCCGTCGTAGCCTTCGCCCACTGGTCGGCATCTGCCAGACCCTCACGCTCAGCATTAATCACCGCCTGCACCTCGCGCCCCGCATCAATCGTCAGATCGCGCAGCGGAATCCAGCGCACCTCCGTCCAATCCTCAGCGGCAGGCACACGCAGGCGCCCCGCGTCAATCTCGCACGCCACGAAATGCGTCCACATCACGCGGCACAGCTGCTCGCGCTGGCGCAGGCGGCGCAGAATCGTGCGTGCCATCTTCTTCAGCGTGAAGCGGGCAGAGGCACTGCCCAGCTTCTCCGGGTGGAACACCACCGCCGGGTCCAGCCCCAGCGCATAAGCCAGCGAATCCGCCAGGTCGGCCATGAACGTGTGCGTCTCGTTGCTCGGGCGGTTATCATGCAACACCTTCAGGTCGCGCCCCGGCGCCAGGCTCACCACCTGGCTCCCCGTGCGCAGCGCAAACTCACCCGCCGCGCGGTCAGCCACAGTCGGCACCACCACCGCAGCAGGCGCAGCCGCACCCGCATCAGGGCAGGACTCGCCATTCACCCGCGCCAGATACGCACTCTGCTGCTCAGCCCGGCGGGCATCCTTGTCCTTCGTCTCAATGATGGAGTAACTCGCGCTGAACTTGATGCCGGCCTTCGTAAAAGCCTCCACATCCTGCAGGTCGGCGGCATTGTTGATAACCGATGCCAGCTCCGAGATACCACGCACACGCGCCGGGTCCTCCTCATGCGCATACAGGAAGGCCGATGCCCCGGGAACCGGCACAGACTTCCCGTCTGCCCCCCGCAGGAAATAATACAGCACCCGGTTGCCCGAATCCACCTGCACGCCCAGCTGGCCACCCTGCGGGCCACCTACCACCTGCGGCGCACTATACAGGGCGAACTGTGCCCCCTTATCAGCCGCACGGCTCAGCACCACCAGCGCATCGCCGTCAATCATCGCGCGGCGCTCCACCCATTCCTGCAGCTCGCTCCAGCTCAGGCGGCCGGAGCGTTCAAACTGCGGCGACCTCTCGCAGCGCTTCATAAAGAGGCGCAGCGCCTCCTCATTCCAGGCTTCATCTGCCGTATCAGGCAGCGGCATGATCCAGCCCATCAGGTCCACCATGGTCTTCACCACCATGCGCACCTTATCGTGGTTCTCATACAACGCACGCCCCTGGCGCCACGTGGCAAACAAATCCCAGGCATCTATCTCCTGCCTCTCATCCAGCGAGGGCCAGAACCGCGGCGCCCGCGCGGGCGACGGCACCGCCGCCTCAAGCGCGCCAAACATCGTGGCACCCTGCGGGCCCGCTGCTGCGCGCACCGCATACTTCATTTTCTTTCTCCTTTTCATCGGCGCATCAGGAATATGACAGGGGTGGCAAACTGGGCTACATCGCCCTGCGCAGCCTTGCCCATCTTGTAATCAATGGCTTGCTGGTAGAGCTCTATCATCGTGCTCAGCGGCACGCGCTGCTGGCGGGCATACGAAGCACCGCCACCCGTGGAAACCGTGGCTATAAAGTCCGGCTCGGCGGCCAGCTTGCGGATGGCATCGCGCCGCAGAGCCTGCAGCTCCTCCAGCGTATACGCCTCCGCCGTGGCGCGAATAAGCGTCTGAGTTATTTGCATATCATCATGTGGTTATGGTTCAAAATCTGTACGCCGCACCCACCAGCTCACACGCGCCAGCTTGATGCAGTCTCCGTAGTGGTCGCCCGGCACCTTCTTCCATTCCTTCTTGCCCGATGGCTTTTTCTCGAGCACCTGCCCCGAAAGCCCAGCCATCAGGTCAGGCGTGGCATCCGCCGGCAGATGCAGCGGCCCCATCTCATGCCGCGCGATCATGCGGATGTAGAGCTCCAGCTTTACCTTGAAATCTGAATACGTCACCAGGTCAAGCAGCGGGTAATTCTTCAGCTCATTCTTATTCCACGAGCCGCTCGCCGCCGCACCCTTCGTAGGCGTCAGTATACCGGCAGTCTTGTCACATTCGCGGTAGACCACTTCGGTCCAGTCACCCGAGTCCACATACCCGAAGGCAGGCCGACGCCCTCCCCACGACAGCGAGCCGAAATGCTCCGATACACCCACCACCCCCTTCTCCGGCTGCGATTCCAGCGCCAGGATGGTGCCCCAATCGATAACCCACATCTCCCCGCCGCGACCGATGGCCGTGGCCACCCAGTGAGTCTGCAGCTGCCCCGGGTCATAACACACCACGACGTAGTGGTAGCTGGGCGGCAACTGCCCCCGCAGATACGTCCCCAGCAGCGACGAAATCGACTCATCACCAATCTTGATGGAGTAATGCACGAACGGCAGGGCCTCGTAATTATTCCTAAAATCCTGCAGCATCGCGGGTGCCGAATTGCTGCGCGAGGCGATGAAGTACTTCTCCGCGCACTCGCCGAAGCTCACCGTGGTGGAATAAAGCGTATTCAACCGATACCCCCGGCGGTATGGCGGCGCGCCGTCATTCTCCGGCCGCCATTCACCCGCCGCCAGCATGGCAGGCTTGTCTTCATCGCGTATCGCCTGACTACAGGCGCAGCAGATATAGCGCGCCGTCGAGCGCACAATCTCCGGCGTCACCCCCGAATCCGGATGGTCCCACACCACCGAATCACGTGAGAACTCCAGGCGCTGGTAATGCCCGCAGTGAGGGCACGGCACATAGAAATGATTCTGATCCGACTGCAGGAAACCCTGCCAGAAGATATTTGTCTCTTCGTTAGGAGTGGAGGCATGCACCATCAGGTGGCGCGGGAAGGCACCCATACGCTTCTCCAGCAGAAGGCTCGGATGCGCCTCTGCTTTCTTCACATGCTCATACTTCGCCTCCTCATCCGCGAACACATAAGCCGCCGCAGTATGCGCCAGGGCAGAAGGCTCACGCGCTCCCACGAAGTACACCGTGAGCGGCCCCGTGTTCATAGCCGACACGCGCAGCTGATCCTTCACATTCACAATGCCGCCACTCAGCACCGCGTTCGCTTTCCAGAACGGGAACATACGGGCACGCGCATGGCGGTCTGCCAGCGAGCTCGATGGCAGCGCCCAGAATATCGGCAACGGGTCAAACTCATGCAACAATGCCGCCGCCAGCATACACGTCGTAGTCTTGCCCGTCTGAGTCCCCATCACCAGGTGGATGTGCTCCACCCCGGGGTCCAGCACATCCTCGAGCACCTGCCGCATCCACGGCTGGCGGCTCAGATCTACCGCGCCCGGTCGCATCGGCGACACCTCCGGCGGAAAGGTCAGATTCTTTTCCACCCATTCCACCGGGTCATGGCAGACCTTGCTGTACAGCATCTCTAGCATACAATCAGCTTTTCCAATTCCTCATCCAGCGCATGCAGCGCCGCGTCCCAGTCTGCCGCATTCTTGCGGCACGCCGTAAAGAACGCCGGGCGCGCATCAGGCAGCAGGTCACCTGCCACTTTGTTCGGCCAAGCGCGCCAGATGGCGGCCAGCCGGGCGATGGCTGTCTGCTGGATAAGGCGCACATTCTCCACCGGCACCAGATGCCCCAGTTGCTCGCGGATGGAGCGCAGATCCTTGCGGGCGCTCTCCCAGTTGCGGCGCGCCCGCTCGATGGCAGCACTCTGCTCTGCCAGCGCAGACGGGTCACGCTCCACAGCGGCCGCAGCCTGCAGGCGACTCAGCAGATTCCAGGCAGAATCCGCCGCAGCCTGCGCGCGATCCAAATCCGACACCGCACCACCGGTCGGCACCACACCACCGGCAGGCAGCGCCCGAGCGCGATTCCAGGCCACCCACTCAGGATGCCCCGCCGCACGGTAATTCCTTGCCGTGCGCTCACTCACGCCCCTGTCCCGGGCAAATTGCCGAATCAACTCAGCCTTTTCTGCAGTGCCTCCCATTTTCCAGCGCCCGAACCGCGTGACCCACCGCCGCCACCCCGCACCCGAAGGGATGCCTACACGGCCTCCTACACTCCTACACCGGCCACCCGCCCCTCCCGCCAAAATTTTCCGTTTTCCCCGCTTCCGTCATTTCGCAGATTTTGCCGCCCGCGCCGGACCCTCCGATAGGGGGCCGGGGGTGGTAGGAGACTCCCTGCCCCCCCTACCCCTCGGGGGTGCGGGGTGAGAGGGGGTGGAGGCATGGCCCAGGACGGTGGCAGGCGGGTGAGAGTGTAGGAGTGTAGGTGTATGTATGCGTTTTTGCTTCCTCTATATCAATTTATCCTATTTTATTTTCTCCACGCACACGAGGGAAAAGATACATAAGATACATAAGATACACTTTCCGAGCCATTCCTCCGCCCAGAAATGGCAGCCAGCGGCCGCAGGCCGCTCCCCTTTTCAAGACGGGCGCGGGAATAGACCAAGGCGCGGCGCGAGCCGGCAAATCGAGCTTGACTCCTTGCCGTTTTTTGATAACATCCAGGGCGGATAACTGAAGAGCCTCCAGGATGCGGTTACCAACCACCGGAAAGGCGCGGACCTGCTCACCCCGCGAACCATCCGGCAAAAACTTCGGCCCTGCCGGCTTTTACCGGCAGGGCCTTGGCTTTATCTTAGCAGCTCCCGCGTCAGGTAGATAATGCTCAGGATTACCTCAACCACCACCAGGGCGGCAACTACTTTCGATACGATTGGTTTTTTTAGCATGTTATAAGCATGCCGTCCCGCGCGGCGGGATTGCCGCGTCGGGCGGCGAGCGCATTATACGCCTTTATTCATTAACAGTCAAGCAAATACGGATATTTTTCGCAAAAAAAAGAACAAAAAACAGGCCGCGCAAGCTTTCACCGGCGCGGCCTTAGTTTATAACATGCAAGGGAACCACCCCTTGTGCCCTTATTCAACCACACCACCGCCCCAAAGTCAAGAAAATTCCCACACTTTAGCGCAATACGGCGCAATATCAACCCCACCACGCAAAAAAAGCCCGGCACTCGGCCGGGCAGTAGAGAAAATTGAAATCAATGGCGCATCACTTCTTGCCAGGCATGCCCACCTTGGCGCGGAACACCTGCCGGCACACCGCCAGGAAGATGCAGAACACCACCAGCGCCACCGCGTGCCCAATCCCCGGCAACAGGCTGCCCAGCCCCATCAGCACGCAGAACACAAACAGCTGCAGCGCCAGGAACGACAGACGCCACAGATTCTGCGCCGAGGCCGACGTCCTCTCCGCCGCCACGTGAATATTCTGCAGCACCTGACTCTGCCACTTGAGCTCCTTCAGAATCTGCTGGTTCTGCTCGTAGATGTAAGGAGAATAATCCGTCTCTTCGTATTCGTTTTCATTGGTAGCCATAGCACCTTGCATCCTACCACCCACAGCCCTGCAAGGCAAGCAGAAAAGCAAAAAAAAGCCCGGCACTCGGCCGGGCTCTCATTCATAGCATCCGCTCGGATCCATCACGCGAAAGGCTCGCGCGCATCCCCGTAGCCGGGGGTGTCATCCCCCGCCTCTGCATCCAGGTCAAACTCACGCACAGGCCCGCGCAGGCCGCCCAGCATGCGGCGAATCATCGCGCGATCCTCCGGCGCCAGCGTGCGCTCATAGTCGGCGGCCAGCTGCTCTGCAGCACTCTGAAGCACTGCCTCCACCGCCTGCACACGCTGCTCCTCAGTCAGCCTCTCCCACCCCGGCACCCAGCGCTCACACAGCGCATCAGGGTAGCTCACTTTGAAAATCAGCAGCTGCTCCTGCTGGTCCTTCAGCAGAAGCTCAATGTGGGCGGCGAGCTGGTCGGTCAGCTTGTTTTTTCCAGTCAGAATCAAATTCAGAGTTACAGGGTGAATATGCAATCTGTCAGCCAATTCCTTCTTCGTCCAGCCGAGCGCGGCCAGGGATGCATTAATTTCTTCGATGGTCATGCCCGCATCATAAAAATATTTTATACTTTTGTCAACTCGCTTTTTCACTTACACATAAAAAAGTTTTATGTCTCCATATGCCGACGTAAAGATTTTTTATGTTTTTTCTAATTTTATCCTTGACGGTCTGATAAAATATTTTTATATTAGCCCCAACACGACATAAAAATATTTTATGACTTATTCCCTCAAAATAACACCATCAGCAGCCGCCATGCTCGACGGCTACTGCCGTGCCGCAGGCCAGAGTCTCAAGACCGTCCTCGGCGTCCACCTCACCCAGCAAGCCCCCACCCGCGAGGCAGACCACGCCGCCGCCACCCTGGCCGCCGCCAGCGCAGAGCAGCCCCTGCCCACCGCCGCCCCGGCCATT
>JAZRHL010000024.1:0-3323 GCA_045644745.1 Akkermansia sp.
GGCCTCCGACTTAACCGCCAGCGGGGCTTTCTGAATTTTTAATTTTGGATGTTTGATGTAGAATGTATTAAATTAGGCAGGCTCCGCCTGCGGAATTCTGAGTCCGGAGGGACGCCAGAGGATAGGCAGGGGCGTGAGCCCCTGCTTAACCATAAAATATATAGGAGCCCCGAACGAAGTGAGCGGGCGGCAGAGGCCGATGCTTTATAATTCTGATGATTTTCAACTTGTAACATTGGCATGTGAATGATAGTTTGCAAACGAGAAATATTGTATGGGTAACTCATTAATTAATGTAAGTTTGCATATTATTTTCCACGTAAAAAGTACAGGATGCTCAATGCAAGCAGAACATCTACCGCGTATCTTTCGCTTTATAGGGGGGACCATTCGGGCAATGGGTGGATGAGCATATATCATAGGCGGTATGCAGGATCATGTGCATATACTGACCTCTCTTCCAGTTACAATGAGTCTTGCCGCGTTTGTCCGCAACATCAAATCCAACTCCAGTAGATGGATAAAGGGGCTTGATATGTACTATAATAGGTTTTCGTGGCAGGAGGGATATGGCGCATTCTCGGTCAGTGAATCAATGAAGGAAGCTGTTACCACATATATTGATAATCAGGCCAGACATCATCAAAAGTTTACTATGCATGAAGAGTTTGCTATTTTCATGAAGAAGTATGGTGAGCATAATGATTCCACCGAAATGTAATAGTGGAACGTGATTATCAGCGCCCCGGCCTCTACCGCCCGCTCACTTCGTTCGGGGCTCTGTTATGTTTTGTTTGTTAGCAGGGGCTCACGCCCCTGCCTACCCTCTAGCGCCCCTGCGGGGCTCGACGTTAACGCTCGGCGAGCCCCAGAATTTCACGGCTGATTTATCCCGAATAATCCTTGGGTGTTGGGATAAATCGGGCAAAAATGGGCGATTTATCTCAAATTATCCTGCAACCTTGGGATAAACGGGTGAAATAATACTGTACCTGCAGGATAATTTGGGATTTTTCGAGGAAACTTGCGAAGCGCCGGGGCCTCTGACGTCCCTGAACGGGACTCAAAATTCGGCGGGCTGTCAGCCCGCGAAATTTAATACATTCAACATCCAAAATTCTACATTCAACCTACACCCCATACCAGCTGGATGCCGGCTTTGTGGGCGGCGTGGCCAGCGCCATGGGGGGCGGGCGGGGTGATGGTGCGGCCGAGCAACACGTGGCAGAGCCAGTTCACCAGGCAGGCGCAGCGAGACACTGCCTGACTCCATGCTTCGTGCCTTGGCGGTTCGCTTTTATTCAGCTTTGGGCTGCTCGACCTGGGTGGTGCGCACCAGGGCCACGATGTGGGAATCGATGTAGTTCTTGCTGAAGAGGATGCCGCGCTTCTGGCGCTCGGGGGTCTTGTTGAGACCGGCAATGACGATATCGAGCTTGCCTTTGGAGAGCTCCTCCATCAGGGTGAAGTAGTCGAGGTCGCGGATGACATAGCGCACGTTCAGGTGCAGAGCCAGGCGGCGCAGCAGCTCCATGTCGAAGCCGGTGTATTCGTCGTTCTCGTGGCGGAGGGGGAAGCAGAGAGGCTCCTGCTGGCTGGAGATACCCACCACCAGGGTGCGCGTGGGCGCGCTGGGAGCCGCGATGGCCGGCATGGCAGGAATCTCATACTGCACTTCCTTATCCACCTTGGGGGTTATCCAGCGCTTGTACATGTCCTGGTAGGTGCCATCCTTGCGGTACTGGTCGATGAACTCGTTGATGGGGCCGAGCAGGGCGTCATTCTTGCGGGCCACGCCTACGGCAATATCCACATAGCCCACGGAGCCGGGCAGCACAGAGAACTCAGGCCTGAGGGCGGCAATGTAGTCGAGCGTGTGGCTGTCGAACAGGTAGCCGTCAATCTTGCCGAGCATCAGGGCGGAGTAGGCCGACTGGTGGCTGTTGAAATAGCACGGACGCGATTCGGTGAACTCTGCCTCACCCACATGCATGGCCTTGGCACCAAGCGGGAGCCCCAGGCGGATATCGCCGGAGTTCAGGTCATTCAGCTTTTTCAGTACGGGCGCTCCGCCTTCCGCATCGTCGCGGTAGTTTGAATAACCACCGAAAAATACGGCGATTCCAAGCAGAACAGCGGCAAAAATCGACTTTTTCATGATACAGCGGGGTGATTACTTGTTAAGTCTACACGAAAATAACTTAAATTCCAGTAAAAAAGCGATTTGCTGAAGAAAAAACGGGGCTGTTTCAGAATTGCTGGTCCATTCTGCATAATAACGCCATAAATGATGCATTGGCATCATCAGCCAATCATCGACAAATCGGCAATTATCTGGCAGGCGTAGCCTGCGGAATTCGGAGTCCCGCAGGGACGTCAGAGCAGAGGCAGGGGTGGAGTCGCGAAGCGACGGGACCCCTGCTAACCATAAAAATAATCTGAACCCCGAACGTAGTGAGTGGGTGGTAGGGGCGACGGTTACACATTGAAGCAGGAGCCTCTTCCGCCCACTCCTTTCGTCGGGGCTCCATTATCTTTTGTTTGTTAGCAGGGGCTGCGCCCGCGTAGCGGGCTTACCCCTGCCTCCCCTCTTACGTCCCTTCGGGACTCAAAATTCCGCTCCTCTGACGCTTCGCAACCTGCTCGACAAACTCGGATTTGTAGAGCGGAAGAACAGGGACTGTCTGATTATGCCGATTCGCATGGGCTTATAAAAAACACCAGGCACCGGAATCGGTGCCTGGTGTGCTTGCTGAAAAATGACAGCTGGGTGGGGTTTTACTCCCACTCGATGGATGCCGGCGGCTTGGTGCTTACGTCGAAGAGCACGCGGTTGATGCCGGAAACCTCGTTGAGAATGCGGTTGGAGGCCTCGCGCAGCAGGTCGTAGGGCAGCTGCACCCAGTCGGCCGTCATGGCGTCCTCGGAAACGATGGCGCGCAGGTTGGTGGCGAACTCGTAGGAGCGCTCGTCGCCCTTCACACCCACCGTCTTCACGGGGATGAGGCCGGCGTAGGCCTGCCAGCACTTGTCGTACCAGTCCCACTTGCGGAGCGTGCCGATGAAGATGGCGTCGCATTCGCGGATGATGTCGAGGCGGTCCTTGGTCACCTCGCCGGGGCAGCGCACTGCCAGACCGGGGCCGGGGAAGGGGTGGCGCCACAGAATGTCGTGGGAAATGCCCATGGAGGCACCCAGCTCGCGCACTTCGTCCTTGAACAGGAAGGCCAGCGGCTCAATCACCTTGCCTTCTTCCTGCATCTTGAGCACGCGCTCCACGCGGTTGTGGTGGGTCTTGATGACGGAAGCCTTGCTCTTGGCGT
>JAZRHL010000025.1:0-31014 GCA_045644745.1 Akkermansia sp.
TCATCCGGCGAGATTTCCACGACCTCATAGGCCAGCCCCGGGGTCACACTCCCCAGTGCCAGTGATAGTCCAGCCGTGTAAAGCCATTTCCTCATGCCGAATCGCACGGACATTATACGCTTTTCTTAACGAATAGCAAGCCAAGATTCCAACTAAACCCTAATTATTAAATACAATATTTCGCTTGCAAAACAATCTGGAATTCGTTATATTCAGAAGCAGGTGAACAACCGTAGTGCCGCTGTTTTCCCGCGGCCCCGGCAGCCGCGCCGCATCCGCCCCGATTCATGTCTTCATCATCCCCCAGAATCAGTGTTCTCATTCCCGTTTACAACAGCGGGGATTACCTGATTACCTGCATCGAAAGCCTTGAAAATCTGGAAGGAGGTAACGATATCGAGTTTATCTGCGTGAACGATGGTTCTACAGACGAATCCCCTGCCCGGCTGAACTCCTGGGCAGAGCGCGACTCACGCGTGAAAGTGCTCCACCGCCAGAACGGCGGCTATGGCAAAGCCATGAACGCAGCCCTTGAGGAAGCCCGCGGAGCCTACATCGGCATCGTGGAGCCCGATGACTGGGTAGAGCCGGATATGTTCTCCAGGCTGCTCGATATCGCCGGACAGACAGGTGCTGATATCGTTAAGGGAGCCTACGTGGGAGAAACCGAAAAGAAAAGCCATGCCGACACCCGCTTCAGCGCCCGCAAAAAAGGAGAAGTGAGTAAGCCTGAGGATTTTCCTGAATACCTGATCGGAGCCCCCAGCATCTGGGCTGCTATCTATAGCAAGAATATGATTGATGCTCACCGGATTCGATTTTCGGAAACTCCTGGTGCATCATTCCAGGACTTCGGTTTCTTTATCCGCACCTGGGCAGCCGCAGAAAGCATTGCCACCACCAACACACCGGTTTACCACTACCGTGAAGACAACCCGAGCTCCAGCATCCGCAAGCTCGACAGTGGTGCCTGGGCCGCACTTCGCGAGCTTGAACGGCTCACAGATGTTTACCATCAGCTCGACACCAAGCCGTCGGCCATGCGCAGCTTGCTCGCCAGGCGAATCTTCCACACCTTGCAGGCAGACTACCGCCTGCGTATCAGTTGCCGCGTAGATGAGTTCCTGGCCCGTTACTCTGCACTCCTGTGGCAGCATTTCGCACTCAAATCACTGAACTCTCAGATGTTCAACAAACGCGAATGGTATGATTTGCGGCTCATCTACCACCATCCGCACCAATTCCCCAGAAAGCGCAAAGGCAACCTTTCCATTCTGCAGCGCATCTATTCCTGCCGACGTGAGGCTGGCCACCGCGTGCTGCGTATCTGTGGCTTCGCTTTCCACCTATCGCATTAAGCCCGGCTTCCCCGTTGCAGGAACTGTCGAAGGCACATTCAAAATCCAAAATCCAGAATTCATTCTACCCCATGCCCCAGGTTTCCGTCGTTGTTCCCATCTACAAGGTTGAGAAATACCTGCGCCAGTGTGTCGACTCCATCCTGGGGCAGACACTAACCGATATCGAGGTCATTCTGGTAGATGATGGCTCGCCCGACTCCTGCCCTGCCATTGTCGATGAATATGCAGCAGCAGATTCACGAGTGGTGGCCATCCACCAGCCCAACGGAGGCTACGGCAAAGCCGTGAACACCGGCATCGCCCGCGCCACTGCCCCCTACATCGGCATCATCGAGTCCGACGACTGGATTGAGCCGGCCATGTACGAAAAGCTCTATAACCGAGCCCAGGAAACCGGCGCAGACGTGGTGAAGTGCATGTTCTGGAAATATGATTCTACAAAACCGGAGGAATCACAGAACACCCTCTGGAGCAGTAAGGTTCACCAGCTTGATAAGGCTCCCGACTCGCCTTTTGCCCCTGCAGAATGGCTACCATTGTTCCATTTTCATGCCAGTTTGTGGAGCAATCTATACCACGCAGAGTTTCTCAAGCAAATACCGTTCATTGAGACCCAGGGTGCAGCCTACCAGGATTTTCCCTTTATTATGGAGGTCTACGCCCGAGCTCAAAGTATAAGTATCGTGAAAGAACCGCTCCTTCATTATCGCATGGAAACAGGGCAGGATTCATCCTCAATGGGAAACGACCAACGCCTGCTCCGTATGCCTGCCATGACTAAAGCCGCCAGGGATGTGCTGCAGCGCTATGGTATACTCAATAAGGTAAAGGAATCTTTCTATTACCATGCCTACCTGGCAAACATCGGGTTCCTGGAAAACATCCAGACACCCTACCGGCAGGAGTATTTTGATATCTTACACGAAATCTTTTCCCCTATCCGAGACGACAAGTCATTCACCTGGCGTTTCTTTCTCAGAAAGCAGAAACGAAAAGCTGCTATCATCGCAAAGGGGGGATTGGCAACAAGTCTTGCAAATCCCTGGAAACTCCAATTCAGAAAAGGAAGGCTCACTATCCGCATTGCAGGTCGTGAATACCAATGGCAACTCTGGAACTGACCCACCCCTGACAGAATGTCTGCATCACCCGCCATTTCTGTAATCATCCCGGCTTACAATGTAGCTCCATTTATCGAGGAGGCAGTCCGAAGTGTGCTGTCCCAAACCCTGAGCAATATAGAAATCATCATCATCAACGATGGTTCGACAGATGCTACATACAGCGTTATCACCCGCTTAGCTGCACACAATTCAAGAATCCGCGTAATATCTCATGAGAACCGCGGTGTAGGCAGAGCCAGAAACGAAGGCATCGCTGCAGCAACCGGCGAATACATCGCCTTTCTCGATCCCGATGACCGCTATCCTTCTGAGAACACTCTCGAAACACTATACAACACCGCCATCGAACACCATGTCGATATCTGTGGAGGCGAGTTGCAGGAGTTCTCAGCCCCCGATTCCGAACCTCACCAGAACTTCGCAGCAGATGTAGATGGGTTCCTTTTCCCCGGCGATGGTATCGTCAAATATGCCGATTACCAGTTCGACTACGGATTCTACCGCTTTATATACAGCAGAAAACTCCTCGTTGACAACGACATTCTATTCCCGTCCTACTCCCGTTTCCAGGACCCCCCTTTCATGGTAAGAGCATTCCTGGCGGCAGGTCACCTCTACGCCCTTCACCTCCCTACGTACGCTTTACGCGTAGAGCACAAAACCATTACCTGGACTCAAGACAAAGTCGATGGTCTCCACAGCGGAATCCGCGATATCTGGCAACTCGCCTGCGCGCACAAACTCGCCCGGCTTCAGCGCTATACCTGGTTCCGCATCCGCAACCACTATCCGGCAACCGGCCACTTGCTCAACCAGAGTCAGCAGGCATTCGTGCAAGAAGTTGAACAAGCCATGAATCCCCAGCGCCAGACAATGCGGTACCGGCTCTTCTCGAAAGATAAAAACTTTGCAGACCCCCGCAAAAGAGCCCTCACTATTCTGGGAAAGACATACTTCTACCGCAAGTAGAGATAAGCTGTCTTACCCGATGGGAAGCTTCATCAACGCTTCCATCATCACATCTACGCTTTCAGGTTGCCAGATGGTATAGCCGAGGCCAGAGAGTTAAGGTGATTTCTTCGAAATAGAGTGTAAGCCTTAAACCAAAAGCAAATCTTATTGTCATATATGCACCCGGTATCTGTCTCCTCATTTTCCTGACATATACCCTGCGGGTATCCCCGAATAATGCAATTCTAAACAGGTTAATCCTCCCCAAGCCTGCTGTTGGTTTTCTTTCAGCATTACACCTGAAGCTGGATATAAGGCTTGTCGCCTATGAGAGCAGCGTATTTTGCAAAATTACCTCCATATATATTGTCTCCTCTAAGGCTATATACCTTACTTCCTCTGGACATAGAAATCAAATCGACAAAGGCTTTATCTGCCACAGAGGAATTACTACCATGTTTTGACACATGTCCGACCTCTCCTGGCAATACTGTTACATAAGATGGCAATAAATCGTGATGTAACACATAATTGCTATCAGAAAACAACAGTATCCGTTTACACTTGTTCTCCTCGTGAACTATATCAAGAGTTCGGATTACACGCTTCATCATGGCCAATCGTTCTTCTTCCGACTCAGCTGTTGAACCTCTATTCTCATCTATTTCCACAGCTTCAAAATAATTCAGGAAACGACCATGGACAACCACATATTCACCAGCCGCCACCCCGACAGAGGCAAGGCTTTCTTCAAGCATCGTCTCAAGCCGGGGACTGAGTTTAAATAATTTTGAAAATACAGAGCAGTCTGAATACCTCTCCTTCTGTTCAGGGGTCAATATATATTCCATAAGCATATCAGAAGTGTACACATGATACTCCTTATCCTTCCTATCAAGATTCACTATTTTCTTAGGAAAAAATATAAAAGTTACCCGATTAACATCAAAACAAATATCCAGAGGAGATATCGACCAATTGACTATATTCGGCATCAGGTACTCTTCCAATTTAAATCCATAGACATGATATATATCGAGGGAGCTACCATTCTCAGCAGCGAGAACATAGGCATACGCCATGGTACGCAATCTATCAACTAACCCAAACCGCTCTGTCTTATCAGTAATATAAACAACAACACGATTGGAAGGATAATTCATCACATCCAGCGTATGGTAATTTCTAAGCACCCAGTTTATCCGACGAAGCTGCTACGATTCCCAATGATGTTTTCTCAACTGATGTTTGCGTTGGTTTGCGTTTTGTAAATTTACTTGACATCGCATTACAAATTCGATATACAACCAAAAGAGTTAGAAAAGTACGTATGCAAGTCACCACCTCTCCCTCTCCGATTGTAAGTGTTATCGTACCCGTCTACAACGCAGAGTGTTATCTGCGTCAAGCCTTGGATTGCATCTGCAACCAGACACTTAAGGATATCGAAATCATCCTGGTAGACGATGGTTCAACAGATTCATCCCTCTCGATTCTTGAAGAATATGCAGCCAAGGATTCCCGCATAACTATTTTGCGTCAAAAAAATCAATATGCTGGAGTCGCCAGAAACAATGGTATGCAGGTTGCAAGCGGTAAGTATTTCTCATTTCTCGATGCTGATGATATTTTCGAACTGAACATGCTGGAGTTGATGGTGGCTCGAGCAGAAGAAGAACAGTCTGAGGTAGTTATTTGCCGAAGTGAAATATTTTATAAGGAAGGTGAATACAAGCCATTGTCATGGGCGCTAAAAGATTCGTATTTGAAAGAGGTAGATTTACGACATTTTAGTTTTAAAGGAAAGGCGGCATCGTTAGCCTTTCAATCAGTGTTGGGATGGCCATGGGATAAATTATTTCTGAGAAGTTATGTGGAGAGAAATGGGTTTAAGTTTGGACCTACCCGTCATGGAAACGATGGCCCGTTTGTGTTTCCTGCAACGTACGCGGCGGATAGGGTAAGTGTGGTTGATGAGGTGTTGGTGAAATATCGCCAGATGGGAAATCAAATATCTGCAGGTTCTAATCTGTCAAAGAATCCTACCGCAGGTTGTATGAGTGTGAAGTGCATATATGATGCTTTGTCAAAGCTTGTTTTGCCGAACGAAACCTGGCAATCGTTCTATGTATGGGCAGCTACATATTTGCGATGGAATATGAAGAAATTCGATATTAACGGTAAAGCCGGTCTCAGAGATTTCTTATCAGAAACATTTGAGTCTCAGCTCAAAGTTGTTGAACGAACGGTTGGGTGTGGTGTAGATAAATTAGAGGAGTATAAGGATTTTGCGTCTGATATTCATTGGTACAAGTCTATTGTTTCACCTGCTATAAGCATCGTAATTCCGGTATTTAACGCCTCTAAATATTTAGTTGAGGCTCTTGACAGTTTACAAAAACAGACTTTTGACGATTTTGAGGTCATTTGTGTAAATGATGGTAGCACAGACGATAGCTTAGTCATATTGAATAAGTATGCATCTCAAGATGGTCGCTTTTCGGTGATAGATGTTCCGAATGGAGGCTATGGCAAGGCAATGAATCTTGGGTTAAATGCAGCACGTGGAAAATACATGGCGATACTGGAGCCAGACGATTACTTGCCGCAGAAAACTTTGGAACTACTTTATCAAAAAGCCATAGCACATGACTTACAACTAGTTAAAGGAAGATTCAAGCGAGTTTCTACCGACGCGCAGGGTAAGAGAATTTCTTGGGATGGCCCAGCATACCATATCGTTGGCAAAGTTGTACAACCCCGCATGGATTATAAACATTTTTACCATGTTTCGATGTCGATATGGACAGGGCTGTACAGTATGGATTTCTTGAAGGAAAAAGGCATCGTGTTCCACGAATCTCCTGGCGCATCGTATCAGGATACAGGTTTTTTTATGCAGTGCCTTGGGCTTGCCGACCGGGCCATGTTCCTAAACGAATGTGTATACATGTACCGCATGGATAATGCTGCGTCATCGTCCAATAATCGTTCAGGAAAACCTTTTGCTTTGCTTAAAGAGTTTGATTTCATTAAAGACCAGTTGCAACGGTACGCAGAAGAATGGAAAATAATGCAAGTAGCATATCTGATGCGTATATGGGAATCACACAGGTGGATTGTTCGAAATGTGCGGAAGAGCCAGCTGATGGAGTATCTTCACGAGTTCAGGAACAGGCTACTCGAATTGGAAGATGTTCCCACGAAAGATCTCACAAACCGGGATCGTGCGGAGATGGAAGACCTTCTTGTTTCTGAGCAATACTACATGTTTAAGCAAACGCTTGTGTCCAAACTACAGGGAAATGCCGTCCTCCCCACCCCACCCTCACCCCCCCGTAATAAATTGCAGGCACAGAGTGTTCAAAAACCAAAATCAAAGTGGTTTGGGATACCGTTATTGCAAATACGTCAATCAGAAAACAAGCGCCGAGTTTTGCTCTTTGGCTTCATACCTGTTTACAGTCGCAAACGCGAGGGAAACAGGAAAACTTACAGAATCCTAGGCATTAAAATAAGAAAGACCAATCGTTTTCAATAATAGTTTCTCACTATAAATATTGCAATAATATGAATATGCCTATGGTTTCCATTATCGTCCCGGTATTCAACGTAGAACGATACTTAAGAAAATGCCTGGATAGTTTGTTATGTCAAACATACAGAAATATAGAGATTATATGTATAGATGATGGGTCTACAGACGGGAGCCCGGCCATTGTTGATGAATATGCAGCCCGAGATTCCCGAGTTGTGGCTATTCACCAGAAGAATCAAGGACTGGCGGCTGCGAGAAATACAGGGCTGAATTGTCTGCATGGAGATTGGGTAACAGGCGTGGACAGCGACGATTGGCTGGAACCTCATACAATCGAAAAAGCATTATCTGTAGCAACCGAAGATGTCGACATAGTATGGTTCGGTATACGCGTGCTGACAGATACTGGAGAGGGAGATAATCCCTATTATCACCCAAAACAACTCGGTAAGCACGTTGTTACTGACAAGCTGATACGAAATACCAATGTTAACTTCTGCGCCAAGTTGTGGAGAGTTAAGCTTATCGAGCAGCACAACTCCAGATTTTACCCCGGACTGTGGTATGAGGATAATTACTTCTTCTACACAACCGCACCTTGGGCTCGGGCAATGTATTTCCTTGAAGATAAAATGTACTGCCGCTACATGCGTGATGACAGTATCATGGGAACAACTCTTACAAAAAGTCCAATCAAAGCTCTCGACCAGTTGATTACCCGAGGTTTAATACTAGAGCGATTCAGACAAAACGGCCTACCTCCAGTTTTCGGAGACCAAATACCTGCACCTATTGAGTTTTTCCTTGTTCGAAATGGATATAATTTTTCAAAACGTTATGTACCCAAAAAAGCCTATTGCAAACTCAAGAAGGAGGCAAGACGCATTATTTTCCAATATGGATTGACCTCTCATATGCTGGAGTTTGGGCACATGATGAACTTTTCACCGCTAAAAAAATTATTCATACAATATAGTCCAGGGCAGATTGAATACAAACTATTCGGCATACCGTTCATGAAACGTAAGATTAAAAATAAGCGTGTTATTACTCGTTTCCTTGGTATAAAGGTTTCCTGCACGCCTTACGAAGACCCGGAGACACCAGTATGCCGTTAGCAGTCAACTCTACAAGCTGCACAGCATTAAAAATATGATTCCTTGGCAATACTGCATTAAACGATAAATTGCTCTGAATGGGTTTCGTTTTAACTATGTCAACGCGTACTTACACACTATGACACAGACAAAAGACAGTACAACAACGTTGCTGTATCAGCAGTTCACGCACCCTCTTTTGAAATGGGGTTCATTCTTAATGGCAAGCGTTATATTGATAGCAGCATATGCCATCATTCTAGCGTGTAGCTATGAACAACGCAGTGCTCATTGGATTGGATGCTCATTGGGGTTAATCGGGCTCCTCATTGCCACCTACGCGAGTATTATCTATTCAAGTCGGCATTCATATGTACCCAATGAGTTAACAGATTCTTGTCGACACCGAGAAAAATGGTATCGCAACAAGTGGGCATGGGGAATCATCATCTCAGCCGCCGTGGCTTTCATAAGCCTCGCGTGCTTATTGTCCACAGCTTGGTTGAAAGGCGATGATTTCACTTTTATGGGTATGCTATGGAAAAATGCTACCATGGAATCCGCGTGGAAGGCAGCGACACATCGCTACACCTCATGGGTAGCCAGATTTGGTGATTTTTATGCCGTTTTATTCCCATTAAGTGAAAATCGATGGCAGGTGTGGCTAATCAACCCCGCCTTGGTGGTGAGTATTCCATTTGCCTTGTTTAGGTTATTTCGCAATAATACAACAGACACGATTGCTTCACCCAAGGGTGTGGTATTCTTCTGGTTCTGCTTTTTCCTGTTTCTGTTATCAGGGGAAATTCCCCATTGGCGTAACTTCTGGTGCTACGCCGCCAGCACAAATTACCTTTATCCAAGCGTCGGTTTTATCTGGTTGCTTTCCTGCTATAACCCATGCAATTGGACTGAAAGGGTTGGCCATAGCCAGAGAAATAATGAGGGGCTGTGCATCATCCTCTTCATTCTCGGTTTTATCTGCGGCTGGGGCATGGAGTGTACGGCTGTTACCATAGTTCCTTTGCTCGTTTTATGGGTAGCATACCATTGCTGGCGCAAAATGCCCTTGCCAACTTTTTGTTGTGCCGGAGCCATAGGAACAGTCTGGGGCGCGTTCACGCTCTTTGCTTCCCCATCACACGCAAAGCGCCTTGAAATCATTTCTAATGCACGCAAACTCGATGTGTACAGCATGAGCCCTGAGCAGATTTCTGATTTTGTGCAGAATCTGGATTGGGATAAGGTAAACATGCTGAAAGGTGCCGCTTCCCTCATATCACTTGACGGAATCCCTTTGTGGCAACATATTTACTTCCTGCCCTATCTCTGGGAGCATTTCTGGGATCTGTCAAACATCGCTTTCTGCGTTAGCTTGTTACTGCTGATAAGCCTGTTATTCAGTAATCGGTATAAAAAAGAATGCAAGAGAATCCTGATAGCAGCGGGCCTTCTCCTCTTTGCCTGCATTATGGCATGCAGTTACCTGGCGGCCTCTATACCGCATGGAATGTCTTTTCTCCCTTGCGCTTTCATGGTAGCCACAGCAGCTGCATTCCTCTTTTTCATTCATTCAGAAAGTTCAACCTGCGCACCAAGACAAATGCTAGCCAGTCTTCTAGTAAGTATTGTCGGATTGATGACATTCTTACCAGCAGGGATTGAAGCATGGAAACTCAAACCTCAGAGAGACGAACAGTTAGAATTTATCCATAAGCAAAGAGATCTGGGAAACATGGACGTTGAATTACCATACCCTCTTTCTTTCCCGCCGGCGAACAGCCTGGATTTGATAGGAATTCTCAAAACCGACAAAAATGCTTATCCGAATGCTAGTGCAGCTAAGGCATTCAAGATACGTAGTATTCGCCAATTACCATACAAGAAACCTACATCTTCCGCTCCGCAAGGACCAGCAACAATTAAAAATTGATACCCTGGGCCGGAAACGCTAATAACTTACCTGCATTACTAAATGAAACAGGAAACTCTTTCGCTCATCGTGCCCTGCTATAATGAGCAGGAGGCTCTTTTTCCTTTTATGGATGAAATCCGGCGCGTCATTCCTATGCTGGGGGATGATGTGTATGTTGAGATCATTCTGGTGAATGATGGCAGCCGGGATAACACGCTGGATATTCTGCGAGAACTTGCAGGCCAGAACGATTTTGTGCGCTATGCTTCGTTCTCGCGCAATTTTGGCAAGGAAGCGGCCATACTGGCCGGGCTGAGCATGTCCAAGGGAGACTACGCTGCAGTAATGGATGCAGATCTGCAGGATCCTCCAGCCTTGCTGCCGGATTTGCTGAAGGCAGTGCGGGAGGAAGGCTACGACTGTGCCGGCACGCGCCGCACCACCCGCAAAGGTGAGCCGCCCATCCGCTCTTTCTTTGCGAAGACTTTCTACCGCTTCATCAACATGATATCCTCCACCAAGCTGGTAGATGGCGCGCGTGACTACAAGCTGCTCTCGCGCCCCGCTGTGGATGCACTGCTGGCCATGCCGGAATACAACCGCTTCTCCAAGGGACTGTATGAGTGGATAGGATTCCGCACAAAGTGGTTTGAGTTTGAAAATGTTGAACGCGTGGCCGGAGAAACAAAGTGATCGTTCTGGAAACTCTTCAAATACTCTCTGGAGGGTATCGTGGCCTTCACCACCATGCCGCTGTCCATTGCCTCGCTACTGGGAATGCTCACCATGTTGGTGGCACTGGGTATCATCGTGATGCTCTGCGTGCGTCAGCTGGTATGGCACGACTCGGTGGACGGCTGGACCTCCATGGTCTGTATCATTCTGCTTCTCAGTGGGCTGCAGCTGTTCTGCCTGGGTATCATCGGTCAATACCTTTCCAAGATGTACCTGGAAATCAAACGCCGCCCGCACTACATTATTGCCGAACAATCCAGATGACTGCCTGTCATAAATACTACACTTCCCAACAACAACTAGCAAGATAAGCCCCTCTAAACACAATACGACAAGCTCATAATGCTGGTCGAAAGTCGCACTGAGAACACTAAACCCAAAGCCTTATAGAGATACATGTGATAATGTGTGTCTGTGTTCACATTACCACAAAATACTATAGCGTATCTCTACAAAGCGGCCACCGGACATGAGGCTGGCGATGTTACGATTGCCGGGATTCATCTCCAACAACTCAGCCAGTCCATAACTAAGGGTTGCTTCTTTCTACTCATCAAAATACCGCAAAGCCTGTTCGATGACGGGAGCCATGTCGTAATATTTATACTCCGCAAGGCGACCGCCGAAGATGACGTCTGATTCGGTATCAGCCAGGACTTTGTATTTCTGGTAGAGGGCGGAGTTAGCCTCGTCATTTACGGGGTAGAACGGCTCGCTGCCTTCGGTCCATTCGGTAGAGTACTCGCGGGAGATGACAGTAACAGGCTTGGCGTAGACGGCATCGCCGAAGTCCTCGAAGTGTTTGTGCTCGATGATGCGGGTGTAAGGGATATGACGCTCGGTGTAGTTCACCACGGCGCAGCCCTGGTGGTTGGGAGTCTCGAGTTCCTCATGCTCGAAGGTGACAGTGCGGTATTCGAGCTTGCCGAAGCGGTAGCCGTAGAACTCATCTATCTTACCTGTGAAGACAATCTTATCAGCCAAGGATTCCCAATACTCACGGAGGGCAAAGAAATCCTCGTTCACACGGCATTCAATCCCCTTCAGCAGAGCCTCGGTGAGTTTGTTGTAGCCCCCGATGGGAATGCCCTGGTAGGCATCGTTGAAGTAGTTGTTATCATACACCAGGCGCACGGGAAGGCGGCGGATGATGAAGGCGGGCAGATCCGTGCAGGGGCGACCCCACTGCTTCTCGGTGTAGCCCTTGATGAGTTTTTCGTATATATCGCGGCCCACAAGGCTGAGCGCCTGCTCCTCCAGGTTGCGGGGCTCGGTGATGCCCTGCTCTGCCATGGCGGCGGCTACCTCCTGCCGATGCTCGTCAATTTTAGCCTGAGCCTCGGCAGGAGTGGTGACACCCCACATCTGGTAGAAGGTGTTCATGTTGAAAGGCAGGTTGTAACGCTTGCCTTCGTATTCGGCCACAGGGCAGTTCGTATAGCGGTTGAAGGGCACCAGACTGTTCACAAAGTCCCACACCTGCTTATTGGAGGTATGAAAGATGTGGGCACCGTACAGGTGTACATTGATGCCGTGGCGATTCTCGCAGTATATATTACCACCGAGCTGGGGTCGCTTGTCGATGACCAGGCAGGTTTTGCCAGCCTTGGTAGCCATGTGGGCAAAGACAGCACCGAATAAGCCGCTGCCCACAATCAGGTAATCGTAGTGTTTTTCCGCAGACATCAGCCTATGCGCTTATATGTGAATCCTTCCTCGGCAGCTTCAGCAGTATCGTACAGATTACGGCCATCGATAATAAGGCGGCCGTGCATCGTCTTGCGCAGCACTGCCCAGCTAGGTACTCGGAACTGCTTCCAATCCGTCACGATGACCAAAGCGTCGGCATCAATACAGGCTTCGTACATATCGTCACAATAGGTGATGGTATCAGCCCCCAGACGGCGCTTGGCTTCATTGGTGGCCACAGGGTCAAATGCCCTCACCTGGCATCCTGCTGCCAGCAGTGACTCGATGAGGGTGAGAGAAGGAGCCTCGCGCATATCGTCCGTACCGGGCTTGAAGGCAAGCCCCCACACGGCGATTGTCTTGCCCTGCAGCTCAGGCATGGCGGCCTGCAACTTGGCAAAGGGAATGGTCTTCTGGCGTTCGTTCACCTCCTCCACGGCCTCGAGGATGCTCATGCGATATCCAAGCTCCTGACCGCTGCGGATGAGGGCTTTCACATCCTTGGGGAAACAGGAACCACCATAACCGCAACCGGGGTACAGGAATTTCTTGCCGATACGGTCATCGGAGCCGATGCCGCGGCGCACCGCATCCACATTGGCACCGACGAGTTCGCAGAGGTTGGCAATATCGTTCATGAAGGAAATACGCGTGGCCAGCATGCTGTTGGCAGCGTACTTGATCATCTCGGCACTAGGAATGTCGCACACCTGCACACGGTCGCCCGTAAGCATGAAGGGACGGTACAGATGGCGCATGAGCTTGGCGGCCTTCTCATCTTCCACACCCACCACCACGCGGTCAGGGCGGGTAAAGTCTTCAATTGCCGTACCTTCCTTCAGGAACTCGGGATTGCTGGCTACACCGAAGGGAACACTCACGCCGCGCTTGTCGAGTTCTTCCTGCACGGCAGCCTTCACCTTGGCCCAGGTTCCCACAGGCACGGTGCTCTTAGTGACCAGGAGGGTGTATTTCTTGATATTCCGGCCAAACTCACGGGCTACCTCAAGCACATAGCGGAGGTCGGCAGAGCCATCTTCATCCGGTGGCGTGCCCACAGCAGAGAAAACCACATCCGCATCATCCAGACACTCAACCAGACTGGTAGAAAAGCGCAAGCGGCCAGCCTCGGCATTCTGCAGCACCATTTCAGCCAGACCAGGCTCATAGATGGGCATGATACCCTTCTTCAGGTTCTCAATTTTCTCGGCATTAACGTCCACACAGGTGACGGTGTTGCCCATTTCAGCAAAACAAGTGCCGCTCACCAGGCCCACATAGCCTGTACCTACCATTGCGATATTCATAAAAAACGAGAGATTGGATTACGATGACAAGGCACGGCGATTCAGTAGAATCGTCTCTTTGTGCTTTCTGTATACCTTTTTTTGTTGATACAGTCAAGAAAAATCAAGCATTCCAGCCCCCGTATTCGTCGAACACTTACCCTGTACGCGGCGCAAAACAACTACTCAGATTACCCCTCAACGTATTACGTACCCTTTCAACTCTTTATACACCCAAAACACCGGCAACAAAAAGCCACCGATTGATTCCAACCGGTGGCTCTGAAAACAACTGAGAAGAAAACTTAACCGCGGCGGCGGCGGGCAGAGCTGCGGCTGCGAGCCACGGTCTTTTTCTTCGTGGCGCTCTTCTTCCTGGTCACAGCGCGCTTGCCGGAGGCAGCTTTCTTCGTGTTGCGAGCCACGGCTCCGCGACGGGCAGTGGTCTTCTTGCCACGGGCAACTGCGCTGCGGCGGGTGCTTGCCTTACCACGGCTGCGGGCATTGGTCTTGCTGCTGGCCATGGCGGAACGCGGCACATAGGCGGGAACCGGTGTGCGCGATGTACGAATAGCGGCGGCCAGTGCCTTGCGCTGGTCATCGGCGCTGTAGTTGCGACCCTGCTGGTCTGCAAAATACTTCCGGTAGGCGGGATCCACCTGATTGATACTGGTGACCGCATCCGGGAAGTTATAATACTTCATGTCTTTTCCACCCTGGCAGGCTGTCAGCAGACAGGCGACCAGAGCAAACAGACAAAGCATAAGCTGACGAGTGCTGGACATAACTGAAGGAGATGAAAATTTTTCTGGTGACCGGCGGTCAGCAAAAGCCCCAGCCATTCCAAGCTGTTTCCTCTACCCCGCCACACGTATACTACCACATTTTGCACTCCCTTGCCAATACTAAACTTTTCCTTACAATATTTTTTCTCTGCGATGACTTGATTTTTGTTCAAAACGGGTTAAAATAACCGCGTTATGAACGCCGGACCAGCAGATTTCCGAGCTCCACTGTGCAAAGCGTTGCAGAAATACGCAGAAAGACACCCGGAACAGAAAATAACAGCCGACAGGATGCTCGAGTTTGTGCGCAGCACACCGCAGTGCTTCGAGCGCAGCCACGCGGCCGGCCACATGACTGGCTCTGCCTGGCTGCTCAACCCCGCCGGCGACAAGGCCTTGCTCACCCTGCACCACAATCTCCAACGCTGGATGCAGACAGGAGGACACGCAGACGGCGACCCCGACACCCTGCGCGTTGCCATCAAAGAAGCAGAGGAGGAAAGCGGCATATCCGGCATCACTCCTGTCAGCGTGGATATTTTCGACATCGATATCCATCTCATTCCCGCCCGCCCCGCGAAAGGCGAACCCGCGCACTACCACTACGATGTACGCTATCTTCTGCAGGCACCCCATGAGGAGTTTTCCATCTCCCCTGAATCGGACGATCTTGCGTGGTGGCGCGCTGCCGAGATTGAGGCCCACGCAGCCGAGCTTGATGCCTCTGTTCTCCGCATGGCCGAATTGTGGAAACAGCACGCTTCGCATTACTCCAGAGATTAATTTTTTATTAAGCACATGCGATACTTGATAGTCATTTCGGCCATGCTGCTGAGTTCCTGCAGCTATATTGAGCAGCTCCAGGAGACTCGCCGACTGGATGCGGAATATCTGGTATATCTGGAGAAAGAGAAAGCGGGCAGTACCAGTCTACACAAGCTGCGCGCCGCAGCGGCAAACGCAACTAAGGTACAAGTTCATATCATCCCGGACATGGGCCATGTGCAGGAACAAATCATCCCCCTGAGCGATGAGGAAGTCGCCACCATCAGGGACATTTTTCCGCGGCTCAAGGACCTTCCCCCGCTGAGCCGCGAAGCCTGGGAAAACCGAGAGAATGGCAATTACCCGTACATGTCCGTATGCTGGGTATCTTTTGACAAACTGGAGTTTCTCGATGCAGAGGGAAATGTGCTCGCCGATATGTTCCTGAACACGGGCATTGCAGAAGAGGAAGAGATGGGAACGGAGCTGTCTGAGTTCGAGCAGTTCACGCCTCACTACATGCTTCCCGCGGCCGACAGGAAGCGCTTCTATGCCATTCCGGCTATAAAAAAGTAACCAACACATTCCGGCTGCATGAAAACAAAAGGCACACCAGGGAACAGACGCAGGCTGCGACTCCTTCTCAAGGCAATCGGCGGCTTGTTTCTCCTGGTCGGTGTAGCGGTGGGCGGCTCGCTCTGCTGGCTATATGGGTGGACCTGGAGAGGTGAACTCACAGAGTTTCATGAAAGCTGGAGCGCCGACGAGCGAGCCGCCCTCCGCGAGCTGGACCACTACCTGCGTCACCGGTTGGTGGATGATGCCATCCGTCTTGCCCTCATCGGCGTCACTCTATCCGGGGAAGCTATACCGCCGGAAAAGCAGGAGTTCATGCAGCTGTTTTCCGCAGCCGACAGTGATTTACCCCCACGGGAGGAGCAGCAGCTCATCATTGAAGCGTGGCGCGCAAAGGCTCCAGAACTGAGCATGTGGCAGCAGCTCAAAGCAGATTGCATCGCACGCTGTCTCATCGCCCCTGTGGCGGAACAGCTGGTACAGATTGCCGCCGATGGGCAGGCGAATCGCCCCGCCCCGGAATCTGATATAGGCGCTTTCATTCTACGCCGGATGCATCATTACGTCAACGTGGGCATGACACCCGCTATTGCCGCGAGTCTCTATGGCAACTATGCAGCCCTCCGGGCACTCATCCGGCAGGGAGCCAATCCCAATGCCCAGGTGCGCACGCTGTATTCCTCGGTTCCGGGGGATGAAGAGGAAGCAGACTTTGCCATCACTCCCCTGCTGGCAGGAGTCAGCCTTAATTACATCCGCACGCCATGGAGCGAAAGGAAGCCGCATGCCGAATATATGCTGGCACATGGCGCCGATTTGAACAAAAGCCCGCATATAGCCCTGTGCTGCACCGCTGACCTGGCGCTGCACCAGCAGCCGGAGCCTCTGCTCTGGGCCATGGAGAATGGGCTGGTACCAGGCATCGATACCGTGTGTACCATCATTAAGCACCCGGGAACGCTCCCCCTGCTCCGCTACGTTCTGCAAAATAAGCTGGTCGATATCAACGATTGCAGCGGTCGGGAGACGGCCATACAGGCGCTGGTCTGTCGCGTCGTGTACATGAGGTCTGATGAGGAGCTTACCAAGCTTGAAGCAGAAGAAAAGCTGGAGCTTCTGCTGCAGGCCGGCGCCAACCCTGACCTCACCCCCCGAATGGCGGAGCCCAGGCGCCCCGGCGAGAGCGAGGAGGAATATGATGAACGCATGAGCCACTGCGCCGACTTTGCATCAGTTACCGCCACCGAACTGCTGCAGAAGCACCTCACCGAGATGAAAGACAACCCCAAAGCCAGTTCCGCCGAGAGAATCCGGATAGCTGAGGCACTGCTGCAACGCATAAGCCAGGCAAAAGCACCGCTGCATTGACTGAGGAGTCAATCATCAACAAATCGGCAATTGGCGAGCCAACGGCGAGCGGAATTTGGAGTCCCGAAGGGACGTCAGAGCATAGGCAGGGGTGGAGTCGCGAAGCGACGGAACCCCTGCTATCCATAAAAAACAATCTGAACCCCGAGCGGAGCGAGAGGGTGCCAGCCAGTCACGGCGTAGGGCGTAAGCCCGGAGACGGAAGGCGACAGCTACACATTGAAGCCGAGGCCTCTGCCGCCCACTCCTTTCGTCGGGGCTCCATTATTTTTTGTTTGTTAACAGGGGCTGCGCCCGCTCCGCGGGCTTACCCCTGCCTCCGCTCTTACGTCCCTTCGGGACTCCAATTCCGCTCCGCTGACGCTTCGCCAATTCTTCGACAAACTCGTATTAACGAGCAGAATAACAAGGTTTCCTTTAATTATGCCCCGCATTTATTCCAACGCATAATCGCGGCTTGCTAAATGCTTGTTTTTGGGGTAAAATAGCGCGCACATGAACGCTACGCAGATTCGGCAGGTACTGGAAGAGACAGGTGTGAGCCCCTCGAAGTCGCTGGGGCAGAATTTCCTGGTGGATGAAAACATCGCCCGCTGGATTGTGAGCCAGCTCGAAATCGAGCCCGGCGACTGCGTGGTAGAAGTAGGCCCCGGCACAGGTGCGCTCACGGAGCACATGGCACCGCTCTGCCGCAAGCTGATTCTGGTGGAGTTCGATGCCCGACTGGCCGAATACCAGCGCCGCCGCTGGGCAGATACACCGCATGTGGAGGTGCACCATGCCGATGGCGCCAGCTGGGACCCGCGCCCGCTCTTCGCGGAGCAGCCAGTCAAGTTCATGGGCAATCTGCCCTACTCTGCCGGCGGTGCCATCCTGGCCAATTTCCTCACTTCCCCCTGCGCCGTCTCCCGCGCTGTGGTCATGCTGCAGAAGGAGTTCATCGACCGCATTCTGGCCCAACCCGGTGATGAAGCCTACGGTCTGCTTTCCCTGCGCATCCAGATGGACTGGGTTCCCCGCGCACTCAAGACCGTGCCGCCCGAGGCATTCAACCCGCGTCCCAAGATTGATTCCACGGTCATGCTGCTCACTCCTCGCGACCCGAAGAGTCTTCCTCCCTATGACCACCGCCTCATGGATGAGCTGATGCGCCGCTGCTTTGCCCAGCGCCGCAAGCAGATGCACAAGCAGCTGCCCGAAACTCCCGCATGGAGTGAGGTCTCGGCCAATCTGGGTATTTCTCCCACCGCCCGCCCCGAGGAACTCGGGCTCGAGCAGTGGGTGCGCCTTACCAATGCCTATGACCCGCACCCGCTGGCCAGCGTGGCGCAGAAGGACGATGAGATTTTCGACGTAGTGGATGAGCAGGACCAGGTGCTGCGCCAGGCCACCCGCAAGGAAGTGCATGACCAGGGGCTGATTCACCGCGCGGTGCATGTGCTGGTGTTCAACAAGAAGCACGACTGCCTGCTGCAGCAGCGCTCCCTGCTCAAGGACCGCCACCCCGGCGTGTGGGATTCCAGCGCCGCGGGTCATCTGGATGCCGGTGAGGACTACGATACCGCCGCCCGCCGCGAGCTGGAGGAGGAGCTCGGCATCACCGATACGAAGATTATCCGCCTCGGCACCCTGCCCCCCAGCGAAGAAACTGGCATGGAACATGTAGCGCTCTACGCCACGCTCTACAACGGCCGCGTGCATTTTCCCGCGGCGGAAATCAGCGGCGTGGTACCGTTCCCTGCCAAGCTCATCGACCGCTGGCTGGCCACCCGTCCGCAGGATTTCGCCAACTCCTTCGCCGCCTGCTGGCAGATTGCCCGCACCATGCTCGGCGACGGGGAATAAAGGAAGCTGTGACTAAACTGCCTCATGCGCAAGTCTCCTTCACAGCATCCGGAAACAGAACAACAAAAACCTCCCCGTAGCTGCAGACGACTTGCGCGTGGGTGTGGCTTTCTCCTGCTGTGGCTCTATGGGTTGCAATGTCTGGGCGCAGTTGCAGCGATATGGCACAAATATGAAACCTGCCACATAGGTGATGTTCAGCTCACCCTGCGCTATCATGAGGGAGAAGTAGTCACCATGTTCATCCCGGGCATAGGCGCTCTCTGGGTAGGGATTCATTGGGCAAGCCGGGGGAGAGAGCTTCATTTAGTCAAGGCTCTCGATATCCGCCTGCCCGATGGTCGCGAGTACACCCTCGATTCAGAAGATTACACGCGGCTTGAACTGATGGGTATCCGCCAGACTCAGGAGGGAATCCAACTCACCGATGAGCACGGTGATAACTATGTGGATACCCCCCTCATTCCCTTTTCAAGTTTTCAACACTAACCCACCATCCCGACTACTCCGATGACACCAACAGCTACACTGATTCGCCGCTGCAGCGGCATCTGGCTCGCGCTCATATTCATCATCACCCTGCCCTCGGCGGGTTTTGTGTATGCGGCACCGGTCATTCTGGCGTTCTATCTGACACGAGGCAGAAGCATGCGGGCGCAGCTGACCATTGCCGCAGGCAGCCTTTCCCTGCTCTTCATGTGCTACCAGTTGTGGAGCTTCTACAGCTGGAAGGCAGCAGGAAATTACGATGCCCAGGAAGGGCTGTTCTACCTATTCCTTTTAGTGTGGCAATATGCCATCTCCGTACTAGCTATGGCTCTGACCTATGTTCTGCTCGTCGCAAAGGACAACCTTTCCCGCGAATACGAACCGCCCAAGGACAAAACCGGACGCACCATATGAAGAAATACCGCGAAGGCATCGTTTTTATAATCAGTCTCATCTGTATCGGTGCGCTACTGCTCAGTATTGGCAACGTAACGAGAGTTCTGGTGATGGGCACCCCGGCAGAAGCCATCGTCGTGAAATGTCTGCGCAAAAGCAAAGCTGTAATACAATTTCCCGATGCCGAAGGCAATACCCAGTGGGCTGTCATCCAGCGTCCGCACTTTCCTCTGGCGGGTAAGTGCACTCTAGGCGAAAGCTATTCCATCAGATACATTCCCGGAGCTTCTCCCTCCGCCTGCGTATGCGAGCCTCTGCCCATCATTATGCGTTATCTTGGCTATGCTATAGGGTTGAGCATGGCACTCCTGCTCTTTCTTATGTTCCTGCCAAGAAGATGCTACGCCTATATCATCAGGATGGCAAAAAAATCCAACTGACAAGTTCGGTGAAAGACCCGGAGAATGGAGGTTCTTTGTAATGGATTAATCCCGGCGACGGAGAATAATTCAGCCGGTCGGGTAACAAACCAGAACTACCACATGAGAGCAAGTCCCTCACAACAGACGCAAACGGGGCAGCACGAACCTCCCCATGGCTGCAGGCGCATTGTGAGGGGGATGCTGCTTTTTCCTGCCTTTAGCTGACCCTATCGTTTTTCCTGTATAGGGCAGGAATTTTCGCAGGAATCGCAGCACATATCGTGAACACCATGCACGCGTAGCTCACGCTCGCCGCACCAGGGGCAGACTTCTGGCCGCCGCAGCCACAGGATGGACGCAACAACGCCCAGCATGGCCACAACCGCCAGATGCTCCGCTATTCCGGCATCGAGCAGCAGCAGAGAAACCACAGAGGAGAAAAACAAGGCGACCGAGCCTCCGATGCAGCGGAGTTTGAGACGGGAACGCCTCACCACATCAACCGGAAGTTCCACATTCTCCGGGAAGCGGGCAGCGTGTCTGATTTCACCCTCAATTTCGCCACAGGCTGCGGCAGAATACATGCGATGGGCCTCCGTTGACCACTCATACTCCAGCACAAAACATAGGTAGCGGTCACGCCCCAGGTCGAGGGCCAGAACCAGCTCATCCACACCATCTGCATCCGGCCAGCAGACGAGTATACGGCGCGCTTCCGCCCCGGCATACCCTGCCGGCAGCTCCTGTGCTGCGGCTTCCTCCGGCAGGGAATCCACAAGGTAAAGCGCAGCCCCGCCCTGCGATACATTGCCCACGCGGGCCGCCAGCAGCATCTCGCCCAGTCGGAAATACAGTTTCCCGGTCTCCTTATCCTGCCAGACCCCGCCCAGAGGCAGGTTTGCAGGCAAATCAATGGTCTCTATCATATGCAATGAAAAAGCCCTGCCCGGCATTATTGGCACAGGCAGGGCTTGATACGAAGTTATCGCAAAGATCAGTACTTGGCCACAACCTTCATCATCTCGTCCATCTGGGCCTCAATGGATTCCACGAGAGCCATCTGGGTGCGGGTGCGGTCGAGGTTGTGCTCGGGGCGCGTAATCTTGAAGTAGGTGTCGCCCTCGAGGTAGTCTGTCAGGAAGCGCATACCGCATTCCATGGTGAGGAGCTTACCGGAGAACGGAAGCAGTTCCTTCTCAAGCGGGGTGAGGAAGGTAGCAGCCTCGCAGTAGCCCTTGGCCAGAGCCTCGAAGTACTCCATGCGCATGGTGACCAGGGAGAGATCCTTCTCGTCCTCAGCAGCGGGAGAGGTGGAGGTGCGGATCATATCACCGAAGTCGTACAGAGCGGAGCCGGGCATGGTGGTATCCAGGTCAATCACGCAGATACCCTCGCCGGTCACGTCATCAAGCATCACGTTGTTGAGCTTGGTGTCGTTGTGGGTCACGCGCAGGGGCAGCTCGCCGCTGGCAAGATAGTTCACCACCTTGTGGCAGTCGGCCTCGCGGGAGAGGTACCAGTCGATTTCCTTCTGCACGTCACGGGCGCGGCCCAGGGGGTCAGCGGCAATAGCCTGCTGGAACTTCTGGAAACGCTTCGTGGTGTTGTGGAAGTCAGGAATAGTCTCAAAGAGAGGAGCACCGGGAAGATTGGCACCCAGCTTCTGGAAATTACCGAAAGCACGGGCCACCTCGACACACTGGCCGGGGTTCTCAATCATATCGAAGGTGCGGGCACGCTCAATGAAAGGATACACACGCCACACATTGCCCTCCTCATCCTGAGCATAGGGCTTGCCGTCCTTGGCGGGAATGATGGTGAGGGTGCGGCGGTAGGCTTCCTTGCAGCCTTCCTCAAGCAGCACGCGCAGGGCTTCGTCCGTCACGCGCTTCACGTTCTCCATCAGACCGATGGGCTGGCGGAATACGTTGCTGTTCACGCGCTGCAGGATGTAGCGCACGCGGATACCGGCCTGCTCCACCTCGATGCGGAAGGTGTCGTTGATGTGGCCGGAGCCGTAGGGCTCGCCGAACACATAGTCTGCGCGAATATCGAACAGACCGGCGATTTTCTGAAGGTCGAACATAAATTTAACCGAGATTTGCGGGGTACACACCGTCCTCCACAAGCTTGGCGATGCTCTCCACCACAGCGGGCTTGTCGCTGGGGTAGGTCACGCCGAGCCAGTTGGCCGTGGTCTTGATGACGCTGCAATCAGCCTTGCCGTTGTGGATGAGTTCGTCCACCACGGTGGGGATGTAGCACTCGCTCTTCAGCTCGCTGCCGTGAGCAGCCAGGAAGCGGGTGAAGTGATCCTTGATCTGGTCGATGAAGCTGGCGGGGAATACCCAGAAGTTCATGGAAACAAGCTCCTCGGGGTCCACCGGGTTGCGCTCGCCGCTCAGGCTGTCGCCGCGGCACACGCCGTCCTCTTCCATCTTAATCTTGGTGTACTCTTCCACGCTGTCGAGGTAGCCATCCTTGATGCCGCAGATACCACGGTTCACATCGCCGTGGTCGCTCAGGGTGTTCTTGAGGGGGTAGCCAATCATGCCGTAGTGTTCCTTACCATCGGCAGCGGGAGTAGCGGTCAGGAACTCAGCAGCCTTCTGGAAAGCATCAGCGCCGTAGAAGTCATCGGCATTCACCACACCGAAGGGCTCCTTCACCACGTCGCGGGCGGCGAGCAGAGCGTGGGCAGTGCCCCAGGGCTTCACACGGCCCTCGGGAACACTGTAACCCTCGGGCAGATCATCGAGAGCCTGGAAAGCGTAGTCCACTTCAATCTTGCCGGCGAAACGGGCACCGACCTGAGCTTTGAATACCTCTTCGAAATCCTTACGGATGATGAAGACAACCTTGCCGAAACCGGCGCGGATGGCGTCGTATACGGAGTAATCGAGGATTACCTCACCGTTGGGGCCCATGGGGTCAAGCTGCTTAAGGCCACCGTAGCGGCTGCCCATACCTGCTGCGAGAACAAGAAGTGTAGGTTTCATAACTGTGAAATTAGAGATTACAGTACAGTTGTACTCGGATATTCTAGCGCCCTGCCCGCGCTTTGGCAAGCCTAAAAGCAGATTTTCCCCTTGTGTTTCCAACAATTTTGAGAGCTATTAAGGCAACAACATTCCATGCCGGCACATCCGCAAAGTAGGGATTTGCAGAATCTGAACACGAAATAATGAAATCCAACGCTCTGAATGCAGCATCTTCTTCCTCAAATAACGCTATGTCAATATGCACAAAACTGCATCATAAACTTACTGGCATAATTTTTACTTCTACCAACCTGATAAAGTGTGATAGAATGCACCTCGTTACATAACCCCCTCTCCCTATGATATACATCGAAGAATTTTCCATCCTCACGCCCGAACAGGCGGAAAGCTGGCTGAACGACAACTGCAACGCCCACTGCACGAAGCAGTATTATCCCTTCCGCGTGTTCGAGAGCCGTGTGCCAACGCTGGAACTGGGCAACATCACCATCCTGTACGGTGGCAATGGCTCCGGCAAGACCACCCTGCTCAACCTCATGGCGGAAAAGCTGGGGCTACCGCGCAGCACGCCTTACAACCGCACCCCATTCTTCGATGACTACGTGGAAATGTGCCGCATGCGTATGGCGGGAGAAGACACGGGCTACCCCGAGAAAATCCCGTATGAAAGCCGTTTTATCGGCAGCGACGATGTGTTCGAGCACATTCTGCGCCTGCGTGAGCAGAATGACGCCCGCCACCTTGCCTCTGAGCGCGCGGGTCGCCAATGGGGAGTGGAAGGCTACCGCCGCATGAAGCTGAACTCCTACGAACAAGGCGGCTACGATGCATTCCTCACCCACATGAAGGCCCGCCACAGCACCCGCAGCCGCTTTGTGCGCGAGCATGCTCAGGCGGCAGAGCGAGAGTATTCGAACGGAGAGAGTGCCTTCATCTATTTCACCCAGGCCATAGCCGAGCGCGGGCTCTACCTGCTGGATGAGCCGGAAAACAGTCTCTCGCCGAACCTCCAGCTCGACCTGGTGGAGTTTCTCTCCTCCAGCGCCGTGTGCGGAGCCCAGCTGGTCATTGCCACTCACTCACCGCTGCTGCTGAGCATTCCCGGCGCACGTATCTACGACCTCGACCACCGCCCCATAGGCCTCCGGCCGTGGTACGAATTGGAAAATGTGCGTCTCCTCTTCGATTTCTTCAACGAACACCGCGGGTTGTTCCTGGATGGTCAGTAAGGTCAATTTGCCAGAGGCTCGTACACCGCATCCACGAACCAGCCGATAGGAGTTGCGATAAGCGTGAGCGGAATATCCACTACCTCTGCAACCCAGCCTACAGGCCGCAAGCATTGGTTATACCATGTCCGGCGGATTGTAGCCTGATTAGCCACGCGGCCCAGCTGCGGGAGCGGCTCAAATCCTGTTGCCGGATGGGCATCAAGTATCAGCTCGGCATCGGCAAGATTAACTTCTTCCAGCGGCACCACCTTGTGAGATTCGACGCCGAGGCGGCAATCCCAACGGGTATAAAACTTGCGCCATCTGCAGGCATCGGCATACTGCGCAGGCGTGAGAATAGCAACATAATATTCCACAGGAGCGGCAAGTATATCAGCCTCATGATGATACCCCTCGGGCCAGAGGCAGGCGAGCGTCTGCCTTCGCGTATGGTAAGAGCAGCAATGGGAAAACACCGTATCATTTGCCGGCAGATAGGCCAACGGCAGAAGCACATAATACATGCCCTCCTTCTTCCACACCCGATAGCGGGTTTCATAACGAGGGCTGCCATTGCCGGCTTGTTCATCCGGGCACAGTTCATCGCGCACATAGGCATTCTGCCGGCCGAAGTTATCAATGGCTGCCCCTAGGTCAATACTGGTATAGCGATACGGCATCATACAGGAGCTCAGCAGCCCCGTGAGAAGCAGCACAGACAACAGGCATAATGTTCTGAACGGATTCATCAACACAATTAACTAGCAATTAATAAAACATCGACAAGCCAGTATGAAACTACCATAATCCCAGCTCCCCATCAAGAGAAAACTTCCCTCAGAGCACCTGGAATATTGACATCCCCTATCTGGTGGTGTAGTATATTGAAAATCCTTTATTACAACATCACCACTTATGAAGACACTCATCATTGCTCGCCACGGCAACACCTTCGCTAAAGGGGAAACTCCCACCCGCGTGGGCTGCCACACAGATCTGGAACTGGTGGAGGAGGAGCGTGGCCGCGGCGTTGGCCTGTACCTCAAGAAGCTTGGCCTCGTGCCCACCCGCATTCTGGCCGCCCCGCTCAAGCGCACCATGGGCACCGCTGCCCTGGCTGCCGAAGCTGCCGGTTGCACCTGCTCCGTAGAGCCCGACCACCGATTCATCGAAGTAGACTATGGCCCCGATGAAAACAAGACCGAGGAACAGGTGAAGGCCCGTCTGGGTGCCGAGGCTGCCAAGGCCGAAGGTATCGACCCCGCCACCCTCACAGCCGAGGAGCTGGACGCCAAGGGCGAAGCCATCATTGACAAGTGGAACGCCGATGCCACCGTGCCCGATGGATGGAAGGTGGACGTGCAGCAGATTCGCGACAACTGGATGAGCCTTGCTTCCGAAGTGAAGGACGGCGAAATCATGCTCTGCGTCTCTTCCAACGGCACCATCCGCTTTGCCCCCGTCATCACGGGCGACTACGCCGGCTTCTGCGCCGAACACGATATCAAGGTGGCCACGGGCGGCGTGTGCATCTTCACCAGCGAAGACGGCACCACCTGGACCTGCACCGAATGGGGCACCAAGGCCTTCAAGAAAATCTGAACCAATCATACGCCCATGATTAAGAAGCTCAAGCCCGCCTGGGTGGACGAATTCAAGAAGTTCGCCCTCAAAGGCAATGTGGTCGATATGGCCATCGGTGTCATCATCGGCGGCGCCTTCGGCAAGATTGTCACCTCACTGGTGAACGATATCATCATGCCCGCGATTTCCATGCTCACGGGCGACACGAAGAACCTGGCCGAGCTCAGCTACGCCATCAGCGATAAGGAGGGAGCCCCCGTCATCAAATACGGCGTATTCTGCCAGACCGTGCTGGATTTCCTCATCATCGCCCTCACCATCTTCTGGGCTGTGCGCATCATCTGCAAGCTGCGGGCGAAGAAGGAAGAGCCCGCACCTGCTCCCGCAGCCCCCGCACCCACTCCCGAGGATATCCTCCTGCTGCGCGAAATCCGCGACGCCCTTAAAAACAAGTGAATAAGAAGGATCTCATCGCCCAGGTTCAGCGGAACATGGGACCGGGAGCCACCCGAAGCACCGCCTCTGCAGCAGTAGAGGCGGTGCTCGCGTCCATACGCCTTGCCGCGCAGCAGGAAAAGCTGCACATCGCCAACTTCGGCACCTTTGAGCAGATGCACCGCCCTGCCCGACAGGGATTTGATATCAACACCCGCGCCATGCGCGACATTCCCGGGAAAACCGAATTAACCTTCCGGGCTGCCAGCAGGCTCGAGGATGCGGTCATCGGTAAGGCAGCGGGAAAATAGCCTCTTTTTCCGCACTGGGGTCTATTTCAGATTTGCTGGCCCTCGCAATGAATTATGCGTTGGCATAATAAGTCAATTATCGACAAATCGGCAATTGGTGAGCCTAAGGCGAGCGGTACTTTGAGCCCACGCAGTGGGCGGCAGCCAGTAGCCCAGCGTGCAGCCGCGTTAGCGGCGGAACGCTGGGTAATATACAAAATATAAACCGAACCCCGAGCGGAGCGAGAGGGTGGCAGAAGCTGTGGCTTTAATATATTGCGTCAATTTCTGCCGCCCACTCACTACGTTCGGGGCTCCGATAATTTTTTATACTACCCCCAGGTTCCGCCGCTAACGCGGCTTCACCTGGGGCTACTGGCTATCACCCGCTAAAGCGGGTTCTGAATTCCGCTCGCCTGCGGCTCGCCAATACATCGCCGATCTCGGATTCGCCGCTACTGCTTAATGATGCCAATTCGTAATCTTTGCCCTTTAATCATGTTAGCTGGTTCTGGAGCATGTATCTGCCAGCAGATTTGAAACAGGCCCGCATACTGCACCTAACTTCAGTTAAAACTTGACACCCAGCGAGTGAGGGAGTACCATCCTCGCATGCCGAAGCCGCAGGAAACAGAGCCCCGTTACTATCTGATACTGACCGATGGAGAACAGGAGGGGCCCTACAGCATCCGCGAGCTGCGTGAGATGCTTCAGCGCGACCTTATTTCGGCAGAAAGCCAGGTGCGCAGCACCGAATGCGGCTGCCCCCTCATGTTGGATGAGCTGCTGCACGAAACGCAGACCAACACCATCGATGAAATCACGGGGCTGAACGGTCTGCGCGGCTTCTCGCTCTGGCATTTCTTTGCTGATGTTTTCCGCCGCCACGACCGCGACGAAATCCTGGAAGTATTCTGCTGTGGCACCCACGCCACCACCCCGCCCCTGCACGCTGTGAGCAGCGCATGGCCCACCCCGTGGATTTTTGCCCGCATGCTTCTGGCCTGCCTGCTGCTCTATTTCGGGTTCGACTGGGCCAGCTCCACCTTCCAGAATGCGAATCTGGTGCCGGGCCTCATGTTCGTGGGCAATTTTGCCATTCCCTTCTGCGTGATGGTGTTCTTCTTCGAGTTAAACGTTCGCAGGGATGTGCCCTTCTTCGATGTGATGCGCGCCATGATGTACGGAGGATTGATTGCGCTTATCTTTGCCCTTATCCTGGTGGAGTTCAGCCCTGATGTGCTGCGATGGGTGGCCGGGCCGATTGAGGAACCTGCCAAGCTGCTGGCCGTCATCCTCATCGCTGGCAGCCGCCGTAACGGGCGGATTCTGACCGGCCTTCTTCTGGGTGCTGGAGTAGGCGCAGGCTTTGCTGCATTCGAAAGCTCGGGCTACACTTTTACCGAACTGGTGCGTCTCATCACCAGCAACACAGCGGCAGAAATTGTCACCACCATCAACCCCGCACAGGCGCAGGTCATCGCCGCCAACGCCAGCACCATCGACCCCGATGCCGTCATGCAGGTGCGCGCGCTCATCACCCCCTTCGGCCACATTGTGTGGACCGCCATCACCGCGGGCGCCTATTGGCTGGTGCTGCGCCAGCGCATCATTGAAGGCCGCCGCGACTACAATTCCACCGGCATCGACTGGAGTATCCTGACCGACATCCGTTTCCTGCGCATCGCCATCATTCCCGTGCTGCTGCACCTTGTATGGAACACAGGCTGGCTGGCCGGCTTCGGTCTGCTTCGCTTCCTGGTGCTGGGCGTCATCGCCTGGGCCGTGGCTCTGCGTCTGGTGCAGGCCGGGCTCCAGCAGATTCGCGAGGAAAAATGCAGCCGCGGGCTTCCCTTGTAAAACGTTTTACTCGAACAGGTTCGGGTACGAACGCAGAGCCACATCCTTGGAAAGAGCGCGAATGGTGCGCGAATCCTCTGCCTGCAGCGCCATTTCGGCCATCTCTCGGCATTCCTCGTAGTTGAGGTGGCGGATAGCAAAGCGGATGAGCGGCAGGATGTGGGCACCGACGGAAAGCTCCGTAGCCCCCAGCCCCACCAGCAGCGGCACGAGAGTGATATCGCCGCCCATCTCACCGCAGATTGCCGTAGGAATGCCCGCCGAAATCGTCTGGTGAATCAGGCGGATGACGCCCGGATGCGTGGAGCGGAACATGCCGGCTACACGGTAGTTCACACGATCCACCGCAATGGTGTACTGCGTGAGGTCATTTGTACCTATGGAGAAGAAATCCACGTACCGGGCCAGCACATCGGACATCATGGCGGCGCTGGGCACCTCAATCATGATACCCACGCGCATCTTTTCATCGAAAGCCTGACCGCGAGCACGGAGTTCCTCGCGGCATTCCTCGAGAATGGCATGCACATCGCGCACCTCGGTGAGCCCTGAAACCATGGGGAACATGACCCCGACCTTGCCGTGAGCCGAAGCTCGCATGATGGCACGCAGCTGTTCCTTGAAAATAGCAGGGCGGCTGAGCGATACGCGGATACCACGCCAGCCGAGGAAGGGGTTGCTCTCCTTCTCCTCCAGCACCTCAAAGGGCAGCTTGTCGCCACCGGAATCCAGCGTGCGGAAAATCACTTCCTGCGGTGCACACTCCTCCACCAGGCGGCGATAGTGCTCATACTGGGCCTCCTCATCAGGCAGGCCATCGCCCCCCAGCAGGAAGAACTCAGTGCGGTACAGCCCCACACCATCGGCTCCCGTGCGCTTCACAGCGCTGTATTCGTGAACAAAATCCACATTGCAGGCCAGGCGGATGGGGTGACCATCGCGAGTCTCAGAAGGAAGGTCCTTCATGTCGACCAGAGCCTGGTAGGCCTTCTCCTTTTCGGCCTGCAGGCGCTCGTAGTATTCACGCGTTTCCTGGGTGGGGTTCAGGATAAGCACGCCGTTGTAGCCGTCGAGAATAGCCTGGGTGCCCACGCGGGATTCCATGACCAGATTCGGCACCGCCACCACGGCAGGCAGGCCGAGCGAGCGCGCCAGAATAGCCGTGTGAGAAATGGCAGAGCCCATTTCCGTCACAAAGCCGAGCACATTCTGAGAGTCCAGGTCGGCGGTGTCACTGGGAGCCAGGTCGTAGGCAGCCAGCAGGCTGGGCTCGGTGCACACGGGTTTGTTCTTGCGGGTCTTGGCTCCGCCCTGGTCCAGGTTCTTGAGCACACGGGAAAGCACATCGCCGATGTCCACCACTCGGCTGCGAAGGTAGGCATCGTCCACCTGGCGCATGGCTTCCATGAAATTCTGCACCACGGCATAGTACACAGAATCAATATTCTGCAGGCGCTTGGGCATCTCCTTACGGAGACGCGTGATAATCATGCGGTCGCGCAGGAAAAGCAGGTGCGCATCAAATATAGCTGCCTCGGTGGCGCCACTCAGCGACTCCACACGGTTCTTCAGCTCGGTAAGCTCCGTCTCTGTACTATTGAGAGCCGTTTCAAAGCGCTGCCACTCTGCTTCGATTTCGGTGGGCAGAATCGTGCGGATGGGCGGCGCTGTGCAGCCACGGGCCTCAACACGCAGCCTGCCCATGGCAATGCCGGGCGAAACAGGCTGTCCCTTAAACCGACGTTCAAATCCTTCGCTCATAAGCCGGAATGTGGGTGAAGGTTCTAAAAAGCCAATCGGCGAGGTCTTAATCCTCGCCGAACTTGTTATTAATCAGCTCCTCAAGCGCAGCAATCGCTTCTGCTTCATCCGGACCGTCGGCGGTCACTGCAATCTCGGCGCCCCAGCCCACTGCCAGCATCATCAGCCCCATGATACTCTTGCCATCCACAGCCTCGTCATCCTTTTCCACGGATACATCGGCATCAAAACGGCTAGCTACACGCACAAATTGTGCAGCAGGGCGCGCATGGATACCGAGTTTGTTCTGGATGGTGATTTTCTTTGTAATCATGGTAGAAGTGGGGTGAGATACGGTTCGTTTCTCATTATATCGCGGCTCGCATGAAATGCGAGCTTTTTTTTCGTGATTTGGCCAAAATTCCGCAAGATTGGCGGGATTCACGCGAGCTGCAGGAGGGCGGCGTAGGCGCCATCTGCCTGCTCTCGATGAGGCAGCGCAAGGTAATCCTGGACCAGGGAGAACTCGCTGTGCTTTGACAGGAAAGCC
>JAZRHL010000026.1:0-7533 GCA_045644745.1 Akkermansia sp.
CTCCACATACTTATCTGTTTTTTTATAAACAAGATAAAGCGCTCTTGCCAATGGCGTTTTATTCGCGGATTGTGATCTTAAATTCACGCCCCTTTCTTCACAAAGCCTTTCCAATCCTTCCATCATTTTATTTAAATTAAATGGAATATCGTAAAACTGTATTGCTCTTGAAAGAAGTGAAGGATCCACTTCATTTGGACACGCTTGATTAAAATAAATCAAAGGGACATATGTGTCATCTTTAAATGGCAAAAAAGACACTCCCTTGCCACCACAGGTAGACCCAATTCCAGCGTTCATTTCTGGATGAATCAATCCTTCATAATTATAAACAGGATGCCCCAAAGTGCGATAAAGATCGGCTTGTTGCGCTGAATAATTTGATAAATTAAGCATATCAACTTGTTCATCAAACAAGAAAAATTTTACGGGATGAAATTTACCCATTAATTGTGCTGGGTCCACCTCTGGGTCGCGCCCCAAATCCACCAACTGCATGCCATAATAATAATGAAAGTTTTCGTTTAAAATGGAAAGAACATCTCTTAAAAATTCTTGATCAGGTTCATCCATCACTTTATTTCCGCGGTTTACCAATCTTAATTCAGAAGCGGATAATTCAATCCATGGCCGATCTGTTTGGGGGTTAATAGCGGGTTCTTTTTGATAGGTCCAAGCGGCATCATCAGCAAAAACACGCGTGCGATAAAGCCATATCTTTCCACCCGATTCATAAAGGCCAAATCCATCTTCTTCATTTAAATATAAAAGACTTTGCCCTGCCATAAAGCGATAATTATTTCTATTTTGCTCAATCAAAGCTTTAAAAGCGGGGTGCACATCATCATAATTTGAAGCTTTCTTATATCGGCTATACATCGCGGGCACAGATCTCTTCCTTGTTCCAAGCCTGCCCGAAACCGTTCGTTCACTCGGGTTATATTCGCAAGCAAGTAAATCCCTTGATTCCAAGGTGGAGGAGCAAACAGCCCACATCACCGATAATAACAATAATAAACTTTTACATTTCCTAATGCTTCTCATTTTTATAAAAACGCGTTAGAATCATTTTTCAGCAAAAATGGAGTTATAATACTAATAAATACACTAACAAATACACCCAACGCATTATGCAACCCCAAGCTCAGTTTGACAGAATTATTTCGATTTGCAAGTTTTTTCTCCCCTTGTGTTCAATTCTCAGGGAAATTTGCCTCGCACTAGGCCTATACCTACCTGTTCAGACATCGCTCATATGGCGCTTTCGATTTTTCAAAGTCTGCTTTCCAGAAGAGCGAGGGCCGTGCCGCAAAAACGAGCTGTTACAACGCGTAAGCGTCGATAAATTGGAATTTGCAGAGTAGTTTACGGAGCTTCAGCGTAGCGGAAATTTGAGTCCCGCAGGAACGGTAGAGCTGAGGCAGGGGTGGAGTCGCGAAGCGACGGAACCCCTGCTAACCATAAAATAAATCAGAACCCCGAGCGGAGCGAGCGGGTGGCAGAGGCTGCGGTTTTAATGTGTTGCAACGATTTCTGCCGCCCACTCACTTCGTTCGGGGCTCTGATTATTCTTTTAGCTAACCCGGGGTTCCGCGACTACGTCGCTCCACCCCGCGCTACTTTCTGTCGCCTTCCGGGCTCAAAAATCCGCTCGCCGTTGGCTCGCCAACTTCCAATTTATCGAGCTCAGTACTCAACCTTTGGAACACTTGTGCGGCCATACGGGCACGCGGGAAAAGAGAATCAGGCGCTGCAGTCCAAATCAAGCCTGCGGCTGGTCTGAATTGCGGGCTTGCGCCCGCAATGTTACAGCTCGTAATAAGTGTAGCCGCTCAGGCCGGTACGGTAGGCCTCCAGGGCATCGCGGCGCTGGCGGGGGGAGATGAGTCCCTGCTCCACACCGCGCTCTGCGAGAGCGCGGAACTTAGCAACAAGGTCCTTGGCATCATACTTCACATAGGAGAGCACATCAGCCACACTGTCACCCTCTTCTTCATGCGTGAAGACGGGGCGGCCATTCTCGAGGTGCACGCTCACCACATTGGTATCGCCCAGCAGATTGTGCAGGTCACCCAGTGTTTCCTGATAAGCACCCACCATGAAGATGGCCACATAGTAATTTTCCTTGGGGTCTACCTCATGCAGCGGCAGGGACTTGGCCACGTCCTCGCGGTCAATGAAGTGGTCCACCTTGCCATCACAGTCGCAGGTTATATCCACCAGCACAGCCTTCTGAGTGGGACGCTCGCACAGGCGCTGAATCGGCATCACGGGGAAAAGCTGGTCAATTGCCCAGGAATCCGGCAGACTCTGGAACACGGAGAAGTTGGAGTAATAGTAGTCCACCATGTTATCGGACACTTCCTTCAAATCCTCGGGAATCTCGCTCATCTCCGCAATGCGGCGGGAGATAAGCCCCATGATGTGCCAGTAGATAGCCTCGCCCACACCGCGCTCGCGCAGCGTGGCATTGCCATGGTGGAACATAGCGCGCAGCTGGTCGCGGTAATAGATGGCGTCGTTATAGCACTCCTGAATATTCTTGCGGGTAAGCATGCGGTGCGTCTCATCCAGCGCCAGAAGAATATCATTCGCATTCTCCGGCAGAGCGGGCGGCTGTGCCTCACTGCCGGGGGCGCTGGTCACATCCAGCACATTGAACACCAGCACCGCGTGGTAGGCAGACACCGCGCGGCCGGATTCCGTCACCAGGGTCGGGTGCTCCACCCCATGCTTGGTGCAGAGCTCACCCACCACCTCCACGATGTCTCGGGCATACTCCTCGATGGAATAGTTACAGGAGGAATGGAAATTGGTCTTGGAGCCATCATAGTCCACGGCCAGACCACCACCCATATCCAGCGTACCCATGGGGGCACCCTCCTTCACCAGGTCAATGTAGATACGGCAGGCCTCGGTAAGGCCGCCACGGATGACCGACACGTTGGAAATCTGGCTACCCTGGTGGTAGTGCAGCGCCTTGAGGCAATGCAGCTTGCCCTCAGCCTTCAGCGTATCCACCACATCAATCACCTGCGCTGCATTCAGACCGAACACAGACTTGTCACCGGCAGACTCGCTCCAGTGGCCGGAGCCCTTGGAGGCCAGACGCACGCGCACACCCAGGTTCGGCTCCACACCCAGCACCTCGGCACGGCGGAGAATAGCGGGCAGCTCGTTGGGCATCTCCAGAATCAGGCAGATCTTCATCCCCATGCGCATGCCCATGAGCGCCAGGTCAATGAACTCGTCATCCTTATACCCATTGCACATGAGGAAGGATTCCGCATCGCGCATATAGGCCATAGCGGCTATCAGCTCCGGTTTGGAGCCGGCCTCCAGCCCGTAGTGGTATTTCTGACCATGGGCCACCACTTCCTCCACCACCATGCGCTGCTGGTTCACCTTGATGGGGTACACACCGCGGTATTTACCCGTGTAACCGGCAGCCTTGATAGCCTTGGAGAAACTCTTATTCAGCTCATCAATACGGGCATGAAGCAAATCTCGGAAGCGCAGCAGCACCGGCACATTCGTGCCGCGCTCCTCCAGCCCCTTCATGATTTCGGGCAGGCTCACCTCCTTGGTGCTGCCATCCGTATCCACCAGGTGCACATTCACCTCACCCGCCTTCGAGACGCTGAAGTAGTCATTACTCCAGTCCTCCACTCCGTACAGTTCGGCAGAATCGGCGGCTGTCCAGTTGCGGACCTTACGTTTAATAGGTGTTTTACGTGCGGGCATAGCGCTGGTTTTGCTAAAGGTTTGCGCGCGTTATATACTACGCACCCCCGATTGTCAATGCAGAAGTGCAATACATGCACACATTAACCCCTCAATTTCGGGCACTTTTAGCCCCCATTTACAAAAAAATGCACCAAAATGTGAAATTTGCATTGCCAAGAATCAAAAAATCGTGTAGACTGTCGCACCCACCCGAGCCGGGAGGCTCACTGAACATTTACTAATTACAAGAAGGAGACAAGATGAACATTCTCGACACTATCGGAAAAGAGCAGATGAAGGACGACGTGACGCCCTTCAACGTTGGCGACACCGTGAAGGTGCACTGCCGCGTGATTGAAGGTGGCAAGGAGCGCGTGCAGATCTTCCAGGGCATCGTGATTGCCAAGCGTGGCGCCGGCATCAACGAGGCTTTCACCGTTCGTAAGATTGCCTACGGCGAAGGCGTGGAACGCTCCTTCCCCATCCACACCCCCAAGATTGCCAAGATTGAAGTGGTGACCCGTGGTAAGGTTCGCCGCGCCAAGCTCCACTACCTCCGCAGCCGCGTGGGTAAGGACGCTGTGACCGTGAAGACTGTCCGCTAATACCGGATTCCTCACCAAACGTTTTCATGACTCAGGCCATTCCGATAAGGAATGGCCTGCTTCTTTTGTTGACACAAACGGACAACAGAATAGAAGAACGCCCCGCTGCCCACAAAGCAGCGCGGCGTGTTTTGTAGATAAAATACCAGAGGGACTATCAGTCCTTCTTCTCGCCGGCGATACCCATGGTATAGCCGTTGTACTCGCGGAAGTTGTACAGGGGCTGGCCTTCGGGTACGGAGTAGCCGATGTTCTTGCGGATGGCGAGGAAGTCGGCGATACCGGCTTCGTTCACCTGGTTGAGCTTGCCGCCGTGCATGTCGGCAAAGAGCACCATCTTGCAGTAGGCGTCGGCATTCTCCATGAACCACTCGGCTTCCTCGATGTGGCGGGCGCCGGTGATGACGCCGTGGTTCTCCATGAACACCACGGTGCTCTGGTGACAGGCCTTGGCCACGGCCTCGGCGGTCTCGGGAGAGCCGGGGGTGCCATAGGGAGCCAGCGGAATCTGTCCAAGGAAGATATCAGCCTCGGGGTTGATGCCGTTCGGGGGCACCATGCCGGCGAAGAGGAAGGCATTGCAGCACGGGGGATGAGCATGGATGCAGGCATTCACGCCCACTTCCTTCATCATGGCGATGTGGGTCTTCACCTCGCTGGTGGCGGGGCGGTAGCCGCAGAGCTGGCCGGCATTCATGTCCACCATGCAGATGTCGTCCACGGTCATGAAGCCCTTGGAGCAAAGCGTGGGGGAGCAGAGCACGAGGTCCTTGGCCACGCGCACGGAGAGGTTGCCGCCGTTGCCGTCGACGTACTCACGCTGCCAGAGGCGGCGGCCCATGTCGACCATGCGCTCCTTGATAACGCGGATTTCAGGGCTGTTGAAGAAAGCGTCGATTTCTTCGCGGGTCTGCGGGTCATAGTTCTCCCAGGGGAAGATGCGATCCGGCAGAGCGGGTTTGATGTAGAGTTCGGGATTAGCCATAATGCAATGATTAATGATTAGTGATTAATTGTAGAGTTCGGCGTAAGCGGATCGCTGTTCGCCGGGGTTGATGGTTGTGTAGGTGATGCCAAAGGCATCGCGGCAGGATTCGGGGGAATCGAACACGCCGGCACCGGCAAAGGCGTACATGGCAGCGCCCAGCACCGTGCTTTCGGATACGTTGGAGATGCGGATAGGCAGGCCGAGGATATCGGCGCGCATCTGGGTCCACACCTTGTTGCGGGCGCCACCGCCCACCAGAAGCAGGTCTGTGGACTTGAAGCCACCCACCTTCTCCAGCTTCTCCAGACGCTGCTTGAGTCGCAGGGTGAGTGCCTCCATGGCGGCGCGGTAGATATGGGCGCGGGTGCGGCCCAGCACCAGGCCCTGAATGCTACCGGGCACGGCATCGCTGGGCAGGAAATCGGGGATGAGTTTCACGCCATCGGAGCCGGGGGCAATCTTCTCGGCCTCGGCATCCATGGTATCAAAGCTCTCGCCGTTGTAGCAGGTGGCCTTCACCCACTCGATGATGCCGCTGGCAATCCACTGCAGGCCGGGGTTGAGCAGACCGGTCTTGCTGTCGTATTCCACCGTGGCGCCGGCGGCGTAATCCTCTGCCTCGAGGCTGGCCTTGGCCGTGCGCAGCATCAGGATTTCCCAGGTACCGCTGGAAAGGAAGGGCTGGTTCTCCTGCACGCCGCTGCCGAAGAGGGCAAACTGCGTATCGTGGCCTGTGGAAATAACCGGCACGGCATTCGGCAGACCCAGCAGCTCGCAGGCAGCGGGGGTAAGGGTGCCGATAGCATCGCCGGCGTTCACCATGGGCGGGAAGAGAGACTTGCTGATACCGATGGCACTGAGAATCTCGGTGGACCAGTCGCCGGTGGTCAGGTCGGTCATCTGGGAGGTACCGGCCATAGTGCGGTCGGTTGCCATCACACCGGTGAGGCGGTGAGCCAGAATATTCGAAATGAAGAGCCAGGCATGGGCCTGCCCGAGGAGTTCCGGACGATTCTCCTTGAGCCAGATGAGCTTGTAAATCGTGTTGAATGCAAACTCACCCACACCGGAAAGGGCGTTGAGCATGGCCTGCGGCATATACTCCGCCACGCGCTTCATCACCTCAGCCGTGCGCGGGCACTTCCAGGAAATGACAGGATAGAGCAGTTCCCCTGCCTCATTCACCAAGGCACCATCTACACCAAAGGTGGTGATGGTCACAGCCTTCACCTCTGCAGCATCAATCTGCGGCAGGATTTCACGGGCGCAGGTGGCCAGCTGGTTCAGAATGCGGTCGGCATTCCATACGTGGAAATCCGGGTTCTCTGCCCCGGCATCGGTGGAATTGGGCTGGCTGGATTTTGCAACCAGCTTCCCCTTGTCATCAACGAGAATGGCGCGCACATTCGTGGCGCCGCAGTCTAAGCAAAGTACGTAGGCCATATAAGAAAAAGCAGACAAGCTGCCGGGAATCCCCCGGCAGCTTGTCTTTGTAAGGTTAAATTAATACTTACCGTAGATGGGGCCGAAGTTGGCGCAGGCGCGGAAGTCGGCGCTTTCGGGGCAAGCGGTACCGAAGAGGTCCCAGGCTGCGGGGCGGTATACCTTATCCTCGGGCACGTTGTGGGCGTATACGGGGATGCGGAGCATGGAAGCCAGGGTGATGATATCGGCACCGATGTGGCCGTAGGTCCAGGCGCCGTGGTTGGCACCCATGTTGGCCATCACGGTGTACACATCCTTGAAGCCACCCTTGCCGGTGAGGCGGGGGGCAAACCAGGTGGTGGGCCAACCCGGGTCGGTGCGCTGGTCGAGCTTGTCGTTCACCTCCTGAGGCAGGTCGCAGGTCCAGCCTTCCACGATGGTGAGTACCGGGCCCTGACCCTTCACAAGGTTCATGCGGACCATGGTCACAGGCCCATTACCCTTGGACACGAAGTGGAGGCTGTAGCCGCCGCCGCGGAAGTATTCGCGGTTGGCCGGGCACCACTCGGAAGCACCCATCATGGCCTCGATGTCAGCCTGGGTGGTCTCGCCGGTCTTCTTCATGATGGGAGTACCGTCCTCAGCGGTGGAGTGCATGTTGCCGTCCAGAGCGGTGGAACCGGAGTTGATGAGGTGCATAATACCGTCCTTAGCCAGACCTTCCATGGTGTAGCCGGTCACGCGCTTCACAGCGGCGGGGCTCCAGTAGGTGCGGATATCGGAGAAGCA
>JAZRHL010000027.1:0-62937 GCA_045644745.1 Akkermansia sp.
GTTGACAAGCTGCGCACATAATGGTAGGTTGCTGTACGGAGATTGGTTCATTTTTTTTAGCACCGCCAGTTTAGTAGCTGGCACCCCAGAACTCAATCTCCATTTTTGTTTTCTTTTTTTCTTAGTTTTGCTTCTCTGCCCTCCGCTTTCTTTAGAATGCTTTTTGGACAGCTATGAAATCTCCTATCTGGATACGCAATTTTATTTTGCAATTTGGAGCTGCTGTGATAAAACAGTTGCATGGCTCGCCGTCCATCCAAGAAAACGAAAGAATCAGCGCCTCTCCCTTTTGAGCAGCAGATCTGGGAAGCTGCTTGTGTGCTCTGGGGACATATTCCTGCAGCGGATTATCGAAAGGTTATCATTGGTTTGATTTTCCTCCGCTACGTTTCATCTCGTTTCGCGAATCGCTACCAGCAGCTGGTTTTTGAAAGCGAGGGCTTCGAAAATGACCGCGATTTCTACGCCGAGGAGAATGTCTTCTGGGTGCCGGCAGAAGCCCGCTGGGAAACAATTGCTGCCGCTGCTCACACGCCCGAAATCGGCATGGTCATTGATGAGGCTATGCGTGCCATTGAGCGCGAGAACAAGACCCTGAAAGACGTATTGCCCAAGGATTATGCCAAGCCGGAACTGGATAAACGCGTGCTGGGTGAGGTGGTTGACCTGTTCACCAATCTTGATATGGGCTCGGCGCAGGAAAGCACGGACCTGCTAGGGCGTACGTATGAATACTGCATTGCTAATTTTGCCGCCTATGAAGGGACCAAGGGCGGTGAGTTCTATACTCCCGCCAGCGTGGTGAAAACGCTTGTTGCCATCCTGAAGCCGTTTGAAAACTGCCGTGTATATGACCCCTGTTGTGGTTCAGGCGGTATGTTTGTACAGAGCGCTCGCTTTATCGAGGAGCATAGCGGACGCCGCGATGCTATCTCGGTCTATGGGCAGGAGTCCAACTCCGATACATGGAAGATGGCTAAAATCAACATGGCTATCCGTGGTATTTCGGCGGATTTCGGGAAACACCACGCCGATACCTTCCATAACGACCTGCACAAGACACTTAAGGCCGATTTCATCCTCGCCAATCCTCCGTTCAATCTCTCCGGTTGGGGGCAGGAAAAGCTCCAGGATGACATGCGGTGGAAATACGGCACCCCGCCAGCAGGCAATGCCAACTTTGCATGGATTCAGCACATGATTCATCACCTTGCCCCCAACGGCAAGATAGGTCTTGTTCTGGCCAATGGTGCTGTTTCCTCCCAACAAAGCGGCGAAGGAGAAATCCGCAAAAAAATCATTGAGGCTGACCTCGTGGAAGGCATCGTGTCTCTACCCACCCAGCTATTCTACAGCGTTACCATCCCGGTTACACTCTGGTTCATTTCCAAGGATAAGAAGCAGAAAGGGAAAACTCTCTTCATTGATGCCCGCAAGATGGGTACCATGATTGACCGCAAGCACCGCGATTTTTCCGATGAAGATATCGCCCGGCTGGCCGACACCTTTACCGCCTTCCAAAATGGCACCTTGGAGGATGTCAAAGGCTTCTGCGCAGTCGCTTCTACTAAAGACATCAGCAAGCAAGACTACATCCTTATCCCCGGCCGATACGTGGGTATCGAAGAGCAGGAAGAGGATAGCGAGCCTTTCGATGAGAAAATGAAACGCCTCACCACCGAGCTTTCTTCCCTCTTCTCGCGTTCTCACGAGCTGGAAGAGCAGATTAAAAATAACCTGAAAGAGCTGGGGTATGAAATCTATTGATGTTGCACAAGTGTTGAAAAATGTATGCTCATACCGAAAAGATAAAATAAGAGCATGCAATTTGAACTCAAACATATATATATCTACAGAAAACATGAAGAGTAACAGGGCTGGTGTAGAACCTGCATCCTCTGTTCCTCATGCGGGGCGTGTCGCGGCATATGAACCAGGAGATATTTTGATTTCTAATATCCGACCATATTTCAAGAAAATATGGAAAGCAAAACAACGAGGAGGTTGTTCGAATGACGTTTTGGTTTTTAAAGCTGGAGAAAATGTCGACAACGACTTTCTGTATTATGTTTTATCAGACGATGCCTTTTTTGATTTCATGATGATGTCTTCAAAAGGCACCAAGATGCCCCGAGGTGATAAGGACGTCATTATGACTTACCCTGTTCCAATATTTTCAATAGAAAAACAGCGAAAAATAGCCTCGATTCTCTCTGCCTTGGACGATAAAATCGAGACCAATAACGCCATCTGCCGGAATTTGGAAGAACTATTATTGGCGGTTTATCGTAACGTTAAATACGTAAATGAATGTGTTGTGAAGGAACTACATGATCTTGCTGAATTTTCAAAGAATAAAAAGCAAATTTCTGAATTAAACTGTCAATCTTATTTTTCAACGGAAAATATGTTGCCAGGGAAAGCAGGGGCAGTAGCTGCAGAGTCTTTACCAACAATGCCAAAAGCGACAGCATGTAATCCAGGTGATATACTAGTGTCTAATATCAGACCATATTTTAAGAAAATTGTCTATTGTTCTACCAACTGCGGATGCTCTTCTGATGTGCTGTGCTTTCATCCCAAAGAAGATATTTATTCTACATGGTTGTTTTGCTCATTGTACGAAGATGCCTTCTTTGACTACGTTGCGGCCGGTAGTAAAGGAACAAAAATGCCCCGTGGCGATAAAGCGCATATCATGAGGTATGGTATAGATGTTCCACCTCGAAAGAAGCTGGAGGAATTTAAGTCTATGGGTAATCTTGTTTTAACTCAGATAAATAACTTACGCTCTGAAAATAAGCATTTGAGTCAATTGCGCGATTCTATTCTACCCAAGCTGATGAATGGAGAATTGGATGTAGATAAGATAGAGCTGTGATATATGGACATAGAGGGCATAGCAATAGATGAGATAAAATCAGTATTTAATAAATCTGATTTTCTCGTTTGCCGCTTAGATTCGAATGATAAAACACCGTCATGGGATGGTGCGATAGAGGTGTATCAAAAACGTGGCGACGTTCATAAAAAAGGGGACCTTATCGAGCTTATCCCTATTCAGGTAAAAGGTAAAAAGCTTAAAAGAGAACCAAGACGCAAAAGAACTAATAAATGTTCATATGCCATAGAAAAGGCGGATTTAGAAAATTACAATAAGAGGGGTGGTACAGTTTTCTTCGTGGTGCATATAGGTCCAGGTGGAATATGCCTGGGTCGATACTATGCAATTCTGCTTCCCTTTGAGTTGCAGCAAATTTTGAGACAGCCAGGTGGTGAAAAAACACGTAATGTCCAATTGTATCCTCTTCCAACTTTACAACCAGAAATTGATGACTTGTTTTTTAATATCGCAGAGGATATGCGAAAGCAGAGCACATCAAAACATTTGAATTTTGCCGATGTATATGCTGGGTTGTTGGGGAAGGAGCGCTTCATTCAATGTTCTGTTGGATTTAGAACAACAAGGAAAAGCTGGCGCACCCCTTATGATTTCTTGTTGTCGAATCCAGTCATGTATTATGCAAATTTAGAAAACGGGGTGCAAGTTCCTTTATTTAGAAGGATGCTCAAGAGAGCAGAAGATTGGCTGGATGAAAAGGTAACTGTAAATGATGATGTATTTTACGATAGGATTCATTACCTAATTACCAAAGAAGGCGAGACGGTTACCGTGGGAAGTAGTTTTCGCATACACCGCTCCAATGAGAATAGAGGTGAATTGAATTTTAGTTTTGAGTTATCTGGTAGATTATTTGAGCAGATTCAGGATTTAAGATTTTCAATAGCATTGCTACAGCATGGTAAGTTTAACTTGGGCAATCTGGTTATATCTACTTCTCCTCGAAAAGAGAAGGTAAAACAAGAGATGCTAATAGAACAGACATCGCTTCTCAATGATTTAGAAGAATTAAAAAAAGCTTTGGATGCTTTAGATGTTGTTGATAATTTGGATGTTTTCGCTCTCTCAGAGGAGGACGATGCTGAGTTACACGCTTTAGTGAGGCGGATATTGCATGGTGAGAAGTTTAACTCAAAGGGGGCGGACATACAGGCAGGCATAATCTCCATTGCAGGCATAAATATACTAGTTGCAGTAAAACGTAATGAAGACGATGGGCTGTTTAGAATGTATAATTTTAATAATTTTACAGATACGATTTATTTATGCGACGAAAAAGGAAATGAACATGCCACAAATTTATATTTGGGCATTCCGGTTGAGTTTATTTTAAGTGCGTCCAACCTAAGGTTTGATAAGCTTGTGAATCACGCAATATCGGTACCGTATGATGGGGAGAGAGCAAAGCACGTAAACCTCTTCCTCTTGAGTTTGCTTATGGCATATGATAAAACCGAAGGTCAACGAGAAGATATCCTTTTTGCGGCAATGCAATTGACTTCTTGGATAAAAGAGAATGATACTACGAGCCCTGAGTTTATAACGAAGTTGAATTACTACCAGACAATAAAGAGAGTAAGGGATTTGACGCCTGAAGAACAAGATGAAATACTATCATTGACAGAAAACGGCGATATGCCAGTTTCTGGTTTTGTGGGTGCGTATATTTTGTTGGGGTATTCGCAGCTGGCGAACAGATATTTAAAAAAATTGAGGGAAGAGGACAGGAAAGATTTTTTACGCTATCCCATAGCTAACTTGATGCCTGACCTGCAACGAGCTTTATCTGAGTAGAAGACATAGATTGTTCTCTCATAGATGGGTGTTGCTTTCAAATGTCAGAAATTGGTGGATAAATTTTGCAGCCATCAGAGATTTAAATAGTTTACATAAGGGTTTGTTTTTGATTTAGATAGGAAAAATGAAATTTTTGTGTTGAAACGGTTGCCATGTGGTGATGATTGCTTGCAATAGGAATGTATGATTGTTATAATCCAAGCCGCGGAATATGAATGCAGATTTATCACAGGTGTTTGATTCATTGAATGCTCCTTACTTGTTTGTAGGTAGTGGGTTTAGTCGTCGGTATTGCGGAGCTCCGTCATGGCAGGAGTTGCTAATGAGATTGGCGAAGGAAACACGACCGGAAAAGGAATACCCATTTGCCAGTTATAAATCAGAAGAGGAGGAGACGAATCCGAGTGTCATATATCCCCGCATTGCCTCGAAAATTGAAAAGGATTACAATCAACTGTTTTTTGAAGGCGAGATAGAGAAGGGAATGGAGCACGCGCAAATTAACTACGAGAAAAGTGGAGAGTCACCATTTCGTCGTCATTTGGCGCACATTTTTTCAGAAATCTCAAAGACGAACCTACCGCTGGATCTGGAAGAAGAACTTTCAGATTTGGGGATTATTGCCAAGCATAGTGTCAATGGCGTTATTACAACGAACTATGATGGTTTCCTGGAGAGTATCTTTCCTGGATATGATGTGTACATTGGTCAGGAGGATTTAATTTTCTCGCAGTCTACCGGGGTAGCGGAAATATACAAAATCCACGGTAGTTATACAAATCCCCATAGTCTTGTGTTTACGGAAGCTGATTATGCCGGTTTTGAGAAACGAAAAGCCTATCTGACGGCAAAGCTTCTGTCGATATTCATGGAAAATCCAGTTATATTTCTTGGTTATTCTGCAAGTGATACAGATATTCTTGGGATTTTCGAGTCTATTGCTAATTGTCTGAACGCTGAGCATCTGATGTTGCTGGGAAAGCGCATCATTTTTGTAGATTACAAGGAGGAGCTGGAAGAAACAACGGTGGCGACAGGGTTTATGCATGTGAATGGTAAAAATATGAGTTATACTCATATCCTTACCAATTCGTACCTTCCCATTTTTAAGTGCTTGTTGAAAGTTAAGCGCAACTATGATCCGCGCATTCTTCGGCGATTAAAGAAAGACATATACTATACCATCAGTGCGAATGATGCGGTGGATGCCGTGAAGGTTATTTCTGACGGAGATTTCTTTGATGAGAATTACCAGTTTAAACACAATGCTTTGGTGGGCTTGTCAATAGGTGGGCATGGAGGACATAATGTAGTGAGTCCAGAGGAGGCATATAGAAATGTAATTTTACAAGATAAAAAAATTGAGATTAAAAGTTTTGTGGAAAGCTGGCTGGTAGAAAAGCTTGCCAGCAACGAATACCCTGTTTACTATTATGTAAAACAGTACAGGCAGATTTATCCTGATGCTGAATTGCCCAGTAAGATTAAGGATTACATAAACAGTCACCAAACCTTTGATTCCTTCTTAAGCAAGGAAATACGACGAGCAAAGAAAAATCGAGGCTATACATCTCTCCCTCAATTAAGAGCTGAATGGCGAGAAATGAAGAACAGGTACGCCAAGGTAATGTATCTCGATGAAGAAGAATTGAATAATGGTAAGCTTTTGGATTTTCTGCGAAATCATTTGATTGAGTGTCCTGATTGCTTACAACCAGGTGCTCAGTATTCTACTGATTTACGCCGCCTGATTCGCCTGTGTGATTACCTGGAAAATGCAACCGCCGTTCTCGGCGGTGAGAACGGCGGTAAAAGATCTTTTTGTGCGGGTGGTGCGACGGAGCATCATGACAAAGACTCATCCGTACGACGAACCAATCCCATGGGAGCCCCATCTGGGAAAAGTATATCATAAGTAGAGTCATTGTCAATAGAATCATCGAAAACAGATAAAAAAATGTCCTACACCTATACAGAAGCTGCGTATGAGAATTTGCTCATAGAGCTGTTCTGTGGTATGGGGTACCGGCATGTGTATGGGCCGGAGGTGGAGCGCGATTTTTACTGCCCGTTGTATGAAGTGGAGCTGGAAGAGTCGCTTTGCCGATTGAATAGAAATCTGCCGTATGAGGCAATAGAGGAGGCAATCCGTAAGCTGAAGGATTTCGGCCTGGGTGAGCTGGCTCAGAAAAATGCTGTGTTCATGGATTACCTGCAGCACGGCGTAGAGGTCACTTATACAATCGATGGAGAAAACCATGCCGGGCTGGTTTATCTGGTGGATTATGATAACGCAGACAATAATTCATTCATTATTGCGAACCAGTGGACGTACATTGAAAACAGCAACAAGCGGCCTGATTTGCTGGTTTTCCTGAACGGCCTGCCGGTTGTGTTGATGGAGCTGAAAAGTCCCAGCCGGGAGGAAACAGATGCCAGCGAGGCGTATGCTCAGATACGCAATTATATGCAGGAGATTCCTGCCATGTTCCACTACAATGCTATCTGCGTGATGAGCGATATGCTCACGTCTAAAGCGGGAACCATTACCTCTGGAGAAGACCGCTACATGGAGTGGAAGACCAGGCATGGAAGCTATGAAAATACACAGCATGCCGGCTTCGATACCTTTTTTGAAGGTATCTTCCAACGGGAGCGGTTGCTGGATATCCTGAAAAATTTCATCTGTTTCTCGGAGGATGGTGTACAGCAGGCTAAAATCCTGGCGGCGTATCACCAGTATTTTGCCGTGAGGAAGGCCGTGGATTCCACGCTGAGCGCCACGCAGCGGGACGGCAGGGCCGGTGTGTTCTGGCACACTCAGGGTAGTGGTAAATCGCTTTCCATGGTGTTTTATGCTCACCTTCTGCAAGAAGCGCTGGATAGCCCCACAATCGTGGTGCTGACCGACCGCAATGACCTGGATGAGCAGCTGTTCGGGCAATTCACGAAGTGCAGGCGTTTCCTGCGACAGGAGCCGGTGCAGGCGCAGAGTCGCGAGCACCTGGTGCAGCTGCTGGAGGGCCGCAAGGCCAACGGTATCATCTTCACAACCATGCAGAAGTTTACGGAAGGCGCCGGACCGCTTTCCGAACGTCGCAATATCATTGTGATGGCTGATGAAGCTCACCGAAGTCAGTATGGACTGAGTGAGCGTATTCGCATGACGACAAATGAAGCCAGCGAGGCCGTGGCTCGGCGCGTGGTAGGGGCAGCGCGCCTTATCCGCAATGCGCTGCCCAACGCCACATTCATTGGTTTTACCGGTACGCCTGTTTCTTCCCGCGACCGCAACACTGAGGAGGTTTTCGGGCACACGATTGACATATACGACATGACCCAGGCGGTGGAGGATGGAGCCACACGCCCGGTGTATTATGAGAGCCGTGTTGTGAAACTGAATCTGGATGATGACACGCTTCAACTCATTGATAAGGAATATGAGCTGATGGCTCAAAATACTGAGCCGGATGTCATCTCCCGCAGCAAGCAGATGCTGGGGCAAATGGAAGCAATCCTCGGCAACCCGAACACCATCAATTCCCTGGTGTCTGATATTCTGGAGCACTACGAGGATAACCGCGAGTATCTGCTCACAGGTAAGGCCATGATTGTGGCTTATTCCCGTGCCATTGCTCTGCAGATATATCACCGCATTCTGGAGCTGCGGCCGGGTTGGACGGAGAAGGTGGCCGTGGTCATGACGGAGAGCAACAAAGACCCTGAGGAATGGCGGCAGATTATCGGTAACAAAAAACACCGCGAAGAGTTAGCTACCCAGTTCAAGGATGATACCTCACCATTGAAAATAGCCATTGTAGTAGATATGTGGCTGACTGGGTTTGATGTTCCCTCCCTTGCTACCATGTACGTGTACAAGCCCATGAGCGGGCATAATCTCATGCAAGCCATTGCGCGCGTAAACCGAGTGTTTAAGGATAAGGAAGGCGGCTTGATTGTGGATTATGTAGGCATAGCATCTGCCCTGAAAAAGGCGATGAGCGACTACTCGGCACGCGACCGTAAGAATTATGGGGACACAGATGTAGCACGTGTTGCCTACCCGAAGTTCCAGGAGAAGTTACAGGTGTGCCGGGATTTATTGCACGGGTATGACTACTCCCTGTTCATGCGGGGCTCAGACTTGCAGAAGGGTATGTGCATTACCGGTTCGGTCAACTATCTGCTGGCAACGGATAAGGATGAAACGCGCAGCTCCTATATGCGCGAGGCCCAGATGCTGCATCAGGCGCTTTCGCTGTGTTCCTCACTGGCAGAGGAAGACGAGCGCATGGAAGCCGCTTTCATGGAAGCAGTACGCGTGCTGCTGGTTCGACTGGATAATGCCGGCAGTGGACGCAGGATTTCCCTGCATGAGATGAACCACCGCATCAATGAACTACTGAAGCAGAGCATCAAAAGCGATGGGGTCATCAACCTTTTCTCCGATGCACAGGAAGAGTTTTCCTTGTTTGATCCGAAATTCCTGGCCGAAATTGCCAGAATGAAAGGTAAGAACCTGGCATTGGAATTACTTCGCAAGCTTATTCTGGAACAGGTGCATCTTTATAAGCGTACCAACGTGGTCAAATCCGAGAAATTCAGCGATATCGTCAAGCAGCTGATGAATAGATATCTTAACGGCATGTTGACCAACGAGCAGGTGATTGCCGAGTTGCTCAATCTGGCCAGACAGATTACAGAGGCTCATCAGGAAGGCGAGAGATACGGACTGACACCGGAAGAGTTCGCGTTCTACGATGCCTTGACCAAGCCGGAAAATATCAAGGATTTCTACGAGAATGACCAGCTGGTGGCTCTCACACGGGAATTAACCGAAACTCTGCGCAGGAACCAGACTATTGATTGGCAGAAACGCTGTAGCGCCCGTGCCAAAATGCGCACCATCATCAAACGCCTGCTGAAGGTCTACAAATACCCGCCCGAAGGCATGGAAGCCGCAGTGCAAACCGTGATGCAACAATGTGAATTGTGGACGGATAACCATGTACCAGTCACCAGTTATCCTGATGATGAATATACACCCCTTTCCTGTGCTGCAGAGTAGCTGCTGTTGCATGGATTTTTGGGTTGATACCCCGCCCGGCTTGTGATACAACTGGGTTATGCAACGCCAGGATAATCGCGGGGTGGATGAAATGCGCCCGCTTGAGTTTGTGTTGGGCGTGGCTCCTCATGCCACGGCTTCTGTTCTTTCGTGCTTCGGTAACACGCGCGTCATCTGCGCTGTGACTATCGAGGAGGATGTGCCGCGCTGGATGAAGCTGCAGCATGTGCCGGGCGGCTGGCTCACGGCAGAGTACTCCATGCTTCCCTACTCTACCCTGGACCGCAAGAAGCGCGACAGCGGCGGCAAGGTGGATGGCCGCTCCGTGGAAATCCAGCGCCTCATCGGCCGCAGCCTGCGCGCTGTGGTGGATCTGGAAGCCCTGGGCGCACGCACCATCTGCGTGGACTGCGACGTGCTGCAGGCCGATGGCGGTACCCGCACTGCCAGTATCACGGGCGCTGCCGTGGCGCTGCAGATTGCGCTGAACCGCCTGGTGGCCACCGGCGCGCTGGAGAAGAACCCCATGAAGCAGCTCGTCTCCGCCATTTCCGTGGGCAAGCTGCAGGGCACTCCCCTGCTCGACCTCTGCTATGTGGAGGACCGCGATGCCGAGGTGGACATGAACGTGGTCATGACCGAGCGCGGCGAGTACGTGGAGGTGCAGGGCAGCGGCGAGGAAGCCGTGTTCACCGCCGAGGAAATGGCCCAGATGCTCGCGCTGGCCGCCAAGGGAGCTGCCACCATCACCGCTGCTCAGAAGGCCGCCATAGCCCGCGCAGACGAGCCCAGTGATGATGATTTTAACTCCCTGAAAGATTTTTTTGCAAAAAAATAATTTTTTGCTGTAGATTCTGATAAGGAAGCACCGTTCCCTATAGCGAGGAGCGGTGCTTCCTGCATCTGACCCTCCTGAAAATCTAAACATAGAAAACACATCACCATGAAGAAATCCCTGCTGATTGCTCTGTTCGCCGCCATGCCCCTCATGGCCCAGGATTGCCCCCAGAAGCCCGAGTGCGCTCCCAAGAAGCCCTGCTGCATGAAGATGCACCGCGGTCATCGTCCCCAGCTCACCGAGGAGCAGAAGGCCGAGATGAAGGCTAAGTTCATGGAGAAGTTCGACACCGACAAGGACGGTCAGATTTCCGACGCCGAGAAGGCCGCTATCAAGGCTCAGTTCGAGGCCAAGCAGGCCGAGATGAAGGCCAAGTTCGAGGCCAAGAAGGCTGAGATGAAGGCTAAGTTCATGGAGAAGTTCGACACCAACAAGGACGGCCAGCTCTCCGACGAGGAGAAGGCTGCTGCCAAGGCCGAGTTCAAGAAGAACGCTCCCAAGTTCCGCAAGCATGGCCGCCACGGCAAGCGCTGCGGTAAGTGCTGCGGCAAGAAGGCTCAGCGCCCCCAGCTCACCGAAGAGCAGAAGGCCGAGATGAAGGCTAAGTTCGAGGCCCGCAAGGCTGAGCGCAAGGCCAAGTTCATGGAGAAGTTCGACACCGACAAGGACGGCAAGATTTCCGACGCCGAGAAGGAAGCCATCAAGGCTGAGTTCAAGAAGAACGCTCCCAAGTTCCGCAAGCACGGCCGTCACGGCAAGCGCTGCTGCAACAAGTGCGCCAAGTAAAACACCTTTACCGTTGAGTAACGGTATAGCATAGAGACGCTGAACGTCGTTCGGAGTAATCCGGGCGGCGTTCAGTCTTTTTACCGGATACACAAAAACCCGCCGCCCGGGTTACTCTGGGCGGCGGGTTTGGTGTGATGGAAAATCAGTTGTGGAGTTTGAGTTTTTCCACGTATTTGGCAATCATGTCGACCTCGATGTCCACGATGCTGCCGGGGGCGTAGCAGTGCATGATGGTGCGCTCCCAGGTGTGGGGGGTAATCCAGAATTCGAGCTCATCGGGGCCGGTGATGTTGGCCACGGTGAGGGAGACGCCATCGATGGCGATGCTGCCTTTGTCGATGACGTAGCGCATGTATTCCTGCGGTATACGGATGCGGACCATGTGGTCCTGCCCCACGGGGGTGATGCCGGTGACGCAGCCGGTGGTATCGACATGGCCCATGACGAAGTGACCACCGAAGCGGCCGTTGCCGCCCATGGCGCGCTCCAGGTTGCAGAGTGAGCCCACCTGCAGCTGCCCCAGGCTGGTGACGCGCAGGGTCTGGGTGAGGAGGTCGAACTCCACACGATTGCCTTCTACTTTATCGACGGTAAGGCAGCAGCCATTCACCGCCACAGAGTCCCCCAGCGCCAGCTCGGCCGCAAAGGGGATTTCCACCGCATAGCGCGCACCCGAAGCCACGGGTGTGCGCTCCAGCACCTTGCCGGTGCATTCCACGAGTCCTGTGAACATAAATCTTTAGTTGCCGAAGTAGATGAAATTGTACAGGCAGAAGATGATGAAGGTGGGGAGAGCGGCCCAGAGGAAGAGCTGCAGGGCGCTGATGCCATCCTTGAAGTACTTGCCCAGAATAGCCTGGCCGGCGGGGTTCGGGGCGTTGGCAATGACGGTGAGACCACCACCCGTGACGGCGCCGGCTACGATGGCGTAGCGAATCTGCTCGGGCAGGTTCGGCACGGTGCTGGAGAGGAAGGTGACGGAGGCGTTGTCATTGAAAGCGGTGAGGATACTGGCAAGACCCATGGTGGCAGTAGCACCAAGATCGGCCAGAGCCTGCAGCACGGGCTGCATCCACCAGCCCTGCACACCACCCAGGATGAGCAGGCCGGCAAGGAAGAAGGCTACCAGCAGGGGTACCTTGATGGAGAAGGCATTCTGATACTGCGGCGTGGCCATGGTGAAGCCCAGGAAGAAGAGGAAACCGCCGATGAAGATGGCGGGATGGTGGGCGAAGTAGACGGTCCACACCAGGAAGAAGATGGACACGCCGTATACCCACACGGGGATGACGTCCTGGCGATCCTCCCAGGAGGTGGGCACGGAGCTGTCGAAGGCGCTGTTCTGGCGCTGGATTTCAGCGAGGCGCTTGAATTCCTTGGTGAAGATGAAGAAGTAAATGACATTGGAGATGACGATGCCGAGGATGGCTTTCCAACCGAAGTGGATGAACATGTGAGCCATGTCCCAGTTCCACTTGCCGGCCACCATCACGATGGGCGGGGCGGCAAAGTGTGTGAGAGTGCCGCCCACGGATACGTTCACGAAGAGCAGTGCCAGCGTGGCATAGCACAGGGAGGGAGCGGGCTTGAGGTGGTAGAACTTCTTGGCGAGCAGAATGGCGGCCAGGGTCATGGCGGCGGGCTCGGTGATGAAGGAGCCCAGCAGCGGGGCGATGCAGAGTACGGAAAGCCACCAGGCTGCGGGGGTGCCGCCGCCCATGCTGGCGCCGAGCTTGAGGGTGTTTTCTGCCAGGCGGTAGATGGGGCGGGAGGAGGCAATCACCATGATGACGGCCACGAACAGAGGCTCGGTGAAGCTGGTGTCGTGGTCGATGTAGCGCAGGAAGTCATCCATGCTGTAGTAGTGGTTGCACACAAAGGCGAAGGGGATAATCCAGAGGCCGAACACGACTTCCACCTCGCCCAGGAAGTGGCAGAGGGTGCTGCCGAAGGACACGGGGATGCGCTGCTCGGGGTGCAGGATGCGGAACTTGGCCTGGCGCAGGCGTTCCTTGTGGGCTTTCTCCATGTGGTGGGCCCAGGCCTGGAACTTGGGCGCCATGAAGGTGTGGAGAATGGCCATGAGGAAGATGAGGGAGGCGGCGAGGTTGAAGTTATCGACCTGCACGCGGTGCACCAGCTTTTCCCACAAGGTCATGCCCTGCTCTGCCTTGGTGTAAATCTGCAGGGGAATGGGGAAGCGGCTGTACTGCAGCTTGCCGTCAGTGTAGTGGTGGGTCCAGGCGGCCAGCTGGCCGTTCGGGTCGGCGTGGTACACAATCTTGCCGCACTCGGGGCAGGGTTTGTGGGCCATGGGCAGAGCAAACTTAGCCTTCATGGCGGCGTGCTCCAGCACGCTGTGGCCATCGTATGCATGGTGTTCCTGGGAAAGGTACTGCTTGAGAGCCTCCAGACTCATGGATTCTGCCGCAATGAGCAGGGCATTGCTGGCATGGGGGCAGAGGTTGAGTCCCTTGACGAGTTCTTCCTTGGCCTGAGCCTCGGCGCGGATTTCCTCCACGGTAAGCACTACAGGATTGCCGACGGCGTGGCAGACCGGCTCAGAATTCGATGCTATGGGGGCTTGTTCCTCAGAGGCCTGCAGATTTCCCAGCAGCGCCATGAAGCCCCAGATCATTGTGGCAATGATTCTCTTACGCATAATTATCAGAAAACGTTCGAATTCATACTAGCACATTCACCGCCGCATTGGCGAGCAAAAAGTGCGAATCAGCGGCGTTTGCGTGCTAAATTCAACAATTTATCGTAGGCGCGGTTTTCACCTCGTGCGGCGGCCTTGCGATACCAGTAGGCAGCCAGCTCGGCACTGGCGGGGGCACCTGTGCCGGTTTCAAAGCATTCTCCCAGCTTGAGCGCAGCCGCAGCATGGCCACGGAGGGCGGCGTTTTCCAGGCAGCTGCTGCCACCCGAGGGGTCGCGGCGGCAGCCAAGTCCCTTCAGATAGCACTTGCCGAGCCAGTAGAGGGCATCGGTACTGCCGGCACGGGCGGCGCGGTCGAACCACTCCACAGCTTCTTCAAAGTTGCGTTCCTCGCCGCGGCCTCGCACCAGCTTCTTAGCCAGCTGGAGGCAGGCTTCCACATCGCCGGCGGCGGCACGCGCTCTCAAATCCTGCAGCATGGGGAGGAGAAAATCAGAATTCCTTGCGACTGAAAATCCACGTGGCCACCAGCAGGTGCAGCAGCATGTAGCCCACGGCTATGAGGGCCAGCCCACCGAGGAGTGACCAGCTCAGCACAGCGCCGCTGCTGGCAGCATCTGCAACCGAGAAGAGGCCGAAATCCGGCAGGATGACGGCGCAGGTCTGCTCGGCCAGGCGCATGGCGGCTGTGGTGCCCTGCCCTGCGCTGATGGCAGAGAAGAGGGTCTCCTGAAAGAGACCGATGAAATAGGCACCCAGACCGAAGATGATGCTCACGATGCTGCCGCTGGTGAAGCAGGATATGAGCAGGGTGAGGGTGGTAAGCACACCATAGCCCAGCAGGGCGGCCAGGATGCCGCGCTGGGTGTCCCAGCTGTTGCCGGCTGCGGCCACCTGCTCCAGGTAGGGTGCCATCTCGGCCGGGGTGTATCCATTCGCCGCCAGGGCGGCGCTGAGCTCGGCGCTGATGCTTGCAGCGCGCTGGGCCAGCAGCAGGCTCATAAGCCCATCGAGCAGACCGACCATGAGCACCATGAGCGCCAGCACCCCGAGCGCCTTGCCGGCCAGATAATCAAAACGCGGCACAGGCTTGCAAAGGATGGTGTAGAGGATGCGGTCCTCTGTATCGCGCGGCAGTAGCAGCGCCGTGGCCGCCACGCAGAAGATGAGGCCGAAGAGCTGCATGCAGCCCAGGCTCACATCCTTGATGAACTGGAGCTGGGCCACGCCCTGGAACTCCACCCCTATGTTGCCCTGGTAGGGGATGAACTGCAGACCCAGAAACAGCAGTGCCACCACCGCCGGCACCAGAAACAGGCGCATGCGCACCAGCTGGGTGAGTGTCACCCCCGACACCGCTGCCACGCGGGCTGGCATGTGCACCAGATACTGCAAGGGCGCGAACATACCGGTGGTGGCGGGTAGGTGATGCTATGGAAAAAACCGGCTTACTTACGAGCGGCTTTTTCGCCGTCGTCGATGAGCTTCCAGAAGCTGCGGGATTTGCTCAGCTTGTGGTCTTCGCCATCGGAACCGATGCCACTGCGGAAGAAGAAATCCTTGAGCGAGTCGGCATGCAGCACACGCTGCACCACCACGACGGTATCGCCATCCTCATTCTGTTCCACGGTGAAGTAGATGCGGTAGTCATCATCATCGGAACGGAAGCGGAAAATGCGACGACCATCGCGCTCCACAACACCGAAGCGGGGGTCGGTAGGCGTGCCGGAAAGGCAGCCTTCATCCACCTTGAAAGCAAAGAAGAGCTTCAGCTGCTTCATGGCGGGAATGGCAGATACTTCTGCCGCACTGATTTCGTTGAAAGCGATCTGTTGCACGCAGTGATTCTAGAGTATCATCTACGCAAAAGCAAGCAAAATATGCGTTCTCATGCACTAACAGTCTCAGGGCAATCAATAGTCCGTGGGTTTTCCCTTGCGGCGCTTCAGCCCCTCTTTCATCTGCTGCTGCATATACTGGTACTGGGCAGAACTGCGAGCCTCTCGGGTGTCGCTGTAGATGTACTCGTTGTACCGGGTGCCTCGGCGCACCATGGCCCAGTGCTCCATGGGCAGGGTGTGACCTTCGCGGTAAAACTCATTCAGTTTCGCTGCTGCCTTGGGGTCATCTTCCCATTCTCCGGCTTCCTCCGGTCCTTCCACCACCAGGCGCCCGGCATACCACCAGGCATCGAGCATGACTATCTGCGGCCAGCTACCCTTCTTGTCGGCCACATAAACAACATGATGCTCGCCCCCCTTCCCTTTGTCACGCACGCAGCAGCCAAGACGGTAGTACTTCAGCGGCCGGCGGCGGAGCTCGCGGTAGAGGTCATGCTGGTAGTGCCAGCAGAGCCCGCGGTGGCGGTAATGCTTGCGGGTATTCACGGCACGGTTGTTGAGCCAGTTCACAAAGATCGGGTCATTGTAGCGGGCAATGGCGGCGGATGCCTTATAGGCTGTATCCGCCAGCCAGGTGGCTTCCTGAACAGCAGCCTTGCTGCGCTTTTCAGCAGGTAGCAATTCAAGCAGCTGTTCCGCGAGCTTCTGACGCTGCTTCACAATGTGCGGCTGCTCGGTATACCCCGGCTTGGGGGCATGCTGGCAGCTGAAAAGCACGCAGGCTGCCACAAGAAGAAACACAACTGTGAAAAAGCGGCTCATCAATAATTGGTCAGTAGGCCGGGGTGTTCTTTCTTCCCCTGCTCAATGTTGTTGTACATGCGGCGATACTGGTTGGAACGTATTGTCTCCGGCAACCAGTAGCCTTCGTAGTCACCATGCTCGGCCCGCAGCACGCTCCAGTGCTCAATTGGCCACTGGTGGCCTTCCTGGTAGTAGATGGATTGCACACGGCAAACCGATGGCAGATCGCTCCAGCGCTTCGGATTCAACTCACGCGCATCGTCCACTTTCAGGCGGCCATTCCACATCCACGCATCCAGCACCCAGGCATTCGGCCAGGCGGCATCGCGGGCGGCTATATACACACAGTTGTGCTCGGAAGCTTCGGCCACATCGCGCACGCAGCAGCCAATGCGGAAATATTTCAAGGGACGACGACGCAGTTCGCGGTACATGTCGTGCTGGTAGTGCCAGCACAGACCCCGGTCCTGAATGCGGGCATTAACCAGCGCATTACCTGCCCAGCCGGGAAAGTTGGATTTGTTGATACGGGCAATACCAGCGGATGCCTTGTAGGCGGTATCCGCCAGCCAGGTAGCCTCTTCCTGGGCTGCAGGCAAGTTTTGTTCTTCTGCCGGGAGCAAGGCCAGCAGATTATCCTTCAGCAGCGCGCGCCGCTGGGTAACCATGGCCGTGTAGGGATACTGCACCTGCGGCGGATAACACGCCGCCAGCAGCAATGCCGCTGCTGCACACACCAAAGTCTGTCGGATACTGATTCTCATGCCCTGCTTTTATAAAAAGTCGGCGGATTCTACATGATGAGCCCCGGAATCGCAAGTCTAAAACATGAAAACTACAGTAAATGTTCCATGTGGAACATTTTTTTCATCATCCCAGGCGTCCGCGGATAATGATATCGCGCCCACATTCGATAAGGGTTTCACGCTGGAAGATGAACTCCTGCGGCAGGAACTCACCCGGCACTACATGATCCGGCCCGGCACCTACCATGGGTGATATGCTCTGCATCCACTCGTTGACCAGCCCCTCCTCCAGAAAGCGGCGCAGCAGACGGCCACCGCACTCGAGCATAAGGTTGACAATGCCATAGCGCGTGTAAAGCTCATTGAGCAGCACCCGGAGATTCTGCACATTCTCCCAGGCGAGGGTGCGCTTGTGGTGTTCGTCCGTAAACAGCTTGGACATAGGCGGCAGGGAGAGCAGATTCTCAGTGAGCACGATGCGCCAGGGTTGCTTCTTACGAGGTGAAGGCTGGGTAAGGGGATTGCGGATGGTGAGTGCGGGATTATCTGTACGCAGGGTATTACCACCAATGAGGATGGCATCACTCTCGAGACGCAGCTGGTGCGCATGGCGGAGTGTATCTACCCCGCTGAGCCAGAATTTCTGGCGGCGGGTCATGCGGCCATCCAGCGTGGTGGCAACTTTGGCCGTGACCCAGGGACGGCCGGTCTGGATAGCATGGAACCAGGAACGCAGAAGGCGGTCACAAGCCTCTTTATATACGCCCGGGCATACTTCTATACCCTCAGCCCTCAAAAGAGCGTCTGCGCGGCCCTGGTGGCGCATATCAGGGTCTGTAGAACCATAGACTACCCTGCCCAGCTGAGCCTCGATGATAGCACTGGTGCAGGCAGGAGTCCGACCCACGCTGGAACACGGCTCCAGGGTAACATAGATGGTGGATCCTTTCAGAAGATGAGCATTACCTCGTGCGCGTGCATCTGACAATGCGCGGCGCTCGGCATGTGCCTCTCCTGCCACTTCGTGGTATCCTTCTCCCAGCAGCTGACCATTGCGCACGATGACGGCGCCCACGGGTGGATTGGGGCTGGTGAGTCCCAGACCCAGGCGAGCCAACTCGAGTGCCCGTTGCATCCATTTCTGATCTTCCTGCTGCATGAAGGCTATTGTATCAGGCATTATTCCCATGTCAAGATGAGGCCCCGGGTACTGACCTGTTTTGTCGATTTAATGAAGTATATACTGGATATATATAAATCTCATCATCTTCTACCTTGTGAATAAGTGAATAAGTTATATTAGGTGTTAACTATGTTTAATTTAGATAAAACTAAAATGGTTAATAAAGCGGTGCGGAAACATAAGTCTCAAAGAGAATAAAGTTTTTCACCGACAAAATAACAACTTATTAACACACTTATTCACATATTTTGTTAATAAGTATAATATTGTGCTGTCTGTTAGTGTATTATAAAGTAAAAATCCCCGAGGTTCTTCGCCCCGGGGATTGAATTGAAGGAAGGTTTATTCTACCTCTTCAGCCTCCGCTCGTTGAATGACTCTCTGGTTAGGCGGGCTGTACAGGAAACTGGCCGGGGTATCGATGATGATGGCACAGAGCCCTGCCAGAGGGTAGGCGTAGATGGCGCCGAAGTCTGCCGACATTTCTCCGATGCGGGCTATGAGGTAGCTATTCCCCTGCTCAGATTTGAGCAGGCGGTGTGAGTCCATATTGCGGAAGAAAGTGGGGGCTACAGCTGAGGTTTCGATTTTCTTCACTTCACCCTCTGGTAATTCTTTTACCCATTTGCGGTTGATGAAGCTGATGGCATCGGAGTGGGTATAGTGCCCTTTCTGGATACCTGTGGCGAGGCTTTCGGGAATCTGCGCATAGATGGGGGTGAACTCGTCATCTACAAGGGTGTAACGCTCAGGATGGCGTTTCTCTGCTGGCAGCTGGTCAGGATTAATCCATGGAGCGTTGCTGCGTTCTACCCACGCAGTCTGGCCGCACATATACCATTCATTGTTTACCTGGCAGAGGGTGGGTTTCTCGAGCGGCAAGAGAATGACATCCGCGCTTCGTCCCATGTCTGCAGCTGCTGTGCGGCTGCACACACTGCAGGAGCTGTTAACCAGCGCACACATGGCGCCTGCTGCTATTACGGCAATTTTTTTGAGGTTCATAGTAGAGTTAATTTTCGTTTAAAAACTGATGAAAGAATACAAAGGGAGCCATGATGGGTATGGAAACATTGTAGGCAATGGTACCGGGCCAGTCAATACATACCTGATCCACTGTGCTGATGATGCGGGTCATGGTAGAACATGGGGTTGGAGGTTCGCTCCCCTCCCAGATGGTGTCAGATCCGGTGATTTCTGCCTTTACTGTGCATCGGCTAGCCCCTGTCGGAAGACTTGTTAAGCTGAAATTGGAGTTGTTTTTTAATTCATCCGCAAGCACATGTAGGCTGGCGTATCCATCCTGTCTCTGCAGTACAGTGGCAGTACCGGCTGAAACTGGGTAGTATACTGTTGTTTCACCGTCCTCGACCTTATGCCAGGTAGGCGTATTATTACCGGTGAGGAAGATGGAATCGTGAATGATTGGGTATTCTTTACGGAGCTGTTGCCTTGAAATAGCTACGTAATAGTTCTCCCCTGCCCTGTAGAGCCTAATGTCAGTTGTAAGCTCATAACCGGTGCGTATAGTATCTGCTTCCACAATATTCTTGTGGGTCTGCATATAGGCGCAGGACGTGAGCTGAATGCAGCTGAACAGGAGAAGAGAACTGGTAATAGACCTGAAAGTCATAGCCTTAGTCTAGCATATAGATTCTGCCTTGTAAAGAAAAGGCTGAAAAAATAAGGAATGTTCCACGTGGAACATTCCCTGAACTTATTCTGACTTCTGATTTTGGAGTAGAACTGGAGGCAGAAAACGTGGCTGAGGTTTTTGCAGAACCTCGTCAAGATGCCCCTTCCATATGTCTGCTGTGCTGGGATACAGTGCAATTTTAGCACGGTATAGGGCGGCCATACAGGCTTGAGATGAGCGCTGCATGCAGATACCTGCTATGTCTCCTTGACGTAATGCCTCCTCCCCTGCTCTTTGAAGGTTCTGGAAGTGGTTTTCTGCCTTTTTGAGCTGTTCAAGGGCAGCTGATTTACGATTGGTTTCTGCAAGAGAACGGGCGCGGATAGCCTCAACGAGGCAGTCCTGCACCATTCGTACCGGGTCTCCTTCGGGGGCATTGCAGGCTTTGGCGGCAGTATTGATAGCCTGTCCTGACGGAGATGTCTTCTGAAGCACCAGGAGGCGCAGGAGCGTGGTTCTGCCTTCCCAATGCAGAAGTGTACCGGAATTGGTAGCAGAAGCGCAGGAAGAGGCTTTCTGCGCGATTTTGCGGGCTTCTTTGAGTGCTTCAACCCAGCTATTGCGTGAATCCTGCTGTACCAGTGCGGAAACCAGGGAGAGGTGTGCTATGACATTTGCTTCAGATTCGGTAGAGGAACCGGCAAGCGCCTTCCTGAATTGCGTAATGGCTTCCTCAGGGTGACCTGCATTACAAAGTAGGCGACCGGCTAGAAGACGTGCTGAGAGGCTGCCGGATAGGGCTTCAGCTGCCTTATGACTACTGGCAAGAGCCTGCTGAGAGGGAGATGTGGAACATTCCTCAAGTAAGGCTCTGCAGAAGTGCATAAGCGGGTTTTCTGGATGGCGCTGAAGGAGTGTATCTGCCCTGCCGGTTAGCTCAGCGGTGCTTTCATGGCCGGCATAATGATTCAGTACTATATCCCAGCAGGCTGCAAGCGAATCGCGCCTGTAGCGGATTGAGCGTTCCTTGAATGCTGTAGCAGTGCCATGGAGGTCACCACCGATGTACTGCAGCAATGTGGAAAGGTACCATTCCTCTACGGGGGTAAGTACAGCATCGGGTATCAATTCATTCAAACGGGCAAGATGCGTCCTATATGTGCCGCTTCCTGTTGGTGTCGACATAAGAATGCCGACATGCGCCAGAATGCAATCCGGGTCTATCTGAATAGCTTTTGTAAATGAATCACATGCGAGCTCGGCTTCGCCCATGATTGAGCTTTGCAACCCATGATTAACGAGCTTCTGTGCTTCTGGGAACTCGCTGTTCACCGGTATGTGCACAGACGCGTTTTCTGTGCTGGAAAAAGCTTGTTCTAATAATGAGTTATCCTCTGCCCAGCAGTGTGTTGCAACTGCCAGACAGAGGATGAAATTGAGTGATCTCATAAGGGGTATCATTACATGCGTTCCGGCATGGTGATGCCGAAAAGGCCCATGCCCTTCTTGAGCACACGGGCGGTCAGGTCGCAGAGAGCAAGACGTGTCTCGCGGGTTGCACCTTCGCTCTTGAGAACGGGGCATGCTTCGTAGAAACTGTGGAATGCCTTGGCCAATTCATAGAGGTATGCAGCAAGAAGGTTCGGACGGCAATCGTCGAGAGTTGCCGGCACAACCTCACCGAAGCGAACGAGCAGACGTGCCAGGTTGATTTCTGCGTTCTCATTAAGGGTCAATGTTTCAGGTGCGGTGAACTCACCATCGATCTTACGGAAGATGGAACGCACACGTACATAGGAATTCTGGAGGTACGGTGCAGTGTCGCCAGTGAGTGCAAGCATCTTTTCCCAGTCGAAGATATAATCGCTCATGCGGTTCTGAGAAAGCTCAGCAAACTTGATAGCACCGATACCTACTGCCTGTGCTACTGCAGCCTTTTCTTCAGCAGGCATATCGGGGCTCTTGGCTTCTACCACAGCTGTTGCACGTGTAACAGCTTCATCAATTACATCCTGCAGACTTACAGTGTCGCCGGAACGAGTCTTGAACGGACGGCGATCCTTACCAAGAATAGAACCGAATGCCACATGGCGGAAATCGCCTGTCACACCTCGCATACGCTCAATGTCGAAAATCTGCTTGAAGTGCTTCTCCTGCGGAGATCCCACAACGTACCAGATAGCATCGGCATTGAAGTGTTCGGTGCGATAGTCAAGAGTAGCCAGGTCGGTTGTGGCATAGAGGAAGCCACCATCTGCCTTACGAATAATAGCAGGTACTGCGCACCATTCACCATCCTTCTGAACAAGGAACGGATCGTTCTGCGGCTTGTGGAAACCGTCAGAGAATACGCAGATAGCCCCATCACTTTCACGGGCAATCCCCTTCCCTACCAGGTCCTCCACCAGAGGTGCAAGCGCATCATTATAAGCACTTTCGCCCAACCAATAGTCGAATGTAATATCGAGCTGGGAGTAAATCTTCTCCAGACCAATCTTTGTTACAGCAATGCACTTCTGCCAGATGTTTAGGTTCTCTTCGTCTCCACCCTGAAGCTTGACAAGCTCTTCCTTGCAAAGCGGAAGAAGAGTATCATCTTCCTTGCAGCGCTGATTTACTTCCTTATATACATTAAGAAGCGCTTCGATGGGATCCTTTTCAAGTTCCTCGAGATTGAGAATGTTCTTCCAACCCCAGAGAATCATGCCAAACTGGGTTCCCCAGTCGCCAATGTGATTATCAGTAATTACATTGTGACCCAGGAAACGTGCAAGTCGACCCAGGGTATCACCGATAATGGTGGAACGAATGTGTCCCACGTGCATAGGTTTGGCAACATTCGGAGCGGAGAAATCGATGACAATTGTCTTCGGCTGTTCCACAAGTGCTACGCCGAGGCGCTCATCGCTGAGCATTTTCTCAGTAAGTGTTGCAAAATAGGTCGGCTTGACACGGAAATTGATGAAACCCGGGCCGGCAATCTCAAGTGTAGCTACCTCAGAATCACCAAAGTTTTCGATTACCTGTGTTGCTAGTGCGCGCGGATTCATGCCTGCCTGCTTGGCAAGCATCATAGCAGCATTGCACTGATAATCTCCAAAGCGCAAATCCTGCGAAGGACTTACTACAGGTTTGAAATCTGCCGGTAGTGCATCACCAAGTACTGAGTTCAATGCAGTGGTGAGCTGTTTTGAAAGAAGCGTAGGTATAGTCATATTTCTGCCCCGGATTCTACACGTTTTCAATTCATTTGTCAATGTTACACATGCTTGATGGAGGTCAAATTTTGTTCCACGTGGAACAAATTCGTTAGCAAAATTCCTTGCAAGTAGCACTTATCTGTGGTATATACATAATCAGCTGCTGTGTTCGTGACGCGTGGTTCTACAGGCCCGGACCGTTATAGAACTATTAGGGGCATCAAGCTTATATGGGTATTAATGTTCCGTCCAATGGATACCTCAGAGAACCCAGGCTCCGCACCCACCTGATTACAGGGAACGTGGCTCTTATACCACTGACGGCATGGCGGTGAATCTTTCAAATGAATCCTGATTTCTGTATCGGAAACCGGGATTCTTCTTTTTATATAGGATTGTCTCATTTATTGTGCAGCTTTTCTATATTGAAGTAATGTTAGAAGAAAATAGGGTGTACTTACACAGCAGAAAGAAATCTAGTACATAACTAACAGTTAATGAGTGTTGAGTATAAATAAGCACTTGACTAACATGATACAAAAGTGCATAATAGTGCCTGCAGCCATGAAATACTATTACCTCAACGAAGAGAAGAAGCCCCAGGGTCCGTACAGCGAAAATGAACTTGCAGCTTTCAAGCAGAGCGGATTGATACATGATGAGACTCTGGCTGCAGTTGCTGGTGATTCAAAATGGCGACGCCTGGGTGATTTGTTGAACAAAGACGTGGAAGCAGATTGTTCCACGTGGAACACTGAGCTTGGCAAATGTCCCCACTGCGAACTGATGCTTGAAGGTGCTTCTGTTCCTGAAAATTGTCCCCATTGCCAGAAATCCATTCATGGTGCAAATAAGGGATTATGGTATGCTTTTTTGTATGCAATAAAGAATTCATTTAACTACAAGGGTAGGGCAACCCGTACAGAATTCTGGGGATTTTATTTGTTCAGCTATATTATTTCGCTGGCTGTAGGGCAGATTACCGGTATTTTTGTATCTGAGCAGCAGGCAATCATGGAGCAGGAAGTTGCAGCTCTCGATGAAAATGCAACACCGGCCGAAGCTATGCGTATTATCTGTGATTTCTTTATGGATCCTTCTGTAATAGTCTCTCAGGGTATATCCATCATTATCTCTTTAGCTCTTTTTATTCCGATGTTGGCAGTAACAGCTCGTCGTCTTCATGATACAGGTCGCTCGGTGTCGAGTCTTGTAGCCGGTTGTGTAAGTTATGTAGTGATGCTGGCATCTTTTGTTGCAATGTTTGCAATCCTCGCATCAAATTTCGAAGGGATTCTTGCAGATACATATAATATGGAAGAAGATATTCAGGCAATGAGTACCTTCCTTGCAATGCTGGTAAGCTTTGGTATCTTCTGCCTTATCAGTATTTATCTATTTGTGATGATGGTTCTGCCCAGCAAGCCCGGTAGTAATAAGTATGGTCCTTCGACACTTTTTCCAAAGGCTTGATTCATGAGTGCAGGGTTTACAGCAGGGCAGGGTAGTTTACCCGAGGTTCCCGGAAGTCGAGTGAATTGCGATAAGTGTGATGCAGTGCTTTCGCTTGAAAATGGCCGGTTGCCATACAAATGCCCTGTATGTAAGACAGTATTGAGAGCTGCATCAGATTCCATATTTTCCAATTTGCTTTTTGCTCTCAGAAGAGGATTTTCTATATCTGGACGTTCCACGCGCGCGGAATTCTGGACTGCTGATATTATTACCTCGGTTCTTTTCTTAATACTACTTTTTGCACCATTATTATATCTGTTGAATGATAATGGGAGTTTCCTCAATTCTCCTTTATATTTCATATTAACGTGTATTTTCGGTTGCTTCCTTATCCTGGTGTATCAAATCTGTATCTCAGTACGCCGTCTTCATGATATTGGTCGCTCCGGGAGGTGGATTCTTTTATCAATTATTCTTGCTGCGGTAAATCTGGCCTTCTTTTTTGTGCCGCTTGGGGTAGAATTATATAATCTGTCAATCTACTACAACGATTATTATGAGTTGATGGATGATCTCATGATTATCGATGATGAGCAATGTATCATGTTGACGAGTGAATTGATGAGTATATGTTCTATACCCGAGCCCGCGCTTGTAAGAGATTGGCTGAATCTAGAGACAAGATTAAATCATCCGCTTCATGGTTACCCGATTTATTTCAGCTTAATCGACAGAACCGTCTTTATTCTGAACTCAATCCTTAGTGTGCTGCTTGTCATTGCTTTTTTCCTGGATAGCCAGAAGGGTAGCAATAAATATGGCCTCAGTCAGAAGTATCCAGTCGAATGAATGAATTGCCGCCAGTACCTTCGGGTAGTATTCTGAGGAGAGCCTGGTCTGTATTTACAGATTGTCTCTCCAGGAAAAATTATTCGCGCCTCACCGGACGTTCCGGGAGATTCGAATACTGGTCGACTACCATTATAGGGCATTTGTTCTGCCTTTTGCCTCTCCCTTTAATATTAATATCGCCTAATATATTAAGGCTTATAGAGTTAGTATTATTATTGCTGCTTATCATCTATCTGGCAATGCCAATGCTGGCGGTTTATGTGCGTCGATTGCATGATGTTGGCTGGAGTGCATGGTGGATTGCAATTCATTATGCGGTTATTTGCACTGTTTATGCAATAGGCGTGTTCCATGTGGTGCAGCAGACCATTTTATATGGAGATGATATACATTTTATTCTCCAGAATGTTTACGCACAGCTGCAGCCTATCCTCCGCTATACTGCAACACCAATGGAAATTCTTTCGGCAATTCTCTTTGTTGTAACTTTATTGCCTGGTAACCCGAAAAAGAACAAATATGGCGAGCCTGTGTAACATAAATGTTCCATGTGGAACAAAACCTGTCTTTATTCTCGGTCCTACAGGCAGTGGTAAGAGTTCTGTAGCTGTGGAATTAGCTGAAATACTTGGAAATAGTGAAATTATCAGTGCAGATGCCTATCAGGTATACAAAGGTATGCCAATTATCACTGCTGCGCCTAGTTCAGAGGAACTTTCCCGCATAAAACACCATCTTGTGGGCTTTATGGAGCCCACAGAGAACAATGATGCGGCCGAACATGCACGTCGGGCAAGGGTAATTATAGAGCAGTTGAAAAAGGGTGGCATGCCACCCGTACTCACAGGAGGCTCAGGACTTTATGTTAAGTTCATATCCCACGGAATTTCCCCTGCGCCACCCAGTGACCCGGCCTTGCGAGAGGAATTAAATGCCCTTTCATTGGATGAAGTGGTACGCCGGCTGCAGGAAGCTGATCCAGAAGGGGCGGCGAACACCGATCTGCACAACCAGCGTTATGTGGTGCGTAACCTTGAGATAGTCCTGCTCGGCGGCAAGCCTCTTTCCTACTGGAAGAACAATTGGCAGGAAGCAGTCGGCCCTGGTTTCTGCATAGTGCGCGATACGAATGAACTCGATGCCCGCATTGCCCGCCGCGCGGAGCAGATGCTGCGTGATGGTGCGATAGAGGAGGTTGCCGCTCTGGAGGGCCTGAAGCTGTCCACAACGGCTTCAAAGACGCTTGGGCTGTCGCAGGTCCAGGATTACCTGAAAGGCCGTTTAACGCGCTCTGAGCTCGTTTCTGCGATATCTCTGGCCACGCGTCAGTATGCGAAGCGGCAGCGGACCTGGTTGCGCCGCGAAAAATGGCTCACACCTTTGGAGGTGGGGGCAGGGGAGAGAGCCCGCGAAGTGGCAGAGCGCATCGTCCGGCAATTAGGCTGATACAATTTCCTCGAACAGGCTGTTGTGGTCGGCAAACACGACCTTGGCAGCCAGTTCCTCTATGTTTTCGGGGCTCAGAGGGCCCTTGTAGCCCGGAGCGGTGACGCAGGGGACACAATCCCGCATTTCCTCATTGCGGAGCAGGGAGGGCAGCTGTGAGCTCGAATTAGCGGCATCCCACATACCGGTGAGAGCACCCACCACCAGAATCTCGGCAAAGGAGTTGCAGCGGTTAATCAGGTAGGTGATGCATTCGGGTGAATAGAACTCGGTCAGGTTGCCGTCGTCCTCCTCCACAGCCTGCATCAGTTCCATCTTGATGACATCGAGCTCGTAGTCCATGGCAGGGGTCATTTCCACCTGCACATTCCAGTAGGCAGGCTTGCTGCGGTGCAGCAGGCTTTCCAGGAAACCGCCCTTGCGCTTGCTGGTCACGCCGATGATGCGGCTGTGGGAGCCGTCCATGTAGCAGTTCGAGCCTACCCAGATATCGCGTTTCTGGAGCACATCAAGCCCGGGCTGGCCCAGCTGCCAGGGGGCAGTGATAAGCTCCGGGTAAGCCTGTTTATGGTTCTTGATGAGTAAAAGAGGGAAACGCATGGGGTGCGGTATTCTGCATGAGCGTGCACTGATAGTCAATTAAAATGTTAATTTTCTTCTGTCAGTTTCACCTCTGTATAAAAAAGCACCCCCTTTCCGGAATCGGGAAGGGGGTGCTGGTAAATCAGGGTCCGGCGTATCAGTTCTGATACTCGGCAGCAGCCTCTGCGTGGTATTCCTGCAGCGTGCGCACCGTGGTCTCCTTGTTCTTGGCGTGCAGCATGGCTGCGGCGCAGGCACGGGCGCTGGAGAGGTCCGTGGTGTAGGAGATATTGCTGCTCACTGCGGCGGCGCGGATGGAAACTTCGTCCTCGCGGGCATCGTGAGAGCCAGGGGTGTTGATGACGAACACGATATCACCGTTCTTGATGCGGTCCACGATGTCCGGGCGGCGGCGCTCATGCACCTTGTAGGCGCGTTCGCATTCAATGCCATTCTGCAGCAGGTGAATCATGGTGCCCTTGGTGGCGCAGATATCGAAGCCTGCCTTTTCCAGCATGCGGGCAATATCGGTCACAAGGTGCTTGTCACGGTCGCTCACGGAGATGAAGACCAGACCTTCCTTGGGCAGGGCGTTGAAAGCGCTCACCTGGCTCTTCAGGTAGGCCACCTCGGGGTCGGTGTCAATGCCCATCACCTCGCCGGTGGAGTGCATTTCCGGGCCCAGCACCACGTCGATGCCGGGGAAGCGGTTCCAGGGGAACACGGCTTCCTTCACGGTGTAGTAGGGCGGCACCACTTCCTTGGTGAAGCCCAGGTCCTTGAGCTTGCAGCCGCTCATCACCTTGGCAGCCAGCTTGGCCAGCGGCACACCGATGGACTTGGACACGAAGGGAACGGTACGGGAAGCACGGGGGTTCACCTCAATCACGTACAGCTGCTCGTCCTTCACGGCAAACTGGCAGTTCATGAGACCCTTCACATTGAGCTTGGCGGCCAGTTCCTTGGCGGCGCGCATCATTTCCTTGTGCATGCCCACGGAAACGCGGTTCGGCGGAATCATGCAGGCGGAGTCACCGGAGTGGATACCGGCGGGTTCCACGTGCTGCATGATGGCACCCACCACGCTGATTTCACCGTCGGCAATCACGTCCACGTCAATCTCCATGGCGTGCTCCAGGAAGCGGTCCACAAGCACGGGGCGCCCGGGGGAGGCATCCACAGCTTCACGCATGTAGGTGCGCAGTTCCTGCTCATCGTACACAATCATCATGGCGCGGCCACCCAGCACGAAGGAGGGGCGCACCAGCACCGGGTAACCGATGCGGCTGGCCACAGCCACAGCCTCGTCCTCGTTGGTGGCGGTGCCGGCCTCAGCCTGCTTCAGGCCGATTTCGTCCAGCAGGGCAGAGAAGTACTTGCGGTCCTCAGCCAGCTCGATGCTGCGGGGGCTGGTGCCGATGATGGGCACACCGCGCTCCTGCAGGGCGGCAGCAAGGTTCAGCGGGGTCTGGCCACCGAACTGCACAATCACGCCATCGGGCTTCTCCTGGTCGCAGATGTTGAGCACATCTTCCAGGGTGAGCGGTTCGAAGTAGAGTTTGTCAGAGGTATCAAAGTCGGTGGAAACCGTCTCGGGGTTGGAGTTTACCATGATGGTCTCGTAGCCCAGCTCCTTGAGAGCGAAGGAGGCGTGAGAGCAGCAGTAGTCGAACTCAATACCCTGGCCGATGCGGTTCGGGCCACCACCCAGAATCATAATCTTCTTCTTGTCCGTCTTGCGGGCCTCGTTCTCCTCACCGTAGGAGGAGTAGAAGTACGGCGTGATAGCCTCGAACTCAGCGGAGCAGCTGTCCACCAAGCGGTAGCAGGGTACTACACCCTGGGCCTTACGGGCGGCGCGCACGTCGTCCTCGCTGCAGTTGCGGGCAAGGGCAATCTGGCGGTCGGAGAAGCCCAGCTTCTTGGCCTCGAGCAGGTCGAGCTCCTTCAGCTTCATGCCGGCCTCAGCCAGCTGCTTGAGCTGGTCCAGGAACCAGGGGTCGATGTCGGTCAGATCCTGGATTTCCTCCAGCGTCCAGCCGTTCACATAAGCAGTCTGAATCCAGAAGATACGCTCGGCATTCGGCACAGCCAGCTTGGCAGCAATCTCGTCGCGGGTCGGGTTCTTCGGGTCCTTCAGGTCAAAGCCGAAGCCCCAGCGGCCGGTTTCCAGAGAGCGCAGAGCCTTCTGCAGGGATTCCTTGAAGGTGCGGCCGATGCTCATCACCTCACCCACGCTCTTCATGGCGGTGGTCAGGCGCTCGTCAGCCTTCTTGAACTTCACGAAGGTGAAGCGGGGTACCTTCACCACCACGTAGTCGATGGTGGGCTCGAAGGAAGCGGGAGTCACCTTGGTAATATCGTTGCGGAGCTCGTCGAGCGTGTAGCCCACAGCGAGCTTGGCGGCAAACTTGGCGATGGGGAAGCCCGTGGCCTTGGAAGCCAGGGCTGAGGAGCGGCTCACGCGGGGGTTCATCTCGATAACCACGAGGCGACCGGTGCGCGGGCACATGGCAAACTGAATGTTACTGCCGCCGCTCTTCACGCCGATTTCGCGGATGATGGCGAAGGAAGCTTCGCGCACAATGGCGTATTCGCGGGCAGTCAGCGTCATGGCAGGAGCCACGGTGATGGAGTCGCCCGTGTGGATACCCATGGGGTCAAGGTTTTCGATGGAGCAGATGGCGATGCAGTTGTCTGCCACGTCGCGCATCACTTCCATTTCAATTTCCTTCCAGCCCAGCAGGCTCTCTTCGATGAGCACCTCGTGTACGGGGGAAAGATCCAGACCGCGGGATACGATTTCCTCGAACTCGGTCTTGTTGTAGGCCACACCGCCACCGGTGCCACCCAGCGTGAAGGCGGGGCGGATAATCATCGGGTAGTTGCCTACCACGTTCTTGGCGATATCCCAGGCCTCGGCCATGTTGTGGGCCACACCGCTGGCGGGCAGGTCCAGACCGATGCGCATCATGGCATCCTTGAAGCTCTGGCGGTCCTCGCCGCGGTCGATTGCCTCGGCATCAGCACCAATCATGCGCACGCCGTACTTCTCCAGCGTGCCGTTCTTGTGCAGTGCCATGGCGCAGTTCAGCGCCGTCTGGCCACCCAGGGTGGGCAGCATGGCGTCCGGGCGCTCACGGGCAATGATTTTTTCCACATATTCGGGCGTAATCGGTTCCACGTAAGTACGCGGAGCGGTTTCGGGGTCGGTCATGATAGTAGCCGGATTGGAGTTAACCAGCACTACTTCATAGCCTTCCTGTTTCAAAGCCTTACAGGCTTGAGTTCCGGAGTAGTCAAACTCACACCCCTGACCGATAACAATGGGGCCCGAGCCAATGACGAGAATCTTCTTGATAGATGTGTCTTTAGGCATGGTCAAGTGTAAACTTGCAGATATATGCCACAACTCGACCTAAATTGCAAGACTAATATGCAAGAAATTTGGAAGAAAATCTAAAAAATACAAGCGGCAGAGAGACTTACGCGCCCTCTGCCGCCTGGAAAACCGGGTAGGTCAGCTATCAGCGGAAGATAGCTTCGTATACCTTGGTGCCGTACTGGCGCCTGGCCTGAATACGCACACTGGGAGCGCCCCTGTGCACGCGGTAGGTGTGGATGAGGCCGTTGCTGCCGGCATAGGTTGCGTTCTCCACCTGGCAACTGGCAGAGCCCACGATGGTGAGCGTGCGGGAGCCTTCCGGCACAGCCAGTTCGGTATCCAGCTCGTATTCACCCGTGTTGTAGGCCGTGGCGAAGTCACAGTCTGTGAGGCTGGAAACCATGGCTGCCGTGTCAATCTTGGGAATAGTGAGCTGGAAGGCATTGAGGCGCAGCTCGTGCTCCTCGTTGCTCACATTGGTGAAGGTGATGGCCTTGATAGGCTTGGTGGGCATGTACTTCTTCTGCACGATGAACTCATCGTAATACGGCTCCAGGTATGCCTTCTCAGTGGTGCCATCCACCAGGGTGAAGGTGATTTCGCCCCACTTGAGCAGGTCCTTGTTGTCCAGGTTCACGTTCAGCTCCACACCTGTCACCGGCGTGGGAAGGGAGATACCGAAGCTCTGGCCGGGGGCAGCCTTGGCGGTTTCCATGATACGCACCAGGGCAATGTGGGTTTCATCGTTGTAGGCAGAGATGCTGTTCAGACCCGCAATGGTGTTGCTCAGGCGCACAGGCAGGGACTTGTTCACGGAGAACTCGCAGATAGCCAGGCGACGCTTCTGCTGGGGTTCCACCACGCGGTAGCGCAGGTAGCGGGCGGTGATGGGCTTCAGGCTCAGGTCGAGCAGCAGGGATACACGCTTGTTCTCCTCGCCGATGGGGGTCCAGGTCTGGCCATCGGTGGAGTATTCCATCTGGCCACGCACGGGGTAATGCTTGGGACGCACACGGTCTGCCAGAAGCATCTTCACCGTCTTCACTGGCATGGGGCGGCCGAAATCCAGGCAGAACCAGTCACCCTCCTGCTGGTTACGGGCAGAGAGCCAGTAGGAGTTGAAATCATTGTCATTGATATTGGCGATATTCTCGTTTTCGTTGCCCATGTTGGTGCTGAAGGTGGGCATGAGGGCGCGGAAATCACCGCCGGAGATATCGGAGTAGATGCTGGCGTTCAGGTAATTGTAGGTAGCCATCACCGTGGGGGTAATGGAGTAGGAGCCCACCTGGATGTCCTCCACACGCTCCACCTTGCCGTTCACCCAGGCGTCGCGGCGCAGGTTTTTGATGGAGGCGAGTCTGTCCACCATGCGGAAGAAGATATCCATGCGTTCCTGCAGGCTGCGGGAGAGCAGGGCGCGCACGCCATCAATACCGGCCATACCCATGGTGCGGAAAGCAGAAATCCACGGGGCGATTTCGCGCTGCAGCGTGCCCAGGTGAGAGCATTCGCCTATTTTCTCGCCAGCGCTGGCTATGGTGCTGTAAAGCACGAGCATCTCGTTGCAGAGCTGGGTGTCAGGCGCGCCGTTCACCACGCTTTCGCGGAAGCGGGTGGGCAGGTCGCCCAGTGCCACGGATTCCTCGCGGAAGTATCCGTGCGTGTTGGGCAGCAGGTAGGAATTGTGGTCGCAGAATGTCTGCATGGCCGAGGCGCAGCAGGGGTACATGCGGGCAATGCCTTCCTTCCAGGTCTTGTCAGAGTCAAAGCCCTGGATATTCCAGGTGTAGTTGGCCACGCCGAAGAGACCCACCTTACTGGCTTCGCTGCGCTCCATGGGGTTAGCCACAAAGCCGCTCATCTGGTTCTTCATGTCCGGGTGCTGGTCCAGGCCGTAGGTGCGGCCCATGGACAGGCGGGAGGGCTTGAAGTCGTTGCAGGGCCAGTTCCACCAGATGAAGGTGGGACGCTTCACCAGCGGGTTCACCCACTGCTGACCCTTCATGGTGATATCATGCACCACGGTGTCACCTGTCCACATCACATGGATGTCTTCGTGCAGACCGTTGCCGATAGTGGTGAGGAATTTTTCATTTGTCCAGCTCTTGTTGTAGCCCGTGGGGCACATGATGAGCTCCTGGTTCACATCCGGGTGCTTGCGGATGAAGTTTTCCAGAATGTAGTTGCAGAGCTGCACCTGGCGCTCGGGTTTGCCGATTTCGCCGAAGGAGTCGTCCACCAGTACACCGAAATCGCGGATGCCGATATCATACATCCACTGCAGTTTCTGGCACAGGCCATCCAGCTGCTTGCGGCCGCCTTCGTCATTCCAGTTCACGGTGTTGGCGGGGTGAATGGCCCACACAAAGCGCACGCGGTTCTCCTGGGCGCAGCGCACCAGGGCAGCCAGCTCATAGGCCTTGCCCTTGGGGTAGGGCTGGTAGCAGCCTTCGCCGTGGTGCAGGGGGTCATCCTTCGGGGCGTAGATGTAAAGGTTCATCTTGTTGCGGCCATAGAAGCGGAACTGGCTCATGCGGCCCTCGAAGCTCCACGGAATGCCGTAGTAGCCTTCCACGGCACCGCGGTATTTCAAGTCAGGCCAGTCCACCACCGTGCCCACGGCGATATCGCCCAGCTCCAGCATGCTGCGGATATTCAGGTGGGGGAAGGGGTCCTTGTGGGCATCCTGCGAACCGGCCACATTCACCATCATCTGGCTCAGGGTCTGCTTGGCGTAGAACCAGCCGGCATCGTCATTGTGCAGCACTGTTACATGGCCCTCGGGCGTCACCTCGATGGCGTAGCCGCCGGAGACATTCGGCAGCTGGTCCCACAGGCTACCCTGGCTCTGCGGGGTGCGGTGCTCCACGGTGAGCTTGTTCACCGGGGTAGACTGCTCATGCAGGCTTGCCTTCTGCGGTGTGGGGTATATCGTGCACATGTCGGAAGCGGTAGCAGCGGGGCCTACCAGCGCACAGAGTGCGGTCAGGGCGGTCAATAGTTGCTTTTTCATAAACTGAGTATAAGGGGAAGTAAATCGTTGAAATTGTCGAGTCGGTATTCAGGCTTGAGTGCCAGACAGGCCTCGGCGTCGCCCTGGGTGGTGCCGGCCCAGCCGGCGTTGATGATGCGCACGCCCACGCTGTGGCAGAGCTCGATATCGCTGGGCGCATCGCCTACATAGATGATTTCATCCGGGGTGAGCCCCCAGAGCTCCATGACCTGCTGCAGGCGCTCGGCCTTGCAGTTGTGCGTGGGCAGGCCCAGGCCAAACCATTCGAAAATGCCTTCCATGCCGTAGTATTTAATGGTGGGCATGGCGGTGTAGTGCTCCTTGCCGGAGATGAGGCCCACACGCATGCCGGAGGCTTTCACAGCCTGCAGCATCTCCACCGCGCCGGGGAAGGGAGCAGGGGCCAGCTGCGGGTGCAGGCGCTCGTATACCGCCACAAAGCGGTCGATGGGCAGGGCAGGGTCATCCGGGGCGATGCCCAGCAGCGCACCCAGCACCCCGCGGTCGCTCAGCCCGAAGTGGGAGACAACTTCGTCCTTATCCGGTGTGCGCCCGGTGAGCTCAGCCACACACTGGCGGTACGACTCCACGCAGAGCGGAAGTGTGTCCCCCAGGGTGCCATCCATGTCGAATAATACGGCTTTGAGCATGTGAATTACGGAAAATTGAACCCGCAGCTTATCACAATCGCCCTGCCGTAGCAAGCACGCATTGATACTGCGTATTCATGAATACGCAATTCCCGGGTCATATCTATCATCCTTTCGGGTAATCAGCCCTTGGCGGGGAGCAGGATGATATCGTAGCCGAAGATGTCGGTGAACAGGGCGCCCTTGGTGCGCAGCGCCAGGTTTTCCAGCGTGAGGTCGCTCACATCCGGCACCAGCAGCTCGAGTCTGCGTGCATTGGTGCGCACGCTGAAACTGCGGATGCGGCGGGAGTGGGCGCGCTCCATGGCCTCGGCCACGCGCAGCAGGGCAGCCAGTTTCTGCACGCGCAGGCGGTCTGCCTGGTTGAGCAGGGCATAGGTGGGCTCGGCAATGGTGGGTGCGCCGTGGCGGTGGTAGCGGGCCAGCAGCCCCACCACCTCCACATCTGCCCGGGAAAGGCCGAATATTTCGGAATTGAGGATGATGTACTGGCTGTGCTGGTGGTGTTTCTTGGGGTTGATGTAGCTGCCCACTTCGTGCAGAATGGCAGCCACCTTGAGCAGCAGGCGGTCGTGGCGGGTGAGGCCGTGCAGGTCCTGCAGCTGGTCAAAGAGGGTCATGGTCAGGCGGCGTATCTGCTGCCCGTGGGCCTTGTCCACTCGGTAGTGGTTGGCCAGCAGCACGCTGAAGTGCACCACTTCCTCCTCCAGTGCCAGGTCATCGTGGCGCCCGGGCATCAGGTTGCGCAGGAAGGCATGCGAGAATTCCTCTGCCGGGAACATGATACTGCGCGGCTCGAAATCACGCGCCACAGCCAGATAAATCAGAGCCGCGGGCAGCAGGGCGCACACGCTGGCGTAGTCCTCCTTGTAGCGGGCGGGACGCTGCGAGGGCGGGGTGGCGGATATCTCATGTGCCAGGCGGGTCAGGCTGTCGATGCTCACCTGGTCGCCCTGGGCCAGCGGTGAGGAGATAACGTGGAAGTCAGGGCCGTAGATGACCAGGGCATCGGGCGGCTCGGGCAGGTCATCCTCGATATCGTAGCTCACCTGTTCCATGATACCGCGGATATGCTCGCGGATGAGGGCGCTTTCGCTTTCAGTGCCGGCCATCTCAGCAGCATCGCCAATGGCAATGCCGGTGCGGTGGGCACCCATGCGGTAGCTGGCGTAGTAGCTGATGCGGCCTTTGTCGAACAGCAGCAGACGCGTGTTGCCCGGGCCCACATGCAGCACCAGCACGCGCTTCTCGGCCAGCTCACTGTGGTTGTCAATCAGGTTGCGCGTGTTCAGGTAGAGCAGGCGGGTCATTTCGCCATCGTCCATCACCTCGAGCTGCAGGCCGCAGGTAATCTGCATGCGGTTCACCAGCGTGTCCATGTTGCGCACGTCAAGGAGGATGTTGGTGGCCAGCAGGCGCACCTCCACCTTGCCGGCCAGGCGGTATTCGGCCAGCAGCTCGTTGTAACCCTGGGTAATCTGCACGCAGCGGTCGATGGTGTCGCGGGAGATGCAGCTGGCGGTGAACACATCGTAGGCCAGCTCCACGGGCTGCGAGAGCACATCCAGCACGCGAGTGCCCTGGGCCGTCTGCTCAGCCACCATCATCGAAACCGCATCGGCCCCCAGGAAAATGACAGCCTTCACCCCGTAGCTGGGGCGGGGTTCCTTGCGTGTGGTGCTGCGGCGCGGTTTCTGTGTGCTGGTCGGCATAGTGGGTATTCTATACCAAGCCTCCCGGTGTTTCAAGCCCTCAGTTCGCATGATTCAATTGAAAATTGCATTCTGCTTCCCGATTTGTTACAATGCTTCCGCATGGCATATCTGGAGCTGGAGCATGTGAGTGTGCATTTTCCTGTGCGCAATACCTGGGGCACCACCGGTGAGGTGGTGCGCGCGGTGGATGATGTGTGCCTCTCGGTCAGACGCGGGAGCATCCTCGGCCTGGTGGGCGAAAGCGGCTGCGGTAAGTCGACACTTTCCCGGGCCATCATGCAGCTTCAGCCGGTGACAAGCGGGCGCATTGTGCTGGATGGCACAGACCTCACCGCTCTGCCGCCGCGAGAGGTGCGCCGCCGCCGTTTGGATTTCCAGATGGTGTTCCAGGACCCCTATGCTTCGCTTAACCCGCGTTTCAGTATCTTTTCCACCCTGGCAGAGGCGCTGGGGCAGCGCGAGCCGCTTCCCCGCCGCGGGCGTGAGGATGCCGTGGCAGAGCTCATGGAGCGCGTGGGGCTCAGCCCGGAGCACATGTATAAGTACCCGCATGAGTTTTCCGGCGGCCAGCGCCAGCGCATCGCCATTGCCCGCGCCATAGCGCCGCGCCCGGCCCTGTTGCTGGCGGATGAACCGGTCTCCGCGCTCGATGTCTCTATCCAGAGCCAGATTCTCAACCTGCTCACCGATCTGGTGAAGGATATGGGCATCACCATGATTTTCATTTCGCACGACCTCGGTGTGGTGCATTATCTGGCAGATGATATCGCCGTGATGCGCCGAGGCAGCATTGTGGAATACGGCACGGCCGATGATGTGTTCCACCGCCCGCAGGCAGAATACACCCAGACCCTGCTGGCCGCTGTACCGACACTATGAAGTGAATAGTGAATAAGGAATAGTGAATAGTTTTCTGCACCTATGAATACCGAGCTTCAATTTCTTTTGTACGATGACCCGTCTGAAAATAACAACATAAACGTGGTTATCAAGGATGATACAATCTGGGCTACTCAGAAAACAATTGCTGAGTTGTATGGAGTACAGACTCCTGCAATTAGTAAACATCTTAAGAATATTTACGAAGAAGGAGAATTAGAGGATTCTACGACTATTTCCAAAATGGAAATAGTCGTGAATCGCGGTTTTCGAGGTGCGGTAAAAGAAGATATGTTTTTCTATAATCTCGATGCCATTATCTCCGTGGGCTATCGGGTAAATTCGCGCAAGGCTACGCGGTTCCGCCAATGGGCTACGCGCACGCTCAATGAGTACATCCGCAAAGGGTTTGTGATGGACGATGAGCGCCTGAAACAGGGACAGACCGCCTTTGGCAAGGATTATTTCCGCGAATTGTTGGAGCGCGTCCGCTCCATCCGCGCGAGCGAGCGCCGCATCTGGCAGCAGATTACCGACATTTTTGCAGAATGCAGCATCGATTACGACCGTGAGTCGCAGACCTGCCGTAATTTCTATGCCTTGGTGCAGAATCGTTTCCATTTTGCCATCACGGGTAAGACGGCTGCGGAGATTGTGTATGATTCTGCTGACCACACCAAGGAAAATATGGGGCTGCTCACTTGGAAACGCGCTCCGGAGGGTCGCATCCTGAAATCGGATGTGACTGTGGCCAAGAATTATCTGGATGAAAAGCAGATTCGCCGACTGGAACGCGCCGTGACGGGCTTCTTTGACTATATCGAGGACCTGGTGGAGCGCGAGAATACGTTCAACATGGCTCAGTTTGCCGAAAGTGTGAATGAGTTCCTGGCTTTCCGCCGTTACGAGCTGCTGCCGGATAAAGGCCGTATTTCGCACGCTCAGGCAGAAGCCAAGGCTCACGCAGAGTATGATATCTTCAACAGGACTCAGCTCATTGATTCGGATTTCGACAAACTGGTGCGCCGTACTCGTGAATCATGACTGATACCCTTCATCCCTGTGTGAGGCCGCGGCGGCGATTTGTGCTTGCCTTTGTGGGGGTGTGCCTGCTGTGGGTTCTGGTTGCTTACTGTTGCTATGGCGTTGGTAATGCGTATTTTGTCTTGTTGTTTCTGCTGGGTGCAGGAATGCTGCTTATACCCAGCCGCACGAGTTATGGCACACTGATGCAGCTGGTGGGGTTGGCAATACCGTTGAGCGGGGCAGTTTCGGCGGGAATCATGGTGATGGAGTCGTTGTATCCTTCCGCGGAAAAGGTTCCCTGGACCCAGCTGGCCATGATTCCGTTTGTGGTGGTTTGGTTTGCGGGGCTGGTCTTTTACCCCCTCGGTTTTGCTCTGGTGGTCCTTTTTGAGCGGCGCAGAGTGGCAGAGCGACATAAGATGCAGAAATAACTGGCGGGGGCAGGGGATTTGTGCTAGATTGTGGGGCATGATACGTTTTCTTTCCTGCATAGCGGCTGTGGCCATGTTGGTGCTGGTGGGTTGCCAGCAGGTGTTGCACCCGAGTTGGCCGGAATACAAGGGCTACAAGAAGGCCCCTTATACGGTGAAAGGTACGCGCTTCGTGCCCATGAGCGTGGAAAGCGCCCTGCATTACAAGGCTACCGGCATTGCCTCCCATTATGAGGCGGATGGCGATATCGGTGCTATCGGGCAGAAATTGTACCGTCACAAGCGCTACGCTGCCCACCGCACCCTTCCGCTACCCTGCACAGTGCGTGTCACCTGCCACCGCACAGGCAAGAGCTGTATCGTCCGCGTGGCCGACCGCGGGCCGTATATCAAGGGACGCCTCATCGATGTGGGCACCAAGGTGGCCAAGGAACTCGGCTTCTACGAGCGCGGGCTTGATACAGTGACGGTGGAGGTTATTTCCGTGGGTGATGGTAAGTGGCGCCGTTTCCCCTGAGGTCCGAACAAAGTGAGGATTTCGTCGCGGCTCAGCCGCGATAGCGTCACGAAGTGATTTCGTCCAGCCCCGACCGGGGCTGGATTTCGTTTTCCGAGAGGCAGGAAGTCTATCTATTTCCCAATCATAGGGAAACATATTTACCCCTGACAAAAGGGAAACGATATCCGGCTGCGCCGGACGAAATCCCTTCCGGGACGATATCTCCCCTGCGGGGAGACGATATCCTCCCGGTGGTCGGACGAAAAAAATCCCCACTCCTTGCGGAATGGGGATTTTTTGTAAGGTAATGGAAACCTTCAGCGATTAGGCGCCGAGCTGGAAGCGCTCGAAAGCCTTCACGGTGATGGTGTCGCCCAGAGCCTTGCCGGTAGCGGCCACGAGAGCCTCAACGGACATGGAGGGGTCCTTCACGAACTCCTGGCTCATGAGGCAGCTCTGCTTGTAGAGAGCCTTGAGCTTGCCGGGAAGAATCTTCTCCAGCAGGTGCTCGGGCTTGCCTTCAGCGATGAGCTGAGCCTTGGCGATTTCCTGTTCCTCGGCCACGAAGGCGGGATCCAGGGAGGAGGAGTCCACGCTCTTGGGAGCGCAGGCGGCGATGTGCAGGGTGATGTCCTTGCACATGGTGGCGAAAGCCTCAGCAGCGGCGGTCTCGGCCTTGCCGGTCTCCACCTGCAGGAGCACGCCCACCTTGCCACCCATGTGGATGTAGGAGGTCACGGTGCCCTCGCCGGCCAGCGTGTAGCGGCCGAACTTGCGCAGCTTCATGTTCTCACCGATGGCAGCGCACTGCTCAGCAATGTACTTCTCCACGGTGGTGCCTTCCATGGCCACTTCCAGAGCCTCAGCCAGCGTAGCGGCGGAGGAAGCCTTCAGCGTGGCAGCAACCTGAGCCACCAGGGACTGGAACTTCTCGCCCTTGGAGCAGAAGTCGGTCTCGCAGTTGATTTCGAGGATGATGCCATCCTTGCCCTCAACCACGGTGGTCACGATACCCTCCTTGGCCTCGCGGTCGGCCTTCTTGGCGGCCTTGGCGATGCCCTTCTCGCGGAGGTACTTCACGGCTTCGTCCATGTTGCCGTCGCACTCCATGAGAGCCTTCTTGCAGTCCATCATGCCGGCGTCGGTCTTGACGCGCAGCTCTTTCACCATTACGGGTGTGATATCAGCCATTGTCTTGGAATAAAGGGGTTAAGATTTAGGCGGGCTTGTTCTTGTTGATAGCCTCTACGAGCACGGAGAGGATCAGACGGATGGAGCGCACGGCGTCGTCGTTGCCGGGGATGGGGAAATCCACGGTCTCGGGGTCGGCGTTCGTGTCGGTCAGCACGATCACGGGGATGCCCAGGATGTGGGCCTCGCGGATAGCGATGTCCTCGTGGTCAGCGCCGATGGCGATCATCACGTCGGGAGCGCCACCCATGTTGCGGATACCCTGCAGGTTGCGCTGCAGCTTCTCACGCTCACGGGCCAGAGCGGCGAGCTCCTTCTTGGACATGCTCTTGTACTCGGGCTGCTTGTCGAGATTCTCGAGGTAGTCAAGACGAGCGATGCTCTTCTTGATGGTGGCCATGTTGGTGAGCATACCGCCAAGCCAGCGGAAGTTCACGTAGTACTGGCCGGTAGCCTCAGCGGCTTCCTTCACGGCTTCCTGAGCCTGGCGCTTGCAACCCACGAACAGAATCTTCTTGTTCTTGGCGGCAAGTTCACCCACGAAGGAGCTGGCCTTGTCGAGGCACTTCTCGGTCTCTTCCAGGTTGATGATGTGGATGCCATTCTTCTGGGTGAGAATGTACTTCTTCATGTTCGGATGCCACTTGCGGGTCTGATGACCAAAGTGCACACCGGCTTCCACCATCTTCGTAACGAGTTCGTTAATCATTGTATGTATGTATGTTGTGTGTAACCTTGCGGCAGGATACACGGGGTTTTGGAAGGTGCTGCGCTTAGCCCCCAGCCCTCCGTTGTTTGTATTGCAGCATCAGCGGGGACGCAGAGAATACCCCCAATCCCCCCGTTTGTCAATGCAAATTTTGAAATTTTAACCCCGAATTCTCAATGATTAATGTGATGCTGCGACCCGCATTTTATCAGCACATAATCCGGCTGCTTGTCTTTGGGTCGGCGCAGGTACAGGCTCAGGAAAAACAGGAAGCTTAGCAGCATGAACCCGGGCAGGTAGAAAATTCCGTAGTCACGGATGGTGGCGCAGCCGGGATTTGCGGGGTTGTAGAGTACCTCCACCTGAGTGCCTGCCGGATATTTCGGCTCGTTGTCAAAACCATAGAGGCTCTTTACCTTGTGTTCCTGCCCATCGGGTGTGGCGAAGCTGAGAACCGGGTGGTGCACCACTACCGTGCGGCGGGTCCACTTGCGGCCGCGGTGGTCGCTCTCCTGTTCATAGTTCACGATGTGGGCGGTAGTTTCCTGGCCAGTCATCAGCAGGTGGGTTCCGTGTGTATCCAGGCAGAGCAGGCAGCCCAGGCCGGCCACCACCGCCATGAAGAGGAGCTTCCCTGGGCGGCGGCGGGATTCTTCGGTAGGAGGATAACTGAAGCATGGCCTTTTGCGGGAATGGTCCCCGGTGGGCAGTTTCACACCCAGCTGCTTCAGAATCGGCGCAGGGTCCTGCTCCGGCGCCAGGTTAATGAATCCGCGGGGGAGCTTATCGTCTGCTCCATACTCCTGGTAGCCCAGGTAGTAGTCCACGTGTCCGTTGCTGCGGTGCAGCACCCGGCAGACCATGTCGCGGCGTACCCGGAACTCGATGACGGTGCAGGGGCGCCCCCGCCGCGTGGGCTGTTCGATGATGAAAGCCCGCCGGTTACTCAGCACGTAGGAGGTACGGTGCGGTGCCGCGCCTGCTTCACCCGCTCCCGCGAGGCAGAGCAGTGCCACACAAATAAGCCCCAGTCCCAGCCCGAACTGGTCAGATACCAGGCAGCACAGTGCCAGTATCCCCAGCACCACTACTGCGGCCCACAGGAGGCAGCGCAATTTCACCTGCGCCGGCACCAGCGGCTGGCTCAGCGACCAGAGCAGTTCCTCGCCATCGGGCAGTTCAAACGGCAGCAGATCCTGAGGGGCAGGGGACATCGTGCGGCCTTTCCGCTTTACTTTCTACCGGCCATGCGGGCGGCCAGCACCAGGTAGGTCACCAGCTTGGGAGTATCGGCCAGCAGCTGCTGGATTTCTGCGGGGAAGGGCAGGGTGGTCACTGCCTCGGCCTGGATTTTGCCGCCTGTCTTCATGGCTTCGGTCACAAACTTCTGGATGATACCCACGGCCTCCTTGTTTGCCAGCAGGGTTTCAAGCTCGGTCTTGATGCCCTCGGGGCAGTTGTCGCGCAGGTTGCCCATGACCTTGTTGCGGATGGCGATAGCGGCAAGATTCTGAAGAAGTCCCATAATCGTGTGTGTTTCTATGTGTTGGTTTGTTGTTGTGTATCATACTGCCCCGGCGGGGTAATGTCAAGAATGTACGGACAAAATACTTGACGCCACGGGGCTTAGCTGGCATACTCACACCTGCCGCCGGGAACACCCCCGGATGCGCGGCTGGAAAACCCCGCCAGGACCGAGAGGTAGCAACGGTATTCAGACCACGCTTGTCGGGGTGTTGTTCCCGGCGGTTTTTTTGTTGCGTCACCTGTGCAGTTGAGTTAGAATGGACAGGATGAAGCGCTTCTGCATATTGTTCCTGCTTTTGCTGCTGCCGGTGGTGTTGAGCTCCTGCATATGCCATACATCGGCCTCTATGCTGGAAAGCAGTGTCTTTCACCCTGCACGGCAGGATGCTGCAATCACCCCGCGTATCTACCGCGTGGGTGGGCAGTATTACCTGGCTCATACCATCAGGTACGAATGCCGCGAGGATAAGGTGCTCGTGGGAGGCATGGCGGCAGTGCATGGCAGCGAGGTGTATCTCCCCTTTGGCTATGAACGCGAGCCGAGGGAGAAAACGCTCTATTTCCGCCTTTCTCGTCTGGATGCCCGGGTTTACCTGAATGCAGTAGTGCCGGAACCAGCGGCCGATGAGCCTGCCGTCATCTGTGGGGAAGACTGGGATGCTGCCGCAGCAGAGGCTGTGCCGGCCCGCAAGGTGGTGCTGGATGTCTGGGAAGCACCCCGTGAGTCCTCCTGCCTTTATGATGTTTCCACCAATACGTTCCGGCTGGGTGTACCTTCCCTTTATGCGGGAGATGTGGCTGTGAAGGCTCCCCTGGCTCTGGTTCTGCTGGCGGTGGATATTCCGGTTTCCGCTGTGGCTACTGTGGGAACGGTGACGGGCATCTTCCCGGCGTTGGCGTATGCCTTTGACTGGATTGGCAGCTTGGGGCAGACGAAGTCAGAAACGCAGAATTAACCCCATGTCGCCTTTCCATACTATCCGCCGTATTACTCTGCAGAGCTGGGTGTGGTGGGGTGTTGTGTGTCTGCTGTTCATCATCATGACCATAAGCTGGCGCGGTGCAGACAGTGCTGGGCGCATCTTTGTGTACCCTGTGACGCAGGAAACGACATACAGGCACATGGCGGAGTCATATGTGAAACTGTATTGTCCGCTGGAGTATGCTGAGCTTGAGAAGTTTCAGGGGGAGCCCGTGGAATATGAGTGCATAAAATTTGTGATGCAGGATGCCGAAGGGAGGCGTGTACTCTTTCTGCCGGGAATGATGTACAGCGGTGAGGTATGTAGAATCTGGTTCTTTTTTGATGCTGCCACCCCGGGGCGGGTCTGTATCCATGCTCCTGTTGCCGGAGTGTTGCACTACCAATCTTTTCTACTCACGGAAAAGGAGAAAATGGCCGACTATCTGCAGCAGGCAATACAGCGCTATGCCAGGGAGCATGGCATGCTGCATTCTGTGGTTCTGGAGCTGGTTCCGGAACCGGTGGATATGCGCCTTGCTCCGCTTATAGAGCTCATGAATTACCTGGTGGAGCAGTTGCCTTATCATGTGGATGTCGGTGAGCTCGTTCCTCCTGTGGGTGATGGACCGTTGCACTATCACTGGTGAAGGTGAATTTCATTCCCGAACGGTAATAAAATATGATTCCTCGTAAGGAAAAAGGTCTGCGGACAACAAAGGAACTGGGAGCACTTGTGCGTGAAACGCGCAAGGCGCTGGGGATTTCGCAGGAGCAGCTGGCGAAGTGATTACCGCCGGCGGTGAAGGTACCGCCGCCGGAGGCCGTTGAGGAGGTAGACGAGGAGTCCGAGTAGAATGGCCAGGAGGATGGCGGGGCGCTGGAAGCGGTAGCTTGTGGCGCGCATGACAAGGGTGGGCTTCTGCGGGTGATAGAGGATTTCCACCTGGTCACCGGGCTTGCCGGCGGGGGATGCATCGCTCAGCTTGTCCGTGGCGGTGATGCTGCTGCCGGGGGCAGGGGAGAACTGCAGCACAGGGTAATAACGCAGAATCGGGCCGCTGCTGCCCCGGGCTTCCCGGACGGCGGTGTAGTTGTGTGTCACAATGGTGGCGGTGGCGGGTTTGCCATGCAGGGTGAGCATCAGCCCGGGGTCAGTCTTGCTTTCGTGGATGCAGAAGCTCAGCATCGCTACAAATGCAGCAAGGGCGAAAAACAGGCGGATGAGCGAGGGTGGATTATCGGTCTGATCTGCAGGGGTTTCCGGTTTCGGAATCCGCACGCCGCAGCCGGTGAGCAGGGATTCCAGTGCCTGCACACTGCTCACCCCGATGAAACCAACCGGAAGCTGTACTCTTCTGTAGCGATGTACTTCGAAAATGTAATCGGCTGTGCCGTCGGCTGAGCGGAAAAGGGTGTGAATCAGGTCGCGGGAAACCGGCGCCTCGTATTCAATGCGCCAGCCGCGGAAGCTGCGGCGGCAGATGATGGCGCGCTGCCGGGTGAGCACATAGACCATGCGGCGGTTGCGCATGACTACAACTACCGCCAGCAGTATGCTTACGAGCGCTATGCCCGGTATGAACAGCATGTACAGGGCGTCATCTTTTCCCAGGCCTCCCGGGCTCAGGCTTTCCCACACCATCATGCCATAGATGGCCAGTAATACCACGGCGCCGAGCAACAAGTACACCACGGCCGGTTCCATCATCTGCCGCCGCGGTTCGCTCCACAGAACACTTTCGCCCTCCTGCAGGATGCGGGAGAAATCCGGTGCTTCTGTCTGGGTGGTAGTTGTCTGCATGGATTGATTATAAACAGGCAGGGAATGGTTTGTCAACCTGGGAAATCCTGCCCCTGCAAAAACGAAATCCAGCCCCTTGCGGGGCTGGACGAAATCACTTTGTGACGAAATCCTGCCGTTGGCAGGACGATATCCTCGCTGCCGCTCGGGCTTTAGAACGGGATGTCGTCGTCCTCTTCGGCGGGCATGGGGGGAGGAGGCGTCTGCTGCTGGTAGCCGCCGTTGGAATAACCGCCACCGTTGCTGTAGCCGCCGCCGTAGTTGCCGCCCTGCTGGTAACCACCCTGATTGTAGCCACCGCCGTTGTTGTTGTAGTTGTTGGAGCGCTGCTGGTAGCCGCCGCCCTGCTGCTGGGGAGCGCCGCCCTCGCGGCCGCCGAGCAGCTGCATATTCTCCGCCACGATGCGGATCTTGCTGCGCTTCTGGCCGGTCTGCTTGTCTTCCCAGGTATCCTGCTGCAGGCGGCCTTCGATGAATACGGGGCGACCCTTGGCCAGGTACTGACCGGCGATTTCGGCCGTGCGACCCCAGCAGGTCACATCCAGGAAGGTGGTTTCCTCGCGGCGCTCGCCCTCGTTGGGGCCGCTGCTCACGCGGTTCACTGCCAGGCGGAGCTCGGTCACGGTGTTGCCGCGCGGGGTGGTGCGCACATCCGGGTCAGCAACCAGGTTGCCGATAATCATTACTTTGTTCAAATTAGCCATATTTACTCGTTGTGTGTTGTGCTTCGGTAAAAAAAGCCGGAGGAGTGCCGGCGCTGTCTATATGGTGCTATCCTACCTGCCCGTGGCGGCCTTGACAAGCAAAAATGTGGTATTCAGGCGCTTTTATTCCCTTGCTGACGTGAATATAGGCTTGCATCCTGCGGCGTTACGTTGTACAATCCGCACACCCGCAGGCAGCGGGGTATCACCATTTTATCTCCCATGAAAGTTGAACTTATCGAAAAAGCCGCTCAGATCGTAGGCGACAACCAGCTGCTGGTCAATATCGTATCCAAGCGCGTTCAGCAGCTCAACCACGGCTCTGACCCCTTCATCGTCACCACTCCCGAGATGCAGTGCGGTGATATCGCTCTCACGGAGATTATCGAGGGCAAAATCACCTGGCACGAGATGACCCCCGAGGAGCTTGCCGCCAGCAAGGGTGAGGCTGTCGAGGCTGATCCCTTTGCCGAGCTTGCCAAGGACGCCGCCAACATGGCCCCTTCCGAGCCCGATACCCTCACCATCACCCCTGATCTGTAAAGCACAGACGCATCCCCTTTCAGCGCGACCCGGCAGGCTCCCCAGAACGGTAGCGCCGGGTCGCAGCTTTTTCCACCCAACCCCCACATTCCTATGGCCAAGAAACCCGCCCCGCAGAGCAACCTTATTTCCAGCAACAAGAAAGCAGGCCGTGATTACGAAATCATGGGCCGATACGAGTGCGGCATCGAGCTGCGCGGCACCGAGGTGAAATCCATCCGCGCAGGCAAGGTGAACGTGGCCGATGCATTCGCCCGCGTGGAGAAAGGCCAGATTTTCCTCTACGGCTGCGACGTGCAGCCCTGGGAGACCGCCGGCAAGTGGTTCCAGCATGAGGCCAAGCGCCCCCGCCGCCTGCTCATGCACAAGCGCGAAATCCTGAAGCTCGAAATCCAGCAGGCCCAGAAAGGCTTTGCCCTCCCCCTCCTGCGCCTCTACTGGAAGGACGGCAAGGTGAAAGCCGAAATCGGCATCGGCCGCGGCAAGACCCACCGCGACCAGCGCTACGACCTCAAGGCCCGCGCCGAAATGCGCGAAGTGCAGCGCGAAGTCGCGAAGTTTAATAAGGCTCGCTGGTAATCCACACTGCCTCCTGCAAAGGAGGCAATTTCACAGGCCGCAGGCCTATTTCACTATCGAAAAGATAATTTCACGCGGCAAGCCGCATTTCACTGCCACCGCAGGTGGCAATGAATTACTTATTCGCCTTTTTCTGTAATGTGGTGATTGAGGAAATAAGCATGCGGCGAATGCTGCCGGCTTCCTGGCGCAAGTGAGCTGCTTCATCCGCTAGCTCAGGGCATGATTCTGCAAGAACAATAAGCCAGAATTCACATTCGTGGCACTCTTTAAGGGCAATTTTCATTTTATGGATGAAGTCCTCCGGGCTTTCGGCGTAATCGGCTTCATGGATATTGGCTCCGACGCTTGTGCCGGCTTTGCCGAGTTGCTGCTTCATGAATGCCTTTCGTTCGATTTTGTCGTACAGATGTACGATTTTGATTGCCAAATCAATAGCTGCCCTTTTAAGTCTTCCTTCTCGTTCCATTCTGATAAACTAACAGATACACAATGGTATGTACAGGGAAAACGAATAAATTGAGGTGAAATACGGACAGAGCCCGTGTGAAATTGGATTGAAAATCCAGTGAAATCAGTCTTCGACTGGTGAAATTGTCCCGCCGAGGCGGGACAGTGGTAATCCACACTGCCTCCTGCAAAGGAGGCAATTTCACAGGCCGCAGGCATATTTCACTATCAGAAGGATAATTTCACGCGGAGTGCCGCATTTCACTGCCGCTACGCGGCGGCAATGAATCACTTTTCTTTCTTTCGAATGATTTTTTCCACATCCGGAAGCATGGCGGGAACATCCTTGCAGTACTTACCCCAGAGACGGTCCATGAGCGAGGGGGTACCGCCAGCCGTTTCCTCGGTATCGGCCCCCAGCTCCACCAGCCTGCGTAGAGCCTGCAGCAGAGGCTCGCGGTGGGGCGGGCTGCTGGCGCAGCGCGAGGTCATGCAGGCCACGTAGAAAAGCACACTGTTGCCTCGAGCATCGCGGGCGCTGATATCCAGCCCGGCAGGAACCAGAATCTCTGCTGCGCGCATCACGGCCTCAATCCCCTTCTGGTCCAGCCAGGGTGCGCTATCCACCATGGATAGCAGCAGAGTCCTGCCACCTTCCAGACGCATGTTCGCATCAGCACCAAGCTCAATCAGCAGCTTGAGCATTTCCGGCTTCCTCAGCGCATGCTGAATGGGGTAAACCGGGTGGCCCGAACGACTGCGGCAGGCCTTGTTGATTTTTGCACCATGCTGAACAAACAAGCGCACAAGCTCCTCATTCCCGGAACCAATGCAGAAATAGAGCAGCGGAGTACCATCGGGTGCACAGGCATTGACGCTGGCGCCATGCTCCAGCAGCACTTTGACCATCTCATTCCGCCGGCTGAGCAAAGCGGTGTGCAGCAGGTTGCCAGGGCTGTAATGAGAGCGCGATTTCACCAGTTCAGGGCGGTTTTTGAGTATCTGAGCCAGTTCCTCGACCTTGCCGCAGCGAATCACCTGCTCCGCTTTCTTGTAATCCGGGTCCTGCAGGAGATTGGGCGTGAACATAAAGGGCTGCACCGCCGGTAATTCATGCCGGTTGGGCGAAATGGTGACCCGGAAGCCCGACACCAGCGCGCGGTCCTCGGGAGCAGCATCGGGGGCATCCATGGCCTCCGGGCAGGCAGCGCGCAGCAGGTTCATGACTTCGCGACCGGGTTCTTCCCAGTTGCCATCGGCATCCTGGTAGCAGACCAGCAGAGCGCTGTTCTGATTCCAGCTTCCGCTCTTATTCTCGATCATTTTCCGGAAGTTCTGCTCCTCCACACCCCCGCGGCGCCCCAGCATGAAAATCTCGATGGGCACCTTGCGGAACTCTGCCGCAGCCTGCGCTGCAGCCAATGTGGTGTGCAGCACCATGCTGCGCTCTTCCACCCGCGGGCAGTTCTCAGCCTGTTCCCGGTTCTCGCCATCCAGGAGGTTGACATAGCACTTGGCGTAGCTGCCATCTGTGCGGGTGAACTCGGCTATGCGACCGTCGGACACATCGCGGCCATTGATTTTATGAGTGCCGGAGAATTTTTCGACTGCTATCTTATCCAGTCTGCCATCGAAGATTTCCACGGGGATTCCCCGGTGGACCGTCCAGGTGCAGATGCCGTTTGTCTCCTTCCATTCGATGATATTGGCGATATCATCTGCCGCCATCTCTTCCAGTTTCACGCGCAGTTTGCGGCCTTTTTCAGTGAGCAGCTCCACCCAGGGGCTCTGCCCGGCCTTTTCATAACCCGCGGACAAAATGCGGGCACTGATGGTGGCACTGCTGCTCGTGCGTTCATCGGTTTCCTCATCTTCATCCGGCACCCGGTCCGTTTTCTGCAGGTGCCAGGTGTAAAGCGGGGAGGAGAACGGCCTGTGCACCGAAGCATCAGCAGCCAGAGATTCCAGAATCTTCTGCTCTGCACTTTCATCCACCGTGGGCAGGTCCTTGAGCTCCACCGCCTGAATCAGGGCATGCGCCGTGGGATTCCCTGCTGCACCGGCCAGCAGACGCTCACGATAGCTCCGGCGGGTCTCCTGCGGAATATCTGCGCATTGGAGCAAGGCATGCGCCAGGCTGGCAGCAGCTATGGGCATGCGCTCCAGCTGCTTCATGGCCGGGGTAAGCAGAGCCTCCGCCTGAGCGTCCTTCCCTTGCTGCAGGAGCGAAAGCGCATGGTACACATCCGCCTGCAGGCGCCACTTCACCAGGTCGTGCTGCGAGCCTTTGCCGGCCACATGAGCCGCGGAGCTGGCGTAGTAAGCCAGGTTGTATTCCGCCCAGAAAGCCGCACCGCGGAAACGCCTCTGCTCCGCCATGATGCGCTGGAGCTCCGGGCGGATATAGGAGAGGTTGCGCTTGGGCTGCAGCAGCATCAACCGCTCAGATTCCCGGGAGAGTCCATGCTCCAGCAGCAGCTGGTGGGCATCGTTCCAGTAATATGAGTAGTACGAATTGAGCAGCATGGCCGCCTGGGTGACACCCAGCCGCTCCTGTTCCCGGGCGGTGGCTTCATCCCCCTTGGCCCGGGCTACCAGCGCCATGGCCATGCGCGTCGAGGGGTACTTGTAGTTGCGGGGCGTGCTGGTCATGCGCTCCAGAATCTTTTCAGCGGTGGGCAGGTCGCCCTTGCGAAGGGCATGCATGACCATATAGTAACCACGGCGGCTGTTGGCACCGGTGATAAACTTGGCCTCCAGGTCCGGCTGGTAGAGATCATCACTCATGCGCCCCACACGCAGCAGAGCCTCCGCACAGCCCTTGCCCGGCAGTTTCGCCTCCAGGTCCATATAGGTGCGCTGCATGGTCTTCCACTCCTCATCAGAGGCGAGCATGTATCTGTTATTAATCTGGTGGGCGAGCAGAATACTGGCCACCAACTCAGGCTCCGGGTCAGGGTCGCCATCCTCATCCTTGCGAGTTGTGACTCGTTTGGCCCAAAAGAGGTTGGGGGCTGTTGAGCCCCCGCTGAACAGGGAGTCCATGCTCTCGATAATACTGAGGTCGGCACGGCAGTGGTGCATGAGACGAGCCTGGCAGCGGGGCGTAATCTGGTGGCTGATGTGCAGGTTGAGAAGCAGCGGCCAGAGGTGCTCACGGTTCAGCAGGTCAGCCAGCGCAGCGGCGCCCTTGTCCAGCGCTTCGGTCTTGCCATCGCGCTCCAGCATGGCCAGCTGCAGGGCGCAGCGCAGCAGGGCGGCATTCAGCTGCAGGTAGCGGGCGCGCAAGGCCTCATCATTCCGGGCAAAGCGGGTGCCGTGCTCATCAATCAGCACATCCACACCATTTTCCGACGCCATCACATCGAAATTGGAGAAGATGCGGAAATGCCCCTGGCGGGGAATCGACACATTGAAATTACTGTCGCGCCGCACACGCGAGCCCTCAGCCAGGGAATACAGCACCAGAGATGAGAGCATATCCTGCGCTTTTTCCTTCTTCACCACCTTATCAAACAAGGCCACATCCTCCTCCACCGTGTTGCCACCGGCACCCAGCAGTTCATTGCTCCACTGCGCCGTGTATACAGCCGAGCAGTCCGGCATCTCTCCCAGCCCGGCAGTGGGGTCATCCAGTTTCTTCCAGGGCATGCAGGTGGGGTCTGCCGCCAGCATGCTGCGCACGGTAAAGCTCTTCATCTCGTGGCTCAGCCCGGCCGCGGCATCGCGAATCTTCTGCAAATCGGCCCCGGCGGGCAGCTTACCGGTGGCGCGCCCCTGCATGAGCTGCATGCCCAGCACCAGGGGCTCGGGCAGGTCCTTGCCCCAGGTGTAATTCCAGCAGGTCAGGCCGGAAAGCTGGGCTTTATCATATAACACACTGGTATCGTGCAGCATGCAGCGAAGCGTCAATCGGGCAAAATCCGAACCGCGCTGCATGATGTAGGGCGCATGCAGCACTGGGTCTGTCCACAGGCGGTTCACCTCCGAAGCGCGCTGCTCCTTACCATCGCTGAGCGTGAAGCGGCGCTGGGTCAACATGGGCGGAATACCACGCTGCCCTTCCGTGATACCCAGCAGGTAGTCCCACTCGCGGTCGTCGCGGAAGGCGAGCATACCCAGCCACTTCTGCTGGTGCTCCAGCTCGCGGGGCTCCTTCTCCTCATAGGGCTTGAGCATGTGTTCCTCCAGCGCCAGGGAGTCGTACTTGCACGAGTGGTCCATCCACACCGAATCTGCCCGCACCAGCATGTAGGTATTCATGTCGGTGGTCGTGTGTTTGCGGGTAATATCGTTGAGCAGGTAGTGCTGGCGGCCGTTGCGCTTGTAGTATGACTTCATGTTCCAGCTGCTGCGCAGCATCTTGTAGGTCGATTCCTGCACCGGCCCGGGCGGAGTACCCAGCGCCTGAACAGCCTGCTGGAAGCTCCATTCCTCGAACTCCTTCTCCGAAATCGTCGTAAAGGAGTTCTCATAGGTGTGCCCCATCTCCTCTGCGGCATTCACGATGAGGCTGCTGAGGATGAAGAAAGGAAGAAAACGAAGATAACGCATGATCGTAAGTGATTTTGTTTATTGGGCTCCGTGTTGGATGAGGAGTTTCTCCACCTCCGGGTTCAGGGGTGGAGCCCAGCCATACTGGCCGCGGAGACGACTGAGCAGGGAGGGGGTACCATCCATGGTTTCCTGCACATCGGCTCCCAGGCGGATGAAGAGCCTCATGGTTTCCAAAGTGGTTTTGAGTTCCTGCGGGTTGTTTTTCACGTCGCTGCGGTTGGCGTGTTGAGCGAGTTTCCAGAGCAGACTTTCACCCATTTTATTGCGGGTGTTGATATTCATACCGCGGGGAATGAGTAGTTCTGCCTGCTTTGCCAGTAGAGCCACATCTGCCTTCGGGCTCTGCTTCATCAGTTCAAACAGGGCGTTTTCTCCATTCGGCATCAGCACATTCAGGTTGGCACCCGCCTCCAGCAGAGGGGGGAGCAGCTGCGGTTGGCGCATGGCGCTGAATACCGGGTACAGAGCATCTTTCATATTGATGTCTATCGAAGGGAGATTCGGGTCGGCACCGAGCTTGAGGAGCTGGCGGAAGTGTTTTTCATCCTTGCTGTTTATGCAGCTCTGCAGCAGAGTGTCGCCGCGCCAGTCGCGGGTGTTCAGACTGGCTCCCCGTTTGACAAGTAATTCCACCATGCTGTCGGAGCTGTTGAACTTGATGGCTGTCTGCAGCGGGCAGCAAGCGTACTCGTTTGTGCGCACATGTAGCAGGTCGGGGTTTGCATCCAGCAGTCGGTTTACTTCAGCCTCGTTATTGCTGCGTATGGCGGCAGTGAGGGCTTTGTATTCCGGAGAGTTCTGCAGCGGGCTGCGGAAGGAATGGAAAACAAAGGTGGGCACATGGTTCAGTGTAACCTGGAATCCGCCGTCGAGCACACGCTCATTTTCCGGTGTGCCGGCAGGTTCGAGGATGGCTGCGGTTTCACCAATGATATTGAGCACCTGGCGACCGGGTGTTTCCCAGTTGCCTTCGTCATCCTTGTAGCAGACCAGCAGCACATAGTTGGTGGGCAGGTCCTTGCTGCTGCCGGCCAGTTGCTCGTGCAGCATGTTTTCCTCCGGGCCGCTGCGCTGCCCCAGCATGAAGGCAATGATGGGTTGCTGCCGTTGGGCTGCTTCGATTTCGGCTGCGGCCAGAGTGGTATGTAGACGGACAGTTGGTTTTTCTGCGCGGGCGTTCTGCTGGATGTATTGGCGGGCTTCATCATCCAACTGGTTGAAGTACCACGTTACAGCCGTACCGTGGGTGGTGGTGAACTCGGCGGTGAGTCCGTTGCTCACATCTACACCGTCGCGAACATGCAAGCACTGGGTGGGCGGGTTCTGCACCAGCCTTTCAAATCGCGCTTCAAAAGGTTTTGTTACCAGGGTCTTTTCTTTGGTAAAGGCCCAGGTGCGGATATTATTCTTTTCTTTCCAGTCGATGAGGTTCTGAATGTCATCCGGCGCGAGTTCATCGAGTTTGATGTAGCGTTTGCGTCCGGCATCGGTCTGGAGCAGTACCCAGGGAGCCTGGTGCGGGTTGTCATAGCAGGCGTTGACAATGCGTGCCTGAATCGTGCTGCGTGTGGCCGTGCGTTCATCGTTCCCGGTGTCAGCTGTTTCATCGGCATCTGCCTTCTGCAGGTGCCAGGTGTAGAGCTCGGAGCGGAAGGGTGCCGGGGCTGTAATGGGAGTAGCCTGATTCAGGGCAGCTATATCTGCGCTTTCATCTTCTGTGACCAGATTTTCCAGCTGCACAGATTGCAGTTTTGCCAGGGCAATGGCATTTCCGGCGCTTCCGGCCAGCAGGCGGCGCTGATAGTCCTGGCGCGTACTGGTGGGTATATCTGCACAGGTCAGGATAAAGGGTGCAAGTTCGGCTGCCAGTGCCGGCATGCGTTCCAACTGTTTCATGGTATGCTCCAGCAGGGTTCTGGCGGGCTCGGAGGCCTGGTTCTGCTGCAGGAGTGCCAGAGCATGGTAGGCATCTGCCTTAATTCGCCAGCTGGCCAGTTCTGCCTGTGTGCCCAGACCGTGAGCCGGGGTGGCTTTGCTGCAGAAATCGGCCACGGCAAGCTCCTGCCAGAAGGCGGCACTGCGGAAGCGCCGTTGCTCTGCCAGGCGCTGAATCAGTGCGCGGCGCAGGAAAGGCATGCCGTGGTTCGGCAGAATGGTAAGCAGTTTTTCGACCTCGCGGGTCATGCCGTGCTCCAGCAGCAGACGCACAGCGTCTTCCCAGTAATAGAAATGGGATGAATTAAGAGAGATAGCCGCCAGTGTCACAGCCAGCCGTTCCTGTTCGCGGGCATTTGTTTCATCACCTTTGGCACGGGCTACCAGCGCCATGGCCAGGCGGGTACCGGGGTAACTGTACATTTGCGGGCTGTGGCACATGGAGGACAGAATCTTCTCTGCCGTGGCGGTGTCGCCCTGCTGCAGGGCGTGGCGTACAAGATGGTAGCCCCGGATGCTCCATTTACCGGAGATACGCTCCGGAGCCAGGTCGGTGCGGTACATACCGGCGTTCATGCGGCCTACTTTCAGAAGCCGCACGGCGGTTATCTTGTCCGGGGCCATGTCGTCCAGTTGCAGCCAGCGGCGCTGTACATCTGCCAGTTGTTCCGGCGAGTGGGGCAGCACGTCTGTGTTGATAAAATGGTCCCTGAGAATCGGTGCCAGCAGTTCCTGCTCCGGGTCTGGCTTGCCGTCTTCATCGGTGCGTTTGGTGAGAATCCCCGCAATATCATGAATGATGGAGATAGATGACTTGGTAAACAGGCGGCCCAGGTGGTAGAGGATATTGCCGTCTGCCTGGCAGGCATCCATCAGTTGTATGCAGGTTTCCGGTCCCAGGTGCCGCATGCTGTACTCACTCATCAGCAGAGGCCAGAGCCGGTGCTGGTTCAGCACTGCGGCCAGTGCTGTGGCGGCTTTTTTGTGCTCATCAAGCTTGCCGTCGCGCTCCAGTAGTGCCAGTTGCAGGGCGCAGCGGTGCAGCGCCACATTCAGGCTGCGGCAGCGGGCACGCAGAGCGGCATCATCTTTTTCGAAGACCGGGCCGTTGTTATTGATGAGGATATCGACGCCGTCTTCTGAAACTTCGATATCATAATCAGCATAATAGTTGAAATGTCCCTGGAGGGGGATGCCATCGCGGAAGATGCTGTCTTCGCGGGCGCGGGCATCCTGTGCCAGGGTGAAAAGCACCAGCGAGGAAAGGGCCTTGGCGTTTTGTTCCTGCTTCACCAGTTTTTCCAGCGCAGCAATATCCTGCTCAGCCGTGGTGGCAGGCCCCAGGAGGGCGGCGTTCCACTGCGGCAGGTTCACGGCGGTGCAGTCCGGCATTTCGGAGAGGTCTGCCGTGGGGTCGTTGAGCGATTTCCAGGGTGCGTAATCCGGCGCGGCAGCCAGCAGGTTACGCACGATGAATCCTTTCATTTCAGGGGGCAGCGAGGTGGAGGAGGCCTGAATCTGCTGTAGTGCTGCCATGGGTGGCAGCTGCCCCAGGCTGCGGCCTTTCATCAGCTGCAGTCCCAGTGCCAGCGGCACGGGCAGATCCTTGCCCCAGGGATAGTGCCAGTTGGTGAGTCCACGGCGGGCCGCATAATCGTAGTGAACGCTGTGGTCGTGCAGCAGGTAACGCAGTCGGCTTTTATTGAAGGAATTGGCATGCGCCCGCAGGTAGGAAGCATTTTCGTGCGGCGATGTCCACAGACGGTTGCTTTCGGCCGCGCGTTTCTGGTACATTTTGTGCAGCTGGTATTTCTGCTCTGTGCGCAGGGCAGGTTCACCACGCAGGGAACCCAGTATACCCAGCATGTGTTCGGCGTAAAAATCGCCTACAAAGCAGAGCGAGCCCAGCCAGTTGAGCTGGTGCTGCTCTTCCTGTGGTTTTTCCTGCTCGTAGATTTTGAGCAGGTGGTTGACGTACAAGTCGCGGTCCTGGCGGCTCAGGTAGCGCAGCAGCAGACGGTTCGACAGAATAAGCATGTAGGTATTCATATCGGTGGTCTTACCGTCTTTGATAAGCTGTTTCATCTGCTCGTGCTGGAAATCGACCCGCTTGCCGCCTTTATCGGGTTGTTTCCAGGTAGCTTTCAGCATATCGAATGTGGCCTGCGAGGGGGTGCCGGGCAGGTTGCCCAGGGCTTTGAGGGCTTGCTCCGGGGTGTAGTTCCGGAGCTCTCGTGAGGGGATATTGCGGATGTAGGGCACGAGGCTCTGCTCCATCTCTTCCGCAGCGGGTGCCAGCAGACCACCCAGCAGGAAGCAGCTCAGAAATTGTCTTATATTCATCAGGGTACCAGGTAAATGAGTTAAATCATATCGCTTACAACATCGGGAAGTGTTTTCACAGGTGCTGCCGGGTCATCGCGCCAGACCTTGATTTTGCGCATTGTGTGTTCTTCCTGCTCCTCCGCGTCATCTTCTTGTTGTGGTTTTGCCGGTTTTTTGACCGTTGTTGCAGCTTTGCGATTTCCCAGGAGTTTCTGCATCAGTTCAGCGCGGCGGGCTTCTTCGTTTTTAGTCTGCTGCTGCTTGAACTCGGTCACTTTTTCTTCTGCCTCTGCCGGTACCCAGAAAGTCCAGCTGCGCGCTGCGGGAATCTTTTCTTCCTGCAGACGAATGGCTTCCGGCAGGTCATTCCACTCCATGCGGCGGGTGGTGCGGGTGTAGAATGCCACGCCGGTCTCGGTTGTTCCACGGTTCAGGTTGCGTATGGTATCTGTGCCGGGTTCCACTTCCATCTGCACCCCGAAATCCAGCTGAACCACACTGCTGCGTTCTGCGTTTCCCCGCAGGATTTCCTTTTCCTTGGCATGTTCGCGCGCACGGAGCACCGGGCGGTAACCTTTCTGCACTTGATCAGCCAGTTTTTCGTATTGTTCGTATGCTTTTTTTTCTTCTTCCTCATTGGCCGGGGCGGGGGTGGCCAGGTGAGTTTCCATGCGCAGCAGAATGCCACCTGCATCGTAATCCTGCGGGTCGAATTGCTTGAGGATACCATTGGCCATGGCCGTGGCAACCGGACAATCCGTTGCATCTTCATCCTCGACCGGGGTTCCGCCCAGCAGGGTCTTGCGGAACTGCTCATGGTATACCTCGGGCTTGAATGCCTTACCCAGGGAATCGGCGATGGCACGCTGTCTGTTCGCCGCGCGGATGGAAATAAGCTCGCTGATGTTGTTGCGGAGCTCGGCGCTCACCTCCTGTGCACACAGGGGCAGCTGGCTGACCAGTAAAAGGGAAATAAAAATTCTGTTCATTGTTTTTCAGTGATTTGAATGGAAAAATAGGCAGCAAAATCCGGCAGGGTCTCCATCTGGCGGCGGATGCGCTTGCGCAGATGCTCCGGCAGCGGGACTGCGCCGCGGCCGCTCAGGCGGTATAGTTCCTCCGGCCGGTCTTTTTCGTTGAAATGTTCAGCCGCCACCAGGGAATCCTCGTTGCCATAGATATACAGCAGACTCTTCTTCCCCCAGAAAAACAGGTGGCAGCACTGCCGCCGCGAATCCGGGCTGCTGATGCGGCGGATTTCTGCAAACGCGGCGCTTATCTTGCTCCAATCCGGTGCTTCATCTGCCAGCTGCGCTGCAATGAGGTACTGCTGGTGCTCCAGCGCAGCCCATTTTTCTTTGTCCAGATGCCGCTCAGATGGCTCAAAGACAGCCTGCGGCTCCAACCTGTTGCTGATGGTGATGCAGCGCTCCAGGGTCAGATGACGGCGCTGCAGCGTGAAGGTAATCTGCTGGCCGGGGGTGGCGGCGGCCAGGTAGGCATAGAGCTCCGCCTTGCTGGTCACGGGCTTGCCATCCATGGTAAGCAGCGTATCACCCGCGTTCACCCCGCCGCGGTCGGCCGGTCCGAAATGCGCAACGGCCGATACCAGCACACCGCCGCCTTCACGGTCAGCGGCTGCCAGCCCGGAATAGGGCACGCCTTCGGCTCTCAGCAAGCCGGCAAAACTCAACAGAGCAAGAAGATATTTCATGGTATTGCGGGTTCGTCCAGTCTACCCCACCAGTCTATCATTATCAGAGTATAAATATCAAGCAAATTCAGTATTTTGTGGTGGGCTGCAACCCACGCGTATCCCAAAGATTTGGAATACGCTGATTTACGATTGAAAATTTACTATTGACGAATTGAAAGTTAGCGGCTTACGTCGATAGGGGCTCATATGAAAGCTTACTGCCGATGGTGAGGCGGCTGATACCCCACTACGATTTTTCACACAGAACACTATGCCTTTATGTTGTTCAGGACCATTTTTCCATAATCTTTGGGACACATATGGGCTGCAACATCTCATGGCTGTTCCTCCGCCGCCGGCGGTTCAATTTCACTGGTGCGAATGCGCCTGTTTCACTACCCGCCGGGTAATTTCACACAGCGGCGGCCGTATTTCACTGCCGCCACTGGCGGCAATTACTGGGTGAAATGCAGTCGGAACCGCGTGAAATGGGATACTCTTCATCCCGTGAAATCAGCCCCCGGCTGGTGAAATGCCCCCGGCAGAGCCGGGACAGTCTTAAATCTTGACTTAGCGGCTCATTGTGCTACCATGCGGCGAATGAATCTCCGCAGCTTAGTCCTCGATTACCTTCACACCCTGCAGACGCAGGGGGTGCAGCGGCTGGCTGTGGATGATGAGGCGCGCGGGGTGCTGCGCGAGTGGATGCTGGCGGCCAAGCGTGGCGGTGGGCGTCCTCTGCCGCCTGTGCCTGCTCAGGTGGCTTCTGAGGTGCCTGCGGCTGACGGGCCTGTGCCTGTTGCGGCTCCTGCGCCGGAGGCTGCTGTGGAGCCTGTGGGCGCCTCGCTGGGGGCTGAATTGGATGCTCCGGTGCCGGTGGAGGAGCAGCCGATGGAGGAGATACCGTTTTTCCGCCCCGGCGGGTCCAATGCCGAGGAAGCCTGGGCCAACATGCAGCGCATTCTGCCCACCTGGCAGCCGCTGCGCCAGCTGGGTACGCTGCGCGACAAAGTGGTGCTGCCGCAGGGTGATACGCGCGCTGCCATTGCCTTTGTGGGCGATGCCCCCGGTTTCCACGATGAGAAAGCAGGCCTACCCTTCCAGGGTGAGGCCGGCGGCAAGCTGGATGGCATGCTGAAGGCCATGGGGCTGACCCGCGAACAGGTCTACCTGACCCAGATGCTCAAGTTCCGCCCCGCCCAGCCGCGCCAGACGCTCAACACCCGCCCGCCCAGCGACAAGGAGCTGCGCTTCAGCCTGCCCGTGGTGGATTTTGAGATGCAGCTGGTGCAGCCCCGTGTGATAGTGGCGCTGGGTGTCATTGCCGCCCGTGGTCTGCTGCAGCAGGGTAATCTGCCGCTGGCCGCCTACCAGGAGCGCATCTGGAATTACAACGGTATTCCTGTAATCGTGACTCACCACCCCAGCTACCTGCTGCGTACCAGTGATTTAGGCGAACGCCGCCGCCTGTGGGAAGAAATGCTGCACGTCATGGAAATAGCCGGCCTGCCCATCAATGATAAGCAGCGCAGCTACTTCCTGCCGAAGGCTTAAGGTATACGCGTTGGCGTAATTGGAGGGTATCCAGTTATTCATCTCGCTAAATCCGAGTTTGTAGGAATGTACAAAGGACAAATGACAATGTACAATTGAAAAATTACCCTTCGGCTCTGCCTCAGCATATTCAGGCGAGCCGGAGGCTCGCGGAACTTTTAATTTGTACTTCGTACCTCGTCCTTTGTACTTCTCAAATGCCGATTTGTAGAGGAGTGGCTAATTATGCCAAGGCGTTAAGGTATATTCTTCACTGCTTCGAGGAAGCTCAGCATCGTGGGAAGCTGGCAGAAGCGCCGCCAGTCATCATCGCGCAGAAGGATGAAGGGTTCCTCCCAGGGCGGAGTGTCTTTTCTGCAGAGGTCGAGGACGTGAACCTTGGAAAGCGGGCTGATGTCATCCTCATACGGGCTGAGCTCGGGCATGATTTCGTTGCCGTCGGCATCGTACAGATGCAGAAAATCCATCCGCTCATCAATAAAGCTGTAGTCGGTAAACTGCCGTTCGGGGCAGTCGACTATTTCGCCCTGCTTGTTCAGCACAAAGGGCTCTGTGTCAGGTCTTGGTTGAGGCGTTCTGCCGGGAAGCGCTTCACTCAGAATTGCCACCAGTTCCTTCACCTCATCCGGGCTGAACTTCCGCGTGATGGTGGGAGTGGGGTGAAATTCCGTAGGGGCGCGGTGTACCAGTTCCGCCGCAGTCACGTTACAGAGAGCGGCTTTCCAGGCTTTGAAGGTTGCTGAGTGCCGCTCAATGTCGCGCGCGTGTTGCTGCTGCCTCCACTCGGCGCGGATCTGGTTGAGGCGGGCCTGCTGCTGCTGCGCCATGGGAGTGCAGGCTGCAAGCAGAAGCGGAATGAGCAGAAAGAATCGGGCGTAGTACATCGTTAATTTTCAGTATTTTCCTCTGGTGTCTCCACCTGCAGTTTGCGGGGCTTGTAGGTGGTCAGCTTTGTCTTCTTTTTCTTTTTCGGGGCAAAGTATTCCGGGTGGGCGGCTGCCCAGGCTTCGTACAAATCCGGGCGGTTGGCCTTGGTGCGTTCAATGGATTTCTCGAGTTTCCATTCCTCTATGGCCTTGTGGTTGCCGGAAAGGAAGACGGCGGGCACTTCCATGCCGCGGAACACATTCGGCTTGGTGTAGGCGGGGGCTTCCAGCAGGCCGTTGGAGAAGGATTCCTCCACGCTGCTGCGGTCATCGCCCAGGGCGCCGGGCAGCAGGCGGGCAATGGCATCGATGACCACCACGGCGGCGATTGCGCCGTTGGTCAGAATGTAGTCGCCTATGGAAATCTCCATGTCCACCAAGGTGTCAATCACGCGCTGATCCACGCCCTCGTAGTGCCCGCAGAGGAAGATGTAATGCGCATCACCGCCCTCCATGCAGGGGGCTGCCAGTTCCTCAGCCACAGGCTGGCGGAATACGCGACCCTGCGGGGTCATGAGGATGACCTTCGTGTTCTCCTGCCGCAGCTCTTCGATGGCCTCGAAGATAGGCTCGCACTTCATGAGCATGCCCTGACCACCGCCGCAGAGGTAATCATCGGTGCGGCGGTATTTATCATGCGTCCAGTCGCGCAGCTGGTGCGCACGCACCTCAATGAGCCCGGCCTCGGCAGCGCGCCCCATGATGCTCTGTGACAGTGGCACAGAGATGAGCTCAGGGAAAAGAGTGAGAACGTCGATTTTTAACATGGTTAAAAGTACGAATTACAAAGTACGAAGTACGAAGTATGAAGTTCCGCTTGCCGGAGCTCGCCGGATTTTACTTCGTACTTCGCACTTCGAACCTCGTACTTAAGCATTGGCGTTGTGGCGCAGCATGGCTTCCACGTAGCCGTCGATGTTGCCGTCCATCACGTCCTGAATATTACCGCATTCGAAACCGGTGCGCAGGTCCTTCACCATCTGGTAGGGCTGGAACACGTAGGAACGAATCTGGTTACCCCAGGCGATATCACCCTTTTCGGAGTACTGGCGGTCGGCCTCAGCGCGCTTGCGGTCTTCCTCGAGCTGGATGAGGCGGGCCTTGAGCATGCGCATGGCTTCTTCGCGGTTGCGGAGCTGGGAGCGCTGGGTCTGGCAGGCCACGATGATACCCGTGGGCAGGTGAGTCAGACGCACAGCGGTTTCCACCTTGTTCACGTTCTGGCCACCCTTACCGCCGGAGCGGTAAGTGTCCATCTTTACGTCGGCTTCCTTCACCTCGATTTCGATATCGTCGGAGATATCGGGGGTGGCATCCAGCGAGCAGAAGGAGGTGTGGCGCTTGCCGGCGGAGTCGAAGGGGCTCATGCGCACCAGGCGGTGAATGCCGCGCTCGTTCTTGAGGTAGCCGTAGGCATATTCGCCGTCAATCTTGATGGTCACGGAGCGGATACCGGCTTCGTCGCCATCGGTGCTTTCCATGATTTCGGTGGTGAAGCCCTGACGTTCGCAGTAGCGCAGGTACATGCGCAGCAGCATGCTGGCCCAGTCGCAGGCCTCGGTGCCACCGGCACCGGCGTGAATGGTCACATAGCAGCCGGCGTTGTCGTGCGGGCCATTCAGGAGGGTGAGCAGCTCAAACTCTTCCAGACGCTTGAACCAGGCATCGTACTCGCTCTTGGCTTCAGGAGCCATGTCGGGGTCTTCGCTGGCCATTTCCACGGCCACTTCCACGTCCTCCAGCCCGCTTTCCAGGGAGCGGAACTGCTCCAGGCGGCGCTTGAGGGGATTCACTTCGTTCATGAGGGCGCGGGCGGCTTCGGGGTTATCCCAGAAATCCGGGGCGCTCATGCGCTCATCCAGTTCTGCTACTTTAGATTCAAGGCTTCCGAGGTCAAAGATAGCTCCCGAGCTCCGAAAGACGGGAGCGCATGGCTTCCGTGTCGGGCGCCGAGAGATCGATATTGGCGGTCTGGTTCTCCATAACGCGCGGGAGTATACAGGCTTTCGCCTTGGGTGTCAATCTTAATTCACTATTGACTATTGACGATTGACCATTTACCTTAATTTTCAAT
>JAZRHL010000028.1:0-14985 GCA_045644745.1 Akkermansia sp.
TCAAGTACTTCAAATACATAACACAGGGCATGGTAGGAGTTATCTCCTCCATGCTCAATGTTTTTCTGCTCTTTCTTAATAGTTTTCTCCTTTGTCTTTTCTTCCTCGCGGGGCTCATTCCACAATTATTGCAGAAGAGCCGTTTCTTATCTCGGTGTAGGCGACAGCCGCTGACGTGAGCCCCGAAAACAGGCTTTTACCCAATCTCATCCTATACTTTTTGTGGAATCTGTCCGCTTATACAGTTGGCAAAGTCTGCGCCGTTGTTCCAGTTCCATTTCTTTATAATCAACTCTTTCATTATAAAGTATTTACTTTTTTTGTAAGGAGTGGAGAGATGAAGATAAAAAGATACCGCCCTCGGCTATGAAACCTTGGGCGGTCGCGCGATGCAGGGCTTGGTTACCCCTCTTGAACTTGTAGTTACTCCTTACTTACGACGACGGCGTGCAGCCAGACCTGCCAAAGCCAGCAGAGAAAGCGTGGCTGTGGTCGGTTCAGGAATCATAGGGTTGGGTGCTGGAACGATATCGGTAGCAGCTACAATACTAAGACTTCCCATCTTTTCGGAATAGTCAAAATAGTATGTTTGGCTTTGCTCTATGTTGGTAAAAACATTTTCTAACCATACACGCTCAGTTATCTCCTCAGATGATAATTGAGGTAGCACAAACTCCGTTATTCCAGTAAAAAGAGTCAAGCTATCTCCGAGCGATAATTCATCTAGGAGAGAAATCATACTATCTCCCATACATACCTGACCGCCTAAAGTCAGCGCACCATTGAGCGTTACGGAGCCTTCATTTAATAATGACATATCCAATATTGAGCCATCCGCTAAAATAAGGTTTGCATTTAGAGTTGATTTCCCTTCTAACAATACATTACCATTTACAGTAAGAGTGACTATATCATCTCCCCAAGTTTCATGTAAATTAAGCGTTGCTCCCTTTTCTAGTTTGAATGAGCTTCCTGCTTTGAGATTAACTTTACCTCGAATCGTGCTGTTGCCCGCAATTTCCAATGATGTTCCTTTATTAAATTCCAAAACAAAAGCAGTTACGCTTTGGTCTGTTTCTGTTTTTACATGATACATCTCGGCATTTTCTACCCTAATTGTAGCATCAGACTTATCATGAACGGTAAGACCTCTACCTTGGAAAACGGCTCCATCTTCCACACGTAATCTTCCCCCATACAGATTTGTCATTCCTTGAACAACTGAAGTACGAGAATTGATAATTTCACTATTTTCTGCATTCCGTCCCACATTATTAGCGGTCAATATCTCGTTTAAATGCTGTTCAGTATATTTACCAGTCAGTATGATGTCGCCCGTTTGAGCATGAGATGTGTTATTTTCATCTACATAGTCAGCATTTAAGTTGAGCTCTGCTTGCCATCCTATCCATATAGAATCACGAAACTCTATGCTTCCTCCCTTCACCGCAGAAAAAGAAGTACTGTCGCTATCGTACCCGCCCGCTATGTAAATGCTACGAAGAAGATACCCATTAGTTGATTTTTCTACATTCTTCTCAAAAAGCACGGAATCATTATTCAGAATATTTACTCCTTCAACAGAATAGATTGCTCCACCGTAATCTGATGATGAATTATCGCTAAAGATGACGGTACTATTGCCTTGTAAGGTAATTCCTGCATAGGATTTGTCCAGATAAAGAGCTCCTCCGCAATCATATGCCTTATTATTTTTGAAGATTAAGTTTGTATTGTTGGCTATTTCAATGAGTCCGCTAATTGCACCGCCGCATACATAGGCTACATTATCGCAAAAAGTCACACTCTCATTACCCATCAATCTAACGCTAGCGTTTATTGCGCCACCGTTGGAATAGGCAACGTTGCCGCCAAATGTTACATTTTGGTTATAACCTAGGGAAACCTTGCCGTTAACGGCACCACCATTTGCATAAGCTGTGTTTTTGTCAAAAATCACAGCAGCATTATCGTTCATAGTAACTTCGTTTGCAGCAATGGCACCACCGTTAGATGAAACATTTGAACTAAAACTGACTCTATTATTGTAATTAAAGTTAATCGTGGAGGCATAAATCGCTCCACCTTTGACTTCTCCCGCAAGTGTAGAAAGCTCGCTGGTTGAAGTAGCTGTTGCATAGCTCTTGTTATTAAAAAATACAACCTCTTCGTTATTCGTTACTGATAAAGATTCTCCATGAATTGCACCGCCAGTAGCTGTAGCTAAGACGTACGAAGTAGTAGATGAAGAGCTATCGGACAATGCTTTATTGTTACTAAAAGTAACGATGCTGTTATCCTTAATTGTTATTTCGTCACCATAAATTGCACCGCCTCTGGCATAAGCATAAGCATTGGTGTCAGATGGTGTAGTGGTAGAAGATGCTGAGTTTCCATCGAAAAGTATTCCTCCAATACTTCTTAGCGTTATATTGTCACAGTTTATTGCTCCACCTTGGGTCTCTGAATGAGGATAAAGAGTAGATGAATTACAGGTGGATGACGCAGTAGCGGTAACATTATTCTCTTTAAATTGCACGCATCCTATATCATATAGCTGTATTTCATCCCCGTAGATAGCTCCCCCGTTTGCTTTCGCGTATGCAGCCTTTTTCGAGGTGCAAATTGCATTATCTATTGCGGAGTTTTTAGAAAAATCCACGTTATTGAGAGCATAAAGCTTAAGTTCGCTACCGCTCCCCGCACAAATCGCTCCACCATTAATTGGGTCAGATGTAGTAGAAATAGAATACTTAGCTTTATTTTCAACAAAAGACAAGGAACATATGTTATATACAGACTTACTATTAAACGCCCATCCTCCACTGGAACTTAATATCAAACTCGATGTTCTGTTTCCTATGTCGATATCGGCAGACAGGCGAAATGCTGTCGTAGCGGCACTTCCGTCATAGGATATAATATCGTCAGATGTTGTTACAGCTAATTCATCATACCCTGTTGGATTGACAATATCAGTGTAACGAACCAATTGCAGTGTCCCGTTTTCGTTGAGCCGCAAAATAGCATTTGCTAAAAAACCTGTTCCAGATTTGGACAAATCAAAGTAATTAGACGCTTTATTGTTTTTTGAATACAGGGTTAATTGGCTACCGTCTGCATTTGTCAGTCTTGAAATATCGGTAAAAAGGTCGAAAACACGGCCATCACTTGTAGCTACAAGTTCAAACGCAGTTCCACCTTGCAAGCATAGTGTATTACCACTTAAACTTGCTGTTCCATTGACGGAAAGAGTCCCATCACTGCCTAACACAAGATTGGACTTCAAAGCGGCGGTAGGTGAGTCAATAGCCAAAGTTGTTCCATTTCCGACATGCAATGTCTCACCTGCATCCAACGATCCGCGTAATTCAATCCTCTGAGCATCCAGAGAGAAATTGTTGAAATTCATAGTTACATCAGAACCTGCTTCTATGGTTACTGTCCCTGCGAATATGTTTTCCCCAAGCGTGACTGTTGCGGTATTGGTAAAACAGACATTATCACCTTGTGCAAATGCTGCGGAAGTATCACTATCACTTATCACGTAAACTTCATTTTCTTCTCTCGTGTCCCAAGTAAGCTTGGTTCCCGTGTACGTGAGGTTTTGGGATTCGGCGTATGCCGCTCCAAACAGAGAAAGAGTAATCAGAGAGGATACTACCGCTAACACAGATTTACGAAGCAGCAAAGGAAGATGTGGTTTCATAGTTTTGAGTAAATGAGAGAGAACAACTCTCGTATTTTACCAAAATCGAACAAAACATCAAGCAGGTTTGCACAGCGTGACAAAACATGCAGGAGAGTTCACATCGTTTCAGGAGTGATGCTGTAAAATTTCTCGGCTTCCGTCATGGAGATGTCTCGGCGATAGTGTTTCAACTACATACCGATGTAGTAACCCGGCTGATTACCCGGCAGGGTTTACCCCTGGTTCTCAATCATAATTCCTCAACTCCTGTTTTTGCACTGATTACCCGACTCTGCCCATGCGCAACAGAATTCATCCGGTTTTCTGCGAAAACCAGAGTGAATTTCGCAACGGAGTTGCGAGAGAATTTCACCCCTGCGGGGTGAGAGAACTTCCGCAGAGCAGAGATAATTTCGAGATAAAAAACACACCCTGCTGCGGAGAGAAGCAGCAGGGTGCAGATAGCAGGAACAGAAAACTGTTTCTATGAAAGACTTACTCTTCTTCCTCGGTGGATTCTTCCTCCTCCTCGGCGGCGGGCTCTTCTTCCTCAGAGGTGGATTCCTCTTCATCAGAGGATTCTTCCTCGGTGGATTCTTCGTCAGAGCTTTCCTCGTCGGTGGATTCCTCATCGGTGCTCTCTTCTTCGTCGCCGGAGGGTTCCTCTTCCTCCTCAGAGGGAGTATCAGCCTCAGCGGCGGCGGCAGCAGCGGCGGCGGCAGCCTTCTTGGCGGCTTCGGCAGCTTCAGCGGCAAGGCGCTCCTGCTCGATTTCAAACAGGGTCTTGGGCTTGGAAACGAGGTACTTCTCCTCAGTAAGACCGCTGGCCTTGCGGGCGTTGATGCGGTAGGTATCATAGCCGGCTTCTGCCAGGTAGCTCATGATGGCATCGGAGAGGTTGCGACGGTCCTTGGTGTCGCACACATACATCTTGTAGGCGCCGATGTAGGGGAGGTCCCAGGCGGCCACGCCATCGCGGGGGATAAGGATACCCACGAGGTTAGCCTGACCATCGGTGCAGATACCCCACACGCGCTGCTTGCCGTTGGGGCCGGTCATGGCGACGTAGTACTGGGGGTAGGCGTAGGAGAAATTCTTGATGGTGGAGCTGCGCAGCCACATATCGAGGGCGCGGGCCACGTTTTCAGGCATGGGGCCAGCCTCGGTGCACAGGCGGTGCTTGGGAGAGGAGCAGTCGTTGTAGCTGTAAATGGTCACATTCGTGCTCTCAGCAAGCTGATTGGCGCGCTTGTCGACAGGGGAAACCGGGGTGGAGCAGGAGCTGACGAGGGAGGCAGCTGCTGCAAGGCCGCAGGTCAAGGCAATACGTTTGAAGAGATGGAAATGTTTCATGTCGTTTCGTTGCTCCTCATTCTAGCCAATATGGAAGGGAAAAGACAAGCAAAAACTTTCATTTTTGACAAAAAAATGCATTTTCCCTGATTCAAGTCAAGGGTGTTGGCTTATTTTTGGTGCAGCAGGGAAGAATGAGCTTGACGGCGCGCGCGCAGGCGTGCAGAATAGGCAAAGTATGATTTTTCAGCACAGTTTTCGTCAATCCTGCGGTCGTTTTACAGCAATTCTGGCTGCGAGTACCGCCATGTTCCTGAGTTCCTGTGAAGAAAAGGAGGCAGCCGCAGCTGCGGAACCTGCTCCTGCCCAGGTGGCTGAGCCTGCGGCAGAGGTGCCTGCAGCAGAGCCAGTAGCTGCGCCTGCAGCGGAGGATGCAGAAAAGCAGCTTGCTGCGGCACGCACGGCGCTTTTTGACCACGCTGTGTATGCGCTGGCTCAGAAGGTAACCAGCCCTGATGTCTACCCTGAGCTCAACTCTGTGGTCAAGGATATGCTGGAGCTTATGCAGGCATATTATGCTGAGCTGCAGAAGGGGGAACCGGGGGCAGAACGCGCACGGCTTGCTGTGCAGATTGCCGCCACCACCCGAGACCTGGGGGCCTATTCCAAGGCTCAGGCAGCGTATGAAACCGCTGTTGCAGAGCTGAAATCCCTGCCTGAGTTGCTGCAGAAAACGCCCGAGTTCCAGCGCTTGCTGAGCAGCTGCCACAACGGCACGGGCGTGTGCCTGCTGGCACAGGGTAAGGCGAGTGATGCGCTTGCCCAGTATGAGGCAGCCCTGGCAGTGGATGAAGCGCAGTATAATGCTGTGGCTCCGGCAGAAGGTGTTGAGCTGCCCGAGGGTGATGTGGATCCTGCGATTTCCCGGGCATCTGCCGACCTGCTTGATTCGTACCGCTGCCTGGGTGACTGCCAGCGCGCGGTGGATGACCCCGAGGAAGCCCGCACTACGTACATGAAGGGCCAGGAGCTTGTGCAGCGCCTCAAGCGACTTTCTCCGGAAATGTCCATTTCCTTCGCCAAGCTCCTTACCTCGCTGGGTAACCTGGATAACGAACTCGGTAAGGCCAAGGAGGCTCTTAATTCCTGGGTGATTGCCGCTAAGATCTGCCAGAGCGTGAACGCCAGCTGCCCGCGCCTTGAAATCAAGGCCGAAACGAAGCGCTGCTTCGAGGCCCTGGTGCCTGCCATTAATTCCGTGGGTTCCAAGCTCCAGGTGGAGCAGCAGGCAGCAGAGAAGGCTGCTGCTGAAGAGAAGGCTGCGGCTGATCAGGTTGCCGCTGAGCAGGCAAAAGCCGAAAAGGAAGCTGCGGAGCGCCTGGCTGCTGAGCAGGCTGCTGCCGACGCTAAGATTGCGGAAGAAAAGGCTGCAGAAGAAAAGGCCGCACAGGAAGCCGCCAACAAGCGCGTGCGCAACCGCCGCCGTAAGTAATAATATTTCCGCCATAGAGGCATAGCATCGTGGCCAGTTTTCTGATTTCACTGCCGGCGCTGGAGCGCAATGCCCGCATGCTGCACGAGGTGGCAGTGGCTTCGGGTGCGCGCATGCTGGTGGCGCTGAAGGCGTTTTCCACCACAGCAGGGCTGGCTGCGCTGCGCCCGTATGCCACCGGATGCTGCGCTTCCGGCTTGTACGAGGCACGGCTGGGCGCCCGGCACCTGGGCGGGCATGTGGCGGTGTATTCCCCCGCCTACCGCGAGGCTGAGATTGAGGAGCTGCTCGACTTTGCCCACCATATCGATTTCAATAGCCTGAGCCAGTGGCAGCTCTGGCGCGCCACCTGCCTGAGCCATCCGCGGGTGCAGAGCGGTGAGCTGCAGCTCGGCTTGCGCATCAACCCCTGTTTCTCCACGGGGCACACCGCCCTGTATGACCCCTGCGCCCCGGGCTCCCGCCTCGGTATACCCGCAGACCAGCTGCAGGGGGCGGATCTCAGCGGTATCTCGGGCCTGCACTTCCACACGCTCTGTGAGCAGGGTGCGCAGGAGCTGGTGGATACCTTCCGTGCATTCGAGAAGCAGTGCGGCCACCTGCTGGCCAGCCCTCACATGCGCTACCTGAACCTGGGCGGGGGCCACTGGATTACCAAGCCCGACTACGACCGCCAGGCCCTCATCGACCTCGTGCGCGAAATTCGCGAGTGCTACCACCTCGAGGTTTTCCTTGAGCCGGGCGAGGCCTGGGCTATCCACACAGGTGTGCTTCGCGCCACGGTGCTGGATACTTTCGAATCCCTGGGCTACCGGCACGCTATACTCGATGTAAGCGCAAGCGCCCACATGCCCGATGTGCTGGAAATGCCTTACCGCCCGGATGTGTACGCCGTGCACCCTGCCGGCACCGGCACGCCCGCTGTTTCCCTGCCCGGCGAGCAGTATTCCCCCGCCGGTGAGGCAGGTGAAAAGCCCCACACTTACCGTCTGGGCGCCCCCACCTGCCTGGCGGGCGATGTTATCGGTGATTTCTCCTTCGACCACCCGCTGAGTATCGGCGACACCATTGTGCTCGACGATATGAGCCACTACACCATCGTGAAGACCACCCATTTCAACGGTGTGCCCCACCCGGATATCGATGTTCTGCACCACGATGGCAGCATCTCCACGGCCAAACGCTTCTCCTACGCCGATTTTGAGCAGCGCCTGGGCTGAATTTTCCGCCGTTCCGGGCAGAATTCACCGCATTTTTACAAAAAATCGCAAAAAACTAGAATTTTGTCTTGACTCTGCAGGAAGTATCCTGTATACTGCGCTCACCGCAACACTGCTTGCGGCTCCTGAAAAGGAAAAAGCGCCCGTAGCTCAATTGGATAGAGCATCTGACTACGGATCAGAAGGTTTGAGGTTCGAATCCTCACGGGCGTGTTCTCCAAGGAACAACAAAATGCCGGTTCGATTCAACGAAACCGGCTTTTTTGTCCTCAGATACCTTGGATACAAAAATACATGGGGGCGTCCCGGTTTCGACTGAACATTCGAGGCGCCGGCTGCATGTGGAGGTTGATCGGCTGGCCTCCTTAAAAGCCGCTCAAAAGATTAAGTGCCTATTCTAAGAACGAATACGCCATGGCTGCGTAAATAACGCGCCTTGCGCCGATTCCCGACGCCTACTAGGGATGACGCGCCTAGCTCAGTAGGCAGGTGCCCGGCGGGGGAACCGCGCCGGGTATGACATCCACAGGTTCCTGGCTATGGTGAAAGGCTGACGCGGAGCGGATCACCGGCGAGATGCAGCAATCCGCGTCTGAACATGGAGATGCTTGCGTCAACAGTGTCCAGGACAGGGGTTCGATTCCCCTCGCCTCCATATCTTACAAGAAACAGCGTATCAGGGTTGCCTGATACGCTGTTCTGCGTTAATGTATGCATGAATACACAGGTCCCGTCAGTGAAATCGGTAGGCTGACGCCTACCGGTGAAACTTCGCTACTGCTCAGTGAAATCTTGCACCCTGCGGGAGCTTCGGCGAAATTGCACAGCTTTCAGCTGCGCAGAGAGGAAAGATACGGAACCGGCGCAGCCATGCATGACTGCGCCGGTTGTTGAAGTGATTCTCTGAGGGGGGGGCGGAATCAGAACTTGAACACGCCCTGCATCTGGAGCACAAAGGCGCCATCCTTCCCGGTGGAATGCACGGGGTTGAAGATGTACTGCACATCGGGCTGCAGGAAGAAGGTGGGGGTTACCTGCACCACAGTGCTGAGCTCGAGGCCGTATTCATCCTTGTGCGCCACAGGGTTTTCGGCAGCACCGGCGCGCTGCCAGAGGAAACCGAAGGAGACGTTCTCATAGTTGCTGCGGCTTCCCCAGCCACTGTTGCTGAAGGGGGCGCGGAGCATGAGACCGGCGGTGCCGGCTGCCTTCACGCCCGTGAGGCGGGCGGCATCCTGGTCATTGAAGCCCACGCGGGTGAAGAAGCCCACGGGTGAGTTGCGGCCCAGCTGCTGCTGGATATTGATGGCGCAGCCGTTGCCCACCTTGCCGCCGTCATCGGTCAGGGTATACTGCAGGCGGTAGGTGCCGGCGCCCATGCCGAGCACATCGTCGTTGATGAAGCCTATCTCAGCCAGGTGCACCCAGTCATCGTGGCGCAGGTGGCCGAAGGGGTTCTCGTTGACATCAGCAGTTGTGGAAGACAGACCGTACATGGCGTAGAAATACTCACAGGGCTGCCAGGCGGTAAGCACGCCGACGTTGTTCCAGGGCAGCGTGAGTGTGGCATTGCTCAGGAAGGCATTGTTCATGAGGCCGCCAGCCCAGCTGGAAGAATAGGCATTCTGGTCAAAGTAGTTGCTCATGTCGATGGAGCCGGCCATGATGACCCACTTGCCATCGAACCCGCTGTAGCCCATCGCCAGCTGCGGCAGGAACACTCCCTTGCCGCCGCGCAGGCTGCCCTGCGGGTTGGAAAGGGTGCCCAGGCTGCTCTGGGCGCTGCTCTTGCGTTCGTTGAAGTTGGTGCCGGTGCCCCAGTCGGCCTCAAAGGTGAGGAAAACGCCCTGGCTGTTGTCGCAGTCCTTGGCCAGGAACCAGGTGCCGTTCATGGACCAGTTGAAGGAAGAGAACTCGGAGCGGTGGCCGCGGGGCTTCGGGTGAATGGCGGTGTAGTTATACGAGGCGGTCAGGTCATACTGCATGCCGTAGCGGCTCAGCATGGTCTTGAGCTTCTGTGCGGTGGTGGAAATCGGGTCGGATCCAATCATTTCGCTGGGTTCCACGCAGGTATTGCCGGGCACAAAGAGGCTGTCGAGATAGGGCATGAACTTCTGCGGGGTGGAGGGGAACCAGCGCCAGCCGTGGCAGGGTGCCTTTGACTGGTCTTCATCATGCCGGCGGTTCTGCTGCACCAGCTGGCGGGGTGTGGGCACGCCCGCGTGGCGGCGGCTCATCTGCTCCCGGGCCGGCAGTGTCTGCTGCAGGCTTATCGAGATATCATCTATCTCCAGCACAGCCGGATCCCAGCCAAATGAAGTATCCATATATTCCGTGAGCACTTCCTGTGCCCCGGCGCCTCCGGCCACGGCTGTGGCCGCCAACATGTAGCAGAGTGATGTTGCTTTCATGGTTGCTGTGTAGATGCCAGTCGCATGGAAGGTGTTGTATAACGATTAGTTAATCAGGATTCTGTGAAAAAAAAAGAACGCCGCGCGGAGTGGCGCGGCGTTCTCAGTGTGCGGGAAATCTTGTCTGCAGCCTCGCGGTCAGTTGCCGCTGAGCAGGTCATCAATCAGGAACTCGCCGGTTATCATCCAATAGCGTAGGGTGAGGCCGGCCAGGAAAGAGGCGGCCAGAATGGCGATGACATAGAGGCGGCGAAGGATGATGTGAAGCGCGCCTTCCTCCTCGGTGTAGAAGACGGTATCGCGGATGGGGGTGACGCCGGGAAGTTTTCTGAACTTCTTCTTTTTCTTCTTCGGGGCTTCTTCCTCTGCTGCGGGCTCAGCAGGAGCTTCTTCTGCAGGAGCTTCGGGGGCTTCGGCGGGGACTTCCTCCACCGCGTACATGAGGATGGTGGAGCCCAGGTTGTATACGGCGCCGGGCACAAGCACTGCGGCGGCGGTGGGCTCGTTCTCTGCCAGCAGGGCGGCACCTTCAGTGGCAGCGCTGAGCACATAGCCCTGCTCCTGCAGGGAGATGGTGCAGTGCTGCGGCAGCAGGTCGGCCACATGGGGCAGGGAGATGGAGCAATCCTCGGCACTGCCGATGAGCAGCACACTGCTGTCCTCGGGCAGGGGGTAGCGGTAGGTGTTGCCACCGGAATCGATGATGTCGATGTAAGCCATATACAGTACTGAGTATGCCACACGCGCAGCAAAAGGCAAGGAAAAACTTCTCGCGCGCGTACGCGTGTAAAATAATTTCTTGTATAGCGGGGCGTCTGTGGTAGAATGCCCGGGATGAGTGATATTTTGTTAAGTGTGCGCGATTTGCGGCGGGCGTTCGGCTCGGTGCAGGCTGTGCAGGGGGTGTCGTTTGAGTTGCGGCGGGGCGAGTCTGTGGGCCTGATTGGCGCCAATGGCGCGGGCAAGACCACGACGATGAGGATTCTCGTGGGGCTGGATGCCCCGGATGCCGGGCAGATTGTGTACGACGGCGTGGATGTGGAGGAGAACCCGATGCGGCTGCGCGGGCGAGTGGGGTGGATGCCCGATGCTCTGTATCCGCCGGCGCACACCACGGTGTGGGATTATGTGGATTTCTTTGCACGAGCTTTCGGGCTGCGTGGTGAGTCGCGTCTGGCGGAGGTGCAGCGGGTGCTGGAGTTCTGCGGAGTGGCCGGTATGCAGGACCGCCTGGTGGATAAGCTGTCGAAGGGCGAGATGCAGCGGGTGAACCTGGCCCGCATGCTGGTGGGAGACCCGGAGCTGGTGGTGATGGATGAACCCGCTGCCGGGCTTGACCCGCGCGCCAGGGTGGAGTTCAAGCACTGCGTGCGCTCGCTGCAGAAGCAGGGTAAGACGCTGCTTATCTCCTCGCATATCATTTCCGAGCTGGCCGAGATGTGTGATTCCGTGATTCTGATGGATAAGGGCCGCATTTTGTACCAGGGGGCATGTGACGAGGTGCAGCCGAAGCAGCAGCGGGTGGTGTATGAGTTTGCTGTGGCCGGCGATGGGGCAGGGGAGTTGCAGCGTGAGCTGGAGCAGCAGCTTGAGTGGAAGGAGGTGCAGCTGGTGACGCCGGGCTGTGTGCGCGCCGAGTATACAGGTGAGGATGGCGAGCCGCTGGCGCTGCAGTTGCGTGCGCTGTCTGCTGCGCACCTGCTCACCCGGGCGGAGCGCTGCAAGGAGACTTTGGAGGAAACGGTGATTAACATGATGAATGACCATGAAAAATGATATTTTTCCGGATTGGTTGCCGCCGGCGCTGGTGAAGGACCTGCGGCAGATGCTGCGCTCCCCTCTCTATTTGCTGGGGGTGCTGGCTATGGTGGGTGTGTTCACGGTGCTGATGCTGCGGCAGGAGAGCGGCGCTTATGAGTTCGCTGCGGTACTTCTGTGTGCGGTGGTGCCTGCGCGTGTTTCCATGTCGGTGGCATCGGAGGTGCGCGCCGGGGCGAACTTCATGCGGCTGACTCCGCTGAGCTCGTGGCAGCTGGTGTGGGGTACCTGGGCATCGGCCATGGTGCAGGTGGTGCTGCTGGCGTTGCTGCTGCTCCCGGCGGTGGCGCTGTGTGCGACTGATGGAAGTGCAGGGGCAGCCCGTCATTGGGGAATGTACTGCTCCGCGGTGCCGTGCATGGTGATTGTGGCCTCGGTGGTGGTGGCGCTGGCTCAGGCTACGGCAGGGGCCGGTACTCCGGCGCGCCTGCTGGTGGGTTTCCTGGTGTTGAATAATGTGGTGCTGCTGCCGCTGATGGGTGATTCATCTGCTACAGGTCAGTGGGGTGAGAACCTCATGTGGCTGCTGGCTGCCTGTGCGGTGCTGACGGTGGTGCTGCTGGCTGAAGCCCGGCGCCTGTTTGCTCACCCGGCAGAGAATTGCTCTGCTGCGCTGCGCCTGTGCAGCCTGCTGGGGCTGGTGGTTTACGCGGCATTGTTCGTGGATAGCAATCTGAACGATTTTCCCGCCATGCTGGGAGGCTTTGCGGCTGCCGGCGGGCTGGTGCTGGTGGTGGCGCTGTGGGACGCACTGCGCCCGGTGGAGACTGCGCCCTTGCGGAAGCTCCGCCTGCCCGGGCTGATTCTGCAGCCGGGCGTGAGCGGTGGCGCGTGGTGGCTGGCGGTTTCCGGACTTATCTGCGGCGCTGCTCTGGTGCCGTTGGTGTGGATTCAGTGGCTTGCCCGCCAGTTCCGCGAGACGGAGGATTTTCCGCCCATTCCGGCGCTGGGGTGGGATGATTTGCTGATGGTGCTGGCGGAACTCTGGGTGGCGCAGCTGGTGTGTCTGCTGGCTGCGGTGCTGGTGTGCTCACTCGTGCGGCGGCGCAGGCTGGTGCTTTTTGTGCTGCTGCTGGTGGTGCAGTTCGTATGTGTGCAGGGCATGGATTATCATCTGACTCCGGATGGCGTGTCTGTGAATGTATGGTCGCTGCTGCCGCTGCTTCCCGCGGAGATATCGTGGGTGAAAATGTGGTTCCTGCCCACCCTGTGGGATGCGGAAGTGCTCGCTTCCCTGCGCTTGCTGCTGGGGGTAAAACTCGCCTGGCTGGTGGCCCTGCTGGTCATTTTTGCGCGTTTCCCGCGCAAATGATACCGCGCCTACAGTAAAAAATGGTGTCATACCCGGCAAAAATAAATTTTTTGCCGGGTTTTTGATTTCACTGTGACCGGGCTGCAAAAATTTACAAAAAAAGGCTGAAAATTCAAAGAAAAGGCTTGATTTATGGGAAATTTGGAGTAAACTGTCGCGACCGCGGACTGTACAGGGATGTACTGTCTACCGGTCTCTATCGGGTAATCCGGTGAGGTGAAAATCTGTGTTCCTCAAGGGATGAGGGACGAGTGACACAAGCCGTAAAACCTTGAAAAACAAAATCATAAATAAGTAACATGCCGACTATTAATCAGCTCGTCCGCAAAGGACGTACAGTACCGGAAGAGAAGTCGAAGTCTCGCGCTCTTCACAGCTGCCCGCAGCGCCGTGGCGTTTGCCTGCAGGTGATGACCCGTACCCCCAAGAAGCCGAACTCTGCTCTTCGTAAAGTTGCTAAGGTGCGCCTTACCAACGGTGAAGAAGTGATCGCCTACATCGGTGGTGAAGGCCACAACCTCCAGGAGCACTCCATCGTGCTTGTGCGTGGTGGTCGTGTGAAGGACCTTCCCGGTGTTCGTTATCATATCGTTCGTGGTGCTCTGGACTGCCTTGGCGTTGACAAGCGCCGCCGTGGCCGTTCGAAGTACGGTGCCAAGCGCCCGAAGGCCGGTGCCGCCGCCGCTCCCGCTAAGAAGCGCTAAACATCAACACTGAACAACTAAATTTAAGACTATGGCTCGTCGCAAACGCGTCTATAAGAAGATTGAACGTCGTGACTCCCGTTACGATTCCGTGCTCGTTGGCCGCCTGATTTGCAAGGTGATGCTCGACGGCAAGCGCTCCCTGGCTGAGCGTATCGTTTACAAGGCTATCGACCTTGCTAACGAGGGTACCGACACTGTGAGCCCTCTCGAGGTTCTGACCCGCGCCATTGAGAACGCCAAGCCCCGTGTGGAGGTGAAGAGCCGCCGCGTGGGTGGTGCTACTTACCAGGTTCCGTTGGAAGTGGCTCCCGACCGTTCCGAAGCTCTGGCTATGCGCTGGATCATCAACTACGCCCGCAACCGCAAGGGTATCCCCATGGCTAAGGCTCTGGCTAACGAAATCAAGGAAGCCGCTGCCAACCAGGGTGCTGCCGTGCGTAAGCGCGATGATGTGCACAAGATGGCCCAGGCCAACCGCGCCTTCGCTCACTTCCGCTGGTAAGACCGCCGCGCTGGAAGTTTTGACGTAATCTCTGAACTTTAAAACATTCATATTACTATATGGCTAATAACTATAGCAGCCCTGACCGCAAGGCTCCGCTTGAGCGCTACCGTAACTTCGGTATCGCCGCCCACATTGACGGCGGCAAGACCACGCTTTCCGAGCGTATCCTGTTCTACACCGGCATGATCCACAAGATCGGCGAGACCCACGAAGGTTCTGCGACGACCGACTGGATGGAGCAGGAGCAGGAGCGTGGTATTACCATTACCTCCGCTGCCGTTACAACTAACTGGAAGCAGCTGCCCGCTGAGGGCTGCCACAAGCTTTTCGAGAACGAGAACTTCCAGCTCAACGTTATCGATACTCCCGGGCACGTGGACTTCACCGCTGAGGTGGAGCGTTCCCTGCGCGTGCTCGACGGCGCTATCGTGGTGTTCTGTGGTGTTGCCGGCGTGCAGCCCCAGACTCAGACGGTGTGGCGCCAGGCCAACAAGTACGAGGTGCCCCGCATCTGCTTCGTGAACAAGATGGACCGC
>JAZRHL010000029.1:0-117785 GCA_045644745.1 Akkermansia sp.
GCTTGCTATTCGTTAAGAAAAGCGTATAATGTCCGTGCGATTCGGCATGAGGAAATGGCTTTACACGGCTGGACTATCACTGGCACTGGGGAGTGTGACCCCGGGGCTGGCCTATGAGGTCGTGGAAATCTCGCCGGATGAGGACCCCGTCGCCGCTGATAACTCTGAGTATCAGGAGTTGAGCAATCGCTTTCTGAGTACCACGACGGAGATGTGGTTCCTGCTCTCCGGAATCGCCAGCAAGGAAGGGGCAGATGCCGCGGCCCCGCGTTTTGCTGAGCTGGTCAAGCTCACATTCGAGCTTGATAACAAAATGAGTGCCATGCCCATTCTTCCCACGGGCGATGCAGAATGCGCCGGCATGCTGGATGGTATGCAGCTGCGCATCCTGGAGACGCTGGATGATATGCACGTGGAGTTTGTGAGCCTGTGCCGCGCGCATTGCTATGGTTCTGAGACTCTGAGCCGGGCTTTTGAGGATGCCGTGCGCATGGGCATGTTCTCCGAGGAGGAGGTGGAGGAACTTCGCGAGCCCAGCGAGCCGCTCAGCGAGGATGAGGCCCGTCTGGAACTGGTGCGCCTGAAGCGCCTGGCCGAGCCCGACCGCGCCGTGTTCGATGTGCTGGTGACGGTGCAGGATGAATCCACCGCTTCTCTGGCTGCGCCTGAGCTTACGCGCCTTTCGCAGCGTTTCAAGTCTCTGCTGCCCGAGGCAAGGGTGATGAACCGCGATTTTGCTCCGCAGAACCAGGCCAGTGCGCAGGAAGTGCTGGCGCCCATTGAGCCGATTCTCTGGGCTATCCGCAGCGAGATTGTCCGTATAGCTGCTCTGCCGGGCTACGAGGCCGAGACCTACGATGCATTCTCCGATGCGCTGGACCGTGTGTTCGAATGTCTGGCGGCAGCTCATTGCAATATTTTCGATTCCATTTTTGATGCATCCTTCCGCAGCGACCTGGATAGTGCGCTGCAGGAGAATGCCGTATCTTCTCAATAAATTACTACATTACAAACTGTTCCCGATATGCCTGTTTCTGATTACCTCGTGACCATCGGCCTGGAAGTGCACTGCCAGATTAAGACCGAGACCAAGATGTTCTGCTCCTGCAAGGCCGGCTTCGGCTACGAGCCGAACACCAACGTGTGCCCCACCTGCCTCGGTATGCCCGGTGCTCTGCCTGTGCTCAACAAGTACGCTATCGAGCGCACCATCCTCACGGGTATGATGCTGGGTTGCAGCACCCCGCCTGTTTCCAAGTGGGACCGTAAGAATTATTTCTACGCAGATATGCCCAAGAACTACCAGACCAGCCAGCTGGACCTGCCGCTCTGCATCGGTGGCGAGGTGCCGCTGTATGCCTGGGCATATCCCGCCGACTGCAAGGTGAAGGCCGATGGCCCCGTGGTGCGCACGGTGAAGCTCGACCACATCCACCTGGAGGAGGATGCTGCCAAGCTCACCCACTACAGCGGCTATTCCCTGGTGGACTACAACCGCGGCGGTACTCCCCTCATGGAGATTGTGTCCGCGCCCGACCTGACCAGCCCCGAGGAAACCTACGCCTATCTCAAGAGCCTGCAGCAGATGATGATCTGCGCCGGTATTTCCGATGCCGATATGGAGAAGGGACAGATGCGCTGCGACGTGAATGTCTCCCTGCGCCCCAAGGGCCAGAAGGAGCTGGGCGCCAAGATTGAGATGAAGAATATCAACTCTATGTCTGCTGCCCGCCGCGCGCTCATTTACGAGATTCACCGCCAGGCTGAGGAGCTCGATATGGGAATCGCCCAGGTGCAGTCCACCCGCCGCTGGGATGATACGCTGGGCGAAAGCATCGTGATGCGCACCAAGGAGAATGCCCACGACTACCGCTATCACACCTGTCCGGATCTCATCCCTGTGCAGACGGCCCCCATCGTGGAGAAGGTGAAGAACGAGCTGCCCGAGCTGCCCGATGCGCTGCATGCCCGTCTGCAGAGTCAGTATGGCCTGCCCGTGGCCGATGCCAACACGCTGGTGGGAGATTTCAAGCTCTGCCGCTACTTCGAGGATGCTGCCGCAGGCAGCAAGGCACCGCGCAAGGTGGCCAACTGGGTGATTAACAACCTGACGTCTGTGCTGGCCGAGAAGGAGCTCAGCATCGAGACCTGCCCGCTGGCTCCGGTTGCACTGGCCGGTCTGGTGGATATCATTGAGGACGGTCTTGTCTCTAATAACCAGGCCCGCGAGGTGCTGGAGAAAATGTGGGATTCCGGTATGAGCGCTGCAGCCGCCGCTGATTCCATGGGCTTCAAGAAGACCGATACCAATGCTCTGGATGCCGTGGTGGCCCAGGTGCTGGAGGAGAACCCCGACATGGTGGAAATCGTGAAGGGTGGCAACATGAAGCTCATCAATGCTCTCACCGGCAAGGTGATGAAGGTGAGCAACCCGAAGCCTAACCCCAAGATGGTGACCGAGATTATTCTTGCCAAGCTGGGGCTGTAAAAACAATCTTTGACGGGGCGTGCCTGCTGTGCTACACTGCGGGCACGCCCTGTTTTGTTTTCCGTATGTACCTCTTATTCGACTGCAACAATTTTTTTGCCAGCTGCGAGCAGGTGTTCCGTCCTGATTGGCGGAAGCGTCCGCTGGTGGTGCTGTCGAATAACGATGGTTGCGTGGTCTCGCGGAGTGCAGAGGCCAAGGCTGCGGGCATTGCCATGGGTGAACCTTACTTCAAGTGCAAGGAGCGCCTGGAGAAGCTAAACGGCGTGGTGTGCTCGGCCAATTTCCCGCTGTACAGCGATTTATCGGACCGCTTTATCTCTATTCTGGAGCAGGAACTGCCGGAGGTGCAGCAGTACAGCATCGACGAGGCTTTTGCCGTAGTGGATCCCGGAGTGGATTGGGAAGCGGTGGCACGGCGGCTGAGAAACAAGATTCGCCGATGGACGGGGATAACGGTGAGTGTGGGTATCGCACCTACTCGTACGCTCTGCAAACTGGCTAATGAGACAGCCAAGAAATCGCTCGCGTTAGATGGAGTCCTGGCTTTCAACAAACCGGAGGATTGGGAGCCGTATCTGCGGAACTATCCTGTGGGTGATATCTGGGGCGTGGGGCGACGATTGCTGCCGCGCATGCTGGCGCTGGGTATCCGCACCGCTGCGGGGCTGGCAGCCGCAGATGCCACCTGGTTACGCAAGCAATTCGGTGTGCATGGCGAGCGAATGGCTCTGGAGCTGCGGGGGATTCCGTGTATCGATGAAGAACCTGCTTCTCCCCGTTGTCAGGTAATGGTGTCGCGCTCCTTGAAGGAAGCGGTGACAGGCCTGGCCGAGCTGCGTGAAATACTGTGTCTCTTTGTGGAGAAGGCAGGGCGTATTCTTCGGCAGGAAGGAATGATGGCATCGGAGGTGCAGGTGGTGCTGAGGACCTCTCGTTATGAATCGACCCGGCTGTATGCCAATGCCTCTGCGCTTCGCCTGGATAACCACAGCGATGATAACCGGGTGTTCAATGCTGCGGCATGCCGCCTGCTGGAGGAAATCTACCTGCCGGGATACCCTTACCGGAAAATCGGGGTGTTGCTTGCCGGGCTTCTGCCGCAGGAATGCGTGCAGCCCACCTTTGACCATCCCGATGCCGCACCCAGCGCGCTGATGGGCGTGCTGGACCAGCTGCAGAAATCGGGGCACGATGTCCACTTTGCAAATCGCGCCTCCACGTTGCCGTGGAAGCGCGAATTCACATCCCCATGTTATACGACTAAGTGGGATGACTTGCCGGAAGTACGTTGAAGTTTATTCTTCTTCCTCTTCTTCGGCGGGCAGATTTTCCTTGAGGAAATCCAGCAGGTAATCCGGGGTGAGCAGCTCGCTGGTGACCACGGGCTTCTTGCCGGGCACATAGAGAGCGTTCACCGGTACGGAGCTGCGGTTCAGCTCGCGCATAGCGGCATCAATATCCGGATTCGGGCTGGTCTTGTCGGCGCGCATGAGTATCACACCGGCCTCGCTCATGGCAGCGTATACCTCATCGGTGTAGGCTACCTTCTTGTTGGCCTGGCAGGTGGCGCACCACTTGGCGGTGAAGTCCACATAGACAGGGGTTTCATCTTCCTCCAGTGCTTCCTTCATGGCCTCGGGAGTCCACTCCACCCATTCGATATGGTTATCGCTCGGGCTGAAGGGACGGGCACCCCAGAAACCGGTGATGGCCAGCAGTAGCGCGATGATGATGGCGATGATGCGGGTGCTGAGCGGACGGAAAGGCAGGCACCAGCGGCCATATACCCAGAAGGCGGCGCAGAAGACCACCAGAGACATGTATACCCACATGGTGCCGCTGCTCTCGCTTTCCGGCCAGAAGGCGAGGTATACATCGAGCATCCACACGGCGGCGGCGAAGAGCAGGAAGGAAAGGCCCTGCTTCAGGGATTCCATCCATTCGCCGGGCTGGGGCAGCAGACGCACCAGGCTCGGGAACATACCCAGCACAATGTACGGGAAGGAGAGGCCAAGAGCCATGAAGGTGAGTGCCACGGTCATCCACACGCCGGGCAGTGCCATGGCGGCGGGCATGGCTGCACCCAGGAAGGGAGCGCTGCAGGGGGTTGCCACGATGGTGACGAAGAAGCCCTGGAAGAACGAGCCGAGGTGCCCCTCCTTGCTCTGCACTCCCTGACCAGCGCCGGTGATGCCGGCGCCGATTTCGAACACGCCGTACATGCTCAGACCCAGCACCAGCAGAAGCAGCATGATGCAGTACACAATCCAGGGGTTCTGCATCCACACAGCCCAGCTGCGGGAAGCGGAACCGGCATCATTCCACAGGGTGGAGAACCACTCGGTCCACGGGGCGTTGGCCAGTGCGCCGAGGTTGGAGAATACCACCATGAGCACGGAAATAATCCAGAAGGATACCAGCACACCCAGTACGAACACCATGGAGTGCGTGAATACCTTGCGGCGGCTGCCGCCACCCATCTGCACAAAGCTCATCACTTTGAGGCCGATGACGGGGAACACGCAGGGCATGAGGTTCAGGATGAGGCCACCCAGGAACAGGGAGAAGCAGAGGGCCACAATGCCATCGGGCACGCCGGCGCTTGCTGTTGCCGTCTGTGTGGCGGGGGCTGCGCCGCCGGCGGTCAGCTCAGTGCTCACAGAGCTGTGCTTGTCACCGTATACCAGCACACCGCTCAGCGAAGCCAGGGGCTTGCCCACGCTGGCTTCATCCTTCACGGGGTACATGGGGTCGCTGTTGTCGTTGCGCGTGAGGGCGAGGGTGTAGGTGCCATCTGCATTGGCGGTGAGTTTCTGCTCAGCCGTGGGGGAGATGCTGTTGTCTGCCGAGAAGAAGTAGGCGGATTCCAGTCCGGGTTCAGCGGTGAAGCTCAGCGTCACGGTGTTGCCGCTCTGGCTGGCGCTGATGGTAGATTCTGTATCGCCGGGGCCGATGGTGAGCTTCTGCTCGTCTGCCCAGGCGGGATTGGCTGCGGCATCGCCTGCGGCCAGTTCAAGTGTGGTGGTCTGGGTCTCGGGGGGATTGCAGCCTTCGTCGGAGCATGTCTGAGCCGTGGCAGACATGGTGAAGCTGGCTGTGGCGGGAGCATCGGCGGCAGGGGTTACTTCCCACACGACGACGGGTTTTTCGTAGGTGTACGCCACACCGAGGATACCCTCGTGCTTATGCGGCACCTGCCAGAAGGGACCCTTTACGGTGAAGCCCTCGGGGGCAACCAGCTCTGCGGTCATGGGTTCGCCTACCGTGCCGGGATTCTGCCAGTAGGCGTGCCACGGCGCGGTAATATCACCCTTGAGCGCCACATAGAACGGCTTGCCGGCCTGATAAGTCTGCACGCTGGCGGCAGAGCTGACGCTCATCGTCGAGGGTGCGTCAAAACCCATCATGCCATCGAACTGCGCCAGAGCCTGGCCACAGACCAGCGCAAGCGAAACGGTTATGCTGCGAAAGAGGTTCATGCAGCTATCATATCACATACGCACTTGTACCTGCAAGCCAACATTACATAAATGTTGATTCTTCCGCGGGCTTTTGGCTTGAAAGCCGGAGGGTGTTATGGCATGATATGGGGACAATGTACGGGCATGTAATCATAACTGGGGCTTCTTCCGGATTTGGTATGGCGTTTGCGCGTCGTCTGGTGGGCGAGTGTGCGCACATGGTGCTGGTAGCGCGTCGGCAGGATGTGCTGCACGAGCTGGCCGATGAGTTGCGCGCGGCAAACTCATCTCTGCAAGTCACGGTGAAGGCCTGCGATTTAGCTTCACAGCCCTCACGCGCAGCGCTGATAGAGGAGCTTCAGTCGCTGCCGGAGGGGAAGACCCTGCTTATCAATAACGCCGGGCTGGGCGACTATGGCGAATATATGTCGAGCACACCGGAGCGTAACAACCAGATGCTTCAGGTGAATGTGCTGGCTGTGGCTGAGCTGACCCGTGCCGTGCTGCCCCGTCTGCTGACCCAGGGGGGCGGCATCATCAACATTGCCTCACTGGCAGCTGATCTGTTTATCCCGGATTTTGCCATCTACGCTGCATCCAAGGCCTTTGTGGCTTCGTTCTCGGAGGCAATACGGCTTGAGGTAAAGAAAGCTGGTGTGCCGGTAGTGGCGGTGTGTCCGGGCCCGGTGCATACGGGCTTCGGCGATGTGGCCCGCCGTCATGGTTGCTCGAACGGTTATTCATCGTTCAAGAAGTGGATATACACCTCGATTCCCACGGTGGTGAATGGCGCGCTGGATGCCCTTGCGCGTAATAAGCCCCGTTATTATCCTTCGCGCCGTATCCGCCTGGCCGGCTGGCTGTTGCGAAATACGCCGCTGTGGCTCATGCGTGCTGTGATGGGCAGCCGCCCGCGCAAGGTTGAGGCTATTGAGGAAAAATAAGATTTTTATATTATTTCACGAATGAAGCATCTGTTTCACCGCAAATCTAAGATTAAGCTGTTTACCTGGTTTCGTCTGTCGCTGCTGGTAGTGTTGCTGCTGGCTGCGGGTTCGTTGTACACTCCGTATCCTGCCGAGCTGGTCAAGGCGATGAGCGAGGACACCAAGGCACCACGAAAGAAAAAGAAGAAGAGGAAAGCCCAGCCTGTGGCAACCCCCGCTGCGCCGTCTGCTCCTGTTGTTGCGACTCCTGCGGAGCCTGAGGAGGAAGAGATTGAGGTGGAACCCTGGAGCCCTCAGGAGGCGTTCACCATGCCGACTATCACGCTGCCACCGTTCCCGCCCGCACTGCCGGAGAAGGTCGAGCCCGGCCGCTATGACCATATCAACTCGATGACCCAGGGGCTGAACATTCTCAGCTCTGTTCAGTTCCATGCCGGCAGCACAGCCTCGCAGGACCGCAAGGCCCAGGATGCTTACCAGGTGCAGGTGTCCCTGAATCTGAGACTTCCCCAGGCTGCCAATGGCGAGACGCTGAAACTTGCCAACCCGCAGCTGCCTGAATTGTTTACCCGTTACAATGACCTGATGGCCAGCGCCAAGGTGTCCCAGTGGTATCAGGCCCTGTACCTGCACAAGCAGAACCGTGTGCGGAAGGAAGCCGCCACGCTGGGACGCCTGCTGGACCGTCATAACTACTACGATACGGATACTATTCTGGAGATTGAGGCGCCTGACACCAAACGCAAGTTGCTCTGGATGCAGGCGGATATGGATGTGGTTTCCGATGGTTCGGATGGCGACCGCCTGCCGGACATGCCTGAGAAGGTGAAGAACAGCGACCACTACCAGCCCATGACCTCGTACCGCTGGCGCAAGCTCGGTAATAATCCGAATCCCTTGCTGCCGCACTGGGAGGAACGCGTTAAGAAGCTCAGTAAGGATAAGAAGGCCAATGCAGCAGATTTGCAGCATGCTAAGAATGTCGTGCATGACTTGAAGAAGTACAGCTTCCTGCTGGCGGAATATGATTCCTTCATTGTGATTCCCCTGACGCTCAAAGCCGGCGATAACGATGCCTATCGCCCTCAGCTGGGTGACTATGCTGCCGTGGTGGTGGATAACCGTGTGTTCCCCGCCATTGTGGGCGACTACGGCCCTCGTTTCAAGGCTGGTGAGGCCTCGCTGCGTCTGGCCCGCCTGATTAACCCGAAGGCCACGCCCTTTGCACGTCCCGTGTCGCATCTTGGTGTGAGCTACATTATTTTCCCTGGTACCAAAGAGCCGGAGAATGGCCCCATAGACTATAATCGCCTCAATGCCCGAGTGCAGGAGCTGCTCAATGAAATGGGTGGCCTGACGCAGACGGCCCAGTTCCAGCAGGTGGAGGATCCGCTGGCTCCTAAACCCCAACCCGCTCCTGCCCAGCCATGATTTCATTTCTCAGAGGAACTGTAGCCGAGGCTCTGCCTCAGTGCCTGGTGGTCGATGTGAACGGCGTCGGTTATGAGGTGACCGTTCCGCTTTCTACCTTTGACCAGCTCAACCCGATGGTCGGGCAGGGGATTATGCTGAAAATCCACATGCACGTGCGAGAGAACGCGCAGGTGCTGTATGGCTTTGCAACGGACGCCGAGCGCGATATTTTCCGCCTGCTCATCGACCGTGTGAGCGGTATCGGCCCTGCAACGGCTATTGCCATTCTGAGCAGCCTGAATGTGAACACCTTCAAGCAGGCTGTAGTTCAGGGGGACGTGCAATCCGTTGCTCGTGCCAAGGGTGTGGGCAAACGCACAGCTGAGCGTATTATCCTGGAGCTGAAGGATAAGATTGGCGTGGCTTCCACCTGGGAGGCACAGCAGCAGGGCACGACGACTCAGGCTGCTTCAGATGCGGAGCTGGCTATGGTGGCGCTTGGCTTTAAGCAGGCTGAGGCCCGCAAGGCGATTGTGAAACTGCTGAAGGATAATCCGCAGGCCGGGACGGATGAGCTTATCCGCGGAGCACTGCGCCAGCTGAGCTGAGACTATGGATTTTGAACTGCTCAAGGCGGTTTCCCGTTCGTTTTACCTGAGCATGGTGTGGCTGCCGCCTGCCATGCGGCGGGGAATTGCCCTTGGGTATATGCTGGCAAGGGCCACCGATAGTGTGGCTGATACCTCGACGGCAGCCCCCGGCAAACGCGCAGAGATTCTGCGGCAGATGCGGCGCGCGGTGCTGGGAACGCTGCCGCCGGATGAGCTTGCGCTTCTCTTGCAGGCGCTGCGTGGCGAGATGGCGGATGCCCAGACCAACCCCAGCGAGGCAACCTTGCTTCGCCGCTTTGGTGAATGTCTGGAGCAGCTGGAACAGGTTTCTGATGTTGAATTACAGCTGTTGCGCCGCGTGTTGTCGCTGATTGTGAAGGGGCAGCTGTGGGATTTGACTTATTTTGATGACCACGAAGTTGTTGAGAGCGCTGACGAAACCATGCGTTACACCTATCTGGTGGCAGGCTGCGTGGGCGAGTTCTGGACAGATTTAGGTCTTGCTACCCTGGGAGAGAAATTCTGCCCGCCCGAACGCCGCGACATCATGGCGCAGGCGGCTGCCCGCTACGGACAGGGCTTGCAGCTGGTCAATATCCTGCGCGATATCGAGGAGGATGCTGCCCGGGGCAGGGCGTATCTGGCTTCGTTCCGGTGTAAATCCGGAACCTATCCATGCAAGGATTCCCTGGAAATGTGGCGCAATCGCGCTTTCCGGTATCTGCGCGACGGTCGGGACTATGCCCGCCGCCTGGGTACGTTCCGCTTGCGTTTCACGGCCATGCTGCCGGCGCTTCTGGGGTGGAAAACCCTGCGGCTGATTGCTCAGCGCGCAGGGGTGGAAAGGGTCAAGGTCTCTCGCAGGACGGTGTATGCAACCCTGCTTGAGGCTGCCTGGCTCAGTATGAAGAAGCGAGTTTCTTGAGCTTCTTGGCCAGGGTAATCTTGGCTGCGGAGGATACGCGGTCCACATAGAGGAAGCCATCGAGGTGGTCGCACTCGTGCTGCAGGCAGCGGGCGAGCAGACCATCGCAATCGATTTCGAGTACGCTGCCATCCAGCTGGGGAAGCTTGGCGCGGACGCATTCGGGGCGGGATACGTTGGCTCGGATGTTGCGCACGCTCAGGCAGCCTTCTGTGAAGAGATACTGCTTGCCGTAGGGCTCAATCTCAGGATTGATGAATACCAGAGGCATGATGCTGCGCATGGGCTTCTGCTCACCATTCACCGTAATCATGGCAGGCTCGGTTCCTTCCTCTTCATCCTCGGGAATGTCAATGACCACCAGACGGATGTTCAGGCCTACCTGGGGGGCAGCCAGACCGATGCCCTCGGTGGCATACATGGTTTCAAGCATGTTTTCCACGAGTGTTTTAAGTTCGTCGTCCACGTGTTCGACGGGGGCGCTCACGGCGCGAAGGACAGGGTCTCCGTATTGTTTGACGTTCAGCAGCATGTTATCTGGTGTGCGGGGGTGTGCCGCAGGTGCCCTATTCTGGGGGCAGATGCGCTGAAAGTCAAGCTCAAACTCGCCAGACGAACGGCAATAAAAAGCCAGCCGGAGGATTTCCGGCTGGCTTAGTTGAATAATTGCTATTTATCAGGCCTTGGGCTGGCTGTCCTTCTTAGTCGGAGCAGCCTTTTTGCCCTTGCGATTGCCACCTTTGCGGGGCAACGGCTTGGTGGTGGGCTCAGGAGCCGCTTCGCCCTTGGGGAACCACACGGCGTTGTCGCTGGTCACTACGATGTATCCCTGCTCGAGTAGCCAGATCATATCGGCCACATAGGGGGCGTGGGCATCGGTGGCGGCCTTGCGGCTTTCCTCGTCCTCGCCTGCGGTGACACCGCTGAGCTCGGCAAACATGACATCGGCCTTCTTACCGGAGTTGTCCTTGGCCCAGTTCATGATGGCCATCATGCGGTCGGCCAGCACAGTGTCCTCGGGCAGGGCACGCACGCGGCTGGGGCCGGTGAAGTGGTTGCCGTGCCACTTGTAGATGGGCATGTGGTGGCGGGCCATGCCGTGGCAGAGGTTCGGGATGAGCATCTGCGGGAAACGGCGGGTCTTGTCGGAAAGGATGGCAACGTGGGCAGCAATGCCGGGGGAGAGCACGGCACGGGGCGTGGAGCCGTTGATGAACACCTTGTCCACCACTTCATACACGCTGGCGTAGTGGTTGGCCATGAAGTCTGCTTCCACGGCGCGGGTATCTTCCAGCTGAATCTCGGCAGCGCCCTCGCGGGTGGGTTTCCACACAGTCTTGTGGCTGGCGGACTGTACCCATGCGGCCACGGTTTCCTCGTCCTTGCTCACAGAGATGCGGTTCTTGAATGCATCCAGCGGCATGGTGGAGTACTTGCTGCGGTAAAGGTTCATGAGGGCCGCCTGGTAGCCGTGCCAGGTGACAGGGCCGATGATTTCATTGCCCATGCCGCACACGGCCACAGCGGTGAAAGAGCCCTTGGGAGCCTCAATCTCAATTTCTTCCTTGGTGTAGAGCTCGGAGAACCAGGGAGCCTTCCACATGTAGGCCACAGCCTCAGCTTCGGTGAGCCAGCAGGCCTGGTCGCCCTTGGTGCTGTGAATCAGCATGGGGGCATTTTCGAGTTTCATGAACACCAGGTCATAGCGGGCCTTGTCGCCCATGACCACGCGGGCGAGGTCGATGAGGGGCAGGGCGCGTTTCTGCTTCTGAATGTTGGATGCGAAGAGTTCAAGAATGCTGTTGGCGGGGCGCAGCTCCACTCGGAATCCCTCGGCGGGTGCAGGCAGCTCACGCTGGGGCATAGGCTCGCGGCGCGTGTCGCGCTTCGGTGCGCGTTCGCCCTTGCCACGCGTGGGACGGGGGGATTCGCCAGCATCGCGGCGTTCGCGATTGAACGGACGACGCTCACCGCCTTCCTTGCGGCGGGGTGCGCGTGATTCACGCGGTGCACTGGTGTAAGAGGGGGTGCTGGCTGCTCCCGGGCGTGCCCAGGACGGCCCGAACTGGAAATCTGCCAGGTCAGACAGATTGAGGGAATTGGTATTCCCCTGGCTCTTTTCTTCGCTCATGAGATTAAAGGAATGTAACTGGAAACTAGACTACCCCTAATTGCGCGTCATTGCAATCATTTTTTGCGCGAAAATGCCGAAAAATCGCGGATTTTCGCTTATAATTCGCTAAACTCGACACCCAGTAGGCAGATATCGTCATCCTGCTGGACACTGCCGGTGAATTGGTGTACGCCGGCCAGAGCGATATCAATCATTTCACGGATGCTCTGCGGGTTTCTCTCGTGGAGGAAATCCATAATCCGGATGGCGCCAAGCTCATCGCCATCGGCATCCTGAGCTTCGGTGAGGCCATCGGTGAAAAGCATGAGTTTCATGCCGTCTTCCAGTCTGATGTCGCTTTCGCGGAACATGACGTTGTTCATCAGTCCGAGGGCAGGGGTGCGAGGAATAGCCGGCTGGAAGGGCTTGCCGCTGACCGGCATGACGATGGGGGCCGGATGACCTGCACCGGCGAGAGTGAGGCGGCGGCGTTCGAGATCCAGATACACATAGCAGGCAGAGGCAAACATGGTGATGTTCGCCTGGCTGAAGATGCGGTACATCTGGCGGTTCAGAGACGAAAGGAAGAGTGCCGGCGTATCGGCCAGATTGGCCAGCTGAGCCATGAGGCCTCGCATCATGGAGGCGATGAGTGCAGCTCGGACACCATGCCCCATCACATCGCAAATCAACATGCCTACACCGCTCTGACCTACGGGAAATACTTCGAAGCAGTCGCCCGCTACACCTGCGGAGGGCAGGTAAACATGGTGGAACTGTGCTTTGCGCGTGCTGCCGCCGCTGCTTTGCCATTCGCGGTCGGGAATATGGATATTCTGCAGAGCCTGCTGCACTTCACGTGCCAGGTGAATCTCCTTCTCGAGAATCTTGTTCTTTTCATCCAGCTGCTTGGCCAGTCGCTGGTAGCGCTGCTGGGTTTCGATGAGTTTTGTCACGTCGCTGGAGATGCCGACGATGCCTTTCACCGTGCCGTCTGCCGCGTACCAGGGGAACTTGGAGACGCGACCCCAGGTGGACTTGCCGCCTTTCCATTTTTCGTGGTGAATGCGGTTGAGGATGGGCTTGCCTGTGGCCATGATTTCCGCTTCCTCCGAGCGGGCGATTTCGCACATTTCGGGGGCGAAGAAGTTGCTGTCGCGGCTGCCGATAAGGTCGGAAGGCGTGCGCACTTTCATTTTTCTGGCCGTGGCTTCATTGGCAATGACGAAGCGGGACTCGCGGTTCTTGAAGAAAATGTTGTCGGGCAGGTAGTTGATGAGGGTGCGGAAGAGGTCGCGGTCTTCCATGGCGTGCAGGTCTGCCATCTTGCGACGGGTGATATCTACCCATACACCCACGAGGCGGCAGGGTTTGCGGTGTTCATCATACTCCAGCAGGCCATTGATGCGGACCCAGCGCCAGCCTCTGTTTCGCTGGTTGAGCAGTCGCACTTCAACGCGGAGTGGATTGGAGGTGGGGCGGTCGATGTAGCGCTTGACCGTGGTGGTGAAGAAATTGACATCCTCCGGGTGGATGGTTTTTCCCGGCTCTGTGAAGATATTGGGCGCCCAATCCTTCATGCTCATGCCCATCATTTTGACACACTGCTCGGTGTAGAAAATCTCGTCGTCCTCAAACAGCCAGCAGAATACACCCTCCTCAGCGGCTCGCAGAGCTTTGCGCACCATGTCCCACACAAATACGCCGGGCACAGTGCGTTTGGAATTATTTTGCTCAGGAGTCTCGCTCATTGACTCCTACTATATCCATTTCCCTCGCTTATTTCAAGCAGAATCGCCCGAAATTACCGAGAAATTCAGCTCCAATAGGCGTACCACACGAATCCGGCAGCAGCAACGAGGAAAACAACTGCGTAATTCATGAAAATCCTCCAGCGGCTGGTTCTAACTTTGATATGTCCGGCAATGGGTAGAGGTAGGTATTTGCCGTCTTTCGGAATGTTGATACCCATGGGACCGCCGTATAGCATCAGAAAGTATTCCTTCGTGTCGAGCTCCATGCATTTTGTTATTGCAGCCCATGGCTGGAAATAACGCCAGCCTGCGAGACCTTGGATATGCAGCCCCTGTCTGGTGTGGCGTACGGCGTTACCCAGGAAGCTTTCTGCCTCATATTCATCGAGGAAATCGCTGTGACCGGACGAGACAAAGGCAGCCCCAAAGGCAAAGCAGATTGCGCAGGCTAGTCCGCTTGGTTCATCCGGCAAAATGAAAGGAATTGCTATACCTACGATGAACCATGGAACTCCCACCTTCAGAAAAGTAAGCAGACCTGTCTTTTGTGGTGCTCTCTGCAGATATGCAGGACTTTTCTTCTCGCCTATGTATTTATTCTGGTGTTTTGTTATCTGCTCTGTGATGAGTGATAGAGCGGATTCTGCTTTTCCTGAATCGACAGGGAGAGTAAAGGTGATACAATCCTCTGTATCGACGAGAATGCGGTCATCGGCATGAGTCACGCTGCAGATGCTGTGCCAGGGAAGAAAAATGGCTGGTGCATCGTGCCTTGCTCCATATAGTAAGATGCCTGTTCTGGTGACACGCCATAGGTTACAATAATGTTCTATGCCTTTCCAGATTGGCATGCCTTTTTCTGAGATTTGGACAATCCAATAGGTAGAGAAGATAAATCCCGCGCCTGCAACAAAGAAAGGAAGAAAGCTGTACCCCTTGAGCCATGCTAATCCGCCGACCAGCCCCCCTGATGCAAGCGCCACTATCGCGCAGATAGTGAAATATGAGCCATTCTTTTCTGCGGATTCTGTAAGATTGTGGTGCATCAGTTATCTGAGTCAGGGTAGGGGCTGCATGAGGTTTCGGTGTGTTGCCAGCCGGGAAGGAGATGTTGCCAGAACTCGAAATGTTCGCTTCCTTGTTCTTCGAGCATCCGCTCATCAGTCATCCGGAACGGATACACCTGCACAGGTACGTATTGTGTGCCGGCCTTGAAGGCTTCGTTGACCATGGTGTAGATTTCTTCGATGCGCGCATCGGTCATGGCGAAGCAGCCGATGGAGAGAATATCGCCATGTACCATGATGAAGCAGCCTGTGCGGCCCAGCTTGCGGTCGTAAGCATTCGGGTAACCGATATTGAAAGAAAGATGGAACTTGCTGCGGGGATTCATGCTGTGCGGATAGACCCGGTAGAATCCTTCTGGCGCTTGTTCATCGCCCTCAGCCGTCTTGGGGCCGAGCTCTCCGCTCATGCCGAATATGTGGTAGATCTTGAGAATATGCCAGCTTTTATCTGCTTCCTGTACCCACAGCTCCAACTCCCAGTCTTCCTTTATGATTCGGATGAAAACCGGTTTGCCAAAGTGTTCAGCAAACTCGGACTGAACATTGTTGCGCGCATCCAGAACGCGGTCACCTGTAGTCTGAGCCGGTGCTATTCCCATTACGATAACAGAGAGAATGATGAGAGTAAGTAACAGTAGTAATTTACGCATATGAGGGAGAAATTGTCAAGGTTTTAGAGAGATGCGGATGCCTGTTAGATGCAAAGAATCGCTAATCTGTTGAAATATAATCACATTTTGCATGGACTTGCCAAATGCTGCAGAGTCTGCTATAATGGACAGCGTTGAAAGCCCAGACTCAGAAGGAACACCGACACAAGGTGCTGGAATTGCCCGAGCTTATCTCAGGCATTCTGGTGATTTTTGTGGTGCTTTGGGAGGCTTGTTTCGAGGGAGTTGCCAATTCTACCGCAGAGCGAGATGCCTTCATTCGGTCATCGCACCTTATTTTGTGCGGTCTCGTGTGGTTCAATACACTGGTGGTTCTCCTTCATCTGGTAATGGAGTGGATTCGCTATGGCTTACCGGGGCGCTTTCTGTGGGTGCAGCTGCTGGTCGGCTTGATTGCCTCTACCATTTTTTACGGTGGTGTGGCAGAAATTCTTGAGCGTTGGGCTTTTGTTGCAAGTCTTTTGTGCAGTTTTCTTCTGGGCGGTTTTTCCATTGGAACAATCGGTGCCATTATGAAGTCGCGGCGTAGCAGTCCCGTAAAGGCCGATAGCCGATGGTCTCCTGCTGTACGATTCTTTACCTACATGGTGGTGCTGGTACTGCTGAGTACCTTGTTGTTGCTTACGCCTGGCGCCACCTATCAGCCCATTTCGGTAGTGGATGCTCTGTTCACCTGTGCTTCGGCCACATCCATCACCGGGCTTACCACGGTCGATGTATCCGGGACGTTCACCCCGCTGGGCAAGCTGGTTTTGTTGCTGGATATTCAGGTAGGCGCCATAGGAGTGATGACTTTTTCCTACTTTGTGCTCATGATGGTGGGTAAGCGCCTGGCTGTGCGTGATACCATGTCTGTCTCCGGTTATATGGACCAGCAGGGCATGAATATTGTGCCCTCGCTGATGCGTGCGGTATTCTTCGTGACAATTCTGGCTGAGGCAGTGGGCGCGGTGTGCCTGTATTACCTCTGGAAAGGACAACCCGGTTTCCCGCAGGACCACCTGTGGGGCTATGCCATTTTCCATGCCGTTTCCTCATTCTGTAACGCTGGTATCACCATCTTCCCGGCAGGGATGGAGCAGGTCGGCGTAGTGGATAACCGCTGGGTACAGGCGGTGATGATGTCGCTGGTTCTCATCGGTACGGTGGGCTTTGGTGTCTACTTAGAAGGCATTAACCGCATCAAGACACGCCTGAGTGGCAAACACCAGATCAAGCGCTGGAGTACAAACTCCTGGCTGGTGCTGCGAGTCATGCTCATCGTCCTGCTGGTCGGTACGCTGGGCCTTACTTTGCTGGCTGCGTTTGAGCCTTCTGCGCATCTGGCTCATGGTACATTCAACCTGTGGGAATCGCTCTGGAATGCCATAGGCCGCTCAGCCGGCTTTGCCCTGACTGATATCGGAGAATACGGTAAGGTATACCAGCTTTTCCTTGCTCTGCTCATGTTTGTGGGCGGTAACCCTGCGGGTACAGGTGGTGGCGTTTATGCTCCTGTTTTTGCACTCTGTGTGCTGGAGGTATACCGTGTGCTGCAGGGTAAGCAGGACCTGGAAATGCACAACCGCCGCATTGCCCGCAGTACGGTGGAGCGAGCCATGGCTACGGTCATGATTTCGATTTTCTGGATTGTCTGCACCACGTTTACGCTGATGCTGCTGGAACCGGCTGTGACTCAGCAGTCAAATGGTTTGGTAAAGCTTCTTTTCCTTGAGGTGAGTGCATTCACCACAACCGGCTTTGAACTGGGTGCTCTGCCGCATGTTTCGGATATTTCCAAAATCATTATCACCCTTAACATGTTGTTCGGCCGTGTAGGCATGTTCACCTTTATGCTGATTTTTATCCGCCAGAAAGAACCATCTCCTGTGCGGCTTCCTGAAACTCGATTACCTCTTACCTGATTCCTGAATATGAAGTTCGTTATTATTGGTATTGGCCAGTTTGGCCGTGCGCTTGCCCTGCATCTGTCTGACCTCGGCTTTGAGGTGACAATTCTTGATGAACGAGAAGCCATCATCACAGAGTTAAAGGACCGCGTGGCCTATGCACTGGTCGGCGATGCTACAGATATTCGCGTGCTGCGCCAGCTTGACATGGCTGGCGACGATACCTACGTGATTGTGGCGGTGGGTGAGCAGTTTGAGCGTAACCTCCTTATTACCGCCCAGCTCAGGGAACTCGGCGTTACCAATCTGTTGACCCGCAGCGTGAATGAGCTGCATGGCAAGCTTCTCAAGCTTATCGGTGTGAATGACCTCATCCGTGTGGAGGAGGTGGCTGCCCGTCAGCTGGCTGCTCGTTTCACGAATGAAGGCCTGATGCGTCTCCGCCGCATGGACTCCACGCACTCGCTGGCCGATGTGCATCTGCCGGCGGAATGGGTGGGTCTGAAGCTCATGGATGTGGGGCTGCGTTCCGAATACCATCTGAACCTTCTCACGGTGCGCCGTGGCAAGCTGAATGAGAACCCGAGCTCTGATGATGTGCTTTCTGAGCCCGAGCAGCCTGTGATTGATACGCCGGATGCCTCCCTTACCTTCCAGGAGGGTGACGTGCTGGTGCTTTTCGGCAAGGATAGCGACTTGCAGCGCTTTGTGGAAAAATTTGACCTGTTAGGAGAATGAGTGCACGTGTAACTCTGCCGGAAAAGCAGTATGCCGGCTATATCTTTGACCTGGATGGTACACTGGTGGACAGCATGCCCACGCACTTCGTAGCCTGGCGCTGGGCACTCAAGAAGCACGGCGCCCCCTATGAGGTGTTTCAGTGGGAAGAGTTTGTGGCACATGGAGGTATGGCTGCGCCGGATATTGTGGCAGATCTGAATGCCACATACGGCCTTACCATGGACCCTGAGCTGGTGGCTGATGAGAAGCGTAATCGCTACGCATGGTTGCTTCAGAATGAAACGCTGCCGGTAATTCCCGAAACGGTTGATTTGGTGCGCCGTCTCAAAGAGCAGGGGATTCCCTACGCTATCGGCACAGGCAGCATGCCCAGTGGAGCCACAGAAACGCTGCAGGCCGCAGGTATTGCTGATTTATTCAGTGTGATGGTGACTCCTGCGGACGTGCCGCCGGGCTTTGGCAAACCTCGCCCTGATATTTTCCTGCTCTGCGCGGAGCGTATGGGTGTGAATCCCACAGAGTGTGTCGTATTCGAGGATGCTGAACCCGGCATTCAGGCTGCGCTGGCAGGTGGTATGGATTATGTGCGGGTGGGTGAATGCCCTCCTGTGCGGGATTAATCTATAATTCCGCAGCGCCGTACGCACTCGGCCCAGGTAGTGTCGCGGGTCATCAGCTCGGTGAGCCATGGCTCATCCGGCAACTTGTGAGCGCGGTTGAATGCGGCTGGCCTCGTGATGCGGGTGAAGAGTACCCGTTTCATGGCGCTCTTCGGAATGCGGCGCAGTCCGTAGCCTGCAGGCTGGCCGTCCCTTGCAATGTGGGATGACCATACGCAGGCTGTTTCGCCTTCATCCTTTACCAGGATGACGATATGGCCTCGTTCCCTGCCGCCAATGTGGTCATTCCACCAGATTTTGAGGACGTCTGATGGACGGGCTTTTTTCCAGCTGGTAAAACTGACACCCGCGCCTAATCTGTGCACCAGCAGAGCAAAACCGGGGCCATTGGCATTCGCATATCCCCAGGGTCCCTCGCCATCCTTCACGAGTTGCGGCATGAGGGCTCTCCATGCATCCGGGCTGATGACCCGGTGACGGTTCTTTTCTTCCCATTCAATGAGTGAGGAAAGCGTAGCTATCCATACTGCAGATGAACAGAATGAGGGGCGTGCAACCAGAGGATTGAAATCAGGCCTGAGTCTGAGTTCGTTCCATCTGAAGGAATCTACGAGTGCCTGTTTGGCCTGGTCGCTGGTGCTGTAGCCGCCTGGGCCAAGCCTCTGCATGCTCATTATGGCATTTTGCATTCCTTTCCACCATGGATATGCCGATGTGCGTACACCAACCGTTGCTCCTTGTGTGCAAAGTGGGGTGAAGCAGAGAAACAGAATGATATGGAAGAGACGAATCATTTCGAGCCCTGGAGCCACTATAAGATAAATCGGACGCAGAGGCAAGAAGAGAGCGTATAGCTGTCATAGAATTAACAGGATATAACAGGACGTTTTGCTTGCAAATGCGGAGGCCTCTGGTACAATGCGTCCCATGAAGAAGACCGTAGCTGTCCTACTCGCACTGGCGCCCGCAGTACTGGCTGATGAATGGTACAATGAATGGAAGGATAATACCATCGTCATGGCTCAGGATATCTATGATAACTGGCGCCACGAGATGCCCGAAAGCGGATTCATGCCCAGTTTCCTCTCATTTGAGTTCACCTCCAATATGGGGGAACGCCACGGTGCGTCCGAATTAAGCTGGCAGCAGTACGGTATCAATGTCCCGCTGGCTGACCCTCGCCGTTCCGGTGGCGATGATTGGATGTTCAATGCTTCATTCAATGCCCAGTTTACCTATGTTAATGCGGATGGTGCGCTGAATCTCCGCCGCAGTGACCTGTATAACTTCTCGCTGCCTATATCAGCGATTGTTCCCAGACCCAGTGGGAATCTCTTCATCGCTGCCATTTCTCCCGCAATGTCCTCTGATTTTGTGCACAGAGCGCATAGCTTCCACATTAACTTTCTGGTCTCGTATCAGGTAAAGCACAGTGAGAGTCTTACATATTCCATAGGCCTGGCGCATTCCCCCGATTCGACCATTTTTGCCCTTGTGCCTGTGGTTAACTTTGACTGGCTTATGACTCCTGATTGGAGATTAAGCATCAGTGGGTTTAAATTAACTGTTCTTCGTAAGATTAATGAGCGCCTGGATATGGGGCTCTTTGCGCAGGGTGCCGGCGGTTCCTGGGCTGTGAATCGAGATGATGGCACGCGCATGTTACGAATGCGTTCGCTTGTTGCCGGCGTGATGGCTGAGTACGATTTCTCAAATCCCGGTGAAACCCGTCGCATTGTGTCGCTCTCTCTCGGTAGTACACTGGCTACCACAGTAGATATCTGCCACTACAATTCGGATTACGACCGAATTGAAGGTCGCCACTATCACCCTGGTTTCTTTGTGTCAGGAGCAGTAGACTTCCGTTTCTGATGCTGCGTGTAGCGCAGGCGGGAGATATCGAACCCACGTTTCTGCGCTTCACTGCGCAGCCGGTTCATGGAGTGTTCACCGGGAAATATCTCCCGGGTGAGTAACCATAGATATTTATTCCCGGCGCCGGAGACCAGCGCTGTGTTATATTCCTTGTCAACGTAGAGTATTCTATATGGCGTTCGGAACCACCAATAAGGCCACACGAAGGAGACACTAAGTTCCCCGGGATTTACTGTGGTAGCTTTGCCCCGGGAACGTTTGGTTTTTCCTTGCTTGTTTGTTCCGGTGTTATATACCATTATATCTCCGTCTTTGAGAAGCGCATAATCGGCATACACGTTATCCATGTCCTTTTCAAACCAGTTTTCATACCGGGCCTGTTCATACCAACGACCAGCGTATTTTCTTATGTCAATACCACTTTGGGGTGTCGTGTTCGTTGCTGCATGAATATAGCCGGAAAAGATAACGAGCAGAAGCATGTAAATAGTTCTCATATGATAATGAGAATCATTCCCTCTGTTTCGCGTGGATTAACGGTTGTATGAATAAGACACGTATGCCACGCATTTGAACTTGCACAATGGGGGGAGAACATGGTATGCTTAGACTGACATGACAAGAATGCAACTCTTACGCCTTTGTGCGGCATCGGCTCTGCTGCTGCCCATGTGTGATTCTTTTGATGGCCCGCCTCCCATTGGTCAGGTGAAGGCTGTTGATCCTGAAGCCGAAGCCTTGATGGCAGAGGCTCTGGAATACCAGAAAGAAGGGAAGACGCGTAAGTCCCGCAATGCTCTCAAGGAAATCGCCCGCTACCATTCCCTGGCGCCCAATGCTCCCCAGGCCCGTTTCATGCTGGGTAAGAGCTATGAATCAACGGATGATTATCGCGATGCATTCAAGGAATACAGCAAGCTGATTGATAGATATCCCCAGACAGATTTGTATGCCGAAGCTCTTAACCGCCAGCTGGCCATGGCAATGGATGCCGCCAGTGGCCGTATGAAGGTTCCGGTATTCTGGGGCGCCTGGGAAACGACGATGGAGTCCTCAGTGGTTGTAGAGTGGCTCAGGGATATTGTGGCCAAGGCTCCTTATAATGATATGGCTGCGACTGCCAGCTCTATTCTTGCCAAGTTCCTGCTTGACCAGGAGCGCCCGGATGAGGCTCGCCAGGAGTACGCCCGGCTTGTGGAGAAGTATCCGGATAGTCGATATGCTCCCGATGCCCAGCTCATGGTTGCCCAGCTTTGGGCAAACTCTCATACCAGAGGGGATAACAACCTGGTAAACCTGAGCAATGCACGTGAGGCTTACGAAGAGTTTAACCTGCGTTTCCCGAAGCATGCAGAGGCCAGCAAGGCTCTTTCAGAGGCGGCAAACATGGAGAAGCTGATGGTTCACCAGCAGCTGGAGGTGGGGCGTTACTATCTTGACCGCTCCCAGGAGTATACCTCTGCTATTTTCTGCTTTGAAGACGTAATCCGCCAGAAGGAGACGAATCCTGAGGCTGCAGCAGAAGCTGCCACCCTGCTTGCCAAGGCACGCGCGCTCCAGGCATCTAACAATAAACAGAATTAAGTAAGGCTATGAATCTGAGAATGCTTCTCTCCTGTGCCCTTGCCGGGCTCACTTTCTCTTCATGTGGATACCATCTGGGTGGCCTGAAGCCCGCCCGCATGGAGAATATGCACACTTTCTGTGTTGAGATGTTTGAAAACAACACTGTTCAGCCTTCGGTGGGCGTCTATATGACTACTGCCGTGACGAACGCAATGCAGAGCGATGGAACATATCGCCTTGCCCCTCGTAACGATGCTGATTTCGTGGTGAAAGGAAAAGTGACGCACATTACCCGGGAGTCGCTTACTACCAGCACTCAGGACTCCTATGTGAGTACGCAGATCGGTGTAACTGTGCATGTGGACTATTCTGTTGTAAATCGCAAGACCGGCGAGGTCATTACCTCTGGATCTGACGCTGAGCAGGCAGCTTATTTCAATCAGGTTGGTAGTACGATTACCTCTATGGAATCTGCCTTGTTCTATGCAACAAGTCGCGTGGCAGATGATATAGTCCTGAGCCTCACAACGCGATGATTGAATATCCGGTAAGTTTTGTGGGTCTGCCTATCGGCAACCGCGAGGATATTACTCGTCGCGCTCTGGCTGTGCTCGAATCTGTAGATTGCATCTGCTGTGAGGATACTCGCAACACGGGGATGCTGCTGAGCCATTATGGAATACGCAAGCCTTTGCTCAGTCTGCATGAACATAACGAGTCGCAGCGTGCTCCTGAGGTTGCTGCCCGTGCTCTTGCAGGCGAGAGCTTTGCCGTAGTGACAGATGCCGGTATGCCCGGTGTGAGTGATCCCGGCTATCGACTGATTCAGGAGCTCAAGGCGCGGGAGGTGCCGTTTACCGTGCTTCCCGGTCCTTCGGCTGTGGTTACGGCCCTGGTAGGGTCCGGACTGCCGAGTGATGCGTTTTTCTTCGGCGGGTTTCTCCCAGTAAAATCCGGGCGTAAGGCTGCAGTGCTTCAGGCTGCAGTGCAGGCAAGCCACACCAGTATTTTCTACGAATCCCCTTTCCGTATTGTCAAGACTGTACAGGCATTGGCGGAAATTGATCCTGCCGCGCCCATCTGTGTGGCCCGTGAGCTTACCAAGGTTTTTGAAACGTATCATCGAGGCTCAGCTGCAGCCTTGCTGGAAGAGTTCAAGGCAAAGCCGCCGAAAGGGGAGATGGTGCTCCTTGTCGGTGGGCAGAATGCCCCCAGAGGCTGATATCTGATTACTAAAAAAGCCGCGCTCCTGAGAGTGCGGCTTTTTTAGTGTGCTTGAATAAGTTGTATCAGTGGGGAACCGGGATGGTCTGCTCACGGTCGGGGCCAACGCCTACGGAGCCGACGGGGCAGCCTACGACCTCACCGAAACGCTTGACGTATGCCTTGCAATTCTCGGGGAGCTCTTCCCAGGTGGTGCACTTGGAGATGTCCTGCTTCCAGCCGGGGACGGTTTCATAAATGGGTTCGCAGAGAGCCCAGTCCTCGATGCGGGCAGGGGGATACTCGAGAATCTGGTCGCCCATCTTGTACGCCGTGCAGATCTTGATGGTCTCGCGTTCATCAAGACCGTCAAGGTTGGTCATGGCCATTTCATCAAAGCCATTGAACATGGCGGAGAAACGGAGAACCACGCCATCAGTCCAGCCACAGCGGCGGGGACGGCCAGTCGTGGCGCCGAACTCACGGCCAAGGCCATGCAGGTAATCGGCAATCTCGTCGTCTTCCGTTACGAAGGGGCCTGCACCCACACGTGTGGTGTATGCCTTGCACACACCGATAATCTTGTCAATCTTGGTGGGGGCAACACCGGAACCTGTGCAGCAACCGCCCGCGCTGGTGTTGGAGCTGGTTACGAAAGGATAGGTGCCGAAGTCGATGTCGAGCATAGCGCCCTGAGCACCTTCGAAAAGAACTGTCTTACCTGCTTTGATGGCCTTGTTCACCACGGGAATTGTGTTGGTGATGTGGGGACGGAGCACATCCGCGGCGGCCATGACGGCATCAAGCGTCACCTTCGGGTCAGCCTTGGGCCAGCCGAGGCGGGCCAGCTCATCGTTAGCGGTCTTGATGCGTGCTTCGAGCACAGACTGGAGACGGTCTGCATCGGCAAGGTCAATCATGCGGATACCAATGCGGCGGGCCTTGTCGGCATAGGTCGGGCCGATACCCTGCTTGGTGGTGCCGATCTTCTGGTCGCCGAGAGCTTCTTCCTGAGCGGCATCGATTTCCTTGTGGATGGGTAGCACAACATGGGCGCGGTCAGAAATGAGCAGCTTTTCGGGGGTGATGCTTACGCCTTTCTCGAGGAGGTAGTTGATTTCCTCCACGAGGGCGGTGGGGTTGATTACCACACCATTGCCGATGATGTTAACCTTGTTATCCCAGAGAATGCCGGAGGGAACAAGGTGAAGAATGTACTTCTGACCGTTGGCGATAACAGTGTGGCCGGCGTTGCTGCCGCCCTGGCTGCGCACGACCAGATCAGCGGTTTCGGTAAGGAAGTCAATGACCTTGCCCTTACCTTCATCGCCCCACTGGGAACCGATTACGAGTGTGTTCATGATGTCAGTTGATTATTTGGCTTCGTTGATAGCCTTGACGAAGCTGGTGAAAATGTGTCCGTCCTTAGGCTCGGGAGTGTATTCCATACCTGCGGCGCGCAGCTCGCAGCAGCAGATACCGGCCACGCTGTCATCATTCAGGTTGACATGAGTCACCATGACGTTGGCGGGCAGGGAATCGGCATCAATCACAAAGCTGTGATTCGGAGAGGTAATCTCAACCTTGCCGGTAGCAATGTCCTTGGAGGGCTGGTTGGCGCCGCGATGCCCGAACTTGAGGCGCTTGGTGCTGCCACCAAGGGCAATACCCAGAACCTGATTACCCAGACCGAGGCCGAAGATGGGCAGCTTGCCGAGAAGGGCTTTCACGGTATTGATGACACCGGTAAGGGCAGCGGGGTCACCAGGACCGCTGGAAATGAACAGACCGGCAGGATTAAGTGCAAGAATCTCCTCGGCACTGGTGGTGGCAGGAACAACGGTTACCTCGTAACCATCCTGGCGCAGGGCGCGGAGCGAGCTAGCCTTGATGCCGAGGTCAAGAGCAACTACTTTGGCAGTAGCGGGAGCAAGGGTGCCATAGTTGGTCATATCTCCGGCTGTCTTGTTCGGCAGTTTCCACGGGCGGGATTCACCCTGCCACTCATAGGCTGTCTTGGTGCTTACGCCGGTAGCCAGGTCAGAGCCATCAAGTGTAGCGGATTCCTTTGCGCGGGCTACAGCATCAGCAGCGCTCAGTTCAGTAGTGACACAGGCGCGCATGCTGCCGTTAATGCGGATGTGGCGTGCCAGACGGCGGGTGTCCACACCCTCGATGCCGGGAGTGTTGTGGCGCTTCAGCCAATCGCCCATGGGGGAATCTGCTCGCCAGCTGGAGTGGAGGTTGGAAAGCTCGCCCATTACGATGGCTGCAGCCTGGGGTGCAGGGCTTTCGCTATCCTCTTCCACTATGCCGTAGTTGCCGATGAGCGAGTAGGTCATAGCGAGAATCTGTCCGCAGTATGTGGGGTCAGTCAGGATTTCCTGGTAGCCCATTACTGCCGTGTTGAAGCAGGCTTCACCTGTAACTGTTCCGGTGGCGCCAATGGAGGTGCCTTCGAAAATAGTTCCGTCTTCTAATGCCAGAATTGCTTTCATGTGTTAATTTAAGCCGTGGCATTGTACCAGCTCCGACCCGGATTGGCAAGGCAATAATGAAGCATGCCTCTAAAAATTGCGCGCTCGCGCGCGTAACGTGCTGAAAGCAGTGGAAAATTCGTCATTTTGATTAAGATAGCTTGCATTTCTGGTCTGAGTATGCTTATAATATCCTATCAATCGAGAGTTGTGCTTGTACACGCTCCAAGAAAGTTACACAATCAACATTCTGCAAGTTATGGAAACCGAAGAAATCAAGGAAACTCAGGTTGCTACGCCTGCTCCCACGGCCGATGCCTGTGATCGTCTGAACGCTGCTCGTCAGTTCGCTAGTGAGCAGTATGAGAAGGTTCGTAAGGCTGCAGCTGAGCAGATGGAGCATGTGCGCGAATATGCAGACCAGGCTCGCGCCCAGATCAATGAGAGCTGGGGTAAGGCTCGTGTTCAGATGAACGAAGGCTGGGATAAGGCCCGCGTGCAGATGAATGAGGGCTGGGATAAGACCTGTGCCGCAGCTAAGGAATACCATAAGGCCGGTGAAGAGTACGTGAAGACCAATCCTACGGGCAGCGTTCTTGGTGCTCTGGGCATTGGCGTGCTTATTGGCCTTATTCTTGGTGGCTCCCGCCGCTGAATAAATCCGGACAGTGCTCCGGATGCTGAAAAATCATATGTTTCATCTCTTCAAGCAGAAAGAGGGTGTTTCAGTGTTGCGCCAGGAAGCTTCGGCTGTGGTGCAGCAGGTTCGTTCTGTAGTGCAGCGAACTGCTGAACATTCCAGCGCGTTGGGCTCCCTCTTTGCAGAGGAGGTGAAGGAATATACGGTGCACCAGTTGCAGCGCGTGGTCATGGCTGTAGTGGCCTGCGTGCTGCTGCTGGGTGCGTATTTTGTTCTTTGCGCAGCTGTGGCAGTGCTTCTTTCAATCTGGATGCATCCTGCACTTGCGCTGGGGTTGGTTTTTCTTGTTAACCTGGTGGTGGCGCTGATACTGCTTCGTATGGTACGGAGCATGGGTGGTAAGAAACTGGCACCCGCTACAGCGCAAGAACTTAAAAACGATTTGGAATGTCTCAAATTACTTTGCAAGGAAAGCAGCAAGCCATGATGCGGGTAGCCGCCAGCCGCGTGGCTGTGGTTGATGCTGTGGCTTCTACTCAGAGGCATGTCGGGAGTTGCGTAAAGGCTCTGCCCGTGTCTCCTGCCGCCATTATGCGCATTGGAGCAGCTGCAGGTGCGGCTGCATCAGTTGTGGGTGCTCTTGCTGGTCTGCGCCGCCGCCGCAAGGCTGCAGAAAGAGCGGCTGCGGCATCGCCTGGGACATACGGTCTTGCCTTCCAGATTATTATGCAGCTTCTTGGGCCTGCTTTGCTGCCCATGCTGCAGCGCTTTATTCAGAAAACGACCGCCGGAACTCAGACTGGCGCTGGTCGTGATTCAATGTTCTGATATTTTCTCCTTTTTACTTTCCTGAATTTGTATGAAGAAAGTTTTTGTCTCTGGTGCTTTTAATGTCTTGCATGCTGGCCATATCCGGTTCTTTACAGATGCCCGTGCCCTTGGCGATTATCTGGTAGTCTCATATCCTCCTGCTGATTTGCTGTGGAGAATATACGACAAGAAGTCAGTTCTTGAAGATGCTGACAAGCTGGCGGTCATCAGTGCTCTTTCCATGGTGGATGAGGTAGTGCTTTCCACAGATGAGGACGTGGCGCTCTCGTTCCGCTCAGCATGCCTGGAGGTTAATCCTCATGTGCTGGCAGTCACAACTGATGACCAGTATATTGACGCGAAACGCCGTTTCTGTGAGGAGCATGGAATTGAGTTTGTTGTGCTTGAAAAATCGCTCCCGGAAGACGGGCAGACGACCAGCACACAGGTGCTTTCCCGAGTGAAGGCTCCGGCGCATTCTCCTCTTCGTGTCGATTTCGCTGGCGGCTGGCTCGATGTGCCTGAAAATGCCATCCCCGGTGAATATATCGTCAATTGCGCTATTTCTCCCACTGTGTCACTGAAGGAGTGGCTGTACCGGCAGGGCGCAGGTCTTGGCGGTAGTGGTGGCTGGAGCGTGCTCAATGGCTGGGATCCGGTTGCATCTGAACTTGGTCTGGGTGTGGGCTGGCAGGATCCTGCTGTCATTGCAGAGACCGGCGCCTGTGTCTGGAAATCCGGTCCTAAGCCTGTGCTTGACTTCAAGAATACCGGCGAGTTCCTTAAGGGCTGCATGGCTGTTTATGACACCCGTGTGAAGCACTATACCCCTGGTTTTGCCGGGTATGAGCGTTCGTTTGAGCGTATTGCCAAGGCTTCTCGTATTGCCCGTCTAGGCGTGCAGCAGCAGGATGTAGCCGTGCTGGCAGTCGGTGTTCAGATGAGTTATCAACTGCAGCTTGAAGAAGGCATGCAGCCTTTGCCTGATCTGGGGCAGCAGCTTGCCCATAAGTACTGCGGTGGCGGTCACGGTGGCTATGCCCTGTATCTTTATGAAAATAAGGCCGCACGCGATGCGGCAGTAGATGCCTGCGAGGATATGTACCCGATTGAGCCCTATTGCCGCACATTTGGCAAGGACGAACAGGTGGAGTGGGAACCCCGTTTCCTCGAACGCCTTCGTAAGCGCGGTGTAATCAAATAAATGTTTAATCTCTGAGGATTATGGCTAAAGTATTTGTTTCCGGTTGTTTCGATGTGTTGCACAGCGGGCATATTGCTTTCCTTGAGGAAGCTGCCAGCTATGGTGATGTCTACGTATCCATTGGTTCTGATGCCACGGTGATGGCACTCAAGAACCGCAAGACCATGTATACCGAGCAAGAGCGAAAGTACATGCTCGAAGCAATCCGCTTTGTGAAGAAAGTATATATCGGGCCGGATACCGGTAAGATTCTGGACTTTGCACCTCTGCTGGATGAGGTGAAACCTGATATTTTCTTTGTCAATTCTGATGGTACGAGCGATGCTAAGAAAGAGTTTGTGGAATCCAAGGGAATTCGTTATGTGACCAGCGCCCGTATTCCGCATGCAGACTTACCGGAACGCTCTACTACTAGTATTCGCCAATCTTTGAATAAATGAAGGAATCCCGCATTACATACCATGTGGGCGAAACCGGAACTCGTCCATGGGGCGAGTGGCAGGTTTTGGACCTGCAGTCACATGTGGTTGTAAAGAAGCTACTCGTGTATCCCGGAGGTCGCCTGTCGCTGCAGCGGCATCAGTACCGCACCGAGCGCTGGATTGTGACAGATGGCGTGGCAACTGTTCAGTGTGATAACAATCTTATGCACCTCAATGTAGGTGAATCCATCATGATTCCCTGCGGAAGCAAGCACCGGCTGAGCAATCAGGGAACAGCTCCGCTTGCCCTTATAGAGGTGCAGATAGGGAACTATCTTTCCGAAGAGGATATTGAGCGGTATACGGATGATTACGGTCGCGTAGAATAAGAACTGTTATTTTGCTGAAATATGCCTGATCAATCACAGCATAAGGTCTGGAACTCAATTGATGGTATTCTCGTCATTAATCTGGATACCAGCGCAGACCGTCTTTCCCGCTTCATGCAGGAGAATGCTGAAAGCCTCCCGATTGAGCGCGTGCAAAGACTCAGTGCTGTTCTGGGCCGCGCATTGCCGACATATGACAAATCTCCCTGGTTCACAGAACAGACTGGAGAAAGAGACCGTTTCTGGGGTGGCACTGCCGGTTGCGCCTTGTCTCATCGTAAGGCAATAGAGCATGCCCGGGATGCAGGGTGGCGCAATGTCCTTATTCTCGAGGACGATGCCGTTGTACGCATCGATTCACCGGGTGTGGAAATGCTTTCCCATGCACTGAAGAATCTGCGCGGAGATTACATGCTGTATCTCGGGTATAACAAGCCTGTACCATACGGCAGCCTGATTCAGAAGGGTGAGGGCGTGGACTTGTGGCAGGTCGAAGGCGTGCTGGCCACTCATGGATATATCCTGCCAGCCTCGATGTATGAGAAGGTGTTGGCCTTACTTCCTACGGAAGATAATGTATGGGAGTGGCTGACCCGTTATCGTGCTATAGATTCGATGTATAGGGATTATGTGTCCGCTCTGCCCGGAGTAAGGATATATGCCCTGTATCCGGTTCTGGTAGACCAGGGCGCTGCCGTTTCTGACATTGGTGGTGGCGCTGCTGCAGAGGCGGAATATTCCTGCAAACGCCCCCCGTACTCATACCATACGTTATCCGGAGTTCTGCACATGGCGATGTATCCATTCCGCCGGTTAAAGGTGCATCTGAATTCCATGAGAACCCGCCGCCGCGGCTTGCGTTCAGGGTTGCCCGGCTATCGTAAACGTCGCAAAAAGTAATTTTTTTGACAGTAGCCATTGATTGTGCTTGAAAATTCGGTGTAAAACGGCGATATTATTGGCTCACTTAGTACAATATGTCTGAACAGAAAGAACGTAAGACCCTGGAAGAACGCAATCAGGCAAGCGACCTTGAGCGTCTGCGCCACTCGTGCGCACACGTGCTGGCAGCAGCCATTTGCCGTATCTGGCCTCAGGCCCAGCTGGCCGCCGGCCCTGCCATCGAGAATGGCTTCTATTACGACATCGAACTTGACCACAATATCTCTACAGCCGAATTCGAACAGATTGAGGCTGAAATGAAGAAGATTGTCAAGGAGAACCAGACATTTGAGCGAACTACAGTGACCCGTGATGAGGCCATGGCCATGGCTCAGAGCGGTGAGCTCGGTGCCGGTGGTCCTCGCGAGGTAGCTTCCAAGTTCAAGGTTGATTTGCTCAACCGCATTCCCGAGGGCGAGGAAATCTCCATTTTCCGCAACGGCGAGTTCACCGACCTTTGCGCCGGCCCCCACGTGGGCCGCACTGGCAACTGCAAGGCATTCAAGATTATGAGCGTTGCATCTGCCTACTACATGGGCGATGCCAATGGTCCCCGCCTGCAGCGTATCTACGGCACATGCTTCCCGAACCGTACTCAGCTTGATGAGCACCTCGCCCGCCTTGAAGAAGCCAAGAAGCGTGACCATCGCCGCCTTGGCCGTGAGATGGGGCTTTTCGCCATCGATGAGATGGTGGGCCAGGGCCTCGTGCTGTGGAAGCCGAAGGGCTCCATCATCCGCCGTGAGCTGCAGGATTTCATCACCGAGGAACTCGACCGCATCGGCTATTCTCAGGTGTTTACCCCCAACATCGGTAAGCTGGACCTCTACATGACATCCGGCCACTGGGAACACTACAAGGAGAGCCAGTTCCCGCCCATTCCGGATCCGGACGATTTCCGCATGCTGCGCAATGAGAATGCCTCCTGCGCCGACCTGTTCAATGCGCTTGATACCCGCACCATCAGCGGTTTCATGCTCAAGCCTATGAACTGCCCGCACCACATCCGCATCTATGCTAACGACCCGCATTCCTACCGTGATCTGCCTGTGCGCCTGGCCGAATTCGGCACGGTGTACCGCTGGGAGCAGAGTGGTGAGCTGGGTGGTATGACCCGCGTGCGTGGTTTCACTCAGGACGACGCCCATATCTTCTGCCGCCCCGACCAGATCAAGGAGGAAGTGCAGCAGTGCATCGGTATTGTGAAGCACATTCTCGGTACGCTCCAGATGAATGACTACCGCGTGCGTCTTTCCCTGCGCGATAAGGATTACTCTGATCCGAAGTATGTCGGTAGCATCGAGAACTGGCAGCTCTCTGAGCAGGCTCTCCGCGAGGTGCTTACCGAAGAAGGATTCGACTACATCGAAGCCGAGAACGAGGCCGCTTTCTATGGCCCGAAGATTGACTTCATCGTGCGTGACGTTATTGGCCGCGACTGGCAGCTGGGCACTGTGCAGGTAGACTACAACCTGCCTGAGCGCTTTGACCTCACCTACACGGGTGCTGATAACAAGCCTCACCGCCCCGTCATGATTCACCGTGCGCCCTTCGGTTCCATGGAGCGCTTCACCGGCCTGCTTATCGAGCACTTTGGGGGCAAGTTCCCGACCTGGCTCGCCCCCGAGCAGGTGCGCGTGCTGCCCATCTCCGAAAAGGTGGCCGATTTCGCCGAGGAACTCCGTGCCAAGCTTGCTTCCAAGTTCGTGCGCGTGAAGCTCGACGATGCTCCCGACAAGATTGGCGCCAAGATTCGCAACGCCCGCCTCGACCGCGTGCCCTACATGCTTGTGGTTGGCCAGCGCGAAGCCGAGGAAGGCAAGGTTTCCGTTCGTCACCGCGAGCTGGATGTCGTAGGCACCATGAGCGTGGATGAGTTCATCTCTGCTCTTGAGAAGGAAATCAGCCAGCGCCTTATCCGCCCCGAGTTCGAACCCGAAGTGAAGGACCAACAATAAGACAATTCTCTCCACCGGCAGGCAGGGAATGGACTGTGAGCCATCCCGCCTGACGGTAGACCCTAGGACTAACCAAGAACACACACAAGTGGCAGCCCCCCAGAAACCCAATAAACCGGCCAATCGCCCCAACCGCGATAAAGGCTCCAACAATACTCCGCAGATCCGGGTTAACGACCGTATCCGCGCTCCCAAGGTACGAGTAGTCACCGCCAAGGGTGACCAGCTCGGCGTCATGGCCACCCGCGATGCTCTCGCCAAGGCCAAGGAAATCGGTCTCGACCTCGTAGAGGTTGCTCCCAACGCAGACCCGCCCGTCTGCCGCCTCATCGACTACGGCAAGTTCAAGTACATGCAGGCTAAGCTGCAGAAGAACAATAAGTCGAAGGTGACCAAGATGAAGGAAGTGAAACTCCGCGTGGGTACCGACGTGAACGACTACAACGTCAAGATGGCCCGTACGGAGCAGTTCCTTGACCACGGTCACAAGGTGCGTTTCCAGCTGCGTTTCCGTAATCGTGAGAATGCTCACCGTGAGCTTGGTCTGGACGTGATGGCTAAGGTTGTGGAGGATATGAAGACCATGGGTCAGGTTGACCAGCCTGCCAAGCTTGCAGGCAACACTGTGACCATGGTACTGGCTCCGCTGCCTGCAAACCAGCGCGTCAAGAAGTTCAAGAAGTACGAGGAAGCCGATTTCGATGCCGAGTCTGAGGAGTTTGATGCCACAGACGAACTGGGTGAAGAATAATGCTTCTATTCCGCCAGACGGAATCCCTTATAACCACCCCGTCCGCAGGTATGCCTGCCGGCGGGGTGTCTGTTTAGTGCGCCTTCAGGTCCTTGATGACAAAGGTGACTACCCCAAAGAACTCTGCCTCGCAGCAGGGGGTGATTTCGATGGGCGAATAGGCCGGATTTTCAGGAAGCAGCCGGATGCGGTCTCCTTGCTTATCGAGACGCTTTACAGTAAACTCCCCATGTATGGCTGCAATGATGATTGCCCCGTTGGTGACAGTTGCGCTGCGATCTACGACCAGCACGTCTCCATCGTCGATACCCGCGCCTGACATGCTGTCTCCGCGCGCACGTACGAAATAGGTAGCTGCCGGATGCCGGACACAAAGCTGGTTCAGGTCCAGAGTCCCATTCAGTTCGCCGGTGGCGGGGGAGGGAAAACCTGCAGCCACACTTTCAGCAAAGAACGGGAATCCTGGAATCTCTTCTGCCATGCGGCAGCAGTGTAGCACACCTCGTGTTACCCCGCAATGTAAAAACACGCCACCCGCAAAACAGGGTGGCGTGTTGTTGTTCAGGTGGAAACTTGAGTAATCGTATCAGAAGCTGTCTGCAGCATCCAGATGCCCCTCGTTAGTCGCAGGAGCCGGCTCTGCAGAAGGTGTGATTTCGGGGGTGAGCACAGGGTCATCACCGGGCTGCACCACGGGATTGTTGTTGTGCTCTACGATGGTATCGTTCTCTTCGTCCTCCTCAGCTTCCTGCTGAGCCTCTGCTACATTGACAGGAGCGGGGGCAGGCTGTGCCGGGGCCAGGGACAGCGGCTGGCGGGTTACGGGGTCAACCTCTACTCCGTTAATCATCATGCGGGTCTTGATTTCACCTGTGTTCGGGTCGTACACGCGGCTGGTCTGTACCGTCTGCATCTGTCCGCTGGAATCGGACGAGAAAGAGAAGCTGCGGCTGGTCATGTGCATCATGCCATTGCCGGGAACTGCCTGCTGTGCACCGGGGATGGGCAGCGGGGCAGGAGTGGCTGCAGACTGCACAGGTGCGGGATTAGGATTACGGCGGGCAAGCCGGGCGCACACGCGCAGGGATTCACCCTCCTGACCGGTGATAAGGTAAAGGTGGTCAACGCGCATCACCACTTCTTCGCCGGGCTGCAGCGCTGCGATAGTATCCACGTTTTCAGCCGGCTGGCCGGGCAGCTCCTTATTCATGCCGATGGTGAACTGCATGCCGGGGGTAAGCTGGCCGTCGCCGATGCGGTTGTAGCGGCGGTAGGCAAGGCTGTCAATCACCTGGAATACGCCAACCTGCACGGTGGTGGGTTCGTCCTGGTCAATGCGCTGCACGGCAAGGTCACGCAGCCCAACAAAGGCAGCGCGTACCGTGTTCGAAGCCATCAGGTCGCAGTTGCCCCGGGCCTGGGCCGTGACCAGATTGGTGGGCATGGTGCGCAGGGTGGGAACATTTGCCAGCAGCATGGGCGAGCTCATGGCAAGAGCCATGACTGAACTGAGAGTGATGATTTTGCTCATGATTACACTTGTTGACACAAATAATACGTGATTTGTTCAAGTTTTCTATCAGTTTTGCTGCATTTTCAGTTCCTTGCCCATCAATGCTACGATGCCGGGGGTATCATCAGCAAACAATTTTCCTGTGCCCAGAGCCTGCATTTGCCCAGGTGCAGCATAGGCACACCACTCAGCAAGTGCGGCGAGGCCAATGTTGCTTTCCAGCGCCGAGTTCACCCACCAGCGGATTCCTCGCGACTCTGCTTGTCGAGCCCATTCCTGGGCTTTCAGCAGGCCTCCGTGAAGCGAGGGCTTCAGCACGAGGGCCTGTGGCTGCACGCAATTCAGCAGTTCGCTGACAGGAGCGTTGATCAGATCCTCATCCAGCGCAATGGGCAGGGGGGATTGCCGGCATAATCCGGCCATCTCCTTCCATCGTCCCGGGCGGATAGGTTGTTCAATGAAGCTTACTCCTGCTGCAGAGAGTGCTTCGAGCTTTGCCAATGCATCCTGCGGGGTAAAGGCTCCATTGGCATCCACTCTCAATTCTGCAGAGGGAAATGCCTTGTGGGCTTCGCGCAGCATCTCAAGCTCCTGCTCAAACGGCAGTGCGCCCACCTTCATTTTCAGACAGGTGAAACCTCGCTTCACGCCTTCCTGCATGTCAGCGAGCATGTTCTCGCAGTTATCCATCCAGATAAGGTGGTGAATCGGGATACCGCATTCTCCTCGAGCAAAGGGCGTATCCCAGCGGGGGCGCCCGGGATTCATGGCTGCCAGCAGGGCGCACTCTATCCCGAATTGTATGGGTGAGGGGGCTGTCGTATCAGGCAGCCCCTGGTGCTGTTCTACCAGTCTGCACCATGCGTCAAGCTCAGTTTCCTGTATTTCCGGAAGAAGCCCGGGCATGATGCAGCATTCACCGTATCCGGTACCAGCGGACGTTTCTGCTGCGATGATGTAGGTGCCTCGCTCCGTCAGTGCTCCGCGGGATGTGGCGGCCGGGCGTTTGAAATGCAGCCCGCGCCGCTGCCACCGCAGCCTGAGTGGCTGCGGAAAATGCCTCAGCGTTGCTGCATCAATAAGCTGCATCAGGGCAGTTTCGGATACTTGGAGTAATCCGGCTTGCGTTTCTCAAGGAATGCCTGCGAGCCTTCGTGTGCTTCGTCGCACATATAGAAGAGCATGGTGGCATCCCCTGCCAGTTCCTGAATACCAGCCTGGCCGTCGAGTTCGGCATTAAGACCAGCCTTGATGAGGCGCAGCGCGATGGGCGAGTGCTGCATCATCTCTTCAGCCCACTGCACATACTCATCCTCGAGCTGCTCCAGCGGTACTACCTTGTTCACCAGTCCCATTTCCAGCGCCTCCTGGGCGTTGTACTTGCGGCAGAGGAACCAGATTTCGCGCGTCTTCTTCTGGCCGATGCAGCGGGCCATGTACGAGGAGCCAAAGCCGGCATCGAAGCTGCCGACGCGGGGACCAGTCTGGCCGAAAATGGCGTTCTCTGAGGCAATGGAGAGGTCGCAGACCACGTGCAGCACATGACCACCGCCGATGGCAAAGCCATTCACCGCTGCAATCACGGGCTTGGGCAGGGAGCGAATCTGCTTCTGCACATCCAGCACCGAGAGACGGGGAATGCCCTCCGTGTCCACATAGCCACCGCGGCCTTTCACATTCATGTCGCCGCCGGCGCAGAACGCCGTGTCCCCGGCGCCTGTGAGCACCACTACCGAAATGTCCTGCATCTCGCGGCAGAGGCGCAGAGCATCGCTCATTTCAGCCGTGGTAAGCGGGGTGAAGGCGTTGCGGTAGCGCTCGCGGTTGATGGTGATACGGGCAATTCCGTTGTACTTATCGAAGATGATATCCTTATATTCCTTGATTGTGGTCCACTCGCGTTTCATAATCAGATGTTCGTGTAAAATTCTTTCAGGATGGCGGCATCCTGTTCCGTTTCGGTGAAGGCCTCCACCAGCACGGGGCCGGAGGAAGAGGAAAGAAGCAATGCCAGCGCGTCAGCCCACTCGGCGGCATTGGTAACCTGTTTGATGCTGAAATGGCAACCACACCAGGGCACGATGCTCTCACCGTGCGGTGCGCGGATGGCATCGCAATCCGGCATGCCGGGCAGGGTGACGAAAATGCCGCCTTCATTGTTGTTCAGCAGCAGAATGCGCAGGTTGTCGCACTGCTGGGCAGCCAGCAGGCCGGTCAAGTCGTAGAACATGCTCAGGTCGCCGATAATCAGATAGTGCATCTTATCCGGATCAGCCATGGCATAGCCTGCTGCGGTAGAAACACTGCCCTCGATGCCGTTCACGCCGCGGTTGCATTCAACCTGCACACCTTCCGGCATGGGGAAAAGCTGGGCATAGCGCACAGCGGAGCTGTTGCCCAGGTGCAGCACGCTCCCGGCGGGGATATTCTGCATCAGCTCGCCCACCAGCTTCATGCCGCTGTATTCATGCGCAGGCAGGGCGGCTGGCTCTGCCTGCCAGCGGGTGCGGTATGTTTCGTCTCCCTCTTCGGCAAAGGCTTCCAGCAGATCCCAGTACTCCTCCGGGTCACCCTCCAGCACGCGGCTGAGCGCACAGAAGCTGTCCACCACCTCGCCATCGGCTGAGATGTGCCAGTGTGCCTTAGGTGGATTACTGCGCAGAAGCTTCTTCAGACGCTTCGAAATGACATCTCCGCCGCAGGTAATGAGCAAATCGGGGCTCCAGTCTGCATCAGGGGTATTGCCCAGCAGGGCATCCGGGCGGCTGCAGTCCGCAAAGGGTGCGTTGGCAATGTGTTCGGCCACCACGGCAAATTGCTTTTCCTCAGCAAGTTTGGCAAGCATGGGGGAGGGGGCTGCTTGCTGACCAAGCAGTATCAGCCTGCGAGGCAGGGCTGCGGCTTCCTCCAGCAGCGCTTCTTCCTCGTCGGCATTCATACGGGCTGCTTCGGTGCGCTGAACCACCCGCACCATCGGCAGTTCTTCTTCAGCCATGCCGAAGAAAGGTTCTGTGAGCGGAATATTCAGGTGCACCGGGCCGCCTCCACGGTGGCGCAGCTCGAGCAGGGCTTCGTTAATGATTCTGTTGGCGTGCCAGGTATCCTCCTCAGGAACCTGAGCGGAGAAGCGCACGAGTGAATTGAAGACACCGGGTTGGGGCAGGGTCTGACCATCGTTCTGCCCAATCCATGAAGCAGGGCGGTCTGCTGAAATGACTAGTAGCGGAGTTTTCCGGTAATATGCCTCTGCCACGGCTGGATGCACATTCAGCACAGCGCTGCCGGAGGTAACCACCACCGCCACAGGCGCCTGTGCCTGCTGCGCCCAGCCGAGAGCCACAAATCCCGCACTGCGTTCATCGGTCACGCAGCGGCATTCCACTTCTGCACAGGTGGCCAGTGTGGCCACTATGGGAGAATTGCGGCTCCCGGGGCAAAGAACAGCTCTTGTTACCCCATGCGCCAGCATCAGCGCCACTAGTTCCCGCACCACAGGCTTCTCACTAATCATGCGTGCATTCTAACATAGTTCCGCCTTGCACTCAAGGCTGGAGATTGACTGTGGAATCTACTTGACGCAAAGCATTCTCTCCTATAGGATACGTACAATGAAGATTCCTCCATACTGGACAACTGAACGGAGCCGTGGCTGCGATGGTCAGATGTGGCGTCTCCGTGGTATTTCATTCACTTCCATGGATGAGGCCCGAGAGCGGCTTGAATCCCGCCGCAGATTGCGTACAGAGTCACTGCGTACATCAGGAGGGAATATTGATTCCTACCGAGCGAAACTGCGCGCTCTGGATGAAGTGGGTGAAGACGCATACTCCGTGTTATTGCTCGAGCCGATTGTACAGCAGCTGGAGGAGGGTGCCGTCATAACCCGCAACCGCTATGGTGTGCAGGTGCTCAACAGTACATCGCTCTGCTTTGTTGATGTTGATGATGTGCCCCTTTCGTTTGGTGAGACGGTGCGTGGATGGTTTGGCAACAAGCTCACGCCTGAGGATAAGCTGCTCAGTATTGTACGAACGCTCTGCGAGCAGAATTCCAGCCTGGGTGCGCGTGTGTACCGCACCCATAACGGTTGGCGCATCATGCTTACGGGGAAAGACCTTGCACCGGTATCGCCCCGTATGAAGCAGCTGTTTGCTGCGCTGCATGCCGACCCGCTTTATGCCTCCATGTGCGAGCGCCAGCAGTGCTGGCGGGCCCGCCTTACTCCTAAGCCTTACCGAGTCGGAGTTACAGGTTTTCCTCGACCCGTTGATTCGGAATCCATTCATTCTGTTGAATCTCAGGAGTGGATTGCCAGGTACGAGGAAGCATGCGTTGGCAAAGCAGTCTGCCGCTTGGTGGACTGCATCGGACGCCCTGTCTCCGGTCCGGTAGTTGAGCTGCATGACCAGCTTACACAGGCCGGAATCCCCGATTTGCCTCTGGCCTGATGGCCACCGATAGAGCTCTGACAGCAGGAAAAATAACGCTTGCCTCATGGGTGCGCGTGTGGTAGAATCACGCCCGTACGTTTTCCCCCATAATTCATGAATACGGAACTTCGCATCGTCATCGGTTCAGACCACAAGGGTGTGGATTTGAAGGAAGCCGCCATCGAGATCCTGACCGGCTGGGGTTACCAGGTTGAGGACGTAGGTCCCGCCACCAAGGAATCCTGCAACTATGCCGAATACGCCAACAAGGTGTGCAAGCGCGTGGTGGATGGTCGCGCAGACCGTGGTATGCTTATCTGCTTCTCCGGCCTTGGTATGAGCATTGCCGCCAACCGCTGGAAGGGTGTCCGCGCCACGCTGGCACGCACCCCGCAGGAAGCTGCCTTTGCCCGCCACCACAACAACTCCAACGTGCTGTGCATGGCCTCCGCTTTCCTTTCCCCCGAGGCTATGGAGGAAGTTCTGCGCATCTGGCTTGATGCTGAGTTCGACGGTGGCCGCCACATCGGCCGTCTTATCAAGGGGTCCGGCTCCCCCCTGGCTGAGAGCGATCCCGAGCTCGCCTCCTACATCGAGGAGGAGCGCCAGCGCCAGAACAACAACATCGAGCTTATCGCTTCCGAGAACTTCACCTCTCCTGCAGTTATGGAGGCTCAGGGATCCTGCCTCACCAACAAGTATGCCGAAGGTTATCCCGCCAAGCGCTGGTACGGTGGCTGCGAAGTGGTGGACAAGGTGGAGCAGCTCGCCATCGACCGCGCCAAGGCCCTCTTCGGTTGCGACGCCGTGAACGTTCAGGCCCACTCCGGCTCCTCTGCCAACCAGACCGTGTACCACGCCTGCATCAACCCCGGCGATACCATCCTCACCATGGACCTCGCCTGCGGTGGTCACCTTTCCCACGGCTTCTTCGCCAACTTCTCCGGTAAGACCTACAAGGTGGAGCACTACGGTGTGAGCCCCGAGACGGAGATGATTGACTACGACGCCCTTGAGGCCAAGGCCAAGGAAGTGAAGCCCGCCCTCATACTTGCCGGCGCTTCCGCCTACTCCCGCACCATCGATTTCGCCCGCATCCGCAAGATTTGTGATGAAGTTGGTGCCATTATGTTCGTGGATATGGCCCACATCGCCGGCCTTGTGGCTGCCGGTGTGCATCCGTCCCCCGTTCCCTACGCTGACTTCGTATCCACCACCACCCACAAGAGCCTCCGTGGCCCGCGCGGCGGTCTGGTGATGTGCAAGGAGCAGTGGGCCAAGAAGCTCGACAGCGCCACGTTCCCCGGCCTGCAGGGCGGTCCGCTCATGCACGTGATTGCTGCTAAGGCTGCCTGCCTTGGCGAGGCTCTCAAGCCCGAGTTCCGCGAATATGCCCAGCAGATTGTGAAGAACGCCAAGGCTATGGCCGACAAGCTCAGCCAGCTCGGCTTCCGCATCGTGGCCGGTGGCACCGATAACCACTGCTTCCTGGTAGACCTCAGCTCCAAGGGCCTGAACGGCGCCGAGGCTCAGGTTGCCCTCGACAAGGTGGGTATCACCGTGAACAAGAACGCTATCCCCTACGACAAGGGAACAACCTTCAAGCCCAGTGGTATCCGCATCGGTACTCCCGCTGTGACCACCCGTGGCATGAAGGAGGACGACGTGCGCAAGGTTGCCGAATACATCGGCCGCTGCCTTGCCATCCTTGCCGCCCAGAAGGTGTGCGAGACCCCCGGCGCTTACGATGAGCTCCGCGCTGAGGTTTCTGCCTTCAACAAGAGCTTCCCCATGCCGTAAGACTGCGCGAAAGCGAATGAAAAAAGAAGCTCCCGTTCATCAGCGGGAGCTTCTTTTTTGTTCTGAAATTGATTAATGCGGCTGCAAGCTTACATTTCCTCAACCAGCCCCATGAACTCAATGGGGGTGGGGGTTTCCAGATCTGCAATCAACCAGATATAGGGACGGTCGAAGCTGATGCATCTGGCTGCATAGTCCAGCTCGGGATTTGGCGCAGCCTTGATTTTGTTTTCAGTCAGCACCACTTCCAGACTCTGCACCAAGGCTCCAAGGTGAATCTTTTCGGGTGTGAGTCCACTGAAATCAGCTGTTTCGGAATCAAACAGCGCCTTGAGCTCAAGGCGGCGCAGGCTGTCTCGTGAATCGTACGGCTGCACCTGAAGCTCCAGCCTCGGGAGCTCCACGAGAGTATCCTGTGGGCCAGCCTCGGACAGTACTCGGCGGATTTCAGTAAGCTTTTCCGGGGTGAGGGCTGCGGCAAACTCGCGGGCTGAACCACTGGGGAGGATGCCGATATATACGAGCGGGATTCGGCTGGAGTTGGTTTCCTTCATGGGGAGCGCCACAGCTTTCCAGCTGCCATCTGCGGCCTCTGCCACCTGGTACAGACCCCGGCTGCGCATCTGGCTGAAGTGCGGCATGCCGCCGGATGCATTATCAAAATCCGCTGTGCGGGTATCGGAACTATGGAACGGGGTTTTCCAATCTGCCTGGAATCGGGCCACGCAACCTGCCAGCAAGCGTGTACGGTTGGTCACCATCTTGCTGTCTGCCAGCTGGGCCTCGGGATTTCCCATGACGGGGGCGAGCATCCCATTGAAAAGGCCCAGAGACATCGGTACATTGTCAGAGAACGGCAGAGTCATTACCAGGGCGTCTTTCTCGCCTTTCGGTAAGCTGAAATCCTTACCGAGCAGGGCTGCGCTATCGGGTTCGCTGCTCCGCAGGTGGCTTTCTGTGCTCAGCTGTAGTGCCTGTAATTCCTCCAGCGTCTTGCCTCCTGCCAGTTCCTGCAGTGCAAGCAGCGCTCGGCCCAGAGTGCGGGGCGCTACCAAAATATTGCCACTGACCTTGCTGCTGAGTGCGTGCTGAAAAAGACGCAGGCTGAACGCATCTGTACTCAGCACTACGGGCTGGGCCTCTACCGCCTTACCTTCCTCAGACTGCTGGTGCTGCCGGTAGTAGCTGGCAACTCCACCAGCTACCAGACTCAGGGTGGCCACCACGGCCCACATGCGCCATGCTACCTTCATTTACGAATAGAGGGAGAGTTCTTCATCCAGCTTTGGCGTGGGAGATACGCAGTAGCGCTCGCCCAGTTCGATGCTTACACGGTTACCCAGCGAGTTGCGGAAGGTGATATGCACAGGCATCTTGCCCGGGTACTTCTGCAGCGTAGCCTTGATGAGTGCCAGGTCCTCAGCATTGTGGCGGGCGGTGTTCAGCGTAATCTCGTAGAATTTGGGCTTGCCTGCGCGCCGGCGTGCACCACTGCCGCCGATTTGCTCCAAACCATTGGCCGATACCTTCTTGCCGCCGGTCTTCTCATCCTCGGAGATGCGGGCGCGGAACTGCACGAAGTTGCCAGCGGTAAGCAGGCCTTCCTGCTCGGCGGCCTTGGTGTACGAGTCGCCCCAGAGCAGGGCCTCGGTGCTGCCAGTGAAGTCTTCCACCGTGATGATGGCGAACTTCTGGCCGCTTTTGCTCACCTTGATGGTGACAGCGCGCAGCATGCCTGCCATATCGCGGGAGCCGCGGATCTCCTCTGCCGTGAGGTCGGGCAGGGTACCAATGGGCACATACTTCGGAGCATCGATGATGCCGCGCATGCTGTCCAGCGGGTTACCAGTGAAGTAGGCACCAGTGAGGAACTTCTCATCATCGAGACGCTTTTCCTTCGGCCATTCCTGCTGGCTGGCAGTCTCCACCGGGGCGGAGGTTGTCTCCATCATGTCGAAGAGCGCCATCTGGCCTGCTTCAGCGTCCTTGTGCACGCTGCTGGCGCCGTTGATGCACTGCTCGATGCTGTCGAACATCTGAGCGCGGCTCACATGCATCCAGTCGAAGGCGCCGCACTGCACCAGCACTTCAATCTGGTTGCGGCGCACGTTCTGCGGGGGGATGCGATAGCAGAAATCTTCCAGGCTCTTATACGGGCCGTTCTTCTTGCGTTCCTCCACAATCACGCGCACGGTTTCCGAGCTCATGCTCTTCACCGAGGCGAGACCGAAGCGCACCGCCAGCTTGCCGTTCGGCATGGTTTCAGGCTGGAACTTCACCTCACTGTGGTTCACACAGGGACCGAGCACCTCGATACCCATGCGGATGGCTTCCTGAATGAACACACCGATTTTTTCGTTGGTGGCTTCGTTGGTCATCAGACCGCAGAGGAATTCCACCGGGTAGTGGGCCTTGAGGTAGGCGGTCCAGTAGGAGATGTGTCCGTAACAGGCAGAGTGCGACTTGTTGAAACCGTAGCCTGCGAACTTCTGAATCTTGTCGAAAATGGCGTTGGCCGTCTTTTCGTCAATCTGGTTCACATCCCAGCAACCCTTCACGAATCGGCGGCGTTGCTCGGCCATTTCCTGCATGTCCTTGTGACCCATGGCTCGGCGCAGAAGGTCAGCGCCACCCAGCGTGTAGCCGGCCAGCAGCTTGGCAGCGGCCTGCACCTGCTCTTGGTAAATCATCACACCGTAAGTCAGACCGGAAACCGTTTCCAGCAGAGGGTGTTCGTATTCAGCCTGCTTCAGCCCCTTCTTCACGGCAATCATGTCGTCCATGAACTGCATGGCTCCGGGACGGTAGAGGGCGAGCAGGGCGATAATGTCTTCGATGTTATCGATACCGTAGCGCCTGCATGTATCCACCATGCCGCCCGATTCGAGCTGGAATACGCCCATGGTATCGCCCCGGTTCAGCAGCTCAAAGGTGGCCTTGTCGGTGATGTCCACCGCATCGTAGCGGAAGTTCGGTTCGCGCCAGCGCACGTATGTCTCGGCGTCCTTCATCACCGTCAGGGTCTTGAGCCCCAGGAAGTCCATCTTCAGCAGACCGGCGTTGTAAATGGCGCCCATATCGCACTGCGCCACCACTTCACCGTGCGGGTTGCTCAGGTCGTCGCGGGTGAGTGCCACGTATTCATCCAGCGGGCGGTCACCAATCACCACGCCTGCGGCGTGCATGCCCACGTTGCGCACCGTGCCTTCCAGCTTCTTGGCGTAGTTCCAGATTTCGCGGTAGGTGTCATCCTGTTCAATCAGGTTGCGCAGGTCTTCGCTGGCGGCCAGACTCTTATCCAGCGTCACACCGGGGCCGCTCTCGATAAGCTTGGCAATCTTGTCACTGTCGCCGTAGCTCATGTCCAGCACGCGTGCCACGTCCTTGATTACCGACTTGGCGCCCATGGTACCGTAGGTGATGATGTGGGTCACAGCGCGTTCGCCGTACTTGTGGCGCACATAGTCAATCACCTCGGGGCGGCGGGTCTGGCAGAAGTCGATATCGATATCGGGCGGGCTCACACGTTCCGGGTTCAGGAATCGCTCGAAAATCAGGCTGAAGGCGTAGGGGTCGATGTTCGTAATCTTCATCACATAGGCCACCAGCGAACCGGCTGCCGAACCACGGCCCGGCCCCACGGGAATATCGTGGTCCTTGGCCCAGTTGATGAAGTCTGCAGTGATGAGGAAGTAGCTCGGGAAACGCAGCTGGTTAATGATGCTCAGCTCGTAGTCCAGACGCGCGCGCAGCTCGGTATCATTCTCGGCACGTTCCTTGCCGTAGCGTTCTTCGAGACCCTGGTAGCATATCTTGCGCAGGTATTCCTCGCGGGTGGAACCATCCTCGGGGGCGAACTCGGGGTATCGCTCGGTGGAGGTGGAGTCCAGCTTGATGGAGGTGTTGCATCGCTCGGCGATGACATTCGTGTTTTCGTAGGCGTCGGGGTACTCAGGGAAGAGCTGGCGCATTTCCTCCTCGCTCTTGAAGTACACGCTCTTCGGGTAGCGCATGCGCTTGGAATCCATGCGCTTGTTGCCAGTACCCACGCAGATGAGGATATCATGGGCATCATGGTCATCCGCATTCAGGAAGTGTGCATCATTCGTCACCACCAGCGGCACATTGTTCTTGCGGGCAATGCGTACCAGCTCGGGGGTGGTGCGGCGCTCTTCCTCCAGCTCGTGGTCCTGCAGCTCCACAAACACATTGTCCTTGCCGAAGATATTAACCAGGTCAAGAAGCACCTCCTCGGCCTTTTCTGGTTCGTCGCGCAGCAGCCATTCCTGCATGGGACCGGAGATACAGCCTGTGAGGCAGATAAGGCCCTTGCTGAACTCGCGCAGGGTATCGTAGTCGATACGCGGTTTGTAGTAGAAGCCGTCCAGGTGGCCGCGGGAGACAATCTTGATGAGGTTTTCCCAACCAATGTTATTTTCGCACAGCAGAACCAGGTGGCAGTACTTGTTGCGCCCGGGAATCTGCTTCTTCACGTCCAGCGGGGTGGGGGATACATATACCTCACAGCCCAGAATCGGCTTGAATACCGGCTTCTTCTCATCAGGGTGTTCCTTGTTCCACTCCAGAACCCCCTTGTTGTGCTTCTTCACGTTCACCATGAACTCAATCGCGGCGAATACGTTGCCGTGGTCGGTAATAGCCACGGAATTCATCCCGAGCTCCACGCATTTCTTAATCAGATCCTTCGTGTGGATCATGCCATCGAGCAGCGAATATTCCGTGTGAACGTGTAAGTGAGTGAAAGCCATAACGCGTGCGCGCATTATACACGAAGCGCCCCTGTTTGTCAGGCACAAAACATGCCACTGAGCAGAAAATCACACGCGTAGCCGCTGCATATTGTAATGCGTTTGCGAGGCCTTCAGCCTTTAAATGGCCAGGCTCTTAATTCTGCGTGGAAAAGTTCGATGACCAGGAAAGGTAAAATTGACAGCGTTGCGTAGAGAGATGCCCGGCAAAGTGCTTCTGTAACAGATGGATTATTTTGCAGAACTTCTGTATGAAACAAAAAAGACAAAGCTGTTAACAATGCATATGCACAGAGAATTAATGCAAGTGCGGCATATTTATTGCCGATATAGGAAAAACAGATTTTGCGGGCAAAGAAATACAAAGCGTAATTGGGAGTTGAGAACGCCAGGATGGGAAGAAAGCAGAACGCATAATTAAACCATTCAAAAGGCGCCTGTGTTGAAACGTACAAATAGTTGAAAGTGCAGGCATATGTGAGCACTTGCAGTATCTCTGTGATTATAATTCTGTGCTTCATTCCGGATGGTCAGTCTTGAGCCTGTTCTCCTGTCGTTGCGCCATGGGAAATGAGCCATGTTGCAAGGTGTTTCCGGTGCGCATTGAACGTGCCCGCAGCTTCCGGAGAGAGTCGCATGGTGAGAACCACTTGCAGGGGTGTTTTTCCGCTTTCTGAATCCGCTGCATTGATATCAGCGCCCATGTACAGCATCAATTCTGCTGTGGACAGGTTACTATGCAGAACAGCAACGAGAAAATGCCTGCTGATATCCTTGCAGAAATGCACGGTCATGGCAGACACGAAGCCAATCAGGAAATAACGAGCCCAGCGCCATTTGATCCAATTCCGGGATATTCCTGCCAGTATCAGCCATGCATACATGAGGGAAAGCAATACAAAAACAAAGATGCAGAAATACTCGTACCCGGACGTGGGGAAACTTGTTATGAGCAACTCCCACACCCGCGCGGGGTTCAGGAAGATGAGCGCAGAAACCAGAGCTGCAAAACTCAAGGTTCTTTTTATTGGCTTAGCCTTCATGGCTGCTGTGGGGGTGTCTTGATAAAGCAGGTCAGTATCATCGATACCAGCCCTGTGAGAAACGATGCAGCCAAGGCGAATCCGGCCACGATTCCATACTCCAGAGTGTCTTCTATCAATTCATTGGTTTCTCCCTGCAGTACCGCGAGTTGTTCATCGGGTTGCATGGTATACAGGATACCCCGCAGCATATAGATGTCCGTCATTTCGTCAAACAGGCAAATCACACCGGCCAGCCCCACAAGGATACCAGCTACTGTAAAGGCTTGCAGAACGAGTACTGCCATTTTCTTGGTTATGAGCTTCATAGCTTATATGCGATGTGTTCGGTTACTTCATTGCTTCTAATCATACAACCAGCGTCTAAAACGCTTCAATAACACATATTTGAGGTAAACGTGCTACAAAATGTTCAAAATTTGAGAGCTCACTCCAAGGATGCTCACCTCATTCAGAGGAAGATGATTTCGTTCAGGCGTGTGCCGGGTTGTTTCTTGACGGAAACCTCGATGCTCTTTGTGCCCTTGGGGATGCTGTGGTAGAGAAGTCCTCCACCGGTTTTGGTAGCCTTACCGGGGGAGATTTCTGCCTCGGCTGTACCCACCAGGATAACCTGTCTGTGAGAGGTGGAGGGGACACCGATTCTGACTCGGACGTTGTGGCTGCAATCCACTGAGGTGGAGATGTCCGCATCCGTCAGCCAGCGGGCATCGACCCACTCACCGGGCGGCGGCAGCACCAGCTTGAAATCCTTTATCTTAATCTGCTGCTCTGTGCGCGAGGTATTGGTGAACACAAGCTTGCGCACCCCGGATTTGAATGAGTTGCCGCCAATACGCAGGGCCGTGCCGTTCTGCGCGGGCTTCGGGCGCGTTTTGCGGCCGGAGATTTCCTGCACTTCCACGCGGCCCCAGCTGCCGATACCCTGATTCTCAAGATCAATGAGGATTTCCCTGGCCGTCACCCCTGCAGGCACATTGAGCTCAATGCTGGCTCCGGCGGGCAGGTTGTGGAACTCCATGATGCGGTTCAGGCCTATTTCACTACCCGTATCATTCACGGTCAGATTCACGCCGTTGATGCCACTGGTTGCGGTGGGGTGCACCGAGGCAGACTTACCGGCCTTTCCCTTGGAAATTTCCTGATACAGCTTCTCATTCTGCCTGCTGAGCACAGCCTCAATGAGCGGCATGATATGCTCGGTGGCCACGGTTACGCCCTGAACCTGAGTCACGCCCTTGCCGTTCCACTGGGGGCGCATGGTTTTCTTCATGTCTGCCAGTGAGTTGGTGGCCTTCAGGAAGGAGAGCAGGGGATTCTTTTCTTTGGCAGAGCAGGAATCAAGCAGCCTGTCGCCCGCATCGCCGAGCATTTCAAACTGCTTGAACCAGGGCTGGATTTCCTTTGAAATGGCTGCGGCAGAGCCATCGGCCTTGCTCAGCTTCTTGCCTGCCTTGCGGATGTTTCTGAAAATCTTGCGCATATCCTGCAGCGCATCTTCATCGGCGGAGCCTTGTTCCACCTGCTGTCGCAGTGCGGAAATCTGCGGGGCGAGCTCTGCGGATTCCTCGCGATAGTAGCCGTGCACATTGGGCAGCAGGTAGCTGTTGTGGTCGCAGAAGAGCTGCATCTCTTCCTTGTATTCGGGATAGAGCCTTGCGATACCGGCCTTCCAGCTGGTAGTGGAGTCGAATCCGGTGATATTCCAGGTGTAGTCGGCCACACCGAAAAGCCCCACCTTGTTTGCCTCGGCGTGCTCCATGGGGTTGGCCACAAATCCGCTCATCTGCTTCTTCATTTCCTCCTCAGTGCCCAACCCGTAGGTGCGTCCCATGGAGAGGCGGTCGCGGCGGAAATCGTTGCAGGCCCAGTTCCACCACACGAATGTGGGCGATTTGAGGAACTGGTTCACCCAGCGCTGGCCGTCCAGATGGATATCATGCACCACGGTGTTGCCTGTCCACATCATGAAGATGTCCTTGGGCAGGCCATTGCCCATCTCGGTGAGGAAGCCTTCGTTGGTCCAGCCGCGGTTGTAGCCCGTGGGGCACATAATCATTTCCTGGTTCGCATCGGGGTGCTTGCGGATGAAATGCTCCTGAATATAGCGGCAGAGCTGCACCTGGCGGGCTGCACGCCCGATTTCGCCGTTCGAGTCATCCACAAACACGCCGAAATCGCGCACGCCGAGGTCATAGAGCTGCTGCAGCTTGGCGCAGAGCTTGTCCAGCTGGGGCTTGCCGTCCTGGTTATTCCAGTCCACCGTGTTGGCGGGGTGAATGGCCCAGAAGAAGCGTACATGGTTCTTGCGGGCGTGGGCCACCACCTTCTTCAGCTCTGCAGCCTTGTCGGAGGGGTAGAGCTGGTAGCAACCTGCGCCGTGGTGGTAGGGATCATCCTTGGGGGCGTAGATGTAGGTGTTGAGTTTGTTGCGTCCGTAGAACTCGAGCTGAGCCAGGCGTGCCTTGTTGCTCCAGGGAATGCCGTAATAGCCTTCCACAACGCCGCGGTAGGGCAAATCCGGCCAGTCGAAGATGCTGGCAAGCGGCAGCTCCCCCTTCTTTGCCACCTGTTCCAGCGATTCGCCGGGGAAGGGGTCGCGGTGGGCATCCTGTGCATTTTCTACATCCTGCAGCAGCTGGCTGATAGTCTGCTTGGCGTAGAAAATGGCCGTATCATCCTGCGCATATACATTCAGCTTGCCTGGCGTGATGGTGATGGCGTACGCGCCACTCACCTTCGGAAGCTTTTCCCACCCGCTGCCTCGCGATTTCTTGTTTCGCTTGCGGATGACAACCTCCTTAACTTTGGTGTGTTCCTTGCCCAGCTTCATGCGCTGCGGCAGCGGATAAACGGCTGGCTCCGCACCATGGAGAAAAGGCGCAGCAAATGCCAATATCAGCACAGAAAGCAAGGCTCGTATCATAAAATGAGAGATTTCCCCGCATTATAACATATTGCCCCGGCGTGACAAGGTAAAATCAGGGCAGCGGAGGCGTAAGTCCATATACAGAGCGGCTTCCGCTCCTGCCACGCGTATGGATTACTTTACGGGCGAAGCCTTGCCGGAAATAACTTTTCTCCGTTCTTCTTTGGGCAAGGCCTTTATCTCTTCGCCGGTGTAGATATTCAGCCCGGCCTTGCGGAGGGAATCATAGAGCTCAGGAAGAAAGAACTCCCGAATCTTTCTTGTAGCTGTCCAATTGATTCCGAGCTTTGGAGCTTTCAGCTGGCGCTTGGCGGCATAAAGGGTAAAGACGCCATATTGAGCGTCAACTTCGAGGATGTAGGGTTTCCCATTAATCTTTGCTATCAGGCGTATGTTCGGGCCTAAGGTCGAGTCATCGCAGTCCTTACCGTCCTGCAGCAGGTCGAAGTTCTCCAGACACGCGCGGAAGTCGTAGCCTTTCGCTTCAGGGTGCTTGTAGAACTTACCATCCTGCTCCTTTACGACGAGCGCGTACTCCACGCCGGCCATGAGCTGCGGGATGGTTACGAGGAGAAGCAGAAGACGCAGCAGATTCATCATGGTATATCACTTTCTGAGCACCGGACGGAAGTGCCCGGTGATGGTGAAATCGAACAGGCAGTCCTCCTCCTCTGTGCCCATACCGATATTATGGAAGCAGAGCGGAGTGCCGTTATGGGATTTCCTGTCGCTCACTATCATCACATGGGGAATACTATCTCCAATCAGGCAGGTCACAATGTCGCCGGGCAGGTAGTCCGTGGGATTCTTTGTGACAGGCTTCGACCAGCCGCGGCGCTTGAAGTATACCTCCTGATTGGGCACACGGCGGTGGTCGATATTCTTATCGGGCTTGCGCTGACCCCACATGCGGCGGCACGGGTAGGCAGAGAAGTGGCGCTTGATGTCCTCGTGCATCTCTTTCTGTAAATCCAGCCCCAGCACGCGCAGAGCGCGCACCGTCACATCGGAGCATACGCCCGTCTCTATAGGCACATCGCCGCCGGGGTAGGGAATGGCTGTATAGCTCGGGTCATAATCCACCGTCACCCCAATCTGCCTGCGCGCAGCATCCGGCAGGCGTTCTGCTGCCAGAACGGGAAACGTAAGAGCAAGGAGTAGGGCGTGGATGGGAGAGATTTGCATCGTGGTCAGAAGTTGAAATTCATCTGGCGTCTGGGTGAAGTTTGGCGCTATGCTCCCGCAGCACCTTACCTACGGCTCGTGCTTCCGGGGTATCGATGCTGCCGTAATAGATGCGCAGTGAATTGCCTTCACCGTTGAGCACATCCAGAGGAGAACCTGCTTCTATCAGCATGGTTGCAATGGCTGCGATTTCCTCCGGCGTTGGCTTGTACCTGCCAGAGAAGTTCCAGGACGGTCTGACCGGCAGATTGAAAAGGTAGCTGGCCACGCGCCCGTTTCTACCGACCTTGCGGGTGACATCGAAGCCCTTATCCAGCGCCAGGCGGATGAGCTCGGGATTGGGATTGTTCCTGAGCAGGAAGTGCATCAGCGTCATGCTCTTTTCGCCGATATGGGCATTCGGGTCCACTCCGCCATTCAGAATCTTTTTTACCAGTTCTGCATCACGGGAACACCACATCCACGAAATACGCCAGCCGCTGGTGCGTTTTTTTAAATCCTGCTCACCGTACTCAAGCAGGAGCTTGCGCATAGGCGTGTTCCAATCGTGCCCGGTTAGACGTTCAAAGGGAGACTGAAAGCTTGGCTTGCTGCCCCAGCTCCTGGCTACAGGTGCATCCGGATCAGCACCTTTATCCAGCAGGCGCTTTGCTATGCGGGTGCGGCGGACGGCACTTTCCTCGTCCATGAAGGCCACAAGCATGCCCAGCGGCGAGCTGCCGATACTACTGCTCATTTCCTGCCAATGCTTGGGGCGGGCGTTTACATCAGCCCCCATATCGAGGAGCTTGTTCACCAGCGCTTCATCACCCGTGCGGCAGGCTGCCTGCAGGGCGGTGAACCCGGATGAGGAACGAAGGTTGGCATCGCCGGTGGTTTCCACGCGGTTCAGCAGCAGGGGTATTTCCGCCTCCCAGGCCTGTTCGGTATAGGGCGCTACGTTGTTTGAGTAGCATTCAAAGGGCGGAGCCGCCTGCAGCGGCAGCCCCATCAGCAGGGCAAGTGTAAGGCAAAGCGCGGTTTTCATGCTCGTCTAAAGAATCAGCCCCTGCCTGGTGGGCAGGGGCTTTGTCAGATTAGGCGGTTGTCACCTTGTGGGCCTTGTGAATGAGCGCAGCTTCCTGCTTCACGCGCACCTGCAGGTCGGCCAGGGCGTTCATGTAGTAGATGTACGCATCATACGGCGAGGGGTAGGGGGTGAACCCGTTGCTCTTCTCCATGTAGTGGAAGTGGTCTGCGCTCTGCAGCTTGCGCCACACATGAATCATATCGCGGTCCTCGCTGGCCTTCACAGGGGATTCGAGGTCGTAAATCTTCTTGATGGCCTCCTGCTGCATCACATTGCCGTTCCAGTGCGTGGTGGTGCCGAAGGTGGAGCAGCTCACGGGGTTCGGGCAGTTCAGCGTGCCGGAGGACGGGAACACGCGTACCGCTTCACCAGGGGTGAAGAACTCGTTGCCGGCATTCAGCGCGGCGGTAATCATGGTGCGCCAGAACTCGAACACGCCCGTGGTATCAGGCTGGCGCTCGCCGAGCGTCTCGTAGTCCATGGAGATATTCACCACCTGACCCTGCTCGGCGTTCAGCCAATCCACAAAGGTATAGGGCGAGAGCGGGTATTCGTTCCAGCTCGGGTCGGTGCGGCGGTTGGCCAGGTCGTTCGAGAGGTGGCGGTGGCGCAGCAGGGTCTTGGTCTTATCGATGAGCGGGGCACACTGCAGGTCATTCGTGTTGCGGTTGCTCATCATGCGGCCATTACCATCGGCCATAATGCCATCGAAGCCCATATCGTAGGCCTGGGCGGCAATGGCATTCGAGTACAGCATGCCCGTGTTCCAAAGCACCGTGGGACGTTGGCCGAAGAGCTCCTGAATCAGGTCGCAGTGCTCCTGCACCTGCTCGGCGAACTCGCCTGTGGAGTACAGGGAAGCCAGCGAAGCGTAGTACGGCATGGCCAGGAACTCCACACAACCCGTCTCTGCCAGTTCCTGGAAGGAGGCAATGAGGTCGGGGCGGTGGTAGCAGGCCTGCTCCAGAATCACACCGGAAATAGCGAGGGCAAACCTGAACTTGCCGTCGGAAAGCTCGATGAGCTGCTTCATCATGCGATTGGCGGGTAGGTAGCAGCGCTCGGCCACTGCGCTGAGCACGCGGCCGTTGAGCAGGTCATCCTCGTAGAATGCATGTTCGCCAATCTTGAAGAAATCATACGGAATCAACCGGTTAGGCTGGTGCGCATGAAAAGTGAGCGTGATATTCATATCCTTATCAGAAAGTGTTAGCGTGAATTACCAGCCGAGCACGTGGTGGTACACCCGTATCATCTTGTCGGCTGCGGTTTCCCAGTTCGAGTTCTTGATGTCCTGAGCACTCTGCTCGGCCACCTTCTTATACAGCTCGTCGTCCGTTACAAGGTCCACGATGTGCTTGGCCATCATGTTCACATCCCAGAAGTCAGCCTTCAGCGCGCCCTTCATCACCTCGGCCACGCCGCTCTGCTTCGAAATTACAGCGGGAATATTGAACTGGGCTGCCTCCAGTGCGGAAAGACCGAAGGGCTCGGAAACCGACGGCATGCAGTACACATCCGTCATGGAGAGCAGCTCGTTCACCTTCTGCTTGTTCAGGAAGCCCGTGAAGTGGAACTTGTCGCCCACGCCGTGGAAAGCGCCCGTCTCAATCAGCTGGCGCAGCTTCTCGCCCGTACCGGCCATCACGAAACGCACATTGTCGGTCTGCTCCAGCACCTTGGCGGCGATATCCAGGAAGAACTCCGGCCCCTTCTGCGCAGTGAGACGGCCCAGGAAGAGCACCAGCTTCTCGGGGAATTTCTTCTTGCTGTGGAAGACATGCACGGGGTCGGCGCCATTGTGCACGGGGAAAATCTTGGCGGGATCAATGCCATAGTGGCCGGCTGCAATCGTGCCCGTGTACTTGGACACGGGAATCACGGCGTCGGCCTGCTCCATGCCGTACTTCTCAATGTCGTAAATCCAGCCGCGGGCATCAGCTCCGGCGCGGTCGAACTGCGAGGCGTGCAGATGCACCACAAGCGGCTTGCCTGTGGCCTTCTTCACCTCCACACCGGCCAAGTAGGTCATCCAGTCATGCGCATGCACCACATCGAAATCATACTTGCGGGCCATCACGGCGCAGATTTTCGAGAACTCAATCACCTTGCGGGCCAGGTCTCCGGCATACAGGTCTTCCTTGCCGGTGAACAGCTCCAGGTCTGCCTCGTGCACACGGGAGAAGAGCAGCTTGCCCTCCTTCGTGAAGGTGATATTTCCGGGCGTTCCTTCCACGCAGGCGTACGGATCCAGATTCACGGGCGCCTTGTCCACCACCGAGAAACTCTCGTAGGTGTATTCGGCCTCCTGCGTCACCAGCTGCTCGTGCTTCAGGTTGTTCACACCCATCAGCTCAAAGCCATCATACCTGGCATCAGGGGCAGCCTTCGGCACAATCACATTCAGATCCACCTTCTGCGAAAGTGCCCGCGAAATACCCATGCACGCCACTCCGAGCCCACCGTTAATCAGCGGCGGAAACTCCCAACCCAGTTTAAGAACCTTGATTCTTCTCATATTCAGTGCATTAAATGTTATTGAAAATTACAGACTCTGTGCTCTAGTCTCGCCAAGATTTAAGCACAATACAATCCTCTTGTCCAGACAAAAGTCTGTCAATCCTACTAACAAACTATAATTTGCCGCAGCTGCGGCAAGAGTGCATCAATGCTCGTTATTGGCGCGGCGGACATCCTCCAGCGCGGCAATGAAATCGTCCAGGATTTCTGCAGGAACCATGATGCGGTCACGGTTCGAGCTCACCTTCTCGGTGATGCGCACCACACGCCCGCGGGCGTTGCTCTTCAGGTCAATGAAAAAGGTCTTGCGGTCAGCAATGATTTTCTCTGTGCAAATGATATCGTCGTCCACTGTTTCTAACCCGGGGTGGTTATTCATTCCCCTATGAGAGTTCATTATAACACACTCAAAGCCTCAGTCAATCAGGAAATGAGAGAATATTGCTCAGGCAAGCCTTCTATTATAGTTACTCCTCGTAGGTCACCATGATGCGGGCGACGGAGGGGAGTCGCTCGGCGAGCTTCTTGTTGAGCTTGGTGAGGCGGGCGTGGCTTTCCTCTACGGTGAGGCGGGATTCGCGGGGGATGGTGATGATGCAGAGTCGTTCCTGGCCGCGGGTGTAGCAGCGGATGCTGCTGGGCAGGGGGGCGCCGCGGTGAATCATGGCCTGGCGCACCTGGTCTTCCCAATCCTCGGGCAGGGTCTCGGCGTAGGCAGGCACGCGGCGCAGGTCGGGCTCCACATGCAGGGCGACGAGGTCGGCATTCAGGTTGCGCTGCACTTCCTTGCGGAAGGCTTCCACGGCGACCTGCCAGGATTCGAGCGTGGCGGCGGGCGGCAGCTCGAGGTCTACAGCAATGACGAATTTACCATCGTCCGTATGCTGGAGCACGAGGCCGTGCACACCGAATCGGTGGCTGAGGGCCAGACGGCGGATGACGAATTCAGGCGTTTCGGGCAGGGAGTGGGCAGGAGTCATGTGCACCATGGTCTCAGCGCCTTCGAGGGTGGAGGCAACGAGGGATTCAATGGCATCGGCAATCTCATGGGCCGTGTCCACATGCAGGCTGGGCGGCACCTGAACCTCCATATCCACATAGTAACGGGCGCCGGATTCGCGGACACGGAGACGGGACAAGGGGTAGGTGGGCATGCGCTCGGCCATGGCTTTGCGGATGCTGTCGGAGGCCTCGCTGTTGGATTTGTCCATGAGGTTGTTGATGGACTGCATGCCGAGGTCCTTGCAGACGTGGAGGATGAGGGCGGCAACCACGAGCGATGCGAAGACGTCTGCGCGCATGAGTACCCAGTGCAGCCAGCTGCCCTCGACGGTCATGTTTGCGACGGCGGCACCTGTGATACCGAGGAGCACGGCGGCGCTGCTCCAGATGTCGGTGGTGAAGTGGGCGGCATCGGCTTCGAGCGCGGCGCTGCGGGTCTCGCGGGCCACGCGCTTGAGCATGGCGGCGCGGTTCACATCAACCACAATTGAGATAATGACAATGGCAAAGGCCCAGTAGGAGAACTTCACCTCGAGTGCGGCGGGGTCGGAGCTGAGGAGACGCTCGCAGGCTTCCATGATAACCCAGGCGGCAGTGGCCAGCAGCAGGAGGGTTTCGGCCAGGGCCATGAGGTTCTCCACCTTGCCGTGGCCGTAGGGGTGTTCGTCATCAGCAGGGCGTGCGGCAACCTTCACGGCAAACACGGTGCCACCTGCCGCGACCAGATCAAGAGCACTGTGCAGCGCCTCTGACAAGATACCGAGCGAGCCGGTGAATATGCCCACCACAAGCTTGGTGGCTGCGAGGAATCCGCTCCAAATCACCGATGACCACGCGGCCACGCTCTTACGGGTATCTGTATCCATGCCAATACTCTACCTTTTAGGGGGTGATAAGTCAAGGAAAATGCAAGTGAATTGACGAATGCCTATTGAAGAAGTTAGGCGCGGAGGAATCTCGGAATTTCAAATATCCATAGTTTCACGTGATGGTGCGATTAGCGAAGAGGTTTATTGTTTCCAAGAGGAACCATGGTAGTAATAAATTCGAGTTTTGCGAGCGTTAGCGGTCGACACGACCATGGATTATTTGAGTCCCGTTCAGGGACGTAAGAGGACAGGCAGGGGTAAGCCCGCGCCAGCGGGCCCAGCCCCTGCTAACAAACAAAGGATAACGGAGCCCCGACGAAAGGAGAGGGCGGCAGAGAACTCTGCTTCAATGCATAACCACCGCCTCTACCACCCGCTCACTGCGTTCGGGGTTCGAATTGGTTTTATGGTTAGCAGGGGTTCCGTCGCTGTCGCGACTCCACCCCTGCCTGAGCTCTGACGTCCCAGCCGGGACTCCAAATTCCGCTCGCCTGCGGCTCGCCAATTCCCGATTATATCGAGCAGAATAACAGAGGCCATTAATTATGCAAACGCGTATACAAAGCAGAAGCCGCATTCCTTTGAGGGGAATGCGGCTTGGGGAATTGAAATGAAACGTAGTTTTATTCAGCCCAGGTGAGCACCACCTTGCCGGACTGACCGGAGGCCATGACCTCGAAGCCCTTCTTGAAGTCGGTGTAGTGCATGCGGTGGGTGATGATGGGGGAGACATCGAGACCGCTGCGCAGCATGGCGTCCATCTTCTGCCAGGTGCCGTACATTTCGCGACCATAGATACCCTTCATCTTGAGGCCTTTCCACACGAAGGTGTTCCAGTCGATGCCGGAGCCGCCGGGCTGGATGCCGAGCAGGGAGATATTGGCACCGTAGGCGGAGTGGTTGATGATGTCCTTGAGGCAGGCGGGAGCGCCGCTCATCTCGAGGCACACGCCGTAGCCTTCCTCGATTTCGAGGTCCTTACGGGCAGCGTCGATGCTGTCGCCGGAGATGACGTTCACGGTGCGGTCGGCGCCCATGATGCGGGCGAGGTTGAGCTTGTAGTCGCTCACGTCGGTGATGGTCACGCTCTTGGCACCGGCCTTCTTGCAGACGGCGGCAGCCATGGAGCCGATGAGACCGGCACCGGTGATGAGCACGTCTTCACCCACGAGATCCCAGGAGAGGGCGGTATGAGTGGCATTGCCCAGGGGGTCGAGAATGGAGGCAATCTCCATGGGCATGTCCTTGTGGATGCGAATGACGTTGCTCTGGGGAATGGAAAGGTATTCGGCAAAGCAGCCGGGACGGTTCACACCCACACCCTTGGTGTTCGGGCAGAGGTGGAAGAGACCCTTGCGGCAGTTGCGGCAGTGGCCGCAGACGATGTGACCCTCGCCGGAAACGACATCGCCGGGCTGGTACTGGGTGACAGCGGAGCCTACGCGCTCGATGACGCCGCAGAACTCATGCCCTACATGCATGCCTACAGGGATGGTCTGCTGGGCCCAGGCGTCCCAGTTCCAGATGTGCAGGTCTGTGCCGCAGATAGCTGTCTTGTAAATCTTAATGAGAACATCATTCGGGCCGACTTCAGGCATCGGCACGTCCATCAGTTCCAGGCCTTTATCGGCCGTTGTTTTGACGAGGGCTTTCATTTCGGGGCGAAACTATACTCTCACCCCGCTGCTCACGCAAGCCTAATCTCTGTTTGAGGCTTAGAAAATACGTCACGCTGCGAGTTCTCCGCCGCTTTTGTACGTATTCAGCCCTCTGCCGGAACGAAGTCCACGAATCCTGTGGGTGCATCTACCCGCGTGGGAACCACCTGAATATGCACCCCGGGGTAGTAGCAGCGGGCATCGGTGGAGGTCCAGCGCTCCACATGCCGCTCAAAATACCACGAGGTGTCCTTCGGCAAATCGCTGCCCGATACAAAGCCCTTGACCCGGAGCAGGGGAACCTCCACGGCAAGCCCCTGCGGCCAGCAGGCGAGCACCACGGCATTCCACACGCGCGGCTGCTCGCTTTCGCACTGCAGCTCCATGAATCGCGACATCATGCTCTGCTGAGCCTCATTCTCTGCGGCGGCTGAGTTACGCTCTGTCTCGGAAATATGGTCGGAGATGGTCGCCAGGGCTCCTTTCGGCGGCAGCGGGGCTGAGGACGAACCGCTGAGCCGGGCAAATGCGCGGTGAATGACCAGGTCTGCATAGCGGCGGATGGGGCTTGTGAAGTGGCAGTAGTCGCCCTTGGCCAGGCCGTAGTGCCCGAGCGCATCGGGCGAGTAGCGGGCGCGCATCATGGCCTTGAGCAGCTGCACCTTGAGGATATCCTCGTCCGGATGGCCCTCAATCTTATCCATCACGGCGTTCAGTTCCTCGCGCGTGGCGAGGGCGCCGGCCTTGATGCCATAGGTCCTGAGCACCTGGGCCAGCTCGTTGAGCTTGGCTGGGTCGGGGGCTTCGTGCACGCGGTAGATGGCGGGCAGGGCCTGGGCATTGAGGGCGTGTGCCACGCTTTCGTTGGCGGCCAGCATGAACTCCTCGATAAGCTGGTGGGCTTCATCGCTGGTTTCCACTTCCACATCCACGGGGGTTCCCTGGTCATCGGTTATCAGGCGCAGCTCCGGCGAATCCAGACGCAGCGCTCCGGCCTCGAACCTCTTGCGGCGCAGAAGCTGGGCGAGCTTGCCGGCTTCGTGAATCATGTCGTCGATTTCGGCATCGCCCGTGCTGCCCTTGCCCTGCAGAACCTCCAGCACCTGAGGGTAGGTCAGTCTGCGGCGGGAGCAGATGACTGCATCCCGGAACTCGGCCTTGAACACCTTGCCCTGGCGGTTAATCTGCATGAGGCAGAGGCGCGTGAGGCGGTCCTCCCCCTCGCGCAGGGAGCATATGCCATCGCACAGGCGCGGCGGCAGCATGGGCAGCACGCGGTCGGGCAGGTAGGTGGAGTTGCCACGCTTGCGGGCTTCCTCATCCAGCGCAGAACCGGGGCGAACATAGTGGCTCACATCTGCAATGTGCACGGCGAGCTCCCAGTTGTGCCCCTTGCGGGTCACGCAGATGGCGTCATCGTAGTCGCGGGCAGTGGCGGGGTCAATGGTGATGACGCAGCGTTCGCGCCAGTCATCGCGCTGGCGGTATTCTTCTGCGTCGATGGTATCCGGAATCTGTTCCGATTCCTCGAGCACGTCCTCGGGGAAGGTATCGGCCAGCCCGTATTTGTGCATGATGGTGGTAATCTGCACCTCCTCATCCTCCGGCCAGCCGAGCATCTGCACAATGCGGCCAGTAGCCTCGGAGTTGGCAATGGGATAGGCCACGGGCTCGACTACTGCCACCATGCCGGGCAGCAGACCTGCAGGCGGCGGAGTGAGCAGGCGCACAAAGGGCGGGCTGCTCTTGCCATCGCCGGCCAGGTGGCCATAGCGCCCCGTGGAGCGGTATACGCCCACCCAGCGGTTGTGGCCTCGGGAAAGGATCTCCAGCACGCGCACCTCAATATGCGTCTCGGCAGCCTGGGGCCTGTGTCGGTTGCGGTGGTTGCGCTGCGGTGCCTTGACCCGAACCGCAACCTCGACCTTGTCGCCATCCATGGCGCCTTTGCTTGCATACGGCGCAACGTAGAGTGAGGTAGGCGGCTCATTGGGGGCAAGTGCTGCCAGTCTGGGGGCTGAGTCTGCATCGGGCACAAAGAAAATGCGGCTGCCTCTCTGCGAGATGCGCCCTGTCAGTTCTCCGCCCATGGGTTTGCGGAGCATGTAGAGGCTCTTGCGCAGCTTGATGAGCCTGCCCTGAACAAGCCCCTTGGATAGGGCTGCTTTCAGTTCGCTGCGTTGGGAGGGATGCAATCCCATTCCCTTGGAGATATCTGCCAGTTCCTGCGGTTCATAGCCGGGGGCAGACATGTATTCGTACAGAGATTCGGTGAGGGACGGCGTAGCCATGTGTTCTCCGTGTATTCTAGCACAGGCAGAGGTGGCATTCAATAAGTAATCTTAATTATTTTCCGTTTTGTCTTGCGTGCATGTAGATTCTATGTTATTAAAGGCGTACGCGCATGATAGCACAGGCAGCACAGTGGATTGGCATGAGACGCAAGCAGGAAGATGCCTACGTGGTGAAGTATTACCGCGAAGGTGTGCTGGCTGTGGTGTGCGATGGCATGGGTGGTCACCACGATGGTGAGCTGGCTTCCTCGCTGGTATGCGAGTCGTACCTGCGAGCCTTTGAACGGCTGGATGACCAGCCGATGCAGCAGCGTATGCGCGCTGCGCTCGAAGCTGCGAATGATGATGTGCGCGATTCCTTTGAAGCACGCGGAGCCTATGGTGGCACTACGCTGCTGGCTGTATTCGTGGGCTCCGGCGTTCTGCGCTGGGTAAGCGTGGGGGATACTGCGCTGTATCTCTGGCGCCGTGGCCGCCTGCTGCGCCTGAACCAGGATCACTCCTTCCGCGATGTGTTCCGCTCCTATATCGGCGCGGGAATGACCGCCCAGGAAGCACTTCGCCGCGGGCATGTGCTGCGCAGCGCCGTGACGGGAGAACCGCTCGACCTGGTCGATGCTCCTGCCATTCCTTACCCCTTGCTGCCAGAGGACCGCATTGTGCTGGCTACGGATGGTGCTGAGAATATCCTGGAACCCGAGATGCTTACCAGTGTGGGCCGCAATATCCTGGATAAGCGCGAGGGAAGTCTGCCCGCTGCCATTATTGCTGCATGCCAGGCGCTCAATGACCCGCATGCGGACAACACCACGCTGGTGTCGATTGACGTATAACAATCACTGAACCTTGCGGGGAACTGGCATGTCTTCCCCTGCATGGACTCAATCTGCTTATGTGACGGGTACGAGAACGGCCACTACGTGCTGCCTCCTTTGCCCTATGATGCAGCGGCTCTGGAACCGCTGCTGGATGTCGAAACCGTGGTGCTGCACCACTCCCGCCACCACGCTGCCTATGTGGCCGGCGCCAATGCTGCTGCCGAACTGATGCAGCAGGTCGCCACAGGTGAACAACCGGAAACCCTGGCGGCCACGGCGGCGCATAACCTCGCCTTCAATCTGGCCGGCCATATGCTGCACACTCTGTATTGGGGTAACCTTTCCCCCGTGCCGGGTGGTGGGCCTGAAGGGGAACTGGCTGATGCGATTAATTGCTCCTTCGGTTCGTATGAAGGATTTGTGCGCATGTTCCGCAGTGCCGCGCTCGGTGTGCAGGGCAGCGGCTGGGCGCTGCTGGCCAAGGACGCCGTGAGCCACCGTCTTGTGGTGCTGGCTGCCCACCGGCATCAGGATGCGCTGTTGCCGCGTATGCGCCCACTGCTGGTGTGCGATGTGTGGGAACACGCCTATTACCTGCGTTACTGCAACAACCGCGCGGGGTATGTGGATGCCTTCCTCAACCAGGTGTGCTGGAAGACAGTAGCCCGACGTTTTAACTCTAACGGAGAATGTGGTCATGGCTGCTGCAGATGATGAATCAAAGACATCCTGCTGCGTGCCGACACGCTGCAGCGTACTGGGGCGCCCCTGGGTGGCGGGGGTGCTGGCTGTTCTGGAGTTGCTGCTGGGCTTTATCCTGCTTAGTTTTCCCTTCCTGCTGGGAGCATCGGCGGTGTGGGTAGGTGGCTTTGTGCTGGCTGTGGCCGGTCTTATCCGCCTGATTCAGGGGATTACCCGCAGCGAGGACCGCTGGTGGAATCTGCTGGCAGCCTTGCTGTATCTGGTGGTGGGGGGGGGTACCGTGCTCATGCCGCTGCTGTCGCTTGAGTGGTGGACTCTGCTTATTGGCTGTGCCATTCTTTCCGCCGGCATCATCCGCGCAGGTGTGGCGATCTCCCTGTGGAATACGCCGGGGCGTTTCTGGCGCTGCTTCAATGCCATCATTTCGCTTGTGCTCGGTGTCATGATTATCTGGAGCTGGCCGGAATCCTCTGCCTGGCTCATCGGCACGCTGATAGCGGTGGAAATGATATTCTCGGGGTGGACGCTGATGTTCCTGGCACTCGCGCCTCGCGATGCCGAGAATCAATAAGCTCCTGCAATGGCCTGCTGCATGCAGGCCATTTTGTTTTCAGTCTCCTGCCATTCCTGCTCTTCATCGGAATCAGGCATGAGGCCGCCGCCTGCGTAGAGCCTGCAGAAACCGGGGAAAATCTGCATGCAGCGCAGCGAGACATACAGCTGCACAGAGCCATTACCCCAGGGGCCTGTGTGCCCCACGGCATTGCCCCACGGCCCCAGGTAGCCGGCATAGCAGGAACGGTCGATATCGGGATACTGCTGGAGGAGTCGGCGGGCATCAGCCACGGGAGAACCGCACACAGCAGGGGTGGGGGGAAGCTGATCCAGCACAGAAATAAGGCGGCCCGGCGGCATGTGGAAACTGAAACGCGTGCAGAGATGCTCGATGCGGCCTGCGCGCAGGTTCTCGAGCGGAGCCTCATGTATATCATCACAGAGCGGGGTGAGTACCTCGCGGATGAAATCGCTTACCAGCGCCTGCTCCCGCTTGTTCTTGGCATCCCAGGGCAGGGTGCAGGGGATTCGGGTGCCGGCCAGAGCCATGGTGTGCCATTGTTCGCCGCTGCCGGTGATAAGCTGCTCGGGTGTGCAGAACAGCCAGGTGCTGTGCTGCGGCGTGTGCACCAGTGCCTTGAAAGCGTTCGGATTCTGCTCGCAGGCGGTGGCAAAGGCCTTGCTGGGAGAAAAACCTGGCTCGGTATCCACATCGGCTGTGCGGGCCAGCACAATCTTGCGGACCTCTCCGCTGTGGATAAAGCCTGTGTATAAGGAGAATAAGCCTGCGTATTGCTCGCGTGTGGTGGCGGCATCGGCGGGCTGCATGCTCATTTCTTCCCAGGCATCGGGCAGGGGGACTTCCTGCAGCTCGGCAGGGATGAAACGGGTGCTGCCATCGAATGTGGCCAGCAGGAAACCATTGAGGAAGATGAAATCCTCCTGTGTGCGGCCATCTTCCGCCATGCAGAAAACAGGCTGCGACTCACCCGGCAGGCAATAGAGCGCAAAGGCGCATTGCCGCTGGCAAAGGGCGTCAATCCTGTCTCCCATGGGGATGTGCATGGGCGCTACGATACACCTATTCGGTCGTTTTGGCAACCTTTTTCAGCTCCACTGCACCTCAATCTCTGCACGAACGCCTTCGGCGGAGTTGATGATGTGGCGGGTGAAGTTGCCGCTGCGGTAGTGCTGCACCTCTACTTCTGCGCCCAGCATGCATTCCTTGCGGAAGGTGAGGTGGAAGCGGGCGGGTGTGCCATCGGGCGTGTGCTCTGCGGGGAGGGTGTCCAACGCCCAGATGAGATAGGCGCTGTTGTTGATGTGGCCGTTGAAATCAATGTCGCGGCGAGCTGCCGTGTGCGGCACGCTGCAGAGAGGCTCCTCACTCCATTCCGGGCACTCCATCGGGGCAGTAATGGACGGACAATCCACATCCTTGAACGCAACATCGGTACGCTTCAGGGGGAAGGGACGGCGCGTGGTGATGTCGATAAGTACCCACATCAGGTCGGCGCGGGCGAGCACGTTGCCGTCCTTATCGGTCATTTCCACAAAACGGCGGGCCTGCAGGGCGCTGGCCTGGCCTGTATTGGTGCGCAGACTGATGGTTTCCTTCCAAGCAGGACGACGGAAAAACTCGTAATTACCCTGTGTTTCCACCCATATCTTATGGTTCTGAACAGCCCAGCCAAAGCCCAGATTGTACAAATCTGCATGTTCTTCCGCCATTTCCTGACAGAGATGCAGGAAGAACTCAGGCTTCATCAGGTGGTCTGCAGAGCATTCATAGCTGGTGATGGTGTGCGTCAGGATAAGGTCGTCCATAGAGTTAACTCTAGCAAAAATTGAGTCAGCTGTCAATATTATTGACAAATGCAGGTAATTTCTCTAGTATTTAGAGTAATGAGAGCCCGTAATCTAATCTATGCGTTAGCAGGTGCAGCATTCATGGCCGGTATGTGCCAGGCGGTAGAAAAGGCTGTGCCCGAGCCCGCCGCTGCCGCAACTGTGCAGGAAACCAAGGAACAGCGCGATGCCCGTATGCAGTGGTGGCGCGATGCTAAGTTCGGTATGTTCATTCACTACGGACTTTATTCCGGTCTCGCGGGGTATTTCCAGGGGGTGCCCGGTGGTGGTGAGTGGATTCAGTGCAATCTCGGGCTGGATACGTTAACCTATGCCGAAGAGACGCTGCCGCGTTTCTGTCCTGCACCTGGCTGCACCGAGGCCTGGGCAGCATTGGCAAAGGAAGCGGGCTGCCGCTACATGGTGCTCACTTCGAAGCATCACGAAGGTTTTGCCTTGTTCGATGCCTGCAACAGCGATTACTGCTCCGGTGCGCTGCTTGGCCGTGACATCGTGAAGGAGTTTACGGATTCTGCCCGTGCTGCAGGTATGCGTGTGGGGCTGTACCACAGCGTGATTGACTGGCACCAGAAGGATTACGATAATACCATCTGCCCGGATCTGTGCTACCCTGTGGGTCAGGAGAAGCTGCTCAAGGAAAATCAGATTCCCCGTAATCAGGCAGCCTATCAGGAATACCTGCATACGCAGGTGCGCCAGCTGGTGCGCAACTACGGCTCCATCGATATCATGTGGTGGGACTACTCACAGGGTGCCGCCGAGGGTGAAGCCTGGAAGGCTCAGGAGCTGATGCAGATTTGCCGCGATGCCAATCCCGGTGTCTTGTTCAACAACCGCCTGTACAGCTTCAGCGGTTTTGACCCCAGCCAGGATACCAAGGAGCTGGATTATTCCAAGGGTGATTTCTCGACACCCGAAAAGCGCATTCCCCGCGAGGGGTATCCCGGCCGCGACTGGGAAGCCTGCATGACCGTGGGTAACCGCTGGGGTCACCATGTGGAAGATCATCTGAACTACAAGAAGCCAGAAGTCATCATTGCCCAGCTGCAGGAATGCGCCGCCAAGGGTGGCAACCTGCTGCTCAACATCGGCCCGAAGGCTGATGGCTCCATCCCCGATGGCATTGTGGATGTATTCCGCCGCGTGGGTGCCTGGATGAAGGTGAACGGCGAGGCTGTCTACTCCAGCCGCCCGCTGGGCAATGTCGTGGACCTGCCCGAGGAGATTCTGGGCTCTGTGGTGTGGGATGATATCTACCTGTTCCTGCCCAAGCGAGTCGAGGGCGAGGAGGAAATGGACTATGTGTTCGCTATTCCTGCCAACCAGGTGAACGCAGTGTACCCCAGCATCCTTGGTCAGGATGACTGTGAGGTGACCATGGAGCGTGTTTCCGAGCCTGTGGAGGGGCAGGATGAACCCGATGTGTATCTCGAAATCACCGTGCCCGCTGAGGCCTGGCACAATGCCGTGGAAGGCATGCCTGTGCTCAAGCTTGGCTACGATGGCTGATTTCCACCAATCATAGAAAAATATGCCTTATTCCGCCTACAGCCTGCCGCGAGTGGTTGCACAGCAGTATATTCTTTCTGCTGTGCACAGCGAGGATGCCGACACGGTCACCTATGTGGCCACGCAGAAGAACATGAGCCGCGATGTGCTCCTGCGCAGCCTGCGTGAGCGTGCCATGCAGGATGACCGCAAGGTCCGCTTCTTTGTGGAGACGGCACGCATGCAGGCCAGGCTGGATAATCCCAACATTGCCGCGCCGCTCGAGCTGCTGGAGGCTGATGGTACCTGGCATCTGGCCATGGAGCGAATCAAGGGTGAGCCTATGGACATGATGGTGAACAGCGGGCGCGTGCTCCCCTCCATCGTCATCTGCGGCCTTCTGCAGCAGCTCTGCCGTGTGTGCATCTATCTGGATATTGAGCGTATAGCCTCTGTGCCTTTTTCGCTGGAGCATACCTACCTCATGGATGTGGGCTTCCGCTTTGATAACATGGCGCAGGCCGGCCCCCGCCCGCGAAATGCCAGCAAGCGCTACCTCTCCGAGGCCTGCCGCCTCATCGAGCCGGTGCTGGATATGAATACACCGTTGGCAACCCATTTGCAACGGGTCATGAACCACATGCGGAGTGTCGGCTCGTGGCGCCCGCTCACCCCCGTGCATTTCAACGAGGAACTGACCCGCCTGCAGATGGAGATGCTGCGCATTCAGGCCGGCGAAAAGGCCCTTGTTTCCAACGCCTACACGAAATGAAGCTCAGGAAAATCATTGTGCGTTCCTGCGTTGGTCTTGCCCTGGCCCTTGTTCTGGCCACAGGTGCCGGCTATTGCTGGCTGGATAGCTGGCGCTGGGGCGGTGCTCCTGAGCCTCATGCGAGCTTCACTGCAGATGAAGCGGCAATGCTGCAGTCTCGTGACTCTCTTGTATCAGAAAACGGCGCCAGTCGGTATCTGGACATCGATTTGGAAGCAGAGCCCAATCCTTCGTTGTATAAGCGCGTGACAGAATGGTGCTGTGCTGCTATGGAATCCAGAGCATGGGATGCCAGTGTCAGAAGAAGCCTGCATTCTCTGATGAAGACCGGTGCAACCGATGAAGTGGAGCCATCCTTACTGATTTCAGCGTGTATAAACGCAGATGTTCCCTTACTGCAACTTTTAGTAGAAAAGGGACTGGATCCGACTCGGCGGTACGTGGAATCTGGCATGGATTTCTGCTTGTTTGATATGGTTCTTATGCCTTCGGGTGTTCCGTTCAGTAATTGTATGGAGTTTCTCGACTGGCTTTATGCTCGGGGTGTGGATATCAATTCTGTTTCATCCGATAATCTGTATAAAAGCATTGAGTCGGATGTTGAACACGGCTCTGGCCTGCTTGTCTGGTTTCTGCGCCATGGTTATTCAGGAATCAGTACAGAGCAGGCGGTAAAACTGCTTCTGGTCAACGAGGACAGTATCAGCGCCCTGCAGGAGCTTATCCGCGACGGCATCCTGCCTAAACCCGGCAGGGAATGGCTCAATGCGGAGTTCCTCTATGCTCAGGTAAGTGGCTATGCATCGAACCCGGAGGCTGTGCGATGGCTTCTTTCTCACGGCATTGAGGTGAACAAGGTACAGGGCGAAATGCCAGAATCCGTATTGGATGGCTGCCTGCGTATCCTGACCTACATGCAACGAGGTCTGGATGCAGAAACCGATTCTCTTGTCAACGGCAAGATGGCGGAACTTGAGCTACTGCTGGCACACGGTGCGGTCAACACTGCAGCAACAAAGGAATTGCTTCCTGTTGATGAATCTCTCCGCGCTGAGGTGGTAGCACTGTTCCGCAAGCATGGTATCGAAATCATGGCAGGGGAGAATCCCTGCAACGCATGTTGCTCGCCTGAGTAACCATGCCGGCTACAGGTGCGGTCTGGTGTGCTGATATGGAAAGCTATGCCGCAGCTGCTAACAGCGTGGTGAAGAATCTTCTGATGTGATACAGCAGGAGAACTATGCAGGAAGTACCCATTGTCATTGGTTTTACGGCGGGTGAATTGTCGCCCTGGCTTTCGACCCGGTTTGATTTGCAGGCTTACCAGCGGGGCGCGGCCAGGATATGTAATTTTCAGGTGCAGCCGTATGGCGGAGTGCAGCTGAGACCGGGAACACGGTTTGTCCGGCAAGCCGCTGGAGATACTGTGCGACTGGTGGCATTCAGTTACGCTGCCGATGATGTGTTGATGCTTGAGTTCAGTCCCGGGCGCATGCGTGTGTTCAGGGATGGCGAACTGCTTATCAACAGCAGCGGGAGTGATACCATCCTTCTTACACCGTGGACAACTGATGAACAGCTGCGGAATCTGCATTTTTCGCAGATAAATGATGCGGTGTATGTCTGTTGTCCCACTCATCCTCCCGTGGTGCTGTATCGTTACACTGATACAGACTGGCGATGCGAACAGCCGGATTTCGAGAGCTTTCCCCGCGAAACATACGCCCTGCAGGAGGGTCGGCTCTCTGCGGTCATGGAGGACGGGGGCATGTATGCCAGGCTGAGCATCGACGGTGGGTATCACCGCTTTTCTCAGAATATGGTGAATAAGGAATACCTGATGGCAGATGCCACCATGCCGTCAAAAACACTATTTACCAATGAAACACAACAAACGGGAGCTGAGGCAGCTCCGGACCTCCGCAGCAGCCGTATAGCAAGACATGCGCTGTTGCACCAGAAGAACGAGAAGTCGTCTATGGTATATTTTTATCGCTGCATACGGGATTATGAACCCGGAGCCTACAACGGCAGTGACTCACTTGAGGATTATCCTCTCTATTTCCAGCCCGGCATCATGCGGCTGGATGCTTCGAATGCGCCGTACGAAGTGATGCGGGATTGGGAGCTCACGACCTCGGGCACATGGAATGCTGAGTGGGAACTATGGCGCAGTTATGATACCCCGGAAAAGGAACCCGATTACCGCCTGTGGAACTGGACCTGCATCAAGACATTTTCCCAGTCAGATTACGAGTCTCGCCAGAACTGGGCTCTTTCCGGTTCTGAACCGCAGCCGTGCCGCATGGTGCTGGTCTGCCGCAGCTGCAGTGACCCCGCTGTGCTGGGTGCTTTCCTGCAGTTCAAAATCATGGGCGGTACACGGGAATACAGATTCCTTATCGATTCTGTGGAGGATGCCTACCATGCCCGGGCCCGCGTGGTGCGTTCGTATATGGGGAATCCGGTGAGCTTTTCCACGCATAGCTGGAGTTTTGGCGCGATGGGCGAGCGCAACGGATATCCGGCTATTGCCACAATGTTCCAGGGAAGACTATGGCTGGCGGGGATGCCGGGCCTGCCAACTACCTTGCTGGCAAGCGTGGTGGACGATTTCCAGAACTTCCGCATAGGATCGGATGATGACGCTGCCATGCACTTGAGTATGATGGGTAGCGACCAGAACAGGATATGCTGGCTATGCGCCACACGCCAGCTGCTGATTGGTACATCGGATAGCGAATGGGCGCTTGTGTCTGGCTCGGGTGATATGCTGACTCCCACTTCTGTAGCATTCAGGCGTCAATCTGCTGTGGGCAGCGAAGGCTTACCGGCAAGACCGGTGGAAAATACGGTGCTTTTCGTGCAGCGTGGCGGCCGTCGCATGCGCGAGATTGCCTATCGGCTGGAGGCAGATGGCTATTCGACTACAGATGTGAGCATGCTGGCAGCACACCTGCTGGAGTCGGGAGTAAAGGAATGGTGTGTACAGCGTGGTGGCCATTTCAATATATGGCTTCTTATGAATGATGGCTCTGTTGCCATGCTTACCATCAATCTGGAACAGCAGGTGACGGCCTGGCAGCGAGTGGAGTTTGCCGGGCGCGAGGTGCTGCACCTGGCGCCGGTTCAAAGCCTGCGTGGGCAGGATGATGAAATGTGGTTTGTTCTGCGGACTGTGGGGAGTGGCCGGGTATCCCTTGAGCGGATGCTGTGTGATTCGCCTCCTCTCGACAGTTTGCAGGAGGCTGAGTCAAAACGTAATATGGAACTTGATTGCGCGCATCACCTGGCAGGTTCCTCTGTCTGTATCACTGATATGGAGACGGGAGAACAGGTGCTGGCCATTGCCGGCGATATGGGACTCATGGCTGTGCCCATGATTAAGAAAGGCCGGAAGTACCGTGTGGGCATTCCCGTCGAAGCGATACTGGATACCATGCCCATGGAAAGCAGTAACAGCTTTAATTCTGTACGTCAGTTCAGCCGCTTCAAGCTCAGGTTGCTCGATAGTGACCTCCGCTTCGATTTCCGATGTTCGGCTACGGAGAAATGGGAGAAGTTCTTTCCTTCGGATTACCCGCATCTCAGTTTGCCGTTCACCGGGGCTCTGCGCCTGCCTCAGATGCCGGATGCTGCGGTGGGGCAGTCGCTCTGCCTGCGCTACTGCGGGCAAGGCAACTTCCGCCTCCTGTCCATTACGCAGGAGGTTGACCACCACGGGAAGTGAACTGCCGGTGTTTAGTCGAGGCGGATGGGAGCACCGGGCTCAGGCACCAGGATGTCTGTGCCCGGCATGAGCTCACGCAGGGTACCTGCCAGAGATTCAAGCGCAGCTTCATCACCATGCACAAGGAGAATCTTCTTTGGATTCAGGGTGCGGGCGTAGTCAATAAGGGCATCGCGCGTGGCGTGGCCGGAGAAGTCGAAGCATTCCACACGGCACTTGAGCGGATAGGCCTGGCCGCCTTTTTCGCGCAGATTCACCATCTGGCCATGGTCAGTGGCCTTGATTTTGCCTGCGGGGGTCTCAGGGTCGCTGTAGCCGACAAAGAGGATGGCGTCATTCGGGTGGGTGATAATCTGCTCAGCCAGAATGTGGGAGGCAGTGTGCTCGCTCATCATGCCGCTGGAAACCAGGTAGATATTGCCGGGGGAAGCCACCAGCGGGGATTTACCCTGGCGGGGAAGGCCGTGGGTTTCCACGTGTTCCTTGATACGGAAGCCGGGATTAAGGCGGGGTGTGCTGTCGGCGAGCTTGTCGTACACGCCCGTAATCTTAGAGCTGAGACCGCCGAAGTAAACAGGTACATCAGGAATGAGCCCCTGTTCCTTGAAACGACCGATTTCCGTGAGCAGACACTGGCTCTTGCCCAGGGCAAAGACGGGGATGAGCACAGCACCATTGTTTTCAAGGACTTCTCGTATCGTATCAGCAAAACGGCGCAGCTCCTTGGCACGGGTGTATTCAGCCGGGCGCTGGGTGCAGCCGTGGGTGCTTTCCATGATGAGGATATCCACGCCGCTCTGCGGGAAGTCTGCACCGGCAATCAGGGTCTGGTTCTCAAACTGCACGTCGCCTGTATAGAATACAGTGGTGCCGCTTTCGCTCTCGAGCTCTACGCCGCAGCTGCCGAGAATGTGACCGGCATCGTGCAGGGTAGCCAGCACGCGACCGTTGCGCCCGATGCGGAACGGAGTGGCGTAGGGGCGGGGCATCCAGCAGCGTGCCACGTGGTCAAGCTCCATGTGGGTGTAGAAGGGGTATTCAATGATGCCTTCCTGAGTACGCTTGGCGGTCATTACGTTCACCGAGTTGTGGAGCATGGCCAGACCGACCTCGCAGGTGGCGGCAGTCATGTTCACCTCGGCGGAGGGGTATTTGTCCTGAAGCACGGGCAGGGTGCCGATGTGGTCCAGGTGTGAGTGTGTTACGAAGATGGTATCGGGATCAGCTGCTCCAATCAGGTTGAACTCCGGGGTTGCATCGGCACCATCCTTCTTCGGGTGCATGCCGGAATCGAGCACAACGCGCACGCCGTCCATGTCGAGCAGGTAGCAATTGGAGCCAATATCGGTGTAGCGGGAAAGGTTCGTGAAACTAATCATCAGAAAATTATATGCGGCGGTGAGGTTAAACTATTTTGCTATTCTTGTCAATGCCGTGTTCAGCTGCGGTTTCCCTGGCAGAGTGAGAGACAGAGCTCGGCCACGCCCCGTATGGTATCGCCGAGGCGGTAGGGGTAGGGGAGCGAATCCTGCATGTGCGGGCGGTAGGCGTGCCACTGTTCGAGCCTGTCGGCTATGCCGGCTATATCTCCGGGCGCAACTCGACCTTCCGGCAGGAAGGCATCGAGCATTTCGCCCACAACTCCGTGGTCGTAGCCTGCAACAGGACGCCCGAGGGAAAGCGCTTCGAGCACTACACGGTCGTGGCTGGCGGGTTCCCTGGCAAGCGAGAGCAGCACATCGCAGATGCAGATGATATCGCGCAGATCGGGACGATGCCCTAGCCAGATAATCTGCTGGCTTACGCCTGCCTTTTCATACAGGTGGCGCAGTTTGTTCAGGTAGTGCCGGTCGGCCTTAGCAGTATCGCCTGCTATGTAGACCTGCACGGGGACCTCTGCAGCTTTTAGCCTGCCCAGAACCGGAGCCAGGTCCTCGAGCCCGTGCATAGGGGTGATAGCCCCGGGCACGCAGACGGAAAGTGTGCCATCTGCCTCTTTGTGGTGGCGCAGCCATTGTTCCAGCCAGGCGTTGGACGGACGGTAGGCGGGGTGGCAGAGTGTTTCATTGACACCGTAGGGGATAACCCACAGTTCGGGCGAGTCGCTCAGGCGCGCACGCTGCACCAGTTCATTGCGGAGGTGGCGGGATACGGTAACAAGCGCGTCGCAGAGCTCCAGACTGGAAGCCCAGCCCGGATGCTGCGGATAGGTGGTGTGAATGCCGATGATGCGGGGCTTTGTCTCATCCGGCATGTTGTGGCAGGCTTTCCATGCCAGATAGGCAGCAGGTGTGGTGTAGGCAAGAATGATATCTGCCTTGGTGCTGGCGATGAGCCTGCGGACGCGTTTGAGCTCGTTCAGGAAGGTGAATACGGCAATATTCCGGGAACTGTGGTGCTGCACAGAGGCTGCAGTCATGCGCCCCACCAGTTCATTGGGCGGGGAGATGACCGTGTTGCGGTAGCCGGCCTGCTGCATACCGCAGGCCAGATCCGCTGCCAGCTGGTTAACGCCGCCGGGGCGCAGCCGCGGGCTGATGTGGAGCACATTCATGCCTTATTTCTTGCACATGCCGGAGTATAGGTCGATGTGGGCCTGAATCATATCCTCGCGGCGGTAGGGGGCGGGTACGGGAGTGCGGGGTGAGGGCTGCTCTTTGTACCATTTCTCCAGCAATTCGGCCATAGCCTGCGGGTCGCATGCGGGCACTCTGCCTTCCGGCAGGAACTGCTCGAGCTGCTCGCCCACGCCGCCGTGTTCATAGCCCGCCACGGGGCGGCCCAGAGCCAGGGCTTCCAGTGTGGTATTGCCGAAGGATTCCGGCTGCAGTGTGAGCGAAAGGGTAACATCGCAGGCACAGAGCACATCGGCAAGGTCGCGGCGGTGGCCGGTCCAGGTCACGCAATCTGTCAGGCCAGCCTCAGCAAAGCCAGCTGCCACTTCGTCGCGGTAGGCTTCCTTGCCTTTCTTGGTTTCGCCCACGATGACTGCATGCGCAGGGATGCCCTTGCTGCGAAGGTAGGCAACGATGGGTACGAGATGCGGTGCACCTTTCAGGCGGGTGATACGGCCGGGCAGGCAGAGGGTGAACTTGCCCTCCAGCTCGGGGTACTGCTCTTTCCAGGTGGCCATCCACTCATCGCAGGGCTTGTAATCCGGGTGAAAACGCCCGGAATCCACCGAGTTGGGGATAACCACGATGCTATCCGCAGGTGTGGTGGGATAGTTCTCGAGAATGTGCTCACGCATGCAGCGGGAGACAGCAATCACGCTTTCCCCCCTGGCCATAATGCCGGAATAAGCATTGACCGAGTGGAATCCGTGGAAGGTGGTGACGATGGCCGGTCGCTCGGCTGCCGGGAGCCTGCGGCATGCGAGATACCCCACCCAGGCCGGGACGCGGGAATGCAGGTGGAGAATATCCGGTTTCTCCTGCCGGATAAGCCTGGCGGTGCGGCCGACTTCGAGCAGGGTGAGCAGACTCTTCTTGCCGATGGGGCGGGTAATGTGGCGTGCACCTGTGGCCTCAATGGCCGGAACCATGCTGCCGCCTGCCGATACAACGACATTCTCAACACCGGCGGCGCAGAGACCTTCGCAGAGTTCAAGAACAACTTGTTCGACCCCGCCGGAACTCAGCGAGGGCAGCATGTGCATCACTTTCATGGCAGCAGCTTCGGGAAAGTTTCCAGAATGTAGGTGGCTGCACGGGCAGCTTCATTCATCACCATGCCGGTGTGGGGAATCTTGTTGGTCTTGGCCCATTCCGTGAACCGGCATACGCTGCCATCGGCTATGAGCATGTTGAGACCGCGGGCAATGCGGGAAGCATCGGGCTTGTGCGGGCCTTCCTTGGCCGGCATCTCGATGATGCCTACCGGCGCGCCGCTGGAGAGTGCCTCGTAAACCATGCTCACACTGTCCTGAGTGACCCATACTTCCACGGACTTTGCCAGATTATCCGCCACCCAGGTGGGACCGGTCTCCTCTACGGGAATCACGCGGATATTCGGGCAGGCCACCGAGACATCGTGCACGAAGTCAGAGGGTGTGCGGCGCGAGGTGGTGAGCACAATGGGCGTGGATGTGCGTCTGGCAATGGAGGATAACTGGTTGAGCACCAGTTCAGCATCCCAGTTGTAGCTCTTGCTCGGGCCGCCGATGAGGACGAGAGTCTGGGTCTTCGGTACATCCGGATTGGGGCGGATGCCGTTGATGGCGCCGTTGGTCGGGAAAATCTGACCATTGGCTTCAAAACCATCGGGCAGGTCGTGGCGCGGCGTGATGCAGAGATCAAATGCGCCAACGGGAAGGCTCGGACGCATACACACCATGCACAGGCAGCGCAGGTGGCGGGCCAGGCTCAGCGCAGCCAGGTGCGTGCCGTGGCCGGCGCAGAGAATGAGGTCGGGATGCGGCAGGTTCAGTTCCTTACCTTTGTAGAAGAGCTTCCCGAACCAGCTCAGCCCTGTGATGTCCACTTCGTGGCAGGAATGCTGGCATTCGGGTGCGCGTTCCGTGGCTTGTTCGATAAGGGCTGTAGCCAGACCGCGGGTCTGAGAGAGGTGGCCTTTCTTGCCATCGCTGATGATGTAGATAATCATGGCTTTACTGGAGAGGTAGAGTTACGCCGCCGCAGAGAGTCTGTCCCAGCAGCGGGGTGTTGAGTGTGCCGCAGGGCAGGTTGTCTTCGCTCACCACCGTGCTGGCCGCCGGGTCGAACAGAAGCAGCGGCATGCCTTCGGGTTCTGCGGGATCCATTACATCCGGCACGGCGATGGCGCAGGGGTTCACGCAACAGGCGCGCACGAGTTCCTCCCACGTCAGCTTGCCGGGCTGCACCAGCCTGGTGTACAGCGTCGGCAGGAAGTGGTCGAGCAGGCACATGCCCTGCGGGGCGGTGGTGAAATCCTGCTTCTTAGCAAAGGGCGTGCAGGGGGTGTGGTCGGACACGATGCAATCGATGGTGCCGTCCTTCACGCCTGCCAGCAGAGCCTCTGCATCGCTGCGGTCGCGGAGCGGGGGCAGGGTCTTGTAGTTGGTATCGTACTCACCGATGTCCTCGTGGGTGAAGAGCAGGTGGTGCAGGGATACTTCTGCCGTGAGTCGGCAGCCTGCTGCCTTGGCGCGGCGGATGATTTCCACGCCCTCGGCGGTGCTTACGCTCTGGACGTGCACACGGCAGCCGGCATCCTGTGCCAGACGCACGATGATTTCCAGACCAATTTCCTCGGCGCAGGCGGGAGTACCGTGCAGACCAAGCTTGTAGGAAGTGGTGCCGGGCTGGATGCAGGTGCCTGCTGTGATGCTGGGCACATCACCACGCAGGGCCATGCACATGTCGAGTTCTGCCACGTACTTCATGGCGCGGTGGAGCATGAGCAGGTTACCGGGGCGTTCGCCGCCATCGCTCAGAATATGGATGCCGCGTGCAGCCAGTGAGTTGTAGGGAGCCTGCTGGTCACCGTTCATTCCCAGCGAGATGCAGCCGGCAGGAATCATTTCGGCCACAGAGCGCTGTCCTACGGCCTCGCGGAAGCTGTCGAGCGCTGCGCTGTTGTCGAACATGAAGCCGCCCGTGGGCATGACCAGCATACCCCACACGCCACCCTGCACGGCGGCCTGGCCGGTGCGGGTCACTGATTCGCGCTTGCTGCGGCCTTCAATTTCCACCTTGGCGTGCAGGTCGAAAAGCGCGGGCAGAATCAGCTTGCCCGAAGCGTCAATCACGCGGGCGCGCTCGGGGATATTCATCTGCCCTGCGGGTTTCACCTCTGCATCACTGATGGTGAGGTTGCCCATTTCGGGTACTACCTGACTGTGGCCGGGGGCAAGCCGGATATCGAAGCATTCACCCGTGGGGGCCCAGGTTGCGTTCCGTATGTAGGTATTAGTCATTGTTCTGAGTCCGGGGGGTGAGGTAGGAAAGAATGCTCATGCGGGCGGCCACGCCGTTTTCGACCTGGTCGCAGATGAGGCTGTTGCGGTAATCCATGGCGTTGTCGCAGAGTTCCACGCCGCGGTTCACGGGGCCGGGGTGCATGATGCTCAGGTCCAGGTCATCAATGCGGCGCAGGCGCTCTTCCGTTACACCGAAGGCATTGTGGTAATCGGCGGAGGGGAAGAAGGGGGTATCCATGCGCTCGTTCTGCACGCGCAGCAGATAGATGACATCGGGCTTCCACTCGAACACGGAGTCCCAGTTTGTGAAGCGGGGAATGCCTGTGTGCTTCTGCTGCGGAACCAGGGGGCCGGGACCCATGTAGGCCACGCTGGCGCCGAGGCGGGTGAGGATGGTGCTGGTGGAGCGGGCCACGCGGCTGTGCAGAATGTCACCGATGATGACAACGCGCTTGCCGGTGAGGTCGCCATACTTCTCCTGCAGGGTGAAGGCATCAAGGAATGCCTGGCTGGGGTGGGCGTGCGCACCATCGCCGGCGTTGATGACGGAGGCTTTGGCATGGCGGCCGATAACGGCGGGGATGCCGCTGTTCTTGTGGCGCACGATGATGTAATCCATGTGCATGCTCATGAGCGTGTCGATGGTGTCGTGCACGCTCTCGCCCTTTACAACAGACGACGTGGCCACGGTGAAGGTGGTCACGTCTGCCTGAAGTCGGCGGGCTGCCAGCTCAAACGAGGAGCGGGTGCGGGTGCTCGGCTCGTAAAAGAGCGTGAGCACCGATTTGCCGGCCAGGGCCGGGGCGGTCTTGCCGCTGCAGAATATCTGCTTCATCTCGGCGGCACCCTTCAGAATGCCGTGAATGTCAGCATCACTCAGCGCATCAATGGTCAGTAAATCCTTAGGCGTACTCATGTGCAGATGTGAGTTTGTAGCCCGGGGCTGGCACCCGTGTTCTTTATTCAGCCAGCTTGATGATGCGGTGGGCTGCCATGGCTGCGTTCACGGGAGTCTTCTTGTGCAGACCCACGGTGGTGGCAGGCACGCCGCCGGGAAGCTGGGAGATGGCCAGCAGGGCATCCACGCCGTTCAGGGGGCCGCAGGGTACGGGCACGCCGATGACGGGCAGCTCTGTGTTCATGACCACCACGCCGGGCAGGGCTGCGGAAAGACCGGCCACGCAGAGAAGTACGGCCTTGGTCTTGCTGTTCTCAAGGTCCTTGAGGTATTCGATGAGGGCGGGAAGATCGCGGTGGGCAGAGTAGATGACTTCCTCGTGCTCCACGTTGTTCTCCTGGAAGTACACGCGAGCCGGTTCCATGAAGGGAAGGTCGCTCTTGCTGCCGTAAATTGTGATAACTTTCATGCTACCGCATAGTCTATCACGCACGCCCGCGCGAGGCAAGCAAAAACAACTCGCATGCCGCGCAGGAAGCGCGATTCACAGCTTGATGAATACCCGCTTCCTGTACAGGAAGTAGCAGAACAACCAACCGAACAGCAGTGCTGTGGCGGCATTCATCACATGCACCCAGACGGGGGTGAAAACCAGACTCCAGCTTCCGCCGAGTATTCGGCCTGCCAGCTGGTGGAAGCTCACGAGGTGGGTTACTATATAGGCGGCAAGGGCATTCATACCAACAATGCGCAGTGGCAGGCTGCAGCGCATTAATCCGCAAATGTCGACAAGCAGATGGAATATGGCCACGCAGATGGTTCCGATACCTGCCGTGCAGAGCACGAACCCTGGTGTCCAGATTCCCTTGATGATGGGTAGGGACCACCCTGCTGCCAGTACCAGTATTCCGCTGCAAATGAGTATGAGGAAGCGCAGTAAGCGATTCGGCTGCAGCATGAAGAGTCGCCCTGTGCTGTAGCCGAGCAGGTTCAGTGCTGTGGCGGAGATGATACAGAGAGGTCCTTCCGGGTCGAAGCTGCCGCCATAAAGCTTACCGGGGCAAAGCAGGGCATCCACCCGTGCATTGAAGCAGCCGCCCGGAGTGAAATCGCCGCCCACATACTGGCCCACGCCCACAGCTATGAGCAGGAGGCTCGCCATCAGAAGATTGGTGAGCATGCTGCCGCCTGTAAGCAGAATAAGACTGCCTGCCAATGCTCCCGAGATGCCGATAAGGCCCAGCACCGAGGCAAATCGCATGTTCGATAAATCCCATGTAATGGGGCCGTTGACCATGAATCCGAGCACGACCAGCACCAGAGCCCGCCACCAGATTTTGCGGAGAATGCGCCACGGGCTGCTGCCTATCCGTCTGCTCAGTGAGAAAAACATGGCTATGCCTGCCATATACACAAACAGGGGAAACACACAGTCATATACCCGCAGCCCGTCCCATGCTGCGTGCCCCATCTGCCTGCGGAGTATCTGCCAGGCTTCGCTGCTGCTATAGAGGGGATAAAGCGCATAGACCAGACTGTCGATACCCAGGATGATGAGCATATCAAGACCTCTGAGTGCATCCAGTGAATGAAGTCGTGCCGCGGGTGAATCCATGTCCGGTATTCTACCAATTTTTCCCCCTTCTGGCAAGTAATGAAAAAAATAATTTTAGAAATATTCCAAAAAAAGCTTGAACAAAATAGAGAGTTAGTGTATCTTAACCCCAACAACCAATAATTACATACAATGTTAGTAGGAAAACAAGCACCTGAGTTCAAGGCCACCGCAGTAGTCAACGGAGAAATCGTGAACGACTTCACCCTGCAGGATTATGTAGGGAAGAAGTACGTGGTATTCTTCTTCTATCCCAAGGATTTCACTTTCGTATGCCCCACGGAGCTGCTCGGCTTCCAGGCCGCGCAGCCGGAGTTCGCCAAGCGCGACACGGTGGTGGTAGGCTGCTCCACCGATACCGAGTTCAGTCACTGGGCCTGGTGTCAGAAGCCTCAGTGCGAGGGTGGTATCAGCGGTGTGACATATCCGCTGGTTGCCGATACCAACAAGACGATTTCCGATGCCTTCGATGTGCTGGCCGGTGAGCGCTACCTCGATGAGAATGGCAAGCTGCAGGTAAAGGGCGAGCTGGTCGCCTACCGCGGCCTCTTCCTTATCGACAAGCAGGGCGTGGTGCGCCACCAGCTGGTGAATGACATGCCGCTGGGCCGCTCGGTGGATGAGGCAATCCGCATCGTTGATGCCCTGCAGCACTTCGAACAGTACGGCGAAGTGTGCCCCCTTGGCTGGCACCCCGGTCAGGAAGCCATGCAGCCCACTCACGAAGGCGTGGCAAAGTATCTGTCAAATGTAGAATAATAGCAAAATGCAGGCTGGTAGACAGCAGCCAGCGGACAATGAAAAGGCCTGAGCAGAGGTGCTCAGGCCTTTTCATTACCCATTGTCAGCAGGAGCCGGACAATGGGTGAGGGGAAGGTTATCTTAATAAACGTCCTTCTGGTAGCGCTTGGCTGCCTTCATGTCAGCGAGGTAGGCTGCGGCCTCTTCCTCGGTGCGGTTGCCGTATTTGGAGATGATGGCAAGCAGGGCCTTCTCCACGTCCTTGGCCATGCGGTTGGCATCGCCGCACATGTAGAAGGCGGCACCCTTTTCGAGCCACTGCCAGACTTCCTCGCCGGCCTGCTCCATGAGGTTCTGCACGTAAATCTTGTATTCCTGGTCGCGGCTCCAGGCCACGGAGAGCTTGAGCTTGCCGCTTTCCACGAGCGGGGCAGTCTCATCCTCGTAGCAGTTATCGGTAGCCTGGTAGGGGTTGCCGAAGAAGAGCCACATGGGGCCGGCGGCGTTGTCGGCCACGCGCTGCTGCCAGAAGGCGCGGAACGGGGCGATGCCGGTGCCGGGTCCAACCATGATGATGGGGGTGTTGCCATCCTCGGGCAGGCGGAAGTTCTTGTTGCAGTGTACGAATACCTTCACCTTGTCACCGGCCTGGATGCGGTCAGCCATGAAGGTGGAGCACACGCCGCCGCGCTTGCGGTCGTTTGTGGTGTAGCGCACGGCGCCCACGCAGAGGGAAACCTGACCTGGCACAGCATCGGGGCTGGAGGCGATGGAGTACAGGCGCGGGGAAATCTTACCCAGGATGCTTACGAATGCGGTGGCATCAGCAAAGGTGGCCTTGCAGGTCGGGCAGGTGGCAAGGTCGAGCACGTCGCGCCCCCAGCAGAAATCCTTGAGGGCGTCCTTGTCTGCCAGAATGCCGGCAAGCTTCTCGCTGTTGGCCACGGCGTTCCACTTGGTGAGCATGCCCTTCTTCAGGTTGGTGATGTCGTAGGAGGAGATGAGGGCTTCGCGCAGCGGGGCAGTCTCACCGCTGGGGGTGGGAACCTCGGCGGCTGCATCCAGACCCAGGGCGGCAATCAGCGCATCCACCAGGGCGGGATCATTGCAGGGAATGACGCCCAGGGCATCACCCGTGGTGTAGGTCAGGCCCGAACCCTCCAGAGAGTAATCCACATGGATGGTTTCCTTGGCGCTGCCGGGCTTGGTAACAGAACGGACTCCCAGCACAGTGGCCGGGAACGGATTTTTCATGCTGTACGGTTCCATTGTTGTTGTATAGAAATATGTGTTTCTGCTGGTGTCTAGTCTGCCTGATAGGGGGTGCTATGTCAAGTAAATTCCGCTTTATTTATAGAGTATAGTATGCGCCTGTCTTGCGTGAGCCCCTGTATTCAATCTGTCCGCTGTCGCGCAGCGTCTGCAGGTGGCGGTCGAGCATGCGTTGTGAAATGGCAGGCAGGGCTGCCAGCAGGTCCTGCCGTTTACTTCCCGGATGCCTGCGGATGAAATTCAGAATCTGGTTCGCTGGCGTGTTCTGCTGCCGTCCCGGACGCGAAATAGATTGCTGCCGCGGCTTGTTCTGAAGTGCTGCGAGAATCGCGTGGAGTGATGCACGGATAAAGTCCGATGCGTCTGCGGCCGCCAGAGCGATGTTTGCTTCATCAGGGATTTTGAACTCTGCGAGAGCCGGATTGAAGGTCGCCAGCATCCGTTGGTGCAGGTAGGCGGCCACGAGTTCGTTGGCTGTGGAGAAGGGGGAGATGCGCAGCAACTCGAAATGAAAAACAGCAGCGCGGATGATGGGGTGGGTCGGACTTTCGTTTACCCATTGCGCCAGGGCTTCCACCAGTACTGGTATCCAGTGTGGGGCAGGTCCGTTGCTGCGGAAGCTTCCTTCGCCGCCTAGTTCAGCGTGAGCCCGTAGAACACGGGCTACGCTGAGGTGTTCCTGCTCATTTTCCTTGTGCGGCGGGAGCAGTGCGTTTATTTCTGCCAGAGTTTTCAGTGTGCTTTCTTCTATGCTGAATGGCGGCGTGTACATGATGGCAATATAAACGCCTACCTATTATTTGTCAATAGGCAAAACCAAATGTGTGGCAATATAAACGGCAATATAAACGGCAATATAAATTTATTGCAGTGGCAAAATAGAGGTTTATTCTTTCACGCAGCAAAGAAAACCACCTGAGACTGTGACTCAGGTGGTTTTAGCAATCGTTAATCTGTTTTGAGACCTCGTTTTACTCCTTTCTCCGCCCCGGGAGGAGAACCATGATGAGCTGGAGAATCCAGCCGAAGGGCGGCATGATAGCAACGGGCAGGGCGCAGATAAGCAGCTTGGGCCACATGGCAAAGCCGATATCATTCATGCGGCGCCAGATGGCACCGAGGAAGAAGCTCATGAGCAGTAGATGTACCGAGAGAGACACGGCAAATCCGCCTGCTATTTCCACAGGCTGGATATCTGTGCCGAAAATCAGGTAGTTGCCAAGCCCCGCCAGGAATGGCCATACCTTCGGGAGCATGAACACCCAGAGCCAATACACAAGGAAGTCCCGGCGGCTCAGTTTGCCCTTGAAATTGTAGAGTCTTGCAAGCGGATTCATGGGCATCAGACAATCAGCATGCAGTCACCGTAGGAGAAGAAGCGGTAGCGCTGCTCCACGGCCTGACGGTAGGCTTCCATGATGAGTTCCTTGCCGGCAAAGGCACACACCAGCATGATGAGCGTACTCTGCGGCAGGTGGAAGTTGGTGAGCAGGGCGCCTACTGTCTTGAACTCATAACCGGGGTAGATAAAGATATCCGTATCGCCTGAAACGGCGGGTAACGGGGTACCGTGGCGCGTGGCCAGTGTTTCCAGCACACGTACACTGGTGGTACCTACGGCTACCACACGCTTCGCGGCGGCAATGGCATCTGCCGTGTCCTGCGGCATTACAAAGCTTTCGCGGTGCATGTGATGGTCGGCCACATTTTCCACCTTCACAGGGCGGAATGTGCCAACACCCACATGCAGGGTCACAAAGCTGTGCGGCAGGCTTTCGAGAATCTCGGGGGTGAAGTGCAGGCCGGCCGTGGGGGCGGCGATGGCGCCCTCGTGCTCGGCGTAGACCGTCTGGTAGCGTTCCTTGTCCGCAGGTTCGCTTTCGCGGTTCATGTAGTGCGGCAGGGCCAGGCGGCCATAGACCTCGGGGTCCACGAACTTATCCCAGCGGATGTATCGGTAGCCTTCATCATCGATGCTTTCCACTGTCCCCGTGGCGTCGCCTACCTGCACGGTGCGGCCTACCTTCATCTTCTTGCCTGGGCGTACCAGGCATTTCCACACGAGTTCCTGCGCGAGCCCTGCGCGCACCAGTTCGATGCTGCCGTCGTTGCTGAAATAGCGGGCAGGCACCACCTTGGTATTGTTGAGCACAAAGTGGTCACCGGGCTGCACATATTCCATGATATCATGGAAATGGCGGTGCTCGATGAGTCCTGTGTCGCGGTGTACCACAAGCATGCGGCTGGCGGCGCGATCCGCCAGCGGGCGGTCGGCAATCAGCTCTTCAGGCAGGTGATAATCGAAATCGATGGTGCGCATGGGCTGCAGAATCTGATGAAATCAGCAGGGGAAAATCTCGATGCGGCGCAGCACCTCATCGCGGCCAAGCGACTGCATGACCACATCGATGCCGGGGCCGGCGTGGCAACCGGTAAGAGCCATGCGCAGCGGGAACATCATGGCGCCCACCTTCACGCCGTTGGCCTTGGCCAGCGGCTTGATGAGCTGGAAAGCAGCCTCGCCGCTCCAGTCCTCAATACCCTTGAATTCTTCTGTGAGGAGGGCGAGCATCTCGCGGGCGTTCTCCTGCAGCTTGGCCATGGATTCCTCCTCGTACTCGAGGACCTGCACCCACTTCACCCAGGCGGGAGTTTCGCTGAGCAGCTGCACCTTGGTCTGCACAGAGGGAAGCACCTCGCGCAGCTGTGGGGTGTCCTCCAGACCGGCCTTGGTGCAGAACGGCAGGGCGAGCTCCACGAACTTCTCGGGAGCCAGGCGCATGATGTGCTGCTGGTTCATCCACTTGCACTTGGTGATATCGAACTTGGCGGCGGCGCGGTTCACATTCTCCAGAGAGAAGAGGTTGATGAGCTCGTCCTTGGTGAAGACCTCGTCATCGCTCTTCGGGCTCCAGCCGAGCAGGGCGATGAAGTTCACCACGGCATCCGGCAGGAAGCCTTCCTCGGGGTAGTTACCCAGCTGGGCGCCTACGTCGCGCTTGCTCATCTTGGAACCATCGGGGTTCTGAATCAGCGGAATGTGGGCATACACGGGCGGCTCCACGCCGAAGGCGTCGAAAAGCTGCAGGTGCTTGAAGGTGTTCATGATGTGGTCCTCGCCGCGGATGACGTGGGTAATCTGCATCTCGATATCGTCCACCACGTTGACCAGGTGGAAGATGTAGGAACCGTCCGTACGCTTGACCACCATGTCGGGGTTGATATCCACGTTGTTGTAGTCCACGGAGATATCGCCGCACACCATGTCATGCAGGGTCATCACGCCCTCGCGCTTGAAGCGGAAACGCCACACGGTACCCTCGCTGGTGCCGGGAATCTCATCGCCGTTCTTGTCGCGCTTGTTGGGGGCGGGGCATTCGTACACACGGCCCATGTCCACGAGCTTCTGGAAGTAGCGGTCGTAGATATCCTTGCGCTGGCTCTGGAAGTATGGAGCAAACTCGCCACCCTTGCCTTCGCCTTCATCCCAGTCCAGCCCCAGCCAGCTCATGCCGGTGAAGATGGCCTTCATGGCGTCTTCCACATGGCGTTCCTGGTCGGTGTCTTCAATGCGCAGCACGAAAGTGCCACCCATCTTGCGGGTGAAAAGGTAATTGAACAGAGCGGTACGGGCACCACCGATGTGCAGGTATCCGGTGGGCGACGGAGCAAAGCGTGTGCGTACGTGCGTTGACATGCGCGCCTTATACACCCAATTACCCGAATTTTCAAGCCCAATCGACCACAATGACGGCAATATGGTGGAGAATCATGCTCCAATCAGCTTCATCAGCTGCCTCATGATGCGGTCTGCATCCTCTTTGCGATGAATCTGCGGCAGAGTTATCTTACTCTGCGGAGTGTGGATAATGGGGATGAATACCTGAATGGTGTGGCGGTTGCTCTGGAATGCTCCACGGATTTCAGTTCGTGTGTTGCAGGAAACAGAAAGCTGGCTGCGAAGAACGCTGAACCGGCGGCAGCAGATACCGAGTACCGCCTTTTCAATGATGAGCGTATCACCCTCCATGCGCAGGGTGCATCTGCCGAGGCAGGGAAGCAGACTAGTCAGGAAGAGTGCGACGAACCAGATGATAACCTGAGCTCCCAGGAAGATGGCCGTTGCTGTTTCCCATTGGCAGGAAATGCTGAACCAGAACAGGCTGATACAGCTGATGAAGATTGCTGCTACTGCCATGCGCACTGCAACGGGCACGCCACTTTCGTATCGGAGTTGCACAGTAGTCATCGCAGCAGGAACAGGGCTGGTATCAGGCCGATGAGATAAGCAATGCAGAGGGCATATTCCCAGTTCCTCCTGGCGTAGGCATAGGCAATGCATAGAGGCGGGATAACGAGAAGAGACAGGGGCAGCACGAGGTAATCGTAGCTTTCGTGCCCGCAGATGCTGGCCCAGGCCAGGGCCAGGGGTCGCCAGAGGGCTGCGCCTGCCAGCAGCATGAGGAGGGATGATTTGCGCCGGAAGCAAAAGAGCATCAGCAGAGTGTAGGCAATGGCAAAATGCGGGAAGGTGTTGCGGAGAAGCTCAATCCCCTCTGCGCTACAGGATTCGCCGGGATTGGCGTTCCTGAGAACATAGCCAATCCCGGCGCAGATGATGAGGTTGATGGCGATGAAATATCGCATTTACTTGATTTTCTGCAGCTTCATGCCGCCGCAGGCTTCTTTCAGCAGGTAGGGTCGGCCCTCAGACTGAGCGGGGTAAATGTCCCGGTACTGAATTTTATTTCCAGTGAAGGTCACATTATCCGCCGAGATGGCCGAGAGCAGGGGGACCCGGTGGGTGATGAACTGGTTGCCGGTGATGCGTACGTTGCGGTGGTAGCTCTGCTTCTGCTCGGCGGGTTTGCGAACCTCGGGGCAGATGGCGATGAGTGCATCTGTGAACTGGTAGAGACCGGTAAGGCCGTGGCGGAACACGTTGCCCTTGATGAGCACGTCCTGGCATGCGCCACTTTCATACCAGCCCTGGGCATCGCCCGCCAGCAGAATGGCGGAGCCGTGGGTGTGGTCGAAGTGGTTGTCGATGACGCGCACGGGCTTCGGCGTGGTGAAGAGCGCACCGCGGGCGCGGTTGTGGCGTACGGTGTTGTTGCTGAAATCCACGCTGGGGTGCCAGTCGGCGTTCTCAATGGCATCACCTGCGCCGATGCCGTCGGGAATATCCTCGGTGAGCGTCACGCGCACATGGCGCGGGTCAATGACTTCGACGCTTGCCACCTTGCGCAGCTGGGGATTAAGCTCCAGCGTGGGGCCATGGATGAACTGCAGCTGCTCGCCGGGCTCCATGACCTCGAATCCGTAGGCCTGGCCGTGCATGTAGCGTGCGATGAAGGTGCGCGGAGATTCCACCTCCGTAATGCCGAGACAGGTGGCGTGTACGTTGATGGCGTCGTCCATCATAGCCTCGTAGGTGGCACCCTGCACGCTGATGTGGCCGCGGCAGTTGGAGAAGTGGGTGGCGTCTGCCGCCGTGGTGTGCATGCGGCCCTTGGCGCGGATGCAGCCACCACCGCGGATGGTGATATTCTCGCTACGCTGGGCAACGAGGGCCATGCCCTGGCTGTCGTGGAATACCACGTTCTTCAGTGTGGTGTCCTTGGCGCGGTAAAGCAGCATGCCGGGATGCGGGCGGTAGTAGCTGCGCAACACGAGCGTCTGGCCCACGGCAAGCCCCTTCCTGCTGGCATCCTCTGCGAAGCGCACGCGATTGCCGGGCAGCTGCTCGGCTGCGGCACCCCAGCCCATGTCACCGGATTTGCCGGTGGGCACCATGCGGCCATCGGGCATGAAGGCAAGTATGCAGTGAATCTGATCCTTGCGGCCGTTGTTGGTAAGCAGGAACTTGCCGCCCTCCACCGTGTAGCGGCTGGCAGGACTGAGCTTCAGCGTGGTCTTCCCATCCTTGATTTCCACGATGCGGCCTTCGGAAGAGAAAGGCTCTGCAGCATCAATTCTGATGTTCCTGATGGTGATGCCTTTGCTGTCCATGAGCACAAAGGGCAGCATTTTGCCGTGGAAAATGAATTGTGTTTTCTTGCCCTGCAGTGTCACGTTCTTCAAATCCACCAGCGGGACACCCACTGGGTGCACATCCTGCTGGTCATGATTCGAAATGAAGAGCTGCATGGGCAGGGCGGTTTGTGCATGGAAATGGTATTCGCCCGGTGCCAGCTGCACCACACAGGGGGTCTTGAGCTGGCGGATATGCGCCAGCAGGTTCTGCATGGCGGTGCAGTTATCTGTATTCGAAGGGGTAACCCCGAAGTCGGAGGCATCAATGATGGTCGTAGCCGGAATGTAAGCTGCCGCTGTAGCCTGAACTACGGCGGCAGAAAGAATGGCTGCAACATGCTGCTGGTACATTATACGCAGGTAAGGTGCTGGTCAATCAGATTCTGGAGGGTGATGCCAGTCAGATAGTCCTCGATGGTCTTGTGAAGACCCTCCCACACCGGAATGGTGAGGCAGCTCTGGCGAATCGGACAGTCGTTCTCATTCAGGGAGAGGCAGTGCACGGGGGCAAGCCCACCTTCGGCTGCGCTGAGAATCTCGTAGAGGTTGTACTTGTCCGGCGTGCGGGTAAGTCTGTAACCGCCTGCCTTGCCGCGCATGCTCTGCACAAGCTGGTCACGGAGCAGAAGGGACATGATGCTCTCCATGTACTTCGGGGTGATATTCTGGCGCTCCGACACTTCGCGCAGAGCCACGGGGCCCTGGTCAGTGTGCTGAGCCAGATCCAACATAATGCGCAGGGCATAACGACCCTTTGTAGAAATCCTCATCATAAACGTGTGCGTATACTACACTAATTTATAGGGAGATGTCAAGGGAAAAGATACTTATGTAATAGGAAAATAGCGTTTTTCTCGCATTCTGAAGTCTATTTCAGGGATTATTCTGCTTTAGCCTCTCATTCAGGGCATTTGGATGCAGATGCAAGGAAGCCTGAGCATAAGCTCAGGCTTCGGAAAAACTCAGGGCTGTATAGATTTGTCAGGCCAGTGCAGCAGACATGCGGTCAACCATCTCGCGGAGTCCGGAATCTTCGCGGAGCTTTTCCTCGATGGTGCGCATGGCGTGCAGCACGGTGCCGTGGTCACGTCCGCCGAAGGCTGCACCGATATCCTGCAGGGAGGACGAGGTGTGGCGGCGGGCCAGGAACATGGCCACCTGCCTGGGGTGTGCGATAGCGGCGGTGCGGCGGCGACCATTGATATCCGTCAGGCGGATACCGAACTCTTCGGCCACACGCTGCTGGATATCGGCAATGGAAATGCCGGTGGTGGCGCGCTTGCTCATGAGGTCTGCCAGTTTTTCCTTCAGGAAGGGGATGGTGGGGCAGCAGTTGGTGAGCGAAGCGAAAGTGCTGGTGCGGATGAGACCGCCCTCCAGAGCGCGAACAGACTGCGTGATGTTGCGGGCGAGGAACTCGACCACTTCATCCGAGATAAGTCGCTGCTTCCACTTGAGCATCTTCTGGCGCAGAATGGCCATGCGCATCTCGTAGCAGGGGGCAGTGAGCTCGACCGTCATGCCCTGAGAGAAGCGGGTCTTGAGGCGGTCGTTCATGCTTGTAATCTGGCTGGCGGGGCAGTCGGCCGAGAGCACTATCTGTTTGCCGGATTCGAACAGGGCATTGAAGGTGTGGAAGAACTCCTCCTGCGTTCTGTCGGCGCGTGCCATGAACTGCACGTCGTCAATCAGAAGTACATCCACTTTGCGGAACTTGCGGCGGAATGCCTCAAGATCATCGCCACGCTTGCGGATGGCTTCAATGTATGAGTTCGTGAACTGCTCGCTGGTCACATACAGCACCTGCACATTCGGTTTACGGGCACGCAGGGCATTGCCGATTGCGTGCAGCAGGTGGGTCTTGCCCATGCCTGAGTTGCCGTAGATGAAGAGAGGGTTGAAGATGCGCTCGTCGCTGTTGACCAGAGCCTGGGCTGCGGCGTAGGCAAAATGGTTGCTTGCGCCCACCACGTAGTTCTCAAATGTATAGTCATCGTTCAGGCAGGTCTGGAACTTAGTGGTGCGTGTGCTGCGTGCTGCTGCGGTGCGGCGGGCAGGGCGCTCGGCGGCCACGGGCTTCTGCGCGGGAGCCGGGGCGGCTGCTTCCTCCTTCACTTTGCTGCCAGCTTCCACGAACTCCAGTTCGCGGGCTGCATTCAGTACGTGTGCTGCTGCATCAACAATGTATTCGCTGTAGCTGAGCTCCAGCCAGTCTACCATGAACCCCTGCGGGTACTCGATTCTCAGTTTTGCGCCTGTATCCTCCAGAAGGCGCAGTTCGGAAATGAAATCGATGGCATACCCGTCCGCCTGGCCTCGGGTGCGCAGATCCTCCATGATCTGCCCCCAGAGAGCCTCACTCGCCTGTGTCGTCTTTTCCATCGTTTTTCAGCTTTCCTCGTTTCGTAGGTTTCAGTGTCGTTTTACTCCCGCTCGGGGAGTGCGGGGTGCAATATGCCACGACTACCACAACCGCGAAAGTTTTTTTTGCGCGGCAGGTTCATCCTTGCACCCCGAATGCGGTGTTCCATGAGCGTTCCACAGTAAAATTTTTTTTTTGTTACCGACATTCCCATTTCTTAACTTTGCTTGATATTTTTGTTCTACCATAACGAGTTCTCGGAGTGGGGTGTGGAACAGCGGTGACTAAAAATAGCAAGTTATTTATAATTAACGGAATGAAATAAATGTATGTAGTCTTCAAATAAACAAAAAGAGAGCGTTTCAAGGCTCTCTTTAGGGGGCTGTTTTAAGCGTTTTACGACTTAAAATGCTGCCATCCGGCGCGTATTTCTGAGGCGGAATCGGGGGTGAGACGGCCAATGTTATACAAGGTGCTTGCAAATGCGCAACTTGCGAGTTTCTGCACCTCTTCCGGAGGCAGCGCGATGAGCAATTCGTAGTCCTCACCGTGTGAAACAGCATCTGAAACCGAAAAACCGGGACGGCAGGGCAGCTTTTCTTCCCAGAGTTCAAAACCGCATTTGCTGGCGGCTGCCAGACGCGGCAAATCGGTGCCGAGACCGTCGGAAAGATCCATCATAGCCGAGGGGCGTATACCGGCCTTCAGGAGGTCTCTGGCGAGCTCTACGCGTGGTTCGAAGTCAAGATGCCATTCTGTAGGGAAAGAGCCGCCCAGCACGCCCGTTACAAAGAGCAAATCGCCCGGGTGCCCACCTGAGCGCAGAATGGCTTGTCGACGCTCTACGCGGCCTGTGAGGGCCACGTTGATGACAAGACCATCGTACGGCAGGGATGATGTTTCACCGCCAGCCAGGGAGATGCCGAACCGGGAGGCCATGGCATTGAGTCCACTGTAAATGCCTTCCAGCTGTTCAACGGGGCGCGATGGGTGGCAGAGCACGGTGATGAGGGCGTGCTCCGGAATGCCGCCCATGGCGGCGATATCAGACACTGCGCGTGCCAGCGCCTTTCTGCCGATGCGTTCCGGGGCGGTATCGGGGGTGAAGTGCATCCTTTCCACCACCACATCGGTTTTAAGCAGGGTATCCCACTCGTCATCTCTGGCGACGACAGCGCAATCATCGCCTGGGCCGACAATGATGCCTGAGTTTGTGGGCAGGCTCCGGAGCAAGCGCTCAAGAACAGCATTTTCGCCCAGGTTGGAAAGCGGTGTGTTACTCATGCCTGCATGAAGAGGAGAACAGCCGCGACATTGAGGCCGTTGAAGATGAAATGAATCATGATGGGCAGCCAGAGCGAACGCGCTTTCTCATAAGCCAGGCATTGTACCACACCGAAAATGAAGAGCGGGATTGCCTGAGCCAGCGAACCATGGACAGAGCTGAACATGAGTGCTGAGAAAATGGTGGCCAGCCATGGCGTGTTCCATCGTTTCAGGATGTTGTACAGGAATCCGCGGAAACAGCATTCCTCGGTAATCGGGGCTACGATGACGGCCATGAATGCCACGATGGCTTTTTCCATGGAGCCGCCTTTGGACAGAGCCTCGATGACGTCCTGATATTCCGGGCATCCCGTGGTATCCATCAGCCACTTGGAGAAACCGGTTACTTCGAGAATAGGCCCGGAAATCCCGACTGCTGCCAGAGCCACAACAAGCCAGAGTATTTTCTGTCCGAAGGATACCTGAGGTGTATCCCGTTTCGGCAGCGTAAAATAAACAACGACAAACGGCAGGTAAAGCAGAATCTGCATGATGATGCTGGTTGCGTAATCGACCGCATCCAAGGGTTCAGTGCGCGTCATTTTTGCACTGGCTACAGCGCCCATGGCAATGGTGCAGATGAAGAATGCCGTGTAGAAGTAGGCAAAGATATGCGGGAAAGTGCTGCCGGGAAACTGGGGAATGGGGGGCAGGGCGTGTGTGCAGCGGCGCCATATCCAGCCGCCGAAGGGGAGCAGCATGCAAGCAGCAGTGCTGAAGAGGACGAAGTAGATGATGATTTCTGAGTGTAATGGAAGGTCCGACATATGCTTGTTTTCAGGTTAAGGAATAGGCCACAGCTCCCTGGTAACCGGGCATGGGGGTGAATAGATGGATTACAGGTGCATTTTCAAAGCGGCATTCGATGCGTCCGGGATAATAGACAAAGGGATACTGCTTCGCATGCCACATGGTGTCGCCGGCGTGCTTTACCAGAGCTTCGGCCGCGCACCAGCAGATGAAGAACTCCGCACCGGTACATCCGCGAGAGATATAGCCAGCTAGCTGTTCGTCGCACATGAAACGCTCGGCGAGTGCCTCGAAGTTCCGTGGGCGGATGCGTTCGACATCCACACCGACTGCCTTGTGGTGGAACGCGAGGCACAGGCAGTCACCTGAATGAGAAATGTTGAAAGGCTGGATTTCGCATTCCGGTTTGCCGTGTTCGGAATAGCGGATGGAAATATCGAGGGCATCTGCTCCGGTGCGTCGTGATAGTTCACGGCGCAGCAGTGTGCGGATGAGCGCATAATTCCCGCCCCTCTGCTGAGCTGCCTGCTGTTCATCAGGCGTCAACAGGGTGGTTTCTGCAAGCTCCTGGGGCAGAGCTGCTATATTATATATAAGATAGTCCATTATATGGGCTGGATTCGGGCTGTGTTTGTTGCGGTGTCGTATACTCCTATGCTGGGTGTCCCTTGTCTTCCGTAGACTTCGCCCGGGTTCACCACCAGGGTGCTGCCGACCTGCCTTTGTTCAGCGCAGTGTGTGTGACCGAAGAAGACGGCATCGTATCTACCGCTTTCTGCTGCCTTTGTGGCGGCCCATGGCAGATGGGTTAAGAATATGCGCCGTCCATCAAGCGTTATATCGGCTTCGTCTCCATGCAGCGTGGTAAGAGGCCATTTCTCTGCCATCTGCCTGAACACGCCAAGCTCGTATTCATTATTACCGAATACGAGGTCGATACCGTGCTGCCATTCTTCTCTCAGAGTGCGGAATGTGGAGGCTGATGCCATATCTCCCATAAACAGGAGGTGCGTGCAACCTTCCTGCCTGGCAGCATGAAGCGCGAGGAGCAGGTGGGTGGTGTGGTCGTGTATATCTGAGAGCAGCGCAACAAGCATGATGGTTGTATCAGTAAGCCTTCTCCATGGAGAATACCGGTGACAGGGGACGGGGGGCTTGCATCTCCTTACCCCATGGCGTGGTGGTCATGGTAGAACCGGAAAGATACCAGATAAGCTGACCCTTGCGGGGCGTCTCGAACAGCACGGCTTCTCCTGTTTCGTTTACATAGCCGCAGAAGCGGGGCGTGATACGCAGCAGTGAACCGAGATTCTGCTTGAGCTCTGCAGCAAAATCCACATGGCGGTGCTTGCGGAACCATCGGGCATAGGCCTCTTCCTCGTCCCCAAGTTGCAGATTATTCCTGTGCCAGCAATCGCCGCTGAGTTCAATGCCGCATTTCTGTCGCACTTTTTCAAACGATACCGCAGCTTCGCGCATTTCGGGAGCAAAGCGCATGCCGCTGAGCATCTCCTGCGTGCTCAGTTTGTTTATCTGAAGCAGATGGTGCAGCACATAGGCTTTTGCCAGAACAGGCACGTCATGGTCATCCATCGTCATCACCGTGGTAATAAGTCTGGGAATATTCGCCTTGCTTGCAAAACCAGTCCGGTTATCGAGATGCAGTTTGCGGAAAAGGGGGCGTGGGTCGAGTACCCGCTGCCACACTTCGCGGGGGTCAAGCCATTCCACTTTATTGCTGGTGGCCGGGTCATGATTCGGATCCAGCGTGGAGCGTTTGAAATAGACCCTCCCGTTACGGATGACGGGTGCTTCTTCCGAAAAAGCCTGTTCCTTGTAGTTGTTTGTAAGCTCAATCAGGCGTGTGCGCAGCCCGGTATTGGTCAGCAGTTCATCCAGCAGGTGCAGCTGTTCCTTGGTAGCTGGGAAATCGGTGGTGAAGGAAGGGCCTCCTTCTATCAGGCTCTTGCGAGCGGCCTGCAGCAGGCCTGCAGGCACGTTCTGGCCGTGTTCCTGCATCATGCCACGCAGGGTGCTGACCTTTGGAATGCAGCCGCGCACTTCGAGCAACTCCGCCCCGTGGACATAGTGTTCACAGCGCATTTCTCCAAGCTGCTTGAGATACTGATTATAATCTCTGGCTGCAGGAAGTAGTTCCAGCTGGTTTTTCAGGAGTTTGATTTCATTCAGCAGGGTGTTCAGCTGGGCGAGCTCACTCTGCACCGGGGCTATGAGCGTGGCCGGCAGCTCCAGAGTGGCGCCTGCATCATCGTAGATGCTCTGTCGCTGCTGAAGCACTTTACGCCTGTTTTCGAGTTTCTGAAGATCCTCTGCGTGATTGCCGACAAGCTGTTCTCCCGGCGGCAGGGGGGCCATAAGCTCCTCTGCCAGCGAAATCCGCTGCTGATTGAGTGCGCCTTGTTCCCGACGGCAGAGTTCAGCCCAGCGATTCTGCAAAGGTGCTGCATCTGCGCCCAGTTCGCGAAGCCTTCGTTCAATTTCAGCGCGGCGCCGCACTCCCTGGCCCACAACAGTCTGTTCTCCTCGTTCGATTCGCTTAAGAATGGCGTCAAGCTCGCGACTACGCTGCTGGCGGGCTTTAAGATTTGCTCTGAGTTTGTCAGCGGCAGCGCTGACCCGTCGGTTGAGTGTTCGGTTCAGCCCGGTGTCGTGAATCTGCAGCATGCTGAGGGCCAGGCTGCGTTGAATCATCTGGTCTGCTGCACGTTCCAGTTCGTCTGCGGCTTTTTCGGAGCTTTTCCAGAGGTAGAAGTAGCCACCGGCGCCGGCCAGCAGCAGGCCGAGTGTAGAGAGAAGCCCGACAACAACGCCGTTGAGTGGTCGTCTGTGCCGCTGAAGGACGCGTGCAATGGCTTTCCTGAGCTGCTGGAGGGTGTTTTTTTCAGAGGTAGTCAGCAGGTGTTCGATGGAATGCTGGAGATGCGCCACGCGTTTACGCAGGCGCTTCGCCGAAGCCTTGCGCATGTTGGTAATCTCCTGCGGGGCAGCAAGGAAATCCGTCAGAATCTTCTGCAGCTCCTCATGCTCGGCAACTTCGAAGGTGAATGGACGATTGGTCAGGTAGCGGGATAGTTCCTCTCGAGCCCGGGTGTGGGATGGGTTGCTCCGGAGAGTTTCTTCCAGCAGAGCGGCAGCTTCGGTGCGCTTACCGTAATGAACGAGACGGCGCAGTTTCTGCATGGCAGGGTCTGTGCGGCGTCGCCTCATTTCTTTTTGCTGTATTCCGGGTAGAACTGCCAGATAAGCTCTACATGGTTGCCAACATCAATATGCTTGAGGGTGAACATGACCTTGTGTTCCTTATCTTCTGCCAGTTGTTGTTGTTCCTTGGTATAGGCGGCGATGAGTGACCTCGTGAGCACCTCACACACCAGGGTGCGGATGCGGTCTCGCACCTGGCGGGTATCCAGCATCTTCGATACACTGCGGCGGGCGCGCACGCCTTTCAGATTCTTGGCGGTGGCTTCTTCGAAAGTAAGCTTCAGGGCTGTATCCTGTGCAAAAATCTGGTTGAGAACCTTATTGTTCTTCTTGTCGGCGAAAAGCTGGAAATACTGCTGCTGAAGGGAGGAACGTTCGCTTCTGGTCAGCTTGTCATTGGCCATGGCGCAGACAATGTAGTACAGGTTGGCCAGGGTGAGGTGCTCACCTCGCTGGGGTGCTTCACCACAGCAGGGTGTGTTTGCCACGCGGTCAAAGCTGATTTCCAGACTCGTCGGCAGGTTCGGACGGTTTTCTACCTCACAGCGGAAGACGGTGCTCGAATCCGTTTCGCGCGTTACTTCAGCGCCCTTCCACACATAGCCTGCCATGTCCTCCTGGTTTTCATGAACAGTATTGTGACCGGTGAGTACTGGTAACTCCAGTGTAAAACGAACCGTTTCAACCTCCTTGCGGCTCAGTACCCATGGGAAGGCCTTCTTTTTCTTCAGTACCAGACGCGGCCGTTTATTGCCGGGGCGGGAAAATTGTATTTCCAGCATGTCAGGGGTGATTGTCAGACCCGCTTCTGCAGCAGGCGGCAGGTGAATCCCTTTACCTCGGGGAATCGGAATACCGAATGAGGGGACCAGTATCACATTGGTGTGGAACTGCTCATTTTCCGGCACCGGGAAACTCACCACTGCTTCGGTATTGCTGGTGCGCACATTCTGCAGTTGCCCGCCCTTGACGCTGAAATGAACCACAGGCATGTCGGAAGGCTTGCCTTCCTTATGTTCCGGGGTCAGGCTGAATACCCCTGCTTCTTCTGTGGGCGAAATGTAGAGCCGGTATCCATCCGGGCTGAGCTCAAGGCGCTTGGCCGGCTGGAGAACCCCACCTTCTGTAAACGAGGAGACTACATAGGAACCGGTCGTGATGGAGAGAGGCAGCTGCGGTATGGCTGCTTCCAGCGCGGCCGGAAGATTCTCACCTCCTACCGCGGCACTGGGAATGAGTGATACACGACCGGCCTGCACGGAGGCTTCATCTTCTTCTGTAGTGGCTGGTTCGCTGGTATCTGCCGTGGCCAGAACGGTAGTATCAGGCCCAGGCAGGGCCGATGGAGCATACGACTGCAGGTCTGCCAGCCGCATGATGTCCTGTATCTGAGGCTCGGTCGCCTTCAGGCTGAGCCAGCTGCTGAGCTGCTGGCCGGAAAACTGCTTCTGCCAATCGGTGATGCTTATACCGTACGTGGCCTCGCGCATGTAAAGGACGGCGAGGTCTGTGTCCTTGAGCCCGAGCAGGCGGGCGCATTCGCAAAGTCGCTTTACACTGGCTGCATGCTGCACCCCCGGCTGCTGGGCTGCGAGGATGAGGGCCGCGGTTTCCAGCAAAAGACTGTCTTCCGGGGTGTGTTCCTGGATGGCAACGAGTTTGCGCAGCAGAAGGACGGCGGCATCGTGATTGTATGGCTGCGCAAGGAGCGTTGATAAATCCTGGACTCCGGCTTGAGATTCCAGCTCAATCTCAGGCAGGTCCGCCAGTGCGTCAGTCGTGGGATTCCCTGCAGGATAACAGAGGATGCATGCCGCTGTTATCAGGCTTGCCAGAATGGCACAGCCGGCACCGGCAAGGACAAGAGGCTTGGCTCGGAAGGGGGGCCGCACATCATAGAGCAGCCAATCCGGCTCTTCTGTGTAGTGGTAATGATTTCCACTATGTGCCACGGTACGCAGCATGCCGGGTGCCTGCTTCTTACTCTGTGGGGATACAGGGTTGCTGCTTGGTGGCTCAGGTGGAGGCAGGGGAATTTCCATCCCTTGCTCGATATGGAGAACCGGATGCCCTGTGCGGATGGTCTTCTGCACAAGTGGGGAACCCGGGATGCTTACCATGCGCAGTGTTTCAGAGAAGGTGTCAGCATCATCTGCTGCTGTGGTGTAGCTTGCACCCCAGCCTCGTGTGTGGGTAAGCCAGTCGCTCTCGTGAAAAAGCCTGAGTACCTCCTGTACCGGGGTTCCGGGGGCTATGGTTATGAGGCATTCGCGCTCGTACGGCGGTGTGAAGAAGGCCCGTGCGTTGGCTTTATGTCCGGTCAGCCGTTTCCATGTCGGCTGAGCTTCCGCCTCAGGCAGGTCGCCTGGGCGGGGTTCAGGTTCGGTGGTGATGTATACAGGAGCTCCTGTCCAGCTTGTTTTCCAGAATCCGCAGCGAAGCAGGGCATATGATATGCCGGCTGGTGTGGGGCGGAACTCGCTTTCCATCAGCTCTGCAACTTCTGTCTGGCTGAGCACCAGGTGGTGGGCTATGTGGCAGGCGCGCCCGCTGTAGTCTGCCCCGGCAGGTTGCACGCAGCTCAGCACGTGCCAGCTGCTGCCTCCGTGCTCGATGATGTGGTAGCTGAACTGCGGCCCGCTGGTGGCTGTGCCACCCCTGGGCTCGCGAAACACACTGAGACTCCCTAGCTTCTTACAGAGGGCGATGGGCATCGCCTCCGTTCTCGCCACAGTTCCGTAGCCTGCGGACTGACCGTCGAGCAGGTGGGCAGCACTCGTGTGGATGAGTTGGTACGACATCAGGTCTGGGAGCTGGGTATGAGGGACGGCGCCACGTTGTGCAGAGCCCAGAGCAGGGGTTCTGTCACACGCACGGGGTGCACTTCGCCCGAGGCCGGGCCGATGAGTGTGGTACCGCTGGCTTCGTCGTGGAACTCAACGGGTGATTCACCCAGGGCACTGGCTGCAAAGTAGCGGACATTTGAGGAAATAGCCTCGGCATTGGTGCAGATATGGGGCGCTACATTGAAGATGAACTGACGCAGTCGGGCGGAGTTCACATTCACATGTTCTGCCATGAACATGCCATTGCGTGTAGCGGGCAGCAGGGGCTCCGGTCCAAGCAGGTGAATCCAGGTATCGCTCTTACCGATGATGATGGCCATGGGCGTATCGACCTTTTCAGAGGGCGGCAGGTTCAGACGCGTGCGGAGACGCATTTCGGATTCTGCCAGCAGCATGGCCTGGCGTCCCGGGCGGTAGATGTTGTTGCGGAGCTGAGGGTCTGTGCTTTCCTGAAGCAGCTGGCGGAAGCCCGGATTCGCGGTAGGGTCAAACAGGAACATGATGCCCGATGCCACGCTGAGGTGGTGACTGCCGGGGGTGAGTACCGTGTCGCTGCCAGGCTGGAAGTCTTCGCCTGCATTGTCGTAGAGCACGATGGAATGCGTCTCCGCGCCCTTGTTCAGGTTGTAGATGAAGGGGCGGGGCATGTTGGCATATACACCCTGGCGCCATACCTTGTGGTACAGGCGTCCCTGCATGTGGGTCTTGGCTATGTAGGCCTCCTGCGGGCTCTGCGCGGTAAACAGGCGCATGCGCATCTCGTTGAGCGGTTCGTTGGTCACTGGGTCGGCATCGCGGAAAGGCATACCGAACTCGCGGGGGAACAGAGTTTCCAGCTCATGTACAAGAGCCGTCAGGTAATAGCTCTTGCCGGCGGCGGGTACGCCCACCAGGGAAATGATATGCTGGTGAGTGGAGGTGAAGAAGGGCGGCAGCTTGGAGTGGCAATGCGGGCAGGCGTATTCGTTGCAACTCACGCCATTCGGGTCAATCGGCAGACCGTTGCTGTTGTATTGCTCTGGAACAAAGCGCAGCATGGCATCCTCTCCCAGAACCGGGTCACCCAGCAAATCGGGGTGGCAGGCAATGCCCATGATTTCCTCTGGCTTGAAGAACTCCCAGCAGCAGGGGCAGCGCAGGGATTCCAGAGGCTTGTCCTCTTCGGGCATCGATACAGGTGTGACACCGCCGGTATTTCCTGCAAAGGTTGCCACGCGGAGCACATCTCGCAAGTAGAAGGCGCAGTGTTCCAGCCCCTGGAAGGTAGCCAGCACATCGTCCGGAAGCTCCGGTGCCACCAGCGGGAGGTCGGTCAGCGCATAGGGGCCGTACCATTCTTCACAGGACGGGTTATAGAGATACCAGATGTTAGGATCATACTGGCTGAAATCGGGGCGCGAGGCATCGTTGCCATACCAGCAGACAAAGCAGCCATCCTCCAGCACAAACAGATACATGGTCTCCGGTCGGATGATGACATCCGACTTCATCGGCACGCCATTGAGAGAATACTGAGGCACGCGGCCATGGGGGAAGAAGCGGCAGGTGCTGTCGCGCTGCGCGAAAGACCCGCCATTTTCGGCCGACATACGAACACAGAAGGTGTTCTTTTCTCCGGCTCCGATAGTCATGAAGCTGCCATCGGAAGCGCGGAGCTTGGCAGACAGGCAATCGTATATGTAAAGTTGCTTGTTCATTGCTGCTTTTACCCGCGCTGATTATAACGCTAACGCCATGCAGAGTCAAGAAAAGAGCTACTTGTGACGCATGCCGGAATTATCCCTGTCATGATGGGTTGAAGCAGCCTGCGCTTTGTGTTAGTATCAGAGCCATGCAGACTGCAAATACAAAGGAAGAATTGCGCAGCATGCTGGCTCCGCATCGCGGAAAGCGCATGGTGTTTGTGCCTACCATGGGGGCTCTTCATGAAGGTCATGCCTCGCTGCTGCGTCAGGCTCGCGAACTTGCCGGCCCGGAAGGTTGCGTGGTGGCTAGTGTGTTCCTGAATCCGGTGCAGTTTGATAACGCCGGCGACCTTGCAACTTATCCCAAAACTCCCGCTCAGGATCTGGAGACCTGTGATAAGTGTGGCGTGGATGTTGTGTTCATGCCGTCTCCCGATACTATGTACTGCGGCGATCGCTCCATCCTGCTTGAGGAAAACCACCTCTCCACGGTGCTTTGTGGTGCCAGCCGGCCGGGGCATTTCGCAGGCGTGTGCCTGGTGGTCTGCAAGTTGTTCAATCTGGTGCAGCCCACAGATGCCATCTTCGGTAAGAAGGATTACCAGCAGCTGGCTATTCTGCGCCGCATGGTTCGCGACCTTGATATTCCGATTACGATTCATGGTGCTGAGATTGTGCGCGGAGATGACGGCCTTGCTCTTTCCAGTCGCAACGTGCGACTGACTCCCGAGCATCGTGCCGCTGCTCCTGCCATTCGCAGAAACCTGCTTGAGGCCCGCGAGGCTTACGCTGCCGGCGCTTCTGCAGAGAGTGTTTGTGCAACCGTGCGCAGTAATCTTGAGAGCATTGCCGGAGTGCGTTGCGACTATGTGGAGCTGGTGGATGCCGAAACCCTGCACGAGGTGACTAGTCAGCATCGTCTTGCGCTGCTTGCTGTGGCTGCCTGGTTCGGCGATGTGCGACTCATTGACAACATCGAACTTTCACGCTCATGATTCAAGCTCTGAACCTTCATCGTTCCTACACCATTGCCAAGAAGCAGATTGAAGTGCTTCACGGGCTGGATTTGCATATCCGCCGTGGTGAGAAGGTGTTCCTTTGTGGCCCCAGTGGAGCCGGTAAGACGACGCTCATGTACACTCTGGCGGGGCTGGAGCCCCCCCAGCAGGGCAAGGTAGTGGTTGATGGTGAGGATATCTATGCTCTCTCCCTGCGCCGCCGCGCTATCTTCCGCAATAAGATGATGGGCTTCATCTTCCAGAACTACATGCTGATGCCCGAGTTGACTGCGCTGGAAAATGCCTCGCTTGCCACCGCGGTGGCCGGCACTGAGGCAACAGAGCGCGTGAAACTGCTGCTTGAGCGCGTGGGGCTGGCGGACCGCATGGATCATCTTCCCAATGAGCTTTCAGGTGGTGAGCAGCAGCGCGTTGCCATTGCACGTGCCCTGGCGCATGACCCTGCCATCATTTTTGCAGATGAACCTACCGGCAATCTTGATTCCCGCAACGGTGGACAGATTCTCGACCTCCTGTTCGGGTTGGCCGAGGAAGGAGGTAAAACCCTGGTGACGGTGACGCACGATGCGGAAATTGCCGCCCGCGGTGACCGCACGCTCATCATCCGCGACGGTGTTGTCGCCAACGCCTGAACCGTCAGTCAAAAATGAAAAGAGCCGCAGTAGAGAAAACTGCGGCTCTTTCCTTTGAATGTATCCTGATGTTTATTGTGCCTGCGCGATGATTTCGCGCCATCCCAGCACAATGGAACCGTGACCTTTCTTCAGCACGGTGCCATCAGCCGTTACGATAACGGCATTGGGAATGCTGCGGGGCGGCGTGAATCCGGGCAGCTTGAGGGAGTTTACGTTGCGGATGTTCAGCAGAATGGTGGGGAACTGAGCATCGTATTTCTTCAGGTATGCCTTACCAGCAGCAGGGGTGCTGTCGCAGCAGAGCAGGACAATTTCACCGCCGGCAGCCTTGATTTCGGGATATTGCTGAACAACGCGGGGCATAATGGCGCGGCAGGGGCCACACCAGGACGCAGAGCTCAGGTAAATGTAGAACTTGGCATCAGCAGCGGGCTTGTTGCCGGAGATATACGGCAGGCTGGAATCAGCAAGAGCTGTTGCCACCATATTGGTTGCAGGGGCTGCATCCTGAGCCATGAGCGGCGTCATGCTCAGAAGCGCCAGGGTGAGCGTAAGGAATAATTTCTTCATAATCGTGGCGTTATCAGACGTAGATGATATAGTCTGCCTTGCGGGGCTTGGGTTCAAGGATACCGCCTTCTGCAGGATAACCGAGAATGCAGACTGCAAGGCCGGCCATGTTGTCGGCAATACCCCAGGCAGCTTTGATTTCAGCGCCCTCGGGAAGCTCAAACATCTGGCGGCCGCGGTTAATCCAGCAGGAGCCGAGTCCCACAGCGTGGGCTGCGTTCATCAGGTTACCCATCACGAGGCAGGCATCTTCGTGGCCGGTGGTCGTGGTGGTGTCCTGGAACACGCAGATGGCAGTGGGGGCTCCGTAGAACGGGTCGCGGCTCGTGCCCATGATGCGGGCGTTGAGCTCGGAAAGACGTGCCAGAAGGCCTGGCTCCTGCACTACGACCATCTGCGGGCTCTGCTGCCCGTGGCCGGTGGGTGCGTAGGTGCCGGCTTCCAGCACGGCGGTAAGCAGTTCTGGCGCCACCTGCTGCTCTGTGTATTTACGGCAGCTGCGGCGTGTCTTTAAATCGGTAAGCGTTTCTTGCATATGATTTATTTATTGGCTTCTACAACCTTCTGCCATTCATTGGCAATGTCGGGAGTACCGCTGATGACTTCGGCTCCGCTCTGGGTGACAATCCAGGCCTTCGCTTCGTTGCCCAGGGTGCCGAGTCCTGGCAGCTCTTCAACCTTGGAAGACTGGATAGCAGGGAACTTGGCTTTGCAGGCTTTGAGCGTTTTGACGAGCATGGCAGGTGTCTTTTCATTGGACATGAAAATGACTTCCACCTTATCTTTCTTCATATCCTTGTACTGGCTGGCCAGGGAGCTGAGCAGATCTTTGTCTGTCTGGGAGGCAGAGGGAGCGTACAGATAGATGTAGAAATCTGCTTTGCGGCTGGGCTTGCCATTGGTGAACTTCATGTCCTTCAGGGCCTTGCCAACACGCGGCTCGCCGTCATCGCCGATAACTGCGTACTTGCCGATGGTGAGCTCCTTCCAGCTGCGGATGATGGAACCGTGGTCGCTCTTGATGAGGGTGCCGTCAGCTTTCACAATGGCAGCATTGGGAATTCCGGGTGGCGGAGGAATCTGGGGCACAGAGGCACCGTGGCACATGGTGCCGGGGAAAGTTGCCTTGTACTTGGTCAGGAAGCCTTTACCTGCAGTCGGGTTGTCATCGTGACTGAGCAGAATAAGCTCCACACGGCCGCTTGCCTTCATCTGCTCGTAAGCCTTGACGACTTCAGGCATTTCGGCGTTGCACGGGCCGCACCAGGATGCAGATTGCAGGAAAATGTAATAATCGGCCTTCAGGTTCGGCTTGGTCTCAGTGAAGTAGTTGTTGCCCTTGATTTTTGCTGCTACAGCACTTTCCGGGGCTTCTGCAGCGTCTTCCTCCTGAGCTGCTTCGGCTTTCTTTTTAGCCTTTTTGCCTTTCTTGGCCTTCTTGGTAACCTTTGTTGCAGGAGCATCATCATCGGCTTCTGCATGAGCCATGGGCAGTGCCCAGGTCACCAGACCTCCCAGCAGGATGAGGGGGAAATACTTAAACTTCATAGCAGTGAAAATCCTACCACGCTGCTCTGTATGTGTCAATAGAAATGTCACATGAAGGAATAGGCATCAATATCTAGCGATATCACTACGCCTTCTCCACAGTTCATTCCGGTGATTTCACGGCTGCAGATGTCTGCAATGATACGGGAGGTGGGAGCTTTCAGGGTGCATTGGTAGCGGAATTGTCCGTATGCCTTGGCCAGCGGAGCGGGCAGGGGATCACTTATCTGCACCTGCGGAGGTAAGGCTGCCAGCAGGCGCTTGTGCAGGGTATCCATAGCCAGGGCGGCTACTTCTTCCTGCTCACTGCGGGCAGTGATGACGGCCATGTGGCAGAACGGCGGGAAATTCATCTGCTGGCGCAGTTCCAGCTCGTTTTCCGAGAATCCATCGGTATCATGCCTGCGGGCAAACTGGATGGCGGCGGCCTGTGGATTGTAGGTCTGGATGATGACTTCGCCATCCAGGTCACCGCGTCCCGCACGCCCTGCCACCTGGGTGAGCAGCTGGAAGGTGCGCTCGGCTGCGCGTGGGTCGGGAACATTCAACCCGAGGTCGGCATTCAGCACGCCAACCAGGGTGACTCCGGGGAAGTCGAGCCCCTTGGATATCATCTGCGTGCCCAGCAGAATATCGGTGCGGTGCGCGCGGAAATCGGCCAGTATATCGCGCAGCGCGTTCTTGCGGGTAGTCACGTCGGCGTCCACACGCTGCAGTCTGGCTTGCGGAAAGCAGCGGCGCAGCACTGCCTCCACCTTCTGGGTGCCGTATCCTTCCAGAGAGATGGAGGGCGTGTGGCAGTCGGGGCAGCGCGGGGGAACCATCTGGCGGAATCCGCAGATGTGGCACACAAGGCGGTTTTCCGTGGCGTGGTAGGTCATGGGCAGGGCGCAGTGCTCACAGTTGGCGGTGTAGCCGCATTCGGGGCACTGCAGCGCGCGGGCAAAGCCTCGCCTGTTGAGCAGGAGAATGACCTGCTCGCCCTTGGCCAGGCGGTCATCGATAGCCATGCGGAGGCGCTCGGAAAGGATACCTAGGTTCCGCTTGTCCTTGGCTTCGGTGCGCATGTCGAGCACTCGGGTAAGCGGGAGTCGCTGACCATCGGCGCGTTTATCCATGCGCAGCATGCTGTATTTGCCTTGCTGCACGTTGTGCAGTGATTCGAGAGAAGGCGTGGCAGAGCCCAGCACGATGGTGGCACCTTCCAGTCTGGCGCGCAGCACTGCGAGGTCTCGCCCGTGGTAGCGGGGGCTGTTTTCCTGCTTGTACGAGGAGTCGTGCTCCTCGTCTACAATGATGAGCCCCAGATTCTGCACCGGCGCAAAGACCGCCGAACGGGGACCGATGGCAATGCGGGCCTTGCCCCGGTGGATGGCGTGCCACTCGTCGAACCTCTCGCCATCGCTCATGGCGCTGTGCAGAATGGCCACGCTTCCGGGCGTATCAGCAAAGCGCCCCTTGAAACGCGCCATGGTCTGGGGGGTAAGCGATATTTCCGGTACCAGGATGAGTACGCCCTTACCCTGAGCCATGACCCGCTGCGCGGCCTGGAGGTATACCTCGGTCTTGCCGCTGCCGGTGACGCCCTGCAGCAGCAGCGGGCGGGTTTCGCCCGCATCAAATGCCTGGTTAATCTTCTCTAGCGCCGCGGCTTGTTCCTCATTCAGGGAAAGGGGCTGCGTGGGGGCAAAGTCCTCACTGCCTGCGGGGTCGCGGTGCACTTGTTCTTCTTCAATGCGCACATAGCCGGCCTTTTCAAGCGCGCGGCAGGGATTCAGGGCTGCTGTGCCCCCCAGGTCGCTGAGCGGTTCACGTTTCTTCTCGCTGGCATGCAGGTAGCGGAGGATGGATGCCTGCCGCGGAGCCCGGCGGTTGATTTTGTTAAGCGTTTCGTCATCCGGCCAATTCTGGAGCACCACTACCTTGCGGGTCTTTTCCTCGTGGCGTTCCTGGCGTACAGGTTCGGGAACGATGCAGCGGATCATCTGCTCCACGGGCACGGCATAGTAGCGCGCGGCCCATTCAGCCAGATCCATGAGTGCAGGGCTTACCACGGGCTCATCACTTACAAGCCTTTTCAGCGGGCGCAGACGTGAGGCCCATTCGGGATCCGGCTGCACCAGCGCCAGCACGGTTCCCGTGGTGCCGCGGGCTCGGAGCGGGACTTCCACACGGCTGCCGCGCCCCACGCCTTCCATTCCGGCGGGGATGGCGTAATCCAGCACCATGTCGTTGAGCCCGTCAACCAGCACTCGGGCTGCGGGTGGGAACTCAGGGAAATCTGCAAATAGTTCCTGCATGAGGAATGGCCTCAGGCCGGGTCAGCTTCTGCTTCCTCTCTGGAAATGATATGCACCACCACCTTGGTTCCGGCTTTCTCGCCGGCGGCCTTGGCCAGGGAACGGATGGCCGAGGCAGTCATGCCGTTGCGGCCGATGACTCTGGCCACATCCTGCTGCTCCAGCACCAGACGGAAGCGCACCATGTCACCACCGGGAGTGGAGGCAACACGCAGCTCTGCCTTTTCCGGCTGGCGGATAAGCGGAGATACGGCTGCGAGCAGATATTTGCCAATGGATTCGGTGAGCTGGTGCATAGTGATGTTAATTTACTGGAGACTGTTGCTGCTGTCAAGTACGCATCGCGTGTTCAATAAAACGGCGCAGGTGAATTACCTGCGCCGTTTTAAAATCAATTTGTTCAGCTAAAATCAGAAGCTGTCAGCGGGAGCCACTGCCTCGGCTGCGGGAGCTTCGGCGGGAGCAGGAAGCTGCTCGGCGGGGAGCTCTTCAGCGGGAGTGTCATCGGGCATGATTTCGAGCCCCTGCTGCTGGAGCTGCTGCAGAACCTCGGGGGGGAGCTGCTGGAGTGACTGGGTGCTCATCTGGGGAGCAGCAGCCTTGGTGATGCCGTGCAGGGTGATGGTGAACACCAGCGTGGAGTTGTTGCCGATAGCACCGGGACCCTGGGGGCCGTAGGCAAGCTCGGAGGGAATGCATACTTCCCAGGTGGAGCCTACGGGCATGAGCTGCAGAGCTTCGGAGAAACCGGGAACCACGCGGTCGATGGGCATTTCGATGGGCTGCTCGCTCTTGTCGAACACGGTGCCGTCGATGAGTTTGCCTTCATAGGTCACGCTGCAGAGAGCGCCGGGACCATCGGTCTCGGGATTGTACTTGGCGCCCTCGGAGGGGGTTACAACGCGGTAAAGCAGACCGGTGGAGGTCTTGGTTACGCCTTCGCCCTTGGCGAACTCTTCCTGGTAGGCCTTGCCGGCAGCCATGTTGGCATCAGCCTTCACCTTTTCGCGCTGCTGCATGGCCATGACAAAGGCGTTCATGCCGGCCTCGATTTCGGCCTGGTCCATGCTGGGCTGCTTGCCGGAGAGGCTGTCCTCGAGAGCCTGGAAGAAGGTGTCCTGGTCGAAGTCGTCAGCGGTGAGGGTGGTGGCACCGGCAGAAACTTCCTGACCGAAACGGTAGCCGATGAAGTAGGAGAAAGCCTTGCGGGCGTCGTCTTCGTCCACCTCAGTCGGGGTGGCGGGAGCAGCGGGGGCAGCAACAGGAGCTACGGCAGCGGGGGCTGCGGTGGGAGCCATGGCCTCGGGAGCCAGTTCCTGGTTGCTCTGGGAGAAGCAATAGGTGGTCGAAGCGCCAACGATGGCCAGACCAGCCAGAATCATGATGTACGTCTTTTTCATAATGGATGATGTACTGTTGTCGACTATGTGTCTACTATGAATACGCAGGAATGTCAAGAATCTTGCGCGTTCACTTCGAATAGTTGGATGTCATGACTACGTTTCCTGTTCAAAACAGAAAGAGCCGCATTCTGCGGCTCTTTCGGGGAAACTGTGTTTATTTATATTCGAACAGCGGGATGAACGAGATGCCCCAGGAGTGGTGCTCGCCGGCGTAGGGCTGTTCGATGACGATGGTGTTCTCGCCCTTCTTGAGATGAAGTTTCACAGGGTCGAGTGCCCACCAGATTTCCTCGATATCGAGCGGGTTCTCGAAGTTCCAGGCATTGCCGGGGTGTCTGAACTTGCCGGCATTGCGGAATACGCGAGGGTTGCGCACCTCGGTGCCGTTAATCCAGATGCGGGTGCCGGTCTGCGACCATTCGCCGGCGGTGGGCACACCGGTCCAGCGGCGGTTGGAGCGGGCAGGGGCATCAAAGCCGATCATGAAGGGATAGGTGCCGGCCTTCTTCACCTTGATGGTGGTGGTGGCCCAAACGGTGTTGCCGGCAGCGCGGCTGCCGGAGAACATGCCGAGGTAGCCCGTATCAGGGCGTGTACGGAAGTAGAGGTTGGCGCAGTATGCAGGGCGGGTCTTCAGTCCATCCAGCTTACCACTCAGCACAGCCTTGCGGGTGCTTTCAGCCTGGTTCTGGGGAAGCGGTTCCACTACGGTCCAGGTCATGCCGCTTTCCGGCCACACGGGGAAATCCTCGTCCTTGAACATGCTCTTGCGGAGGCTGGCCATGCGCTGCTCGAACATGCTGTAGGCCTTGCCTGCTTCGGTATCGGGTGCAGGCATTTCGAGAGGCAGTGCATCGCCATCGGCATTACCGCCGCCCCAGGAACGCTCGGCCATGGCCATCATGCCCGGCCACATGCTGCAGAAGGCGGGAATCCATTCCTTGCGGTCCACCTTGCCATCGGGCCAGATGCAGAAGATGGTGCCGAGTTTCTGTTCGTCGCCTTCGCCCACGCCGCAGGGACGCATGAAGAAGTAGCGACGCACAGCCATGGCGGGGTCGAGCAGGTTGGCATAGCCCATGGTGGAGTCGAAAGCGCGGCGGGTGATGCGCTCGGGGCGAATAGACTTGGCCACCATGTCGGCGCCTTCACCCCAGCGCTGCTCGATGGATTTCTCGCCCACGGGAAGGTCGCGGCTGCTGGCCCACTGCATGGGCTGGCGGCCATGCTCCTCGAGCTTCTTTGTGACCATGTCCACGAACTCAGCTGCATTCGGGATGCGCACTTCGTCTGCGCCGAAGTGGATGATGGGGCAGAGCTCTGCGGGAATCTCCTTGCAGAATTCATCCAACAGGGCGGAGACAATCTTCATACCCTCGGGTGAATGCATCTTGAAGCCGAATGCGCGGTCGAAATAGGCGCTGTGGCCGGGCATGTCGAGCTCGGGAATGATGGTGATGCAGCGGGCCTTGGCATAGTTGCACAGCTCGCGGATCTGGTCGTAGCTGTAGGTGTCGTTCAGGTCGCGGGTGCGGTGCTTCGCTGCATTCAGCTGCGGGTAGGCTTTGCACTGGATATGCCAGGCAGGATAATCCGTCAGGTGCCAGTGGAAGAGGTTCACCTTGAGGCTTGCGGCCAGGTCGATTTCCTTCTTAAGTCGCTCAATCGTGCGGAAATTACGGCCGCAGTCCTGCATGTAGCCGCGGTAGTGGAAGGCGGGCCAGTCCTTGATGAGGCAGTGCGGGATACTCTTGCGCCCCTGCACGAGCTGGCGCAGCGTCTGCAGACCATAGAAGTGGCCGGCAGGCTCATTGGCTGCGATGGTGATACCCTTGTCGCTTACCACAAGGATATAGCCTTCCTTACTGGCTTTTTCGGGAAGCTTTTCGCCTGCCTTCTTGAGTTGCACGGTGAGCTTGTCCTTCCCCTTGCCCTTGACATCGGAAAGGAGATTCTTCCATGCGGTCTTGATGGGGGCGCTGTTGATATCCTTGCCCTTCAGTTCCCAGCAGTCATCGGAGGGCAGTTTGATTTCCTTGTCCTTCCATTTCACATCGCGGGGGAAGGGAATGAGGGCGGAGGGGGCCTGTTCCTCCTGTTTCAAATCGTGGGGCGATGTCCAGCTGGCTACTGCAGTACCTGCCAAGGCCAGCGCGAGACACATGTGTCGAAGTGGCTTAAACATACTTGGTATTCTACACATGTTTTGTCGTAATTCAAGCTAGAAATAGCTCGACTCCCAGCTGGTAGTTGCCGCCGACCGCGTCGGATTCTGTATTCAGAACGATAACACTTGTCAACAGAAAGAGTCTGCGGTAGAATGATGCACACCCGCGATGCTGATACCTCCTTTCATTATTTATGTAACCTGTCTCGCCATGTCGGCGCTGGCGAAATCGCCGGGAGTGCGCCAGGGTGCGTATATTGCGGTGCTGGTAATGCATATCCTCGTATCGATAATTCCGACATGTTTCTGGGTCTCGGAACATGGTGTGCTGCTTGGCCTTGCTATGGGTGCCGGCGTCCTTGGTATCAGCATGCTGTTTGCGCAAGGTGCCCGGTTTGTTATCCGTGAAGTAGCACGCGCGCTGACAGAGCCTTCTGATTAAATATAGGTGCGCTGACTCACTCTGAACTTTACAGGTGGTGGCAAACGTGATACTTTGCTGCTTTCCCGGAATTTTATATAGCCATGAAAAACCTTCTTTCCATCGAAGAACTGACCGGCGAGCAGATCTGCGAATTGCTTGCCCTGGGGCACAAGCTCAAAGCCGAGCGCGGTTGCCACGCAGAACAGCCCTTGGCCGGGCAGACCTGGGCTCTGATTTTCTCCAAATCCTCCACCCGCACCCGCGTGTCCTTTGAGGTGGGCATCTCCGAACTGGGCGGCCGCCCGATGTTCCTTTCCACCCGCGATATCCAGCTGGGCCGCGGCGAGCCTATCAAGGACACCGCACGCGTGCTGGGCCGCATGATTCACGGCGCCATCATCCGCACCTACGACCAGCAGGATGTGGTGGACTTTGCCGATTACTCCAAGCTGCCCACCATCAATGCCTTGACCGATCTGGAGCATCCCTGCCAGATTCTGGCCGACCTGCTCACCATCGAGGAGCAGTACGGAGTAGGCTCCTGGAAGGGCATGAAGATTGCTTTCCTGGGCGATGTGGATAACAACATGGGCCGCTCCTGGATGTGGGCTGCCAAGCACCTGGGCTTCACGCTGATGCTGGCCGGCCCTGAGCAGGCTCTGCCCAAGGCTGAGACTCTGGCTGCGCTCGATTGCCCGAATATCATCTGCACCACCGATGCCGCTGAAGCTGTGCGCGATTGTATGGTCATCAACACCGATACGTGGATTTCCATGGGTCAGGAGGCAGAGAAGGGCACCAAGGAGAAGGCTTTCTTCCCCTACCAGGTGAACGACGAACTGCTCAAGCTGGCTGCCCCTGGCCACATTGTGCTGCACTGCCTGCCCGCCTACCGCGGTTATGAGATTACCGATGAGGTGCTCGAGGCTAATGCACCCGTCATCTTCCGCGAGGCAGAGAACCGCCTGCACGCCCAGAAGGCCGTGCTTTACACGCTGGCCACCAGCCGCAAGTAAGTGATGGATTACAATACACGCATCGAGGAGCTGCTGGATGATATGTCCGTCTTTGAAGACTGGACAGAGAAGTATGAATTCATCATCTCGCTGGGTCGCAAGCTGCCCGCCATGCCCGAAAAATACCGCAAGAACAGCAACCTGATTAAGGGTTGCCAGAGCCGTGTGTGGGTAGGTACCGAGATGGATGACGGCAAGCTCATCATTCACGCAGACAGTGATTCTCTTATCACCAAGGGGCTCATCGCGCTCTTTATCCGCCTGCTTTCAGGGCTGACTCCTGCCGAGGTGCTGGCGGCTGACCTGGGCAAGCTGGATGATTGCGGGCTCAAGGAGCACCTGGCCTCCACCCGAGCCAATGCGCTCACATCCATGGCGGCCACCATCCGCAAGGCTGCCGACACCGCTTCCAAGACTTTCCTGCTGTGAGCAACAAGCTGCAAGCGCTCATCGAGCAACGCCTGGCCAAGCTGCCGCCCGAGACCAACGCTTTCCGCGTGGCCGATGGCGCTCCCTGGCCGGGCGTGTTCATTGATGCGCTGGCTGACCGCCTGCTGGTATCTCTGCGCGATACCGCACTGCCGGCAGGGCTCAAGGAATTGCTGCGTGCTACGGGGCGGCCCGTGTATGTGAAGCGTCTGGATAAGGACGTGAAGGAAGCCCCGCAGTTTCTCTGCGGCCCTGAGGTACCGCTGCGCTTCGTGATTCAGGAGAACGGCGTGAATTATCTCATGGACATGGGGGCAGGGTACTCGCAGGGGATTTTTCTGGACCAGCGCGATAACCGCGCTGAGCTGCGCCGCCTGTGCCGCCCCGGTATGAAGGTGCTCAACACCTTTGCTTACACGGGGGCGTTCTCCGTTTGTGCTGCACTGGCCGGTGCCCAGACCACCACGCTGGACCTGGCTCAGCCCTGCCTGAGCTGGTGTCGTGAGAATATGGCGCTGAATGACATTGACCCCGACGATCACTATTTCTGCAAGGGCGATGCGCTGCACTGGATGGACCGCTTCGCCCGTCAGGGCCGCCGCTTCGATATCATTGTGCTTGACCCGCCCACCTTCTCGCGCGATGAGAAGGGGCATGTGTGGCGCGTGGAGAAAGATTATGACCACCTGGTGAACCTGGCAGCCGCCTGCCTGACACCCCACGGGCGCATTCTCTGCTCCACCAATTGCCGCAAACTCACCATGCCGGCATTCCGTCGCATGGTGGCGGCAGGAATTCCCGGTGCACAGCTCGTTTCGGTGCCCATGACCTTCGATTTCGACGGAGAAGACTACCTGAAATGCATCTGGGCCATCACCTGAGGTCCTCGCTGATTCCCTTTTTGTGCTACTCTATATAGTGTATCACACTTGCCCTGTCCACACTATATAGAGGACACCAGAAAAGGGCTTTTTTATAGCCAGAAGTCAAGTGAATCAACGCTTTCCGAGGCTATTTTAGAACGCCGAGCTTAGAAGTGCTCTAATTTCCTGAATCGTGTTGGGATATACAATATATGGTATAGGCAAGCTTTAATATCTGCAATATTTTGTATAAAGAAAAGTGCGACCGTATTGATTTTTTTCCTTGCTTTGCGTTGACGAGAGTGGTAGAGTTGCGCCTGTGCACCTAGCGACTATCCGTCTGCCGGGACACCCCCGGAAAGCGGGTAAATGAAACTCACAACCTCTCACGGAACAATGCCTGAAATCATCAAGAGAAACGGAAAGCGCGAACGCTTCGAGGCCTACAAAGTACAGCAGGCCATCGAGAAGGCGTTCCACGCCTCACAGGAGGAGTACAATCCTCTTGTCTATGCCAATGTGCTGGATAAACTGAAGCACGAAGAATACCTGCCCGTGGAAATGGTGCAGGACCGCATCGAAAAGGAACTGATGCGTGCCGGCGCCTACGACACGGCCCGCAACTTCATCAAATACCGTTTCCTGCACAAGCTGCAGCGTGAGCAGATTGCCGGTCTCTACCAGGGCAACACCTGGGTAGACTGTAAGCAGACCATCGAGGAATATGTGGGCAACACCGACTGGCGTATCAAGGCCAACTCGAACACCACATACTCCAACGCCGGTCTTGTGAACAACACCGCCGGTAAGGTGATTGCCAACTACTGGCTCGACCAGGTATACACCCCCGAGGAAGGTGCCGCCCACCGCAATGGCGACTACCACATCCATGACCTTGACTGCCTTACCGGCTACTGCGCCGGCTGGAGCCTGCGTGCTTTGCTGAATGAAGGCTTCAATGGTGTGCGCAGCCGCGTGAACAGCCGTCCGCCCAAGCATTTCCGTGAGGCTCTGGGACAGATGGCCAACTTCCTCGGCATTCTTCAGAGCGAATGGGCCGGTGCACAGGCCTTCAGCTCCTTCGATACCTATCTTTCTCCCTATCTGTTCAAGGACCAGCTGCCGTACAAGGCTGTGAAGAAGGCCCTGCGCGGCTTCGTGTACAACCTGAACGTGCCCAGCCGCTGGGGTCAGAGCCCGTTCACCAACGTGACCATCGACTGGACCGTTCCCCGCGACCTGCGCGACCAGACGCCCATGTCCAACAACCAGCACATCTTCGAAGGTCTGGAGGACGAGGCTCTGCTTGCCATCGCTAAGGAACGCGGTGTGGAGAGTCTGACCGACCTGACCTACAAGCACTTCCAGAAGGAAATGATGGTCATCCAGAAGGCTTTCTACGAGGTGCTTACCGAAGGCGACAGCACCGGCCAGCCCTTCACCTTCCCGATTCCCACCGTGAACATCACGGAAGACTTCGACTGGGAAGGCGAGAACGTGCCGCTGCTTTTCGAGAACGCCGCCAAGATCGGCTCCTCCTACTTCCAGAACTTCGTGGGCTCCCAGTACAAGTACGACGAGAACGGCAACAAGGTCATTGACGAAGAGGCTTACAAGCCTGATGCCGTGCGCTCCATGTGCTGCCGTCTGCAGCTGGACCTCCGCGAGCTGCTCAAGCGCGGTGGTGGTCTGTTCGGCTCTGCTGAAATGACCGGTTCCATCGGCGTGGTGACCATCAACCTGGCCCGTCTCGGCTACCTGTACAAGGGCAACAAGAACCTGTTGTACAGCAAGCTCGGCGAGCTGATGGACCTGGCCAAGGAGACCCTCGAGAAGAAGCGCGTATTCATCAACACGCTGTACGAGCGCGGCCTGTATCCCTATACAAAGCGTTACCTGCCGCACCTTCGCAACCACTTCTCCACCATCGGTCTGAACGGCATGAACGAAATGCTGCGCAATTTCTCCAACGACACGATGAACACCGCCGAGCCCGTGGGTATCGCTTTCGCCGAGGAAGTGCTGCACTTCATGCGTGAGCGCATCCGCGGTTACCAGGAGACCACCGGCAACCTCTACAACCTGGAGGCTACCCCCGCCGAAGGCACCACCCACCGCTTTGCCCGCGAAGACCAGAAGCGCTTCCCCGATATCATCCAGAGTGGTACCCCCGGTCACCGTTACTACACGAACAGCTCCCAGCTGCCTGCCGGCTATACGCACGACCTCTTCAAGGCTCTGCAGATGCAGGACAAGCTGCAGTGCTGCTACACGGGTGGTACGGTGTTCCATATGTACATGAACGAGGCTATCTCCTCTCCCGAGGCCTGCCGCGACATCGTACGCAAGGTGCTCACCAACTTCAAGATGCCCTACATTACGGTAACTCCGCTCTTCTCCGTGTGTGAGAAGCACGGTTACCTCCGCGGCCGTCACGATTTCTGCCCGCTCTGCGACCAGGAAATCATCGACCGCGCCCGCACCGAGGAGCAGCCTGAGCTGCCTCTCTTCTAAAGAAACAGATTCAACCAACCCCAAACCAATAGAAACAACACGACCATGAGCGATCAGGATGTAAAACCCGTATACAAGACCGACGAGCAGCTTCTTGCCGAGCACTCTGAGGAGCGCACCAAATGCACCGTGTATACCCGCGTGATGGGCTACCACCGTCCGGTGGAAACCTTCAACGCCGGTAAGCAGGGCGAATTCGAGGAGCGCGCTCACTTCGAGGAGCCCTGCGGCTGTGGCTGCGACGCCATCCTCAAGTAATTCGCGTTGCGAACAAAGGTTATGCGTCACCCCGCAGATATCACCCCGCTTACCTTTCTGGATTACCCGAAAAAAGCGGCCTGTATCTTCTGGTACACAGGGTGTAATCTGCGTTGCCCCTACTGCTACAACCCGGAACTTGTTCTGAGTCACGGCGGAGGGCAGGATGAGATGGCTTTCCTCCGGGAGCGCGCCGGCTTCCTAGATGCCGTAGTGCTTTCCGGAGGGGAGTCCACCCTCAACCCCGATATTGCAGAACTCTGCCGCGAGATTAAGAAACTCGGCTACCTTATCAAGGTAGATACCAACGGCAGCAATCCGCAGGTCATCCGCAACCTGCTGGAAGAAAAATTGATTAACTACGTGGCACTTGACAACAAGATGCCCGCCAACCGCAGCTGGCGACTCCCCGGAGGCACGCTGCTTTTTGAGCGTTATCAGGAAACGCTCAAGACTCTTCTTCTGTACGGCGTGGAGCACGAGGTGCGTACTACCGTGCACCCCGGGCTGCTGGATGAGGCAGATATTCTCCGCATGATTCGCGATACTCAGGCTCTCGGCTACAAAGGAACCTATTACCTCCAGTTCTTCTTTGAGCCAGATAAGGGCAAGACCCTCGGCAACCTGGAGCCACCCACCCGCCGCTACGACCGCCGCCTGCTGGACGATATGAGCCCGCTCAAGATAGGTTACCGCAATTTCCCCGAGGACAGGTACAAGTAAGAGTCAGAGAAGAGCGAGAACAAGTGTACAGTGCATGGCGCGGATACCGGCGCAGTCTCAGCTTCTTGTCGACTTTTAACATGGCTCTTGACATGTGAGCTATTTTACCGCATACTGGCAGGGATATGAAGAAACTACCTTATTTTCTTGCCTTTTTTGCTATCGGTTCTGGTATCTGCGCGGCTGCTGATAATGATGCCTATGTATGCCGTTTGCAGTCTCTGACCCGCGAGTTCCCTATGGAGGCAGAGGAGGAATCTATTCCGCGCTGGCTGCGCAGTGCGGCTCTGTCGGTAGAAATCCAGGTAGTGCCTCCATCGGAGAAGATGACAGTTCTGGCTATCAGTGCGAATGATGTTTCCATTACCGATGCGAAGGGTAACGCTCTTGAGGGATCTCCCGATAAAATCTTCGGACAGAGCGGAGATGTGATTGAGTTTAATGTCTATACTGCTCCGCAGGGTGAATGGGTGGAAATCAAGGGCAATCTGATTGTTACGATTGGCGGCGATATTGTCACCCAGCCTGGCCAGACGGTAAAAATGGGAGAGAAGGGGAAACTGAATATCCCAGGTTGTGACGTATCCTACGAATGGGATGAAAACGATGAATTGAGGATTTCCATGAGCAATGGTGATGCCAACTTACTTGACGATTTTATTTTCAAGACACCGTCAGGCGAGGAAGTGGAAATCATCAGTACCTGTCGGGCATCCGGTGAAGGGGAAGTGCGTTGTTTCTTCAGATTTGAAAAGGATGTAAAAACCGTATCTGTTATGGCAAAGACGTACAGTGAGCTGAAGAGCGATACGGTGTCTTTCCATAAACGCATCGGTTTCTGTGGTGAACTGAAAGCTGAGTGAAATGCCGATTCCTTGCAAAGATAATGAACAACCGCCACAGCTGCTGGAAGGCATCTGCGTAGGCGTATCGGATGGTGATTCATTGCATCTGGAGCTGCCGGATGGCGAGCGGGTTCGCGTGCGGCTGTATGGTATCGATGCCCCCGAAAAGGACCAGGAATGTGCCCTTGCTGCGCGTAAGAAACTCGGGAAACTTATCTATGATAAGGAGATTCGCGTCGAGGTGCTCGATGTCGATAAATATGGCCGCTATGTAGGCAAGGTGTATGCCGGGGCCCGCTATGTGAACCGCTACATGCTGAAAGAGGGGCTGGCCTGGCATTACAAGCACTATGCCGCTGATGATGAGCTGCTGGCCGAGGCCGAGGCTCGTGCCAAGGCGGCGGGCAGGGGAATATGGTCGACAGAATCCCCGTGCAGGCCTCGTATCTTCCGCAGCGAGCAGAGAAAGGAGGGAGAATCGTGAAGAGCCTCTTTCTGTATTTCCTGGCATTCGGCTGCACGTGCATGCTGAACAGTTGCATCATGCACACGCACTCGCGCCTGGCGGACTATGGGCGGGAATATGAAGGTGTAATACTGCCTATGGATAAGGAGCTGCCGGCCTGGAGTAAGGACGGCGAATACTATGTGCAGGGCATCAGAACAACATTTGAACGTCGGGATGCCGACCTCTGTTCTCTGCTGTGGATTACTCCATCCGGCCAGTATAAAGCCAGGTCAGGGGCTGAAACAGATATAGCCTATGTAAGGTGGAGCCCTGGTAGACGTCACTCATTCACAGCAGCACCTCTACCCGGCACAGGCAGTGTTCCTGAGCTGGGTGCTGATTCCGTATGGATAGATGCACCTTACCGATTCTCTGACGATGAACCTGTATATAGTCGTATCGATGAATTACCGACAGCCGCTCTGCCTGCTGAATCGATGATGGTGAGCGCAACGCGTTTCACCGGACACGCCCCTCACGACACACCGGCGGGTATTGTGTATCTGACCAGCGAGGCTCGCCTGACATCCGATGCCATCTGGGCTTATCCTATGGCCGGTGCGGCCTTTGTGCTGGTGGATGTGCCGATAAGTGTGGTGAGTATCCTTTTTGTCCCTTTCATCGAGATAACCGGTAATCTCGGTCTTTCCTGGTTTGAGTAGTTATGAAGAAGATTTGCTGCCTCCTCGCTTGCGTTGTGTGTGTATCCGGTTGCCGGATATGCACCAGTACTCGCATAGCAGACTACGGGCGTGTATATGATTGCGTGCAGATAAAGGAAGATTCCCCTGTCTGGACGGTTGAGGGACACGGGGATTGGTATTACTTCAACGGCGAACGCAGCACCTATAATCGCAGAGGCACCGATGTTGTTCGCGGGCTGATATCACAAGGCGCAGGAGGTGAGTATACCCGTGTTCCGGAATCTGAAGTCAGTCAGGTTGTCGTAGAAGCCAGTATGTATGGGGATTCCGCCATCATTGCGCGCGAATTGCCCGACTATGCAAAACAGCTCGCAGATAAGGATGCCGCATGGACAGAGGAAAGTAATCCACGCGGACGGATACTGATGACCAGCGGAGAGGGTGCAAAGCTCACCTCTGATGCCTACTGGGCCTATCCGCTGGCAGGGCTGAGCTTTGTGGCGGTGGATTTGCCGCTGACCACTATCAATTTTCTATCATTCGCCGTATCGATGCCTTTCGCTCAAATCGGGCTCGGTATATGTAACTCGGTCACGAGTTGGTTTGAGGAATCTGACTGAAACTTTCGCGGCGGGAATCCGCTCATGCACACGTGTCCCAAAGATTTTGTAAGCAATAGAAACATCAACACCATTTTTGAAGAAGCCCCTCATCTCGACAAAATGGACTTTGTCGAGATGAAAGCCTGAGGAATTTAGTTCCTCGAAGAGGCGACATACCCATAGCGAGTGGTGAAGCGATTGAAAATCATCAACAAGCTGACGGGGCTGTAAAAGTTCCGGTTGCGCTTCAACCTTATATGGGTGGAAAAACAAAAATCGGCAGCGTTCCTTTTCCGTCTAAAGCGCAACAGTCCCCATTTTTTCATCATTTCAGCCCCCCACTTTTAATTGCGCTCTCTGGATGCGCTCTGATTCCGGCGCATGGTTCTTGAACTTGTTGTCCTTGTTTTAGATGAAGAGCGAGATGACGTTCTGGAAGATGAGCTTGAAGAAGATCTAGCTTCGTATAATCCCTTAATGGGGATAACATCATAAACATGGTTCACCCCTTCATCTAAAGCATGCGTATCTTTACTCTGTAGAATATATTCATGAGAAACCAGCGTCTCCACATACTTATCTGTTTTTTTATAAACAAGATAAAGCGCTCTTGCCAATGGCGTTTTATTCGCGGATTGTGATCTTAAATTCACGCCCCTTTCTTCACAAAGCCTTTCCAATCCTTCCATCATTTTATTTAAATTAAA
>JAZRHL010000030.1:0-13670 GCA_045644745.1 Akkermansia sp.
AGCATCCTCTCATTATGCCAACGTATACACGATAAAAAATCACACACAGTACAAACTGTGTGTGATGGCAGGGAGGCATTGTTTATCTTATCAGCGTTCGAGCAGGTGGAAAGACGGAATTGCAAGTTGCTTTGCGTGGTCTCCGATACGTTCTATTGAGCGGAGAATGAACAGCAGACTCGTTCCTGTGCGGAAATCCAGAAACATGCTGTCTGCGGCCTGTCTATAGATATTCTCCATCTCCTGCAGGTAACGGGCATCCAGATCGTCGTCCATGCGCTGCACGCCATAGGCCATTTTCTCATCTCCGCGCAGAATGGAAAGAACAGCATCTTTCAGTTGCACCTCTGCCATCAGATACAAAGGTTTGAATGCAGCAACATCTTCAGCGGTCACTTTACCACTTACCTCGTGTATGCAGGTGGCAATACTGCGCAGCTGGTGTATAATGCGACCAAGGCGGCCACATCGCTGCGCTTCACGCACAAATGCCAGCCTCATGGACGATGACATAATCCCGGTGCCTACCATCAGTTCTGCGTTGCACTTGGCTTCGGCTTTGCTGATTTCTCGTCCTAATGTGTCACAATTGGCATTCAGGCGAAGTGCCAAGGGTGAGTTAAGCGTAAAAAGTGCTTCTCGCACTCTATTCATCATGTCGAGAGCTTTCTGGCTCAACTCAACAAACATATCCGGCATTGCGATTTCGTCGCGCGTGTTCATATTTTCTTATATTGTTTTTCTATCTTCTTTTTGCATCATATCGTCAGGTATTATCCCTGTCGACATATGCATAATGAACCAGATTTCGTTACTTTGCAATACTATTACGGTGACAAGAAAGTCACACTCTATGTGTCAAATCCGCCATATTGCAAACAAATATGGAATCAACGCGTTGAAATAGGAGCGCTTTTGACGCATACACAACGTAAAACCTCAATAAACGCAGAGTTCCACAAAAAAGCCAGGGGAAGAGCATTCCTCTGGCTTCTGATATTGATGCTGGATTCGTCTGTTATGACGAGTGCCGCGTAATGCACCCGGTGCGCAGGTAGATAATCTGCTGGCAGATATCGGTTGCCAGGTCTGCTATGCGCTCCAGATCGCGCGCCAGACCAATGCAGTCGATATAATATTCTGCAGCCTCCGGGCAGAGCACACTGGCAGAGCGGGCATGAGAACGATGCTCGCTGCGCATGGCATCCACCGCATCGTCGCGCTCTATCACTTTGTGCGCCAGCAGAACATCGGATGATTCAATAACATGCAGCGTATCGTGCAGCATCTCCAGCACCAGATGTTCCATGGGCATGAAGTCAAAGATTTCCTGCCCCGGAATCTCCTGCAGCGCCGATAGATGCAGTGCGCGCTCGGCCATGTGGCAGGCAAAATCTGCCATGCGTTCCAGTGCGGCATTGATTTTGATGCAGGATACTACCGTCCGCAAATCACCGGCTACGGGTTGGTACAACGCCAGCACCTTCAGGCATTCCTCTTCGAGTCGGATTTCCTCGCGGTCAATAACGGCATCGTGAGCCATAATGCGGCGTGCCAGCTCGGCGTCCCCGTTCTGGAATGCCTTGATAGCCTGGCCTATAATCAGCTCTACCGCTGCGCCCTGGCTGCAGAGCAGCCTGCGCAGATTGGAAAGTTCGTGAATAAAATGGTTTTTCATGCTTTGAGTATGTGGGGTATGAAATTGAATTACATCAGCCAAAACGACCGGTGATGTAGTCTTCCGTCTGTTTATGAGCGGGGTTGGTGAATATTCTGGTGGTGTCGTCGACCTCCACGATACGGCCTTTGTAGAAGAAGGCGGTGCGGTCTGAGATACGGGAAGCCTGCTGCATGTTATGCGTCACGATGACGATGGTGTATTTCTGTTTCAGCTCCAGCACCAGCTCCTCGATGCGCAGGGTAGCCACAGGGTCGATGGCGCTGGTAGGTTCATCCATCAGGATAACCTCCGGCTCAGCTGCCAGAGCACGGGCAATGCACAGGCGCTGCTGCTGACCGCCGGAAAGGGCCATGCCGCTGGATTTCAGCTTATCCTTCACCTCATCCCACAGCGAAGCTCCCCTCAGCGCAGCTTCCACACGGTCATCCATCTCGCTGCGGCTGAGCTTGTAGTGCAGCTTCAACGGATAGGCCACATTATCGGCAATGCTCATGGGGAATGGCGTAGGCTTCTGGAAAATCATGCCCACCCGGTGGCGCAGCGTGAGTAAATCCACACCCGGATCCAGAATATTCTTCCCATCGAGCAGCACCTCGCCGGTAGCTTTCTGGTTGCGGTAAAGTTCAAAGATGCGGTTATAGATTCGCAGGTGCGTTGATTTGCCACAGCCGCTGGGTCCGATGACGGCAGTAATCTTATTGGCGTGAATATCGAGGCTGTTATCAAACAAGGCCTGGTTCTTACCGTAATAGAAGTTCAGGTTACGGGTGGATATTTTAATGTTTGTTTTCATGGAAGATACAACGGGTTGCAATATTGATAATCAGGATGAAAGCAGCCATGATAAGGGCAGTACCCCAGCCCATGGCATGCATGCTTTCAAAGGGGGAATTGGTGGTGTATTCCGTAATGAGCACAGGGGCACTGGCGGTGGGTTCTGTAAAGAAACCGCACGGCCAGGTATCGGCAAACAGTGCGGTGAACAGCAGCGGAGCCGTCTCACCGCTGACCCGGGCCAGCGAAAGCAGAATACCCGTGGCCAGCCCATTGCGGGCACTGCGGGCCACAATGCACAGCGTGGCGCGCATGCGCGACATACCCAGCGCCAGAGCAGATTCCCTGAGGGTATCCGGCACCATGAGCAGCATATCCTCTGTGGTGCGCATGATAACGGGGAACATGATGATAGCCAGAGCCACCGTGCCCGCCATGCCCGAAAAATGTCCCGTGGTCACCACCAGCAAGGCATAGACGAACAGGCCCACCAGAATGGATGGCAGCCCCATGAGCACATTCGCGCAGAATCGCAGTAAATCGGCCAGCCGACTGTTCTTACCGAACTCAGCCAGGTAAATACCACCGGCCAGCGCCGGCGGCACAGCCAGCAGCGTGGCACCCAGAGTCATCAGCAGAGTACCGAGCAGGGCATTGCCCACACCGGCGCCGGGTTCCCCATAGGGTTTTGAGGGCGCGGTCAGGAACTCCCAGCTGAGCACCGGTGCTCCATTCTGAATCACGGTGCAGAGAATCCACCCCATGCCGCCCAGAGCCACGCAGATAGAGCCCAGCGCGAGGAGATTAAGCAGATGATTTGATAATTTCCGGAAGAATACAGGTCTTGGAGTCATATAATGAATAGTGGTTTAAGCGTTCTCGCCTCTTCCGGCACTGGTGAGAGCCAGGTAGTACCGGGTGATGAGCTGAATACTGAAACTCATGAGCAGCAGCACAAGCCCCAGCGCAAAGAGCGCACTCTGCTGCAGCCCGGTGGCCTCTGCAAAGTTGTTGGCCAGGGTGGTGGCAATTGTTGAACCGCAGGAGAACAGCCCTGCGGGGCAGTCCATCATGTTGCCTATCACAAACAGTACCGCCATGGTTTCACCCAAGGCTCGTCCCATGCCGATAAAGATGCCACCAATGATACCGCGTATGCCGTAGCGCAACACGACATCGCGCGTAGTTTCCAGGCGGGTGCAGCCCAGCCCGTAGGCGGATTCACGAAGCACAGGCGGAGTCATGCGGAATACATCACGCATCACCGCGCTCATATAAGGCAGAATCATGAGAGCCAGAATGACCCCGGCGGTCAGGAACCCGAATCCGCTGACGGTACCATCCTCACCCAGCAGCCAGGCACCCCCGGGCAAGTGGATGATACCCAGGGTATCCGCCAGAAAAGGCTGCACATATTCCTGCATCAGCGGAACCAGTACAAACAAGCCCCACATACCGTAAATCACCGATGGGATAGCCGCCAGCAGATCCACACACTGGCTCAACGGGCGTTTCAGCCACTCCGGCGACTCAGTAATCAGTAGCGCTACGGCAAAGGCAAGCGGTATAGCCAGTGCTAGTGACAGGCCTGTGGTAAACAGGGTGCCCAGTATGGACGGCAGCGCTCCATAGATATCCATGGCAGGGTCCCAGTCACCACCCCACAGAAAGGAAATCCCAAAATGCTTCCAGGCATCTGCTGAGTGAATCAGTAACTGGGCGAATATGCCCACCATCAGTAGCAGTGACACGAATGCCCCGGCTTTACAGATTGCGCAGAAAATAGTATCGCGTTTGTGCATAATGTGCGGTTAACTGAAAATAGTTAAGCACGGCGCACCGCGCTCTGCAATGGTGCTTCGGTGAAATAAAAGTCACACTCCATGTGACAAAATATTCACATTCTCACGCATTGGCATCATTAGAGGGCAATCTGTTAATCAGCTCGAAAAATCCGAGATTGTCGAGCCAAAGGTCAGCGGAATTTTTCGCCCACAAAGTGGGCGAAAGATAGTAGGCCGGGGTAAGGGCGCGTCAGCGCTCGCAGCCCCGGCTGGCACATAAAAAATAATCAGAGCCCACGGAGTGGGTGACAGAGCGGTGGCCTAACGCATTGCCTTTGTTCTGTCACCCGTTCCACGGGCACCGTTCAACTTTTTGTTATTTCAGGGGCTGCGCCCGCTGTCGCGGGCTTACCCCTGCCTTTCATCTTTCACCCACTCCGTGGGCTCAAATTCCGCTTGCCAGCTCTTCGCGAATACCCGATTTGTCGATGATGGGTTAATGGTGCCAACGCTTTCATTCACATCTCCGGTGCTTCCTTAACTCACACTAACAATTCGAATTTACAACAATCTCTGACAGCAGAACTTGAAGTACACTCTACCTGGTGGTAGAATAGTGGCATGAAAGCCGATGAACTCAAGTACCCCGGTTCCCGCCGCATCTATGTGCCGGGCGCATTATTCCCGGAAATCAAGGTAGCCATGCGGGAGGTGACATTGTCGGATTCCGTCTTTCCCGATGGCACCACGGAGCCTAATGAGCCGGTGAGGATATACGATTGTTCCGGCCCCTGGGGCGACGAGAGTTTTCATGGCCAGGCTGAGCAGGGGCTCCCCCGCCTGAGGGAAGAGTGGATTCTCTCCCGCGGGGATGTGTGCCGGGATGCCGGCGGCGCCCTGCAGGCCACAGACCTGAAACAGGCCCCCACCCAGCGCGAGTATGCCCGCAGAGGCATCATCACCCCGGAAATGGAATATGTAGCCATTCGCGAAAATCTGGGGCGGGAAGCGGCTTTCAAAGCTATTTACGACAAGTTCCCCAGCGCCAAATCGCGCCCGGAGCAGGCTCAGCAGCTGCTGGATGAATTGGGCACAGGCATGCCGCGCCCCAGCGAACTGGAAGCCATATCCGGCTTCTCCCCTGAGAGTCTGGAGCGCCGCTCCCAGCTGCACTACCAGCACCCGGCAGAACAACGCGGGGGCAACATGCCCGCCTTCTTCACCCCTGAGTTCGTGCGCGATGAAATAGCTGCCGGCCGCGCGCTGATTCCGGCCAATATCAACCACCCGGAAGCTGAGCCCATGATTATCGGGCGCAACTTCCTCTGCAAAATCAACGCCAATATCGGTAACTCCGCCATTACTTCCGGCATCGAAGAGGAAGTGGAAAAGCTCCGCTGGGCCATCCACTGGGGTGCCGATACCGTCATGGACCTGTCCACCGGCAAGGACATCCACAAAACGCGCGAATGGATTCTGCGCAACAGCCCGGTACCCATCGGCACCGTGCCCATGTACCAGAGTCTGGAGAAATGCAGCGGGCGGGTGGAGCACCTGAGCTGGCCCATCTTCCGCGATACCCTCATCGAGCAGGCCCGCCAGGGTGTGGACTATGTGACGGTGCATGCCGCCCTGCTGGAGCGCTTTGTGTACCACACGGCCAACCGCGCCACGGGCATCGTCTCGCGCGGTGGTTCCATCATCGCCAAATGGATGATGATACACAAGCAGGAAAACTTCCTGTACACGCACTGGGATGAAATCTGCGATATCCTCGCCACCTACGATGTGGCCATCTCCATCGGCGATGGTCTGCGCCCCGGCAGCATTGCCGATGCCAACGACTTTGCCCAGCTGGCCGAGCTGGAAGTACAGGGCGAGCTGACCCGCCGCGCGTGGGACAAGGGGGTGCAGGTCATGAACGAAGGCCCCGGTCACGTGCCGCTGCACCTCGTGCCGGAAAACATGCGCAAACAGCTGGAGTGGTGCTTCGAAGCTCCCTTCTACACCCTCGGGCCGCTGGCCACCGACATTGCCCCCGGCTACGACCACATCACCGGTGCCCTGGGTGGCGCCATCATTGCCCAGAGAGGCTGCGCCATGCTCTGCTATGTGACCCGCAAGGAACACCTGGGCCTGCCGGACAAGGAAGACGTGCGCGAAGGCGTGGTGACCTACAAGCTGGCTGCCCACGCAGCAGACCTGGCCAAGGGGCACCCGGGTGCCCAGCTGCGCGACAATGCACTGGCCAAGGCCCGCTTCGAGTTCCGCTGGGAGGACCAGTTCAATCTCTCCCTCGACCCGCACAAAGCACGCTCCTACCACGACCTGACCCTGCCCCACGCCAACGCCAAGCAGGCGCACTTCTGCTCCATGTGCGGCCCGGATTTCTGCGCCATGAAGCTGACCCAGGAACTTCGCAGCAGCAGGAAGTGAATTACCAGGCGGTCGGCGCAGAATTTCATCGAAGCACGGGACTTCAGTCCCGTAAATCATGGAGCGTTTAATCGGGACTGAAGTCCCGTGCTTCGAGAACAACAAAACAGCGCGTCCCCTGATTATGCCTGCTCCAGCTGCCGGATAACCTCCTGCGCCGTGCCGGCGATATCCTCCTGCTGCAGGAGCCAGGAAACAATGACCACGCGTCTGGCTCCGGCCTGCAGAACAGAAGGCAGGGTGGCTTCATTGATGCCGCCTATGCAGAACAGAGGCATATCGCCCGCAGCCTCCTGAGCGGCGGTAATGTCATCCAACCCGATTGACTTTCGCCCCGGCTTGGTGCCGGTCGGGAACAACGGACCGAAGCCGATGTAGTCGGCGCCTTCCTGACTGGCCTGCATAGCCTGCTCGAGACTGTGGGTAGAGCGCCCGACAATCACGCCTTCGCCGACCACCCTGCGCACCTCGGCCAGGCTGCCGCCATCCTGCCCCACGTGCACGGCATCGGCACCGATTTCTGCCGCCATTTCGGGGTAATCATTCAGCACGAAGATGGCTCCACGGTCGCGGCAGATGGACTGCATGGCCACGGCCCAGGCCTTCACCTGCGCCAGCTCCACACCCTTGGCCCGGAGCTGGATGATTCTCACGCCGCCGTCGATGAGGGCATGCGTGCGGGCCTCCACCTGGTCCGGCTTTGTGTACCCCATGTCAACAATCCCATAAAGGCGGCAGCTTGCGAGAATATTCTTCATGGCAGAACTCTGCCACAAAGGAATCAGCGCTACAAGAAAAAAGCGTCCGTTCCGGCTGATATGTCATGGATATAGCTTGCGGAAAGCGGCCGGGGAAACTATGCTGATGAGCATCATGGAGACACTCGTATCTAGCGGAATTATTGAGTCGTATTTCAATAAATTGCAGAGCAACCTTGTGCTGGACGCAGCCATTGTAGGCGGTGGTCCTTCCGGTATTGTTGCTGCATACTACCTGGCCAAGGCCGGCCACAAGGTGGCCTTGTTCGACCGCAAACTTTCCCCCGGCGGCGGCATGTGGGGCGGCGCCATGATGTTCAATGACATTGTGGTTCAGGAGGAAGCCATGCCCATCGTCCGCGAGCTGGAGCTCACCTACAAGCCGTATAAGGACGGCACCTATATCATCGATTCCGTGCATGCCACTGCCGGTCTGCTCTACAAGGCCACCCAGGCAGGTGCTACCATTTTCAACTGCTATTCCGTGGAAGACGTGGTCTACAAGCAGGGCCGCGTGGGTGGCGTGGTGGTCAACTGGACCCCCGTGCTGCGCGAAGGTCTCCATGTGGACCCGCTGACCATCATCTCCAGAACAGTGCTCGATGGCACCGGCCACGACTGCGAGATTGCCAAGACCGTGGCCCGCAAGAACGGTGTGAAGCTCAACACGCCCACTGGCGGTGTGGTCGGAGAAATGAGCATGGACGCCGCCGAGGGCGAACGCTCCACCATCGATAACACCAAGGAAATCTACCCCGGCCTCTTTGTTTCCGGCATGGCCGCCAATGGCGTGAGCGGCAGCTTCCGCATGGGTCCGATTTTCGGCGGCATGCTCATGAGCGGCAAGAAGGCCGCCGAACTCATGGGCGCAGCCATTTCCGCCGGTTGTTAATCAGAGCCCCGCGAAGGGAAGTAATTTTGAGCCCACTCCGTGGGCGGTAGCTAATAGCCCAGCATGAAGCCGCGAAAGCGGCGGAATGCTGGGTAATACACAAAAAAGAACCAGAACCCCGAGCAGAGCGAGAGGGTGACAGAAGTCGTGGCTTATCATTACATCCAAGCTCTCTGTCACCCGTTATCACGGGTTCCAATATCTTTATTTACTTAACGAGTGGTTCCGCTGCTGACGCAGCTTCACCACTCGCTATGGATATGTCGCCCACTTTCGTGGGCTATAAATTTCGTTTGCTTCACTCACCTCTTTAGGTTCTTATTCATCAATCAACATTCACCCCACCAGGGGGAAGAGGAGGGAGACGATGAAGATATCGGCTGCCAGGATGATGATATCCATGGGCAGGCCGACGCGCAGGAAGTCGGCAAAGTGGTAGCCGCCGGGGCCATAGATGAGCATGTGGCGCGGTGAACCTATGGGGGTGGCAAAGCAGCAGGAAACCGCTATCATGAGCGCCACACAGAAGCTGAGCGGGTCTGCCCCCACAGCCAGCGCGCTGCGGTAGGCGATGGGGAAGAAGATGGCCGCTGCCGCCGCGTTGCCGATGAACTCGGTGATGAACAGCGCCACAGCACACACCGCGGTGAGCATAATCAGCGGCTCTGTGCCGCAGAAGCTCAGCAGCAGGGTGGCGGCATCGGCCGCCAGGCCTGTCTTATCCATGGCTGTGCCCAGGCAGATGGAGCCGGCAAAAACCATGAGTACATTCCAGTTGATGCTCTCATGCGCCTGCTGCACAGTACAGCAGCGGCAGATAAGTGTGGCAGCTGCCGCCAGAAACGCCGCCTGCAGCAGACTGAGCACACCCAGGGTACTCAGCAGCATCATGCCAGCCATGATGATACCCGAAGCCACCGTGCGCCAGCCGGCGCGAGATTTGTGGCGGCGGGACACATAGTGCACATCGGGCCCCAGGTCCGGCGGGGTACTGCTGTCGCTCTCGAGCAGCAGGGTATCGCCCACACGCAGCAGCACCTGCCCCGGCTCGGCCAGCAGCTGCTCGCCGCGGCGCACCACACCCAGCAGGTGGATATTGAGCTGCGCCTCAAGCCCTGTCTCTGCCAGCCTGCGGCCGATGAGGCGGCTGCCGAAGCGCACATAGGCCTTGTGGCGGTGCTGCATACCCGCCCCCGGGCCGAACACACGGCGAGAGGGGCGCCGCTCGGGCAGAAAGCGCTGCAGCACCTGCATGCTCACCAGCCCCACCACCAGGCAGAACAAACCCGCCAGCGTAGGGGTGAAAATGCTCAGCGTCATACCTGTTTCCTGCGTATAGAGGCCGGAGATAATCAGATTCGGCGCGCTGCCGATGAGGGTACACACCCCGCCCAGCCCCGCCGCGTAGCTCAGCGGTATCAGCAAGCGGCTCGGCGCCACCCGCAAGCGGCGCGACCACAGCTTCACCACGTGGATGAAAAGCGTGGTCACCGTGGTATTGCCCAGAATGGACGCCATGCCCGCCACAGGCAGCATGAGCCGCAGCAGCGCCTGCCTGTACCCTGCAGGGCGCCCCAGCACATGCTTCTCCACCCAGTGCAGCAGGCCGGTATGCACCAGCCCCGCCACCACCACAAAGAGCAGCGCCACTACGATAACCGAACTTGAACTGAAACCCGCCAGCGCCTCCCGCGCATCCAGCACCCCTGTGACCAGCAGCACCGCCATGCCCCCCAGAAACACCAGCTCAGCCTGCAAACGGGTAAACAACAGCAGCAGAAATATAGCCACCGCTGTGAGCAGGGTCACCCACTCACCGAACGACAGGCCTGACATCATCACATCGCTCATACCGGCATCCTGTATTATACGCCCGCTACAAGCCTGAAGTCAACTAAATTGCTTTCATAGCAAAATTCAAGGAAAGCCGTGTCTTTTATGCTTGACTTAACTCCACCTATGGGGTAACTTGTACTCAAGCATTATGACAAACCGTCGCATAGTTATTACAGGTATGGGTGCCCTTACTCCGCTCGGCAACAGTGTGGCCGAGACGTGGGACGGCATGAAAAACGGACGCTCCGGTATCGGCAAAATTGAAAGCATCGATGACAGCGCGCTGAACATTCACATCGCTGGTGAGGTGCGTGGCTATGACCCCGCCCCCTTCTTCAAGAAGGATCCCAAGTCCGTGCGCCGCTGCGACCGCTTTGAGCAGCTGACCATGGGCGCTGTGGCCGAAGCTCTGGAAAACGCCCAGCTCGACCCCGAAAGCGTAGATAAGACCCGCGTGGGCGTGATGATTGGCTCCGGCATCGGTGGTCTGGGTATTCATGGCGATGGCTGTGCAGCCCTCCTGCAGTCCGGTCCCCGCCGCGTGAGCCCCTTCTGCATTCCGTACATGATCACCAACATGGCCTCCGGCATGGTGAGTATCGAGTACGGTTTCGGCGGCCCCAACATGAGCATTTCCACCGCCTGCGCCACCGCTAACCACTGCATCGGCGAAGCCTGGCGTATCATGAAGTTCGGTGATGCCGACGTGATGATTGTGGGCGGTGCCGAAGCTGCCATTCTGCCCGTGGGCATTGCCGGTTTCGCCAACATGAAGGCTCTTTCCACCCGCAACGACGACCCCACCACCGCCTCCCGTCCGTATGATGTGGACCGCGACGGTTTCGTGATGGCCGAAGGTGCCGGTATCATCATCCTCGAGACTCTTGAGCACGCACAGGCCCGTGGTGCCAAGATTCTGGCTGAGCTTGTGGGCTATGGACTCAGCGCCGATGCCTACCACCTTACCTCCCCCATGCCGGAAGGCGAAGGTGCTGCCCGCTGCATGGATATGGCCATGAAGCATGCAGGCCTGAAGCCCACTGACATCCAGTACATCAACACGCACGGTACCTCCACCCCGCTGGGTGATATCTGCGAGACCAAGGCCATCAAGGCCTCCTTCGGCGACTACGCCAAGAACGGCCTCGTGGTGAGCTCCACCAAGTCCATGACGGGTCACCTCCTGGGTGCTGCCGGCGCCATCGAACTGCTGGCCTGCGTCATGGCCATTCAGGACAACTTCGTGCCCCCCACCATCAATGTGTTCAACCAGGACCCCGAATGCGACCTGGACGTGTGCCCGAATGTGGGCCGCAGCATGACCGTGGATGTGGCACTGAGCAACTCCTTCGGCTTCGGCGGCCACAACGCTTCCCTCATCGTGAAGCGATATGTGGATTAAGTTGATGCTTAAGTCATAATACATTTACAGACGGCGGCTGTGGGCACCCACGGCCGCCGTGCCTGTTACCCAGCAGAATGAAAAACCACCTTGCCAGACTCCGGAACCGCCTGCAGCGCCTGCGCAGCCCGCAGCAGATGACCCGCACCGACCACTTCCTGCTCCGCTGGGCGCTGCTCAGCTTTGCGGTGCTGGTGCTCATCATCGTGCTCACCCTGCTGGGCACCATGCAGCAGCTGGAGTGGGAGCAGATCCGTTTCCTGGGTGGCAGCCCCTTCTACATCGGCGCAGAGGAGGCCCAGGTGAACCTGCTGGGGCCCGCGGGCATCTTTGCGCTGTGCCTGGTGGTCACCTTCTACCTGTCGCTGGTGCTGCTGCGCGAGCGCAGCTTTGCAGGCCGCCTGCAGGTGGGTCTGCTGGCGGTGGTGGCGCTGGCGCTGCCGGGCATTCTCTGCGTGCTCTGGGGCGGTGTGCTCAACATGGCAGCCCCTGTCATCTGTGCCCTGGCCTGCTGGCTGGGCAGCGAAATCATGCACCTCTTCCGCCGCCGCTCATGAAAGCCCAGGACTACCCCCGCCCCGTTCTCGATATGATAGCCGCGCTCAAGCGCATGCCCGGCGTGGGCTCGCGCGGGGCTGAGCGTCTGGCGCTCTGGTTCCTGCAGCAGGGGCGCAACGAGGCACGCCAGCTGGCCGGCGCCCTCACCACCGCGGCTGATACCGTGGGCAACTGCCCGGAATGCGGCTTCTTTGCCGCCAAGGGCTGCCGCTGCACCGCCTGCGATGACCCCACGCGCGATTCCTCCCTGCTCTGCGTGGTGGAACAGCCCACCGATGTGCTCCCCATCGAGCGCTGCGGTACCTTCCGCGGGCTCTACCACTGCCTGGGGGGCAAGATTTCCCCGCTCGATGGCATCATGCCCGAGGATCTCGCCATCGAAAAGCTCGTGGAGCGCGTGAAAGCCCACCCCGGCTGCGAGGTCATTCTGGCCGTGGGCAGCGATGTGGAAGGCGAAGCAACGGCCCTTTTCCTGGCCGAGGAACTCGGCAAGCTCCCCTGCCGCTGCACCCGCCTGGCCCAGGGCATGCCCGCCGGCGCCGGCCTCGGCCATGCCGATGCCATCACCCTCATGCGCGCCCTCGCCGGCCGCACAGGAGTGTGAAAGCTGAGCATTGAAAATTAAGGTAAATGGTCAATCGTCAATAGTCAATAGTCAATTAAGATTGACACCCAAGGCGAAAGCCTGTATACTCCCGCGCGTTATGGAGAACCAGACCGCCAATATCGATCTCTCGGCGCTCGACACGGAAGCCATGCGCTCCCGTCTTTCCGAGCTCGGGAGCTATCTTTGACCTCGGAAGCCTTGAATCTAAAGTAGCAGAACTGGATGAGCGCATGAGCGCCCCGGATTTCTGGGATAACCCTGAGGCCGCCCGCGCCCTCATGAACGAGGTGAACCCGCTCAAGCGCCGCCTGGAGCAGTTCCGCAGCCTGGAAAGCGGGCTGGAGGATGTGGCCGTGGCTGTGGAAATGGCCGATGAGGACCCCGACATGGCACCGGAAGCCAAGGCTGAGTACGATGCCTGGTTCAAGCGCCTGGAGGAGTTTGAGCTGCTGACTCTCCTGAACGGCCCGCACGATAACGCCGGCTGCTATGTGACCATTCACGCCGGTGCCGGTGGTACCGAGGCCTGCGACTGGGCCAGCATGCTTCTGCGCATGTACCTGCGCTACTGCGAGCGCCATGGTTTCACCACCGAAATCATGGAAAGTACGGATGGCGATGAAGCCGGTATCCGCTCTGTGACCATCAAGATTGACGGCGAATACGCCTACGGCTACCTCAAGAATGAGCGCGGCATCCACCGTCTGGTGCGCATGAGCCCCTTTGACTCCGCCGGCAAGCGCCACACCTCCTTCTGCTCGCTGGATGCCACCCCGGACATTTCCGATGACATCGAAATCGAAGTGAAGGAAGCCGATGTGAAGATGGATACCTACCGCTCCGGCGGTAAGGGTGGCCAGAACGTGAACAAGGTGGAAACGGCCGTGCGTTTGACGCACCTTCCCACCGGTATCATCGTGGCCTGCCAAACCCAGCGCTCCC
>JAZRHL010000031.1:0-91162 GCA_045644745.1 Akkermansia sp.
CCGAGACGCACAACCACCCCTCCGCCATTGAGCCCTACGCCGGTGCCAACACGGGTCTGGGTGGCGTGATCCGCGACATTCTGGGCGCCGGCAAGGGCGCCAAGCCCATCGCTAACCTGGACGTGTTCTGCTTCGGCGCTCCCGATACGCCGCAGGAGATGGTGGAAGGCCACAACATCATCCACCCGCTGGGTATCATGCGCGGTGTGGTGCACGGCGTGCGCGACTACGGCAACCGCATGGGCATTCCCACCACGAGCGGTGCTATCCAGTTCGATCCCACCTACATTTACAACCCGCTTGTATTCTGCGGCACCGCCGGTGTGATTCCGCAGGAGGACATTGCCAAGGAGATGAAGCCCGGCCTGGCCGTGGTGGTTATCGGCGGCCGCACCGGTAAGGACGGCCTGCACGGCGCCACCTTCTCCTCTGCCGCCATGGGCGAGGCCTCTGCCGGAGAGGACCAGCAGGCTGTGCAGATTGGTAACCCCATCGAGGAAAAGAAGACGCTGGACGTGATTCTGGAGGCCCGCGAGCGCGGCCTTATCGAGTTCGTGACCGACTGCGGCGCCGGTGGTTTCTCCTCCGCTGCAGGTGAAATGCTTTCCGAGACCGGTGGCAACCTGTACCTGGAGCGCGCCCCGCTCAAGGAGACGAACATGCTTTCCTGGCAGATTTTCCTTTCCGAGTCTCAGGAGCGTATGGTGCTGGCTGTGAATCCCGAGAACCTGGACGAGCTGCAGAAGCTGGCCGACACCTTCCAGACGGAGATGACGGTGCTGGGTGAGTCCAACGACAGCGGCGTGCTGCGCGTGTGGCACAACGGCGAGTGCGTGGTGGAGATGGACAACTCCAAGCTGCACGATGCCCCTGTGAAGAAGCTCACCTCCGTATTCACCAAGGGTGAGGCCAAGACCGGCATCGCTCTGGATGACAGCAACCTGGCCGGCGACCTCAAGCAGCTCTTCGGCGACTTCGCCATCGTTTCCCGCGAACCCATCATCCGCGAGTACGACCACGAGGTGCAGGGCAACACCGTGCTGAAGCCCCTGGCCGGCGCCAGCGCCGACGCCCCGCAGGATGCCTCTGTGATTGATATCGACGGCTCCGACAAGCTCATGTCCCTGGCTCTGGCCATTCTGCCCGAGTGGGGCAAGACCGACCCCTACGCCATGGGCACCGGCACCGTGGACGAGACCGTGCGCCAGCTGGTGCTGGCCGGTACCAACCCGGACAAGATTGCCCTGCTGGACAACTTCTGCATGGGCAACCCCGAGGAACCCACCGAGCTGGGTCGCATCGTGGAATGCGCCAAGGGTATCCGCGAGGCTGCTCTGGCCTACGGCGCCCCCTATGTTTCCGGCAAGGACAGCTTCTACAACTACTTCGAAACGGAGGACGGCCCGGTGAACATTCCCGTGACCTTCCTGTGCTCCGGTTTCGGTGTGGTGGAGGACGCCGCCCACGTGCGTGGTGCTTCCCTGCGCCGCAGCAACAGCGCCATCTTCATGGTGGGTAACACCGAGGACGAAATGGGTGCCTCTGTCTATGCCCGCGTGAAGGGTATCTCCGGCGCCAAGGTGCCGCAGACCGACTGCACGAAGAACTACGAGCTCTACAAGGCCTACTACGAGAAGGCTCTCACCCAGGGTCTGGTGCTTTCCGCCCACGACCTTTCCGAGGGTGGTCTCGCTGTGGCTGCTGCCGAGATGGCCTTCTCCGGCATCGGCGGCATGAAGATTGACCTGGACGCCCTGCCCACCGTGAACGGCTGGCAGAACAACGCTGTGCCCTGCTTCTCCGAAAGCACCGGCCGCTTCCTCGTGGAAGTGGACGAGGACATGGCCGCTGAGTTCGAGGCCGCCATGGCCGGCTTCCCCTGCGCCCGCATCGGCTCCGCCACCACTGACGGTCAGCTCACCATCACCGCCAAGGGCAGCACCGTGCTGCAGGCTGAGATTGCCGAGCTGAAGAGCATCTGGAAGAACGGTTTGACTCCCTTCTATTGATAGTTAATAGTGAATAGTGCAAAGTAGAATCTACTTCCTCATTCGTCAATCGTAAATTGTAAATCGTAAATCCATTTATGCCTCACGCATTACTTCTCAAATACCCCGGCACCAACTGCGACGTGGAAACCGCACGCGCTCTGAATGCAGCCGGTTTCTCCACCCAGGTGCAGCCCATCGCCACCGCCACCCCGGCCCACGTGGCCAAGGCCCAGCTCGTCGTGTTCTCCGGCGGCTTCTCCTACGGTGACTATGTGATGAGCGGCCGCCTTGCCCAGCTGGAAACCGAGCGTTTCCTGGGCGATGCCCTGCAGAAGCACTTCGACAACGGCGGCTTCCTGTTCGGCATCTGCAACGGCTTCCAGATTCTCACGAAGCTGGGTATCCTGCCCAAGGCCTCCCTCATCTGGAACAAGAGCGAGCGTTTCGAGTGCATGTGGGACAAGCTGGTGAAGGTGGCCCCGAACTGCCCCTACACCACCTACCTGCCCGAGAACTTCGAGCTCCCCTCTGCCCACGCTGAAGGCCGCCTCGTGTGCGACCCCGGCGATGCACAGAAGTACCTCGACTCCGGCTGCGTGGCCCTGCAGTATGCCGATAACCACAACGGCTCCGAGCTCCGCATCGCAGGCCTCATGGACCCCACCGGCCGCGCCATGGGCCTCATGCCCCACCCGGAACGCTTCCTGAAGCCCCGCCACCACTATGACCCGGATTGGTCCGGCGACCCCGATTGGGGCTGGGGCTACTACTTCTTCAAGGGAGCCTACGACGCTATTAAGTGAATAATGAAGAAGTGAATAGTGAATAGTTTTCACGCATCCGCCGCAGTTCATTCCGGGCTGCGGCGGATTTTTTGGATTTTGAATCTTGAATGTCGGGATTTTGGATGTATTAAGTTCCGCGGGCATTTACCCGCTGAGATGGTTTAATTGTCAATCGTCTATTACCCTCAACCTAATGAAGATGCTGAGGATATGACTGCATACGCCACAATTCCCTTGCGTTTCCTCAAGAACATGGTATGTTAAAAATGGAAAATGTCTCAGGATACCCAACCAACTCCCACCAGTGAGATACTTCTCTACACCTCCCCTGATGGCGAGGTGCAGCTGGATATTCAATTGCAGGATGAGACCCTCTGGATGACTCAGCAGATGATGGCTGATTTGTTCCAGACTACGATTCCCAACATCAACATACACATAAAGAATATCCTGCAGGAAGCTGAACTTCAAGAAGAGGGAACTATTAAGGAAATTTTAATAGTTCGCACAGAAGGCCGCCGACAAGTACGTCGACCAGTCAATTTCTATAATCTGGACATGATTCTCTCCGTGGGCTACCGAGTCAACACACGGCGCGGTACCCAGTTCCGAATCTGGGCTACCCAACGCCTGCGTGAATACCTGCTGCGCGGCTATGTAGCCCACGAGAAGCGCCTGCAACAACTGGGAATGGTTGTGCAGTTGATGCGACGCGTAGAAAACCGGCTGGATGCCCGGCAGGTGCTTGATGTCATCGAACACTACAGCTATGGACTGAACCTGCTGGATGCATATGACCACCAGACCCTCACGCGCCCTGTTGGTTCGAAACAATGCTACCTGCTGCAGTACGATGAATGCCGGCAGCTTATTGAAAGCATGCGTTTCGGGGCCGAATCCGAACTTTTCGGCCGGGAAAAAGACGATTCCTTCAAAGGTGCAATCGGCAACATCTACCAGAGTTTCGACGGGCAAGATATTTACCCGACCATGGAGGAAAAGGCTGCGCACCTGCTCTACTTCACTGTTAAGAATCACGGATTTATTGATGGCAACAAACGCATTGCCGCAGCCGTATTCCTCTATTTCCTCGACCGCAACCAGGCCCTCTTCATCGGCAACACCAAACGTATGACCGATGCCACTCTTGTTGCTCTCGTCATCCTCATTGCCGAATCCCACCCGGACGAAATGGAAACCATCATCTCAGTCATTCTCAATTGCATGCACCCCGCATGCGAGTAAAAGCAACTCTGCCGCAGTTCCTCACCGGGCTGCGGCGGATTTTTTGGATTTTGAATCTTGAATGTCGGGATTTTGGATGTATTAAGTTCCGCGGGCATTTGCCCGCTGAGATGGTTTAATTGTCAATCGTCAATAGTCAATGGTCAATTCCCCGGCCTTGACAAAGGCGGGGGGCTGGGCTAGACTGGCAGCATCGCAGAGCAACCTACATTTTCGCTGAGTCTCGCCGGTGGACGGCTGGGGGTAGTGCCGGCGGGGGCGTTTCCGCGGCTGGAGCGGGCCTTTGCGCGCAGCGCGGGGGCGGGCATGCTGGATTTGCTGCGGCATGGCTTGCCGCTGGGGGCGGGGCCTTTCCCGGCCTGGTTGCGGGAGAAGGCGCAGGAGCTGCTGATGCAGCACTTGCGGCGGCTGCGCCGCGGGGACGATACAGTCCCGCAGGTTTCGCACCAGCAGGCTGCCGGGTGGCTGCAGGGCATGCCGCCTGTGTATGGCGGCACGGTGACGGCCGGTATGCTGGTGGAGTGGTTCGGCACGCTGGGGGAGGCGCTGGCCCGGCAGGCTGAGCGCGAACTGACCACCCCCGAGAAGTGGCTTGCCGCCCTGGGCGAGGGCTGGCAGCAGCTGGGCATGCTGTGTTTTCACCTGGCAGAGAATGGCGGCGAGGGGGCCGAGGCGCATCCCTTTGCCTTTCTGGCCACCTTCATTCACCGCGCGGGGCAGGATGGCAAGCCCCGCCACGCGCCGCTGGCCATGGCCCGCCAGCTGTATGGCAACGATGTGGAGGCCCTCACTTCCCTGCTCTGCCCCCTGCAGGCAGCTGCGGCGGGCAATGGTTTCCTGAACCAACTCATCAACAGCGGCGAGATTTACAAGCCCTGCGCCTGGGGGCCGCGCCAGGCCTATGATTTTCTGGAAAGCCTACCCCTGCTGGAGCAGGCCGGCATCGAAACCCGCATGGTGAACCTGTGGCAGAGCCGCCCGCCCCGCGTGGAGCTGGAGGTGCAGCTGCAGCCCGCCGACGGTGACAGCCGGAAACCCGACCGCGCCCCCGCGCTGAATATCTCCACCCTGCTGCGCTTCAGCCCCCGTGTGGTGCTGGGCAACTACGAGCTAAGCGAGGCGGAGCTCGAGGAGCTGCTGGCGGGGGAGGACGGCCTCATCCGCTTCCGCGGTGAGTGGGTGCGGCTGGACCGCGAAAAACTGGAAAAGCTGCTCAACAGCTGGCGGCAGGCCACCCGCATGGCCGCTGGTGGTATTCCCCTGCTGGCGGGGCTGCGCTGGCTGCTCGGCAAGCACAGCACCGCACTGCCCAATATTCCCCCGCCGGATGAGGACGGCATGCACGCCATGGCCGCCCCCGCCCTGCAGGAGGCGCTGCAGCAGCTCTGTCTCAGCCGGCAGGAGCCGCAGCTGCCCGGGAAACTGGCCGGCACCCTGCGCCCCTACCAGATGGATGGCGTGCGTTTCCTGCTGGGGGTGACCGAGGCGGGATTCGGCGCCTGCCTGGCGGATGACATGGGGCTGGGCAAAACCCTGCAGGTCATCGCGTGGCTGGCGCATCTGCATGCCACCGGGGCGCTGGAGGAACGCGCGGCGCTCATTGTGGCACCGGCCTCGCTGCTCACCAACTGGCAGGACGAGCTGCGCAAGTTCGCACCGCAGCTCAACACACTGGTGCTGCACCCCTATGCCCTGAACCGCCAGGACTGCGACTACCTGCAGAAGAACCCCGGTTGGCTGCTGAAGCGGGCGCATGTGGCGCTCACCACCTACGGCATGGCCACCCGCTGCGCCGAACTGCTGGCCGCGAAGCCCCTGCCCGCCCTGGTGCTGGACGAGGCGCAGGCTATCAAGAACGCGGATTCGCAGCGCACGCGCAGCCTGCTGCAGCTCTGCTCGCCGCGCCGCGTGGCGCTTACCGGCACGCCGGTGGAGAACTCGCTGGGCGAGCTGCGCAGCCTGTTCCACTTCCTCACCCCCGGCCTGCTGGGCACGGAGAAGGAGTTCAACGCCATGGTGCAGAAGATGGGCACCGACTACAGCCCGCTGCGCAAGCTGGTGCGCCCCTTCATGCTGCGCCGCCTGAAGACCGACCCCGCCCTGCTGCCCGAGCTGCCGCCCAAGACCGAACAGCCCGCCTACTGCCTGCTCACCCCGGAGCAGACCCGCCTGTATGCCCGCGAGGTGGAGCGCCTGCAGGCCATTGTGCACGAGCCCGACCCGCAGACACGCCTCACCCTGCTGCTGCCCATCCTGAGCCACCTGAAGCAGATCTGCAACCACCCTGCCCAGTATCTGGGCGAAAGCTACTACGACCCTGCCCAGAGCGGCAAGATGACCCGCCTGGGCCACCTCGCGCGCCAGATTGCCGCTGCGGGAGATGCCGCGCTCATCTTCACCCAGTACCGCAGCATGATGGAGCCGCTGCATGACTTCCTGGCCGGCATCTTCGGCGCGCCCGGGCTGGTGCTGCACGGCGGCACCCCCATAGGCGAGCGCCGGCAGCTGGTGCAGCAGTTCCAGCACCCCGGTGGCCCGCCCTTCTTCCTGCTCTCGCTCAAAGCTGCAGGCACCGGCCTCACCCTCACCCGCGCGCGCCACGTCATCCACTTCGACCGCTGGTGGAACCCCGCCGTGGAAAACCAGGCCAGCGACCGCGCCTACCGCATCGGCCAGAAGAACCCGGTCATCATCCACCCGCTCATCTGCCGCGGCACCATCGAGGAGAACATCCACAACATGCTCACCCGCAAGCGCGACATGGCCGACAAGCTCCTCTCCGGCGGGCTCGAGAAACTCCTCCTCCACCTCCCGCCCGGCGAGCTGCTCCAGCTCGTGACAGGATGCCCGGCGGAATAACGCAAACTTATCCACTTCTGTGCCGCAATTTGCGCTTGCAACGGGGTGGGGAAACGGGTAGACTGGGTGGCATATGAGTAAAGAGATTACCCTTGAGCAAGAAAAGCTGATGGCACAGCGCCAGCGCGCGCTGGATGCCGCCATGCTCCAGATTCAGAAAGATTTTGGTGAGAACGCCATCATGCGTCTTGGCGACCGCAAGACCATGGAGGTGGAGACGATTCCGACCGGCAACCTGCTTATCGACCGCGCCCTGGGCGTGGGCGGTTTCCCGCGTGGCCGTATCGTGGAGGTATTCGGCCCCGAATCCTCCGGTAAGACCACCCTCACCCTGACCGTGATTGCCCAGGCCCAGAAGGCCGGCGGTCTGGCTGCCTTCATCGACGTGGAGCACGCCCTGGACCCCGCCTATGCCGCCAAGCTCGGCGTGAATCTGGATGACCTGCTCGTATCCCAGCCCAACAGCGGTGAAGAAGCCCTGCAGATCTGCGAGGCCCTGGTGCGCTCCAACGCCATCGACGTGGTGGTGGTGGACTCCGTGGCAGCCCTGGTGACCAAGCAGGAACTGGAAGGCGATATCGGCGACAGCACCGTGGGTGCCCAGGCCCGCCTGATGAGCGCCGCCCTGCGCAAGCTCACCTCCCTCATTTCCAAAGCCCGCACCATCTGCATCTTCACGAACCAGATCCGCGAGAAGATCGGCGTGATGTTCGGCAACCCCGAGACCACCCCCGGTGGCCGCGCCCTCAAGTTCTACGCCTCGGTGCGCTGCGATATCCGCCGCATCGGCCAGATCAAGGGCACGGACGGCTCTGTTTCCGGCAACCGCACCAAGCTCAAGGTGGTGAAGAACAAGGTGGCCCCGCCCTTCAAGGAGTGCGAGTTCGACATCATGTACAACGAAGGCATCTCCAGCGTGGGCAGTCTCATCGACCTGGCCATGGAGTTCGACGTAGTGCAGAAGCGCGGCTCCTGGTTCAGCTACAACGGCGGCCAGCTCGCCCAGGGTCGCGACGGCGCCAAGGAGGCCCTGCGCAACAACCCCGAGCTCTACGCCGAGATTGAAGCCAAGGTGCGCGAGAAACTGGACGCCGCCGGCACCAAGTAAACCTCACCTGCGGGCGGTCGGCATCTCCGACCGCCCTTTTTCCGCATGCCCGCCACCGAAGTGCCGCACATCCCCCTGCCACCCCGCCCCGCCGGCGCCACACCGGCAGAGGTGGAGCAGTATGCCGCGGCCTGCCTGGCACACCTGCACCTGCAGGACTGGCACTTCGGGTGGGACAAGACCTCGCGCCGCCTGGGCTGCTGCAAGATGCAGCAGCGGCGCATAAGCCTCTCGCGCTACTATGCCGAGACCTATGCCACCCGCGAACCCGCCCAGCTGTGGCGCACCCTGCTGCACGAGCTGGCCCACGCCCTGGCCTGGGTACACCACAAGGCCACCGGCCACGGCCCCGTGTGGAAACGCTACTGCACCGCACTGGGCATAGACGGCGAGAAAGCCAGCGTGCGCGGCATCGAGTTCGACGCGCCGCGGGCTGCGGCGCGGTTCACCCTGTGCCACAGCGAGACGGGTGAAATCTTCCGCACCTACTCCCGCCGGCCCAGGCTGCGCGCCGCCCGGCTGCGCAGCTGCTACATACCCGGCCGCAAAGCCGAAACCCTGGGCAAGCTCACGATTCTCCCCATTGCCTGATTCACCACCTGCATGGCACGCTACAAATCCAGCGACGATGATTATTCCGCCCCCGAGCAGCCACGGGAGCGGGTGGATTACCGCATGCAGGCGCCGCCCCGCCGCCGCCAGAAACCGGCCCGCAGCGATTACTACGACGACTACGCGGAGGAGCCCGCCCCGGCGCGCACCCAGCCCCGCCGCGCCTGGGAGCACGATGACACCCCCTACGAGCCCCTGCCCGAGCATGTGAACCCGGTGAAGGAATTCACCGCCCCGCCACGCAAGGGCACCGGCTGCCTGCGCGCCCTGTGGCTCTTTGTCACCCTGCCGGTGCGCATCTTGTTCTGGTCGATGCGCAACCTGCCGAAAATGGTGCTCATCCCGCTCAAGATTATCATCAGCCTCGGTTTTGCAGGACTGGTGATTGGCGGCATTCTGGCCACTATCTATGCCGTGAAGGCGGGGCGCTACGACCTGTCGCAGGTGACCCGCATGCCGGAGCGCACCATCGTGCTCGACCGCAAGGGCAACGAAATCGGCACCCTGCATGGCGAGAACCGCCGCAGCATTGCCAACATCAACGAGGAAGTGCCGCGCTACATGATAGACGCCATCATCATGCAGGAAGACCGCTCGTTCTGGACGCATGGCGGCATCGACCCCCGCGGCCTGCTGCGCGCCGTGGCACAGGTATTCAAGCACCACCGCACCACCCAGGGTGCCTCCACCCTCACCATGCAGCTCGCGAAGAACACCTACAACCACCGCGAGCGCAATTTCACGGCCAAGTTCACCGAAATGGCGCTGGCCCGCCGCATCGAGGCCACCTACGACAAGGAGACCATCCTCACCTGCTACATCAACCGCGTGTTCTGGGGGCACACCTTCCTGGGGCTCAAGCAGGCAGCCTACGGCTACTTCGACAAGCTGCCGCGCGACCTGACCGTGGGCGAGGCTGCCATGCTGGCCGGCATCATCTGCAGTCCGAACCAGTTCTCGCCCTACCGCAATCCGTCCTCGGCGAAGGTTCAGCGCGACAAGGTGCTCAAGCTCATGTATGAGCACGGCAAGATTACCCGCAACGAGTACGAGTACGCCCTGAAGGAGCCTCTGGTGACCCGCAAACCCGAACGCCGAGGCAACGACAACTACGCACTGGACCTGGTGCGCACCGAGGTGGACCATCTGCTCTCCATGCTCGATTCCAAGGATGAGAAGCTGAAGGAGGAAGTGGTGGTTTCCGGCGGCCTGCGCGTGCAGACCACGCTGGATATCGACCTGCAGGATGACGCCATGCGCGAAATCGATTCAAGGCTCACGGCCATGTTTGAACGCCAGCGTGCGTGGAAACACCAGACCCGCGCCCAGTTCAAGGAACAGAAAGCCAAGCTGCCCGCCGATGAGGCCGATAAGCTGCGTCCGAAGTACCTGCAGGCCGCCTGCACCGTGATAGACAACGCCACGGGTGCCCTGCTGGCTGTGGTGGGCGGGCGCGACAGCACCGAATCCCCCCTGAACCGCGCGCTGCAGAGCCGCCGTCAGGTGGGCTCCGTATTCAAGCCGCTGGTATACACCGCCTACTTTGAGCGAGGCTACGGCCCGCGCACCATGATTTCCGACAACGCCATCCAGCGCGGCGAAATTGCCGGCGCCAGGAACTGGCGCCCGCGAAACTCGGATGGCCGCTTCTCCGGCATGCACCCAGCCGCCTGGGGGCTGCTGAAGAGCCGCAACACCATGGCCGTGCGAGCCGGCAATGCCGCCGGCCTGCAGAACGTCATCAACACCGCGCTCACCGCCGGCTTCCCCCGCCCGAACCGCAATCCCGGTCCCACCATCTACCTGGGCACCTGGGAAGCCTCGCCCCTGGAAGTGGCCGGTGCCTTCACCGCCTTTGCCAACGGCGGCGTGCGCCCCACGCCCTTCATCATCCAGAGCATCACGGATAAGGAGGGCCGCGTGGTGTGGCAGCACACCCCCTCCGCCCGCCGCGTATGCTCCACACGCTCAGCCAATGCGGTATCGGCCATTCTGCAGCAGATTACCAAACCCGGCGGCACCGCCGGCAGCATGCAGGCGCTGGGCTTCAAACACCCCTGCGGCGGCAAGACCGGCACCACCAACAACTACACAAACGCCTGGTTCTGCGGCTTTACCTCTGACCTGACCGCGGCGGTATGGGTTGGCTTCGACCGCCCCACCCAGATTGCCGACAAAGCCTACGGCGGCACCGTGGCCCTGCCCCTCTGGGTAGGCGTGATGCAGTGCGCCGCCGCCCGCGGCTACCAGATGAAGACCATACGCACCACCCCCGCCAAGGCTCGCAACACAGGCATTCGACTCTGCCGCGTTTCCGGCATGCTGGCCCACGCCGGCTGCGAATACGAGGGCAAGGCCTACATCGAGACCATGGCTGATCTGAGCAAGCAGCGCTCACTCTGCACTGTGCATGCCGAGCTGGCCGAAGACCCCGGTGAGGATACCGCCGATGACATAGCTGAAGACCCCGAGGACACCACCCCCGACATCGACGGCGCGCCGAACGACATTTTCAACCGTCTCCCGCAGGACGACATTGCGGAGGAGGTATAAGGGGCATTATGCCTTGCTAAAGACTTGCTTCCACACCTTGGCCTCCGTATACTGCCCCTGTGAAACGCTTGTTCCTGCTTCTGTTTATGGTGACGGCCACACTGGCCGGAGCCTGGCAACCGGTGAATGAAAATGCACCGGAGCCGGCGCGTGAATTCCGCGCTGCCTGGGTAGCCACTGTGTTCAATCTGGACTGGCCCAGCAAAGCGGGCCTGCCAGCCAGCCAGCAGAAGGCAGAGCTGCTCAGCATCATCGAGCAAGCTTCCAAGCTGAGGCTCAACGCCATCATCCTACAGGTGAGACCGAACGGCGATGCGCTTTATAAATCAAAACTCGAACCCTGGAGCGTATGGCTCAGCGGCGCCGGCTCCGACCCGGGCTACGACCCGCTGGCCTTCGCCATTGCCGAGGCGCACCGCCGGGGCATCGAGATTCACGCCTGGTTCAACCCCTTCCGAGCCACGGTGAGCAGCCGCCCCGTGGGGCGTGGTCATGTGTCTCGCCGCCAGCCGGGCTGGATTCTCCGCGCCGGCAGCACCACCATCCTGAACCCCGGCAAGCCTGAGGCCCGCGGCCACGTGCTGAGAGTCATCATGGATGTGGTGAACCGCTACGACATCGACGGCGTGCACCTCGACGACTATTTCTACCCCTACCCGCCGCACCACAATGTGGCCGATGGCCGCACCCCTGCACAGCGCCGCGCCGCCATCGATGACTTCGTGCAGGCTCTCTACCAGCGAGTCAAACGCACCAAGCCCTATGTGCGCGTGGGCATCAGCCCCTTCGGCATCTGGCAACCGGGTTTCCCCGAAAACGTGGAAGCTGGGCTCAACGCCTACGAGGAGCTGGCATGCGATGCCCGCAAGTGGCTTGCCAAAGGCTGGGTGGACTACCTGGCACCCCAGCTATACTGGCGCTGTGAGGGTCCGCAGAGTTTCCCCGCCCTCATGCGCTGGTGGAGCGGCATCAACCCCAGCCGCCCCGTGTGGCCCGGCATCGCCTCCGTACGCATCGACAGCAAGGAAGACCCCGGCCGCAAAGCCAGCGAAATCGGCCGCCAGATTGGCTACTCCCGCCAGCTTGCCCGCCAGAGCAGCGGCCAGCTCTTCTGGAGCTGGAAATCACTGGGCACCAACCGAGGTGGCATTCAGCGCGAGCTGGGAAAATACTACCGCTGCCTGGCCCTGCCGCCAGCCATGCCCTGGAGCGGCAGCCAGCGTCCCTCCCGCCCGCTGGTGCAGGCGCAGGATACCCCCGCCGGCTGCACCGTCACCTGGCAGGGAACCGCCCGCAAATGGGTGCTGCAGGTGGGCAGCAAAGGCCGCTGGTTCACCATGGATGTACTGCCCGGCAACTGCAACCGCATCACCCTGCCGCCAAATGTGGCTAACACCCTTGACCGCATCGCCATACGCCCCATCTCACCTACAGGGATGAGTGGCGCACCCGGAATTCTGGCTCGCTAACACCATTTTTAAGCCAAAAACAGGCAAATTCCGGAATTTAGAGTTGAACTGTACTCTAGTGCTGGTATAATAACACGCGTTATGAGTACAGACGCAACCAAAGTTGAGCTTCCGAGCTCCGTAAAACGCTATGCCCTTTACCTGATGGTAATGGCAGGCCTTGGTGGTCTTCTGTATGGTATTGACGTAGGCGTTATTGCTGCCGCTCTGCCGTACATCGAAAAGACCTCTTCCTACACCCCGCAAGAACTGGCCATCGTGGTGGCCGCCGTTCTTTTCGGCTCCGTTCTTTCCTCCCTGTTCGCCGGCATGCTGGCCGAGTGGCTGGGTCGTAAGAAGGTTATCATCCTGTCTGCTCTGCTGTTCACGCTGAGCATTCCGGTCATCTGCTTCTCCAATGGCGTGTTCGAGATGCTGATGGGCGGTCGTATCCTGCAGGGTGCAAGTGCCGGTCTCGTGGGTGTGGTGGTTCCCATGTACCTGGCTGAATGTCTGGACGCCAACTCCCGCGGCAAGGGTACCGGCATGTTCCAGTTTATGCTTACCGTGGGTCTGGTGTTTGCGGCCCTCATCGGTCTGGTGACCACCATGTGGGTGGGCGCTGCCGATGATCCTACCGTGACCGCCGAGAGCAAGACGATGGCCTGGCAGGTCATCTTCTGGTGCTCCTCCATCCCCGGTCTTATCCTTTTCTTCGGTGCTTTCAAGCTGAAGGAATCCCCCCGCTGGCTGTACCGCCGTGGGCAGCGCGAGCTGGCTCTCTGCTCCCTCGCCTCCAACAACGGTGACGCCGCTGCCAAGGAGATTCTGGACGAAATGATTGCTGCCGACGCTGCCGAGGAAGCAGCCAAGGCCGACATGGCCGCCGCTGCCAAGGGCGACTCCCTCCTCCAGCGCAAGTATGTGATTCCCTTCATCCTGGCCGTGGTGGTTCTGGCCTGCACTCAGGCCACGGGTATCAACTCCGTGCTGAACTACTCCGTGAAGATCTTCCAGCAGGCCGGTCTGCAGGGCGAGGTTGCCAACTGGGCTGACCTGGCCATCAAGATCACCAACATGGTGATGACCGTGGTGGCTGTGACCCTGGTGGACAAGAAGGGCCGTACCTTCCTGCTCAAGATGGGCACCTCCGGTATCATCGTGGGTCTCGCCGGTGTAGGCGCTATGTTCCTCTCCGTGGAGAACGAGCGTGTTGACGTGACCGCCCAGGTGGCCGCCGCCGTGCAGGACAACTCCCTGAACATCTCCGCCGCCGATGCCGTGAAGGCCGCCATGACTCCCGAGCTTCTGGCCGCCCACCCCGAGTTCATGCAGGGTGAGTCCGTGGCTCCCGGCATGCAGCTGATTGTGACCTACCAGCAGGGTCAGTCCAGCATGCAGGATGTGGCCGAAGTGCGTGAAGATGCCGCTGCCGATGGTTCCGCCATTGCCATCGCCAAGAGCACCGCCCTGGCCCCCACCTTCATGGACAAGATCTGCTTCTGGAGCACCCCGCTTCCCGAGGGCGCTGTGAAGGAAGTGACCATCACCCGCGCTGAAATCGGCATGAAGCCCAACGCCGTGACCGGCTGGATCGTGACCGGCTTCTTCGTGGTGTTCATCTCCTTCTACGCTGCAGGCCCCGGCGTGTGCGTATGGCTGGCTCTCTCCGAGCTCATGCCCACCCGCATCCGCGCCAACGGCATGGCCATTGCCCTGCTCATCAACCAGGGCGTGTCCACCACCATCGCAGGTACCTTCCTGCCCTGGGTGGGCTCCTCCGGCTACTCCACCGTGTTCTTCTGGCTGGCTGGCTTCACGGTAATCTACTTCATTACCGCCGCCTTCTTCCTGCCTGAGACCAAGGGTCGCACCCTCGAGGAAATCGAGCAGTACTTCAAGACGGGCAAGATGCCCGAGAAGAACTAATCCACCAATTAGTTCACTCCACTTCTACCGGCTCCCCCACCGCCGCACCGGGGGAGCCGGTTTTGTTTTGTAGCTCAGTTGAACCTTCTGGTTGATAAGTCGTTGCGCGCGACAAATTGGGATTTGTGGGGCAGGTGTAATCTCTGAGCCTGTCGCAGACAGGCGAAGTTTCGCTGCACCCGTCAGGGTAAAGTTTCGTTGAGCATCTGCGAAATTTCGCTGAGGGCCATAGCCCGAAGTTTCACAGCCATTGCCATTCATGGCAATGGCATTATAACAAGATAAAAGAATAAGTTCCCGCTGCTATCGCAGCGAAGATAGAAACGATTACTTATTCCTCGCCTGGTGGCTCGTCAGAGAAATCGGTAGTCTTACGACTACCAGTGAAACTTCGCTACCGCTCATCGAAATCTTGCCCCTGCCGGGACTTCGGCGAAACTTCGCAGCTGCGCTGCTCAGAGAGACAAATCCCAAATTATCACCCCCAAAATTTTAACCAAGGCCTGTATACAAGCAGTTTTAAAACCGCCTCACAACAGCAGGTTTGCGCAGGCGCTTCAGTGCATACAAATTTTAGACTGGACTCTAGCATTTAATTTCTGCTAATATAGTGGGCAATAAACAGCAGCTATGCGATACAAGGTACTGACAGCAGAGGAAGCCGCCGCCATGATACCGGACGGCGAGTGCGTGGGGTTCAGTGGATTTGCCAATGCAGGGGCACCCAAGGTCATTCCCATGGCCATGGCCGCCCACGCCAAGGCAGAGCACGAGGCAGGCCGCCCCTGGCGCATCAGCCTCATGAGCGGCGCAACAACCAGTACCCTGGTGGCAGGCTGTCTGGCTGCAGAGGACGCCCTCATCCGCCACATGCCCTACCAATCCAGCCCGGAGACCCGCAAGGCTGCCAACGAGGGCCGCATGCACTACAATGACCTGCACGTCTCGCTCATGGCGCAGCAGATGCGCTACGGCCACCTGGAGCGCCCCACCACCGCGGTCATCGAATGCTGCGAAGCCACGGACGATGGTGAGCTGACCCTGACCACCAGCGAGGGCAACACGCCCACCTTCGGGCTACTGGCCGACCGCATTATTCTGGAGATAAACTCCTTCCACGACCCGCGCCAGCTGCGCTGCCTGCACGATATCTTCATCCCCAGCGACCCGCCCCACCGCACCTTCATTCCGCTGAACAACCTGGACGACCGCATCGGCCGCCCCACCATGAAGGTGGACCCGGAAAAGATTGTGGGCGTGGTGCTCACCCACGAACCGGATTACATTGCCCCGTTCAAGGATCTTTCTGATGTAACGCTCCAGATTGGCGAGAACATGCGCAAGTTCCTGGAGGCCGAGTACCTGGCCGGCCGTATTCCTGCAGAAGGCCTGCCGCTGCAGAGTGGCGTGGGCAATGTGGCCAACGCCGTGCTGGCCAGCGTGGGGCAGTCCACCATCATTCCGCCCTTCAAGATGCACACCGAGGTGCTGCAGGACACCGTGGTGGAGCTCATGAAACAGGGGCGCTGCCTGTTTGCCAGCAGCTGCTGCATCCATGTGTGCGATGCCACCCTGCAGGAAATCTACCGCAACTTCGATTTCTACCGCGATAAGATTCTGCTGCGCCCCGTGGAGGTTTCGAACAACCCCGCCATTGCCCGCCGCATCGGCCTCATCTGCATGAACACCGCGCTGGAGGTGGATATCTTCGGCAACGTGAACTCCACCCACATTGCCGGCACCCATATCATGAACGGCATCGGCGGCAGTGGCGACTTTGCCCGCAGCTCGGCCTACACCATCTTCTCCTGCCCGTCCATAGCCAAGGGCGGCGCCATTTCCTCCGTAGTGCCCATGGTCTCCCACACCGACCACACGGAACACGACGTACACGTCATCATTACTGAACAGGGCGTGGCCGACTTACGCGGACTTTCTCCCCGCGAACGCGCGGAGGTCATCATTGAGAACTGCGCCCATCCGGATTACCGGCCAATGCTGCGCAAGTACCTGGCCCGCACCACCAAGGGACACACCCCGCACGACCTGCACAAGGCATTCAGCTTCCACAACGCCTTCACCGAAACAGGCGATATGCGCAACGCCGACCTGGACTAAGGGCGATTCAACGGGCATCAGTGGTGATGCCCGCAATCGCAGTCGTGCCCATGGCAGTCGCAATCGTGGCCGTGGCAATCGCAATCGTGCCCGCCACAGCTGCAGCCTTCATGCTCCTCCGGCACATAGTCCGCATCCTCAATCTCGGGAGGCAGCGGTGCATCGTCCTCGGGGTGATAGGGAGGCTCCAGACGGGCAGCCAGCGTAGGCGTAGCGGCCACCTGGGCAGCAAAGAGGCCATTGGAATTACGCGTACGCAGGTTGGCACCGGCAGCCAGCAGCTGATCCACAATCTGCTCATAGCCGTAGAACGCCGCCAGATGCAGCGGCGGCTGGCCGTAGGCATTGCGGGCATTCACATCGGCCCCGGCAGCCAGCAGCAGAGCAATCAGCCCGGTATCGGGCTCCACCCCCATGCTGGCCAGGTCAGGTGCCAGGTCCACCTCATCCTGCAGCAGCAGGGTAGCGGCCTGGCGCAAGGTCTCGGCATCCTCGCCGTTCATCACGGCATCCAGAAACTCCTGCACAGGCTCGTCAAAATCATCAGGGTCCAGGTCAGCAGCCATTTCACGCAGCTCTTCGGGCTGCACGCGGGGCTTTTCGTCATCCTCCAGGGTGATGCTGTTCCACTGTAAATCGCTCATGCGCGCAGTATACCCTAATTCTCCACGCATGACCAGCCTAAACACAGGCGCACACGCATTTGCAAGAATGCAGATTTCACAACGCAGAATGCAGAATAATGATTTTGTGTTCGGCTTTCGCCTCACCTGTAAACAAACCCACCTGAGATTTTCTCAGGTGGGTTTCCTTTATTTTCGCGCTGCCGATAGGCGGCCGCTAACTGGTTATTCTGCATTCTGACTTCTGCATTTCTACAAATCCAATTTGCTTAACACCTCCACAGAAAAAAGCAACTGCGCTTGAGCAAAAGTAGAACAGCTCTATTTTATACTTTACTTATATGAATAAAAGTGTAGCATAAAAACATGGCCAGACGCCCGCTCAAGACTTCCGCCAAGACAACGGTTTCCGCAAAGAAAAAAGCTTCTTCTTCATCCGGCAAGGGGTGGATAGTAGCGCTGCTGCTCATCGCCCTGGGCGGTGGCGGCGGCTACTATGCCTATGACCAGCACCAGCAGAAGGAAGAAGCCGCCCGCCGCGCAGCAGAAGCAGCCCGCAAGGCACGCGAAAAGGCCGCACGACTCAAGGCTGAGGAGGAAGCCCGGCTTGCCGCAGAGAAGGCCGAGCGCGAACGACTGGCACGCGAGGAGGAAGAGCGCCGCAGGCTCGAGGAAGAGGAACGCCGCCGCAAGGAGGCAGAGGAAGCCGAGCGCCTTCGCAAGAAGAATGAACAGCAGCCCAAGGAAGTTGACGAACCCACCCCCGAACCGGTGGTGGATGACACACCGTCCACGCCGAAGGAACCCGGTCTGTATGATGAGCCCCTGCCCCTGCATGGCCCGGATGCCAACACGGCCACCATGCGCAGGAAGTTCGATGAACTTATAGACAAGGTCATAGACAAGCAGGATTTCTCGGCTTTTGAGCGTGAGTTCGGCAAGCGGATTATCGAAGCCATTCCCACCTTTGCCGGCAACACAAAGCTCAACTACGCCATGTACAAGAACCAGCGCAACCTGATTCAGGCAGTAGATCTCTGCCTGCTCGTCCGCAAGGCCGGGCCGGAGGCACTCAACAAGCTGGCTGCTACCGAGGGCAATGAGAACGACAACAACGGCCGCGATTTCATCCGCTGGGCGCTGCGCGACAAGAGCCGCCCGCTGCACCTGTTCATGCAGAGCTACCTGACCCAGGAAGGCCGCGATGAGAACATGGCCCACTCACTCGAGCTCTTCTACAACATCTGGGCCGCCACAGAAAGCAAGGAGCGTGTCAAATACCTGAACCTCACCATAGCCGGCGCCCTGATGAACCCGCAGGTCTGCGATTCCAACGGCAGATACCGCAGCCAGAGCGAACCGATTCTGACCGTTCCGGAAGTCTGCGCCTTCCTGCGGGAGATGGACAAGAAGAAAGGAGCCCTGCTCACCGATATCAAGAAGCTGAATGTTTCCCAGCTCATCTATGTGGTAGATGCACGCCTGCCTCGCAATGAGTTCGACTGGGCTATCGAAAACGTGAACTTCACCCAGGCCAATTGGGGTGGCGCCTACAGCTCCGTCCGCTACCTCATGGAGCGCGCCACCAACGGCAAGGATCCCTACACCGATTATTCCTTCGCGGAAATCCTGAAGGAAGGCGGCATCTGCATGGACCAGGCCTACTACGCCTGCAACACGGGTAAATGCCGCGGTATTCCCACCGCCTACGTCACCGGCGACGGCGACCGAGGCCCGCACGCATGGATGGTGAATCTGGTCGATACTACCAACTGGGTACAGACCAATTCCTACGGCTACAACAGCGGCCGCTTCTCCAACCCCTGCTCCGGCCGCGTTCAGCATGAATCCGTGCTGCTCAACCAGAGCGCCAAGACCACGGATGCCAAGCTTGCCCCCGCGGCCGATGCCATGATTCTGGGCGATTACCTGGTGCGCGCCGGCGCCACCAAGGAATCCCACAACACCGCCCGCTACGTGACCGAGGCATTCCCCGAGCTCACTGCTTCCTGGGCGCACTATATCAAGGTGCTGGGGCACGATGAGAAGAACCTGCCCCCCACCTCCGTGTGGCGCAAGGTGGATACCGACCTGAACCGCCTGAGCCGCAAGAACTCGGAGCTGCTTGACCTGGCAGCCGAAGTGCAGGAGAAATACCTGCTCGCGGGGCGCAATGCCGCCAGCAAGCAGGCAGCCATGAACCGCGCCATGAACCAGCTCAAACGCCGCGGTGGCGATGACCGCGCCGACCTTGTGCTGGCCGCGGTAGAGCGCCAGGCCCAGGTCATGGCCGAAGCCGGCAACATGCGCGGCCTTGCCAACCTGTACCGCAAACAGCTCAAGGAATACACCAAGCGCGGCGATATCTTCGAACAACTCCTGCGCCAGTACATGAACTACCTCGGTGAAAAAGCCACCCCGCGCGACTGGAATACCCTGGCACGTGATACCGAAAAGCTTTTCGATAAGCATGTCCTCTCCGGCGGCGGTGACTTCTTCAAACTGAAGAAGGAAGTCGCGATTCAGCACATGATTGCCACAGCCTGGGAAAATGCCGGCAACACCCGCAAGGCAGAAAAGCTCCACGCCATAGCCGACGAACGCCTCAAAAAGGGCCAGCAGCAACACGGAGGCGGTGAGGATTAATTGGGATTTAGCGAATGTAGAATAACTAGTTCGTGCGCCGCCTACCGACAACGCAAAATAAGGAAAACCACCTGAGAAAATCTCAGGTGGTTTTGTTTACAGGTGAGGCGAAAGCCGAACACAATATCATTATTCTGCATTCTGCATTTCTACAAATCGCAAATAGTCGGGCGAAATACCTCTTCACCCAAAAAGCATAGCAGCGCAAATTCAAAAATCCCCGGCTGCGTGATGCAACCGGGGATTTCTTATGAATTGGCTTTCGAGCTGATGAGGTATCAGTACTTGTAGTCCACATAGAACTGGAACTGGCCATCGTCATCGGCGCAGTTTTCGCTCTTGAAGGGAATAGCATAGTCCACAGCCAGCGGGCCCATGGGCAGGTTGAGGCGCAGGCCGATACCATAGTCAGCAGCCCATTCGTTGGGCTTGAAGTCGAAGCTGTCCTTGTGCACGAAACCGGCATCCACGAACATGGCGAAACGCACGGATTCCACAATGGGGAGGGTCACTTCGAACTGCACGAAGGCTGAGCTGTTGCCACCCATCGTCTCATCGCCGGCGAGCTTCTCATCCACCATACCCACATCGCGGAAGCGGAAACCGCGCAGGTTGGCAGGGCCACCGAGGTAGCAACGCTCAAAGATGGGCACTTCCTCATCGCTCTTCACGGTATCAATCGTCTCCAGACCGAAGTTGATGCTGAAGATGGAATCCCAGAAGGAATTGTAGTAGTAGGAACCGGACAGACCCACTGTGTAGGTCTGCACTGTGCTGCCCGGGCCGCTGTAACCGGCAAAGCCCTGCACGTGACCACCGCTGCGGGGAGTAGCCATGGCATCGCGGGAGTCATATTCATACGTCAGGCGGAAGTGGCTGCGGTCGTAATCACCTGCCTGTTCACGGAAGAACACAGGAGCATCCCACGTGGGGTCGATGCAGTAGCGCTCAAGGCGATACTCAAACTTAATGGAAGTCAGGTCCGTAAGCGACTTGCGCAGGGAGACGGCATAGCCATAGTTATCCTGCTGGTAGAAATCACTGAGGTAGGTAGACTTGGTGTAGAAGAGCTCGTTACCCAGTGCCAGCTTGCGGTCCAGGAACCAGGGCTCAAGCAGGTAGACAGAAGCGCTGCTGTACTCTGTACCCAGCTTGCCGGATACCGTAAGGCGCTGACCGCCACCCACGAAAGTTCCACCGTTGATAAAACCGCGGATATCGAAGTTCGACTGGGTGACAGTGGTGTAGAAATACAGGTTTTCCACCGTAGAGAAGGCCAGGCCGAGCGTCAGGCTGCCCGTCATCTTCTCATGCACGTCCACGTTGATATCGCGATAGCCACTGCTGGTGGTCAGGCCCTGGGAAACAGATACGCCATCGAAGTAATTCAAGTTCTGCAGGCGCTTCTGGGCAGTCTCAAGGTCCACCGAGTTGAGGTTCTCACCGGGTTTGAGGGGAAGCTCGCGCAGAATCACATGCTGGCGGGTCTTGGTGTTACCACGCACATTGATGCGGCCCACCTTGTAGCGGTTACCCTCGGTCACGTCATAACGGATATCGATAAGTCGGGTGCCGTTGGCCAGTACACCGGCCTCGTTGATATCGGGGCGCACATCAGCATCAGCATAGCCCTTGGCACCATAGTAGCTGCGAATCATCGACACGTCGTCAGATACCTTCTGCAGAGAGTAGATATCACCATCGAGCATGCTGAGACCCGGTTCCAGTTCAGCCTGGGTATAGGCAGTAAGCGGACCGAAGGTCACCTTGCGCACCTGGTAGCGGGGGCCTTCCTCCACCGTCACCTTCACGTGCAGTTTCTGGCGGCCCTCCGTGTTGGGGCTGGCCTTGTATTCAATATTGGCAAGGCGGGCGCGGAGATAACCATAGTTCTTATAGTGCTTCACAATGGCCTCCATATCATCCTCCAGTACCTCGCGATCCACACGGCCGGACTTGGTGAACCAGGTAAAGAGACCGCGCTCCTTGGTCTGCATGAGCTGGCGCAGCTGCACATCGTCGAACACGGTGTTACCTTCGAACTCGATGGTATTCACGCTGATTTCGCGATTCTCCGTGATATCGAACACCACGTCCTTGTATGAGCCACTGGCCGTCTTCTCTGCACGCCAGTTCACCTGGGTGTCGGGGTAGCCGGCTTCCTGATAGGCCTTGATGATATTGGCACGGGCAGCAGCCAGGGTGGCATCGCTCAGCACAGCGCCGGGCTGCAGCTTGGCAGTCTCGCGCAGGTCATCATCGTCGAACTCCACATTTCCGGTGAAGCCCACACCGGCCAGCACACTGCTGGCGCGCACGTTGAAAACAACTTTAACGGCATTGCCGCTCGGGCGCACTTCCACAGAAGCATCCGGGTCCACGAGACCACGCTCAATAAGGCGCTCCAGATCGGAGTTTACGCGCTGGGAGGAATACTCAGCACCGGCGCGGGTCTGAATCACATCCAGCAGACGGCGGTCGGGCAGCACCTTGTCACCAGTATAGGAAAACTCAACACCAGCCACGCGCTTGCCGTCAAATGCAGCATCGTTCTGGAACAGGCCGGTTGCCGGGCCCAGCTCACGGGTCACCTCAGCATCGTCCAGCAAACGGGTATCAGAAGCAGCGCTCACCAGCCTGGTCTCCACCTGTTTGGCAGGAGCGGGTTCCTCTGCCTTGGCAGGCTTTTCCTCCTTACGGGACATCGCTTCCAGGAAGGGGTCATTCTCCTGAGAAACGGTACTCGTTTCCTGCTGCGTAGTCTGCTGGTCCTTCATCATGGCATCCAGGAACGGATCACCTGTTGATTCCTGACCATAAGCAGGCGCCGTTATCGTCAGTGCCAATGCGGCAAGCATGGCACTCCAGTGCTTCGTGGGCCTATTCATGGTGCTAATCCTATACGCTGCTCTCTACCACGTCAAGATTTTATTCCTGCATCACACCTAACTTCACGCGCGTATGCCTGTGTTTTTTGAAATGGAACTACCAAATTTGGCTTGCCTTTCAGCCAAAATGCGCTATGCTAATGCCAGCAGGGCGGCGCTACACCCCTGCACGAATCATTATGTCCAGCGATAACCTTCAGGAACTCGAAACAAATTTCATGTGCGACCCGGATGCAGACGGCGGTTTCGTCTACACCACGGTCGAAGCAGCCATTAACTGGATGCACAAGTACTCCATGTGGCCGATGCCCATGGGCACCTCCTGCTGCGCCATTGAGTACATGGCCGCTTCCTGCTCCCGTTACGATATTTCCCGTTTCGGCGCTGAAGTGAACCGCTACGCCCCGCGCCAGGCCGACTTCATGTTCATCTGCGGCACCATCACCTACAAGATGGCAGCCCTGGTGCGCCGCATCTGGGACCAGATGCCCGCCCCGAAGTGGTGCATCGCCTGCGGCGCCTGCGCCTGCACCGGCGGCATGTTCCGCAGCTACTCCGTGCTGCAGGGTGTGGACAAGATTGTACCCGTGGACGTGTACATTTCCGGCTGTCCTCCCCGCCCCGAGGCTCTGCTGCAGGGTCTCATCACGCTGCAGGACAAGATTATGGCCACTGACCACCCGCTCAAGGGCTTCTTCAAGGAGCACGACCTGCGCCAGGCCCAGAACGCCCATACCATTCCCGCAGGCATCATCACGCAGGACTAACCCTCATTCTCCATCACCATGTCCGCCCCCACCCTTTCAGAACTTCAGAAGGCCGCTGCCAACAAGATCTGCGCTCGTTTCCCGCAGATTACCACCAAGGAATTCCGCGGTGATATCACCCTGACCATCGCTCCGGAGATTCTGACCCAAGCCATGCGCTACGCCAAGGACGCCTGCGGTTTCGACATGCTTGTATGCGTATCCTCCGTGGATAACATGGGCCAGGAGCCGCGCTTCGAGGTCAACTACACCATCACCCAGGCCGAGACCGGTGCCAACCTGCTGGTGCGCACCCCCGTGTCTGAGAGCGATTGCACCGTACCCAGCATGGTGCCGGTGTGGCGCTCTGCCAACTGGCTGGAGCGTGAGCAGTATGACCTGATGGGTATCGAGTTCACGGGGCACCCGGATTTGCGCCGCATCATGATGTGGGAGGGCTATCCCTACCACCCGCTGCGCAAGGACTTCCCCGTGGCCGGTAAGGATTTCGAACAGGCCGGTGTGGCCTTTACCCAGAAAGCCCCCACGGGCGGCGCTCCGTTCATCACGACGCCGGGTGTCAAGACCGCCGGTGAACGCGAACCGCGCTCCCGCGGCTGATACCGCCCCAATGCGGAAAATCTACAGCATTTTTCTGATTCTGGCTGCAGTCCTGCCCCTTCTGGTGGCAAGCTGCAGCCATTCTGACCCCCGCACCCAGGCGCTCAGCGACCTGCGCGATGATGTGGAGGACCACCTCGAAGCACTGAATCCCGGCGACTGGATTATCATCGGCCCCACCCCGGCCATGGAGCGGGCCACCAAAGTGGAAGCTCCGCGCCACGTGAGTGTGCTGGCCAGCAACGTGAACACCCTGCGCGAAACGCTTGACCTGCTGGAAAACGAAGACCGCCTCACACCCAGAATCTGGGTATGCCGCGAGCTTGAGCAGGCCGACAAGCGCCGCACCCCCGGCGCAGCCCGCATGCGCACCCACCTGAACGAGCTGCTCACCGGCCGCACCCATTTCTCAGTGGACGAGCGCATGATTACCCTGCAGCTCAAGATGCAGCCTGCGGAAAAGCAAGTGCTTTTCATCCATACCGATACCACCTTGCCCTTCAGCAGCATCGGCATTGAGCTGGACACCACCGGAAGCAATGCCGCCGCAGAGCAGATAAACACCCCCAGAACAGGCAAACCCGCTTACCAACATGCCGACCTTAAGCCCTGACCAAGACCCCGTAGCCCGCGCCCAGGCCTGGGTGGGCGATGCCGTGCTGGCGCTCTATGTGCGCGAGTGGATTCTCTCGTTCAAGGGAGAGATTGACGGCGCGCTCTTCATTGAGTTCACCAGCAACAACTTCCTGCGCCTCACCGGCAACGCCACCGGCGTGGAAGCCCAGATTGGCCGCGTGTACAAGGCCGAGGGGCTGGCCGCCGCCAATGCCTGGATTGATGAAAACCTGCGTCCCCGCATGGAGCAACGCCTGCACAAGCTGCGCTCCACCCACCCCCACCACAAGAAGTAACCCCGACGCGCCATGAAACTTGTCAGTTGGAACGTGAACGGAATCCGCGCCACCCTGGGTAAGGGGCTGGCTGAAAAGATGGACGCCCTGCAGCCCGACATCCTGTGCCTGCAGGAAGTGAAGGCCCGCCCTGAGCAGGTGAGCGACCTGTGGCTGGCCAGCTGGCCGTACTCGCTGTGGAATCCGGCACAGAAGCCGGGCTATTCCGGTGTGCTCATCCTTTCCCGCGTGGCCCCGCTGAACACCAGCACCGGCATAGGATGCCCCGAGCACGACACCGAAGGCCGCGTGGCCACCATGGAGTTCGAGGATTTCTACCTGGTGAACTGCTACACCCCCAACTCTCAGAACGAGCTGGCCCGCCTGCCCTACCGCCAGGAGTGGGATGCCGCCTTCCGCGCCTATGTGGCCGGCCTGGCAGAAAAGAAGCCCGTTGTCTTCTGCGGTGACCTGAACGTGGCCCACGAGGAAATCGACCTCGCCCGCCCCGCTGCCAACCACTTCTCCGCCGGTTTCTCCGATGAGGAGCGCGCCGGCTTCACCGAGCTGCTGGGAGCCGGTTTTGCCGATACATTCCGCCGCCTGCACCCCGACGCACGTGATGCATATTCGTGGTGGAGCTTCCGCGGCGGCGCACGCGCCAGGAACGTGGGCTGGCGCATCGACTACTTCTGCGTATCCGAACCGCTGCTGCCGCGTGTGCAGAGCGCCGAGATTCACGCTGACATCACCGGCTCTGACCACTGCCCGGTATCCATAACCCTGAACTGATAACAAGCATTTACAAATGAAACCGCTTAACAAACTGGGAGAAAAAGCACTGGAAAACGGCTCCGTGTGGGAGCTCTGGGAGCGCGACGGCGTACTCACCCTCCAGCTCGACGGCATGCCCTGCGCCAATTCCTTCACCTATGGCAGCGAGCAGGCCATGGCCGAAATCGCCCTCTCGCCCATCACCCGTGCCGGCCAGCCCTGCATCATGATTGCCGGTCTGGGCCTGGGCTATGGTCTGGCCAAGGCCATGGAATGCCTCCCGAAGGAGAAGGCCCGCTTCATCGTGGCTGAACCCGTGGCCGACATCTTGAAGTGGAACCGTGAGTTCGGCGAAAACAAGGAACTATGGAACGACAAGCGCGTGAGCGCCGAAACCACCGCTGCCGCCGAGCTCTGCCGCAAGCGCACCGGCTCGCTGCACGCCATCCTGCTGCGCCATGCCCACGCCCGCTGCGAGCTGAGTCTGTGCGATGCCCAGGCCTTCTTCAATGCCCTCAAGGGTGGCAGCCTGCTGGCCATCAACCTGAGCAAGGCAGATAAGCGACTGGAAGCCACCCTGCGCCGCGCCGGTTTCGAGGTGAGCACCACCGCCGTACCCGCCTCGTCCAAGGGCAAGCAGATGCGCCTGCACACCCTGGTGCTGGCCCGCCGCGGCCGCTTCGTTCCCTTCGCTGAGCGCGCCTGATGTCATTCCCTGCCACCTGACTACCCATGTTCGACTTCTTCAAGCTCCGCCGCATGCCTACCCTCGAGGAAATCGAGAGGGATCGTGAGCGGCGTTCCCGGGGCATCCGGAGCATGCTCAAGGTGGCTGGTATCATCTTTCTGGCACTGGTGGCCTTCATTTCGTCCATGCTGCTGCTCAATCCCATGCTGCAGCTGCACTCGCTGGAGCAGGAAAAGGCACGCGCTGAACAGCAGCTCAAGAAAGCCAGACTGGTGGAAGACGAGGCCTACCACCGCTTCCTCTGGATGGATGACCCCGAGTATTTCGAGCAGATTGCCCGCGACCGCGCCAACCAGGCCAAGGCCGGCGAACACATCGTGCGCCGCCCCACCGCAGAAGAACTCAAGCAGATGGAACAGGAAAAACGCAAGCAGCAGAAGCCTAAAAAACGCCGCCGCGACTAACCGAACACCTTACCACCCCATTTACCTGACATGACCACATACCAGGCACCGGCCAAGATTAATCTTTCCCTGCGCGTGCAGACCAAGCTGCGCGAGGACGGCTACCACAATGTAGACATCCTCATGGCACCTATCGACCTGTACGACCAGCTCGATTTCCACAACTCGCGCACCACCACCCTGCTGTGCGACACTCCCGGTGTGCCTACCGATGAGAGTAACCTGGTATTCAAGGCCATCCGTGAGTTTGAGAAGGCGTACGGCCGCAAGGCAAAGCAGCGCATTACCCTCACCAAGCGCATTCCGCATGGTGCAGGCCTTGGCGGCGGCAGCAGCGATGCCGCACTCACCCTGCTGGCCGTGAACGAGATTCTGGGCACCAACTATGACCTGGCTGAGCTCAGCGCCATGGCCGCCCAGCTCGGCAGCGATGTACCCTACTTCCTCACACCGGTCATCAGCCGCTGCACCGGTCGCGGCGAGATTGTGACCCCCGTGCCCGAACTGGCCGGGTGGAGCAGCCCCATCGTGCTGCTCAAGCCTGCTTTCGGCGTGAGCACCCCCACCGCTTATAAAGGTCTCACCTGCAGCCGCAGACTCAAAGGCGTGAGCTACGGCCCGCAGAAGGTCGATGGCATCACCCTGGTGAATGATCTGGAGCGCCCTGTGTTCTCCAAGTTCCCCGTGCTGGCACACATGTAGCACTGGCTGCTCGACCAGCCCGGCACCCGCGCTGCCCTCATGAGCGGCAGCGGCTCCACCGTCTTCGCGCTCACCGAAACCCCGGAGCAGGCCCGCGATATCGCCGCCCGTGCCCTGCAGGAGCTCGATCCCACCCTCTTCACCCACTGCGGCACCGTCAATCCGCAAGCCAAGGCCGAATGAGCTTCCCCTCCAGCGCTGCTGACCCCGTAAACCACAGCATACTCTGCGTGGCCGAGGATGCCGTGAAGGGATTCCACCGCTTCCCCTTCCGCACCATTGCTGAGCGCTGCGGCGTGGCAGAGGATGAGGTTATGGAGCGCCTGAAATCCATGCTGGCTGCCGGCACCATACGCCGCGTGCGCCAGACCCTGCTTTCCACCAGCCTGGCCCAGGGTGCCCTCATTGCCTGGAAAGTACCGCAGGAGCGTCTAGAAAGCGCCTACGCCTGGCTGCGCGACAACGACCCCTTCACCGGCCACGTAGTGCTGCGAGAATGCAGCGACCCGGCCGCTCCCGGTGCTGATTACCGGCTCTGGACCACCCTGAAAGTTCCCACCGGCTACGGCAGCGTGGAGGAGCACAATAACCTGCTCATGCGCCTCATCGGCGCTGAGGACTGGGTAGCCCTGCCCGTGGTAGGCATGTTTGCCCTGGGTGTGGGCCACACCCGCCGCGCCGGCCTCAAACCGGGTGACAAGCTGCCCCAGCTCCCAGCCATGCAGTGCCCCACCAGCCCGCAGCTCAGCGAGCAGGAATGGGCTGTGCTGCTCAGCCTGAAGGAAAGCCTGCTGCCGGAGGAATTCGTCCCCTGCCCCTGGGAGTCCCGCGCAGCAGCACTCGGCATGAGTTGCGGGGAATACTGCAGCATCGCAGAATCACTCGATTCCCGCAAGGTCATCGGCCGCTTTGCCACCTTCCTCGACCACCAGCGTAAGGAAAGCAACCGCAGCACTGGCACAGGCGCTGCCGGGCTTTTCCACTGGAGCGTACCCACCGGCATGGAGGAACTCGCCGGCGCCGAATGCGGACGCCACATCTGCATGACCCACTGTTACTGGCGCAGCGGAGGCGAGAAGTTCGGCAACGCCCAGATTATGGGCGTGGTTCACGCCCCCACACGCGAGGAAGTACTCGCCCACAAGGCTGCCATCGATGCCCACCTGGCCGACTGCGGCATCCCCGTGCTCCACACCGCCGTCTTCTGGAGCCTCCGCGCCGAAATCCGCCCCAGCGAGATTTCCCCCATCCGCTACCGCGAATGGCTCAACTCAATAGCCTGAACATTTCCCGTAGAAATTCAAAAACAAACACCGGGCGGAACATGGTTCCACCCGGTGTTTTTATAGAGACGAAATTCTGTAATTTTTAGATCTGAGCCAGGGCCTGCTTGAGGTCGTCGATGATGTCCTCGGCGTCCTCGATACCCACGGAGAAGCGGATGAGGTCGGGCTTCACGCCGGCTTCGATGAGCTGCTGCTCGGTGAGCTGGCGGTGGGTGTGGCTGGCGGGGTGCAGCACACAGGTGCGGGCATCGGCCACGTGGGTCACGATGGAGCAGAGCTTGAGGCTGTCCATGAACTTGATGGCGCGCTCACGACCACCCTTGATACCGAAGGTCACCACGCCGCAGGTACGGCCGCCGTCGAACTGCTTCTGAGCCAGCTCGTAGTACGGGTTATCGGGCAGACCGGCGTAGTTGATCCAGGCCACGTCTTCCTGAGTGGAGAGGAACTCGGCCACCTTCTGGGCGTTCTCGCAGTGGCGGGGCACACGCAGGTGCAGGGTCTCCAGACCCAGGTTGAGCAGGAAGGCATTCATGGGGGAAGGAATGGAACCCAGGTCGCGCATGAGCTGCACAGTGCACTTGGTAATGTAGGCTCCGGCGCCGAAAGCCTCGGTGTATACCAGGCCGTGGTAGGAGGCATCGGGCGTGGTCAGGCCGGGGAACTTATCGGCGTGGGCATTCCAGTCGAACTTGCCGCTATCGACCACTACACCGCCCACCTGGGTGGCGTGGCCATCCATGTACTTGGTGGTGGAGTGCATCACGATATCGGCGCCGTGCTCGAAGGGACGGCAGTTCATGGGCGTAGCAAAGGTGTTGTCCACAATCAACGGCACGCCGTTCTTGTGGGCGATGCGGGCCATCTTCTCGATATCGAGCACCTGCAGGGAGGGGTTGGAAATGGTCTCACCGAACACGCACTTCGTGTTGGGGCGGAAAGCCTTCTGGATTTCCTCCTCGGGGGCATCCTGGTCCACAAAGGTGCAGTCGATGCCGAACTTCTTGAAGGTCACGGCAAACAGGTTGTAGGTACCGCCATAGAGGGCGCTGGTGCACACGAAGTGGTCGCCGGCCTCGCAGATGTTGAACACGGAGTAGAAGGAAGCAGCCTGGCCGGAGGAGGTCAGAATGGCTGCCACGCCGCCCTCAAGATCGGCAATCTTCTTGGCTACGCACTCATTGGTGGGGTTCTGCAGACGGGTGTAGAAGAAACCGGCCTCTTCCAGGTCGAAGAGACGCGCCATCTGCTCGCTCGTCTCGTAGCGGAAAGTGGTGGACTGGTAAATGGGAAGCACGCGGGGCTCACCTTTGCGGGGCTGCCAGCCGCCTTGTACACAGATGGTTGATGTCTTCATAACTGGCGGCAAGTATAGCACCCTGCCCGCCTGTGTACAAGCCCCCGGATTCATACTGACACAAAGTTCCTACCATGACAGTATGCAAATACCCCAGACAACAGGTCAAAAGTAACTCAAAAACCCGCATTTCGGGTGTTTTAGGATTGACTCCGAGAGCCGCAGAGGGTAGAGTAATCGCGTGGCAATGAAAAGCAGAACATTTTTGAACATTCTTTCCCTGGCCCTGCTGGCACCGCTGTGCCTTGCGCCGCTGTATGCGCAGGATGATGCAGCAGACGCAGAGCCCAAGAAGGTAAAAAAGGAAAAGAAGGATAAGAAGAGCAAGAAAGGCGAAAAAAATGCTGAGGAAGCCGATACCAACTTCATCAGCAACAAGATTCCCGGCTGGACCAACCCGGACGCCGCCCGCCGCACCCTGCTCAACCAGATTAAGAACGGCCTGAAGGGTGATAGCCCCGAGAACGTGGCCAAGTTTGTGGAAAAGCCGCAGAACCGCCTTCTGGTGGCCCAGTACATGCTGGCCAAGTTTGATGCGCTGACCCCGGCGGACATGGCCGCCAACAGCCGTAAGAAGCTGACCGACGCCATCGCCCGCATGCCCGGCGAAATCGAGAGGGACAAGGAAAAGCTCAAGACCATGCGCGGCAAGGAACGCATGGCCTTCCAGGCTGCCATCAAGGCCAAGCAGGCATCCATCAAGACCATGGAGGCCGAGCTCAAGAACATGCCCTGGACCCTCAAGGAGCTGGCCACCCACCGCGATGGCCGCGTAGTGCTCAAGCAGGTGACAGGTAATCTGGAGTGGATGGAGAACATCTGCTTCTCCGGCCCCTGCGTGGCCCCTGGTCGCGCGCTGCACATCATTGCCTGCATTGCCAAGCAGCACCCGGACGTTTACAAGGATAAGGTAGTGCGCGATATCGCCACGGCAGTGGGTATTGAATTTGCCCGCTACAACTGGGACTTCAACAAGGCCTTGGACCGCGCCGACTACTACATCACCAACTGGAAGGCCGGCCGTCTGAACGTTCTGTTCGATACCCTTCCCATGTACCTGCGCCGCATCGTGTGCGGCTGTAAGGGCGACAACATTGCCGGCGACCGCATCAGCCTTGAATGGGCACTGGACAACGTGCACGTGCCCGCCGAGCGCTACATGGGCAGCCCCCACCGCTGCGGCTACCGCCTCTACAACCTCTATGGCGACAGTATCCACGGTGCAGAATACTACAAGCCCTGGGAGCACATCTACGGTGGCAACCATTTCACCCGCGCCCTGTATGTGGGCTGCGTGTGCGGTGGCATCTCCCACTTCGGTGCATTCGCCGCTGTAGCTAACGGCGTGCCCGCCCTCACCAACGGCGAGCCCGGCCACTGCGCCTATGTGCTCTGGCTGAACGGCACCTGGACCCCCGGCAACACCGTGAGCTGGGAACGCGGCCTGCACTGGCAGCCCGTGCTCAACATGTGGAGTGCATACTCCTCCCTGCACCTGGGTTCTGAGCTCTACACCAAGCTCGATAACGACACGCACATGTCCAACGTGTACCGCGTACTGGCCCACGGAGCCGCAGAGAACAAGAAGGACAAGATGGCTCTCGGCTACTTCACCGATGCCACCAGCGCCCAGCCCATCAACATCGCCGTGTGGCAGGAATACAATGACTACCTGACATACAACAAGGGCGGTGATATGAAGCTGCTCAGCGAAATGCAGGACCAGATGTGCTACATGCTTGCCCCGCGTTACCCCGAGGTGGTTTCCGAGTTCCTCGGTGCCTGGGTGTACCCCAAGATGATTGCCGCCAAGATGCCCCAGAAGGACATGATGCCCCGCTTCCATGTCTTTTGGGACAACATCCGCAACATGGGACCTGAGCGCTGGCGTATCGAGAAGTTCGGCCGCCGCCAGATTGAAATGCTGGCCTACCAGCCCCCGCCCGATGGCAAGGAGATTCCCCCGCCCGCTCCGGAGCGCGCCCTGCCCATCTTCAAGCTGGTCATGAATGACCTGGCCTCCAAGGCTGACTACCTGCCGGTCATCATCGGCTGGGGTGAGGAAATGGCCAAGGGTCTGGGTGGCAGCCACGCTACGGAACTCGCCACGCTCTCCAAGGAAATCTCCAAGACCGGCACAGGCGCCATGGGTGGCAACGGTGGCAACAGCAACGTGACCGGCCAGCTCATGATGTCTGCCGCACGCGCCAAGGATATCGACACCTTCCAGCGTCTGGGCGCCAACTGCGCCGATTCATACGCCACCCCCGGTATGCCCGAGCTTCCCGACATGCCCGGCAAGTTCCTGTCAGAGAACGGCCTGCTTCAGGTCAGCTCCACCTGCAACCACGATGCTCCTGTGGAGCACTGGGGTGTGCTGCGCCCGAGTGGTGGCCGTTTCCACACGGATAAGGAGGAGAACCCCTCAGCCACCGTCATGCTGCCCAAGCCCGGCTACGTGAACGGCGTCGTCATCGTGACCACTAACAGCAACCAGCACCGCCTCAACAACATGGAGGTACAGGTTTCTGACGATGGCACCAACTGGCACACGGTGAAGAAGCTGGGCGACTGCAAGGAGCGCCTCATCCGCATCGACTTCCGCGAGGAGCTCGCCCGATTTGTTCGCGTCGTGCGCAAGGGTGGCCCCGAGTTCTTCCACCTCAACGGCATCTTCGTATACGGCCGCGATGCCGCCTAACCTATTCCCATTCAGAAATATGAAGAAATCCCTTTATCTGGCACTTCTTGCCGCATGCATGCTGGGCACCATGCCCCTGCAGGCAGCGCAGCTGTACTCCACCCAGGCAGAAGCCGAAAAGTCCGTCACCGATGATGGCTATATCCTGGCTGTCTACGCCAAGGGCTGGGACCGCTTCAGCGAAGCGCTCTGCAAGAAGCTCGTGGCCGACCCGAAGATTCAGAAGGCCGCCGGCACTGCCTCCATCGTGCTGGCTCCCTTCTACCAGTACTCCACCTCCGACGACCGCGTAAAGCAGGCAGAAGTATGGGGCCGCCTGCAGGAGCCCCGCTCCAACTCCATGGAAACCTACCCCAGCCTGCTCATGTACGATAAGTCCGGCTATCTCTACGGCCGCGTGCAGGGCACCCTGCTCATGCGTGGCACCATGGACGAGATTGCCGCCGAAGTGAAGACCAAGCTCGAGGAAAAGCGCAAGCAGGACGAAATCATGAAGCAGGCCGACGCCGCCAGCGGCGTGGAGCGCGCCAAACTCATCGCTCAGGCCTGCGAGTTCAAGGGCATCGAGTGGCCGAACAACGCCCGCAACATGGTGCGCAGCGCCGACCCCTCCGATGAATCCGGCATGGTGAAGCGCCTGAACTTCGATCCCTGGGGCTTTGCTCAGAAATACTGCGGCAAGAAGTCTGACGGCGGCCTCGAGCTGCCCGCCGATGAGACCGTGCGCATCATGGAAGAGCACCTGAAGGACCCCGCCTACACCCCCGAGCAGAAGCAGGTATTCCACGCCGTCATCATCGGCACCCTGCGCCGTGCCAAGGGAGATTCCGCAGCCACCCAGCTGCGCTCCAATATCATGGAAATGAAGCGACTCGCCCCGGAATCCAACCTCGGCGTCACCGCTGACCAGACCATCAAGATCTGGCTGAACAAGGAAAAGAAAAAGTAAGCAGGCGAAAACACCTTACCAAAAACGCCCCCGTTTCCACATCCGGAAGCGGGGGTGTTTATTTGAGTACTCAGAGCACGGAACTTTAGTCCCGATACGGTGGCATAATTTGAGGGATTCCTGTTATTCTGCTCGCTAAATATGAGTTTAGCAAGCGTTAGCGGTCGACACGACCGCGGATTTTTTTGAGTCCCGTTCAGGGACGTAAGAGGACAGGCAGGGGTAAGCCCGCAACGCGGGCGCAGCCCCTGCTAACAAACAAAGGATAACGGAGCCCCGACGAAAGGAGAGGGCGGCAGAGACCTCGGTTTCAATGTGTAGCAGTCGCCTCTGGCACCCTCTCGCTCTGCTCGGGGTTCAAATTGGCTTTATGGTTAGCAGGGGTTCCGTCGTTTCGCGCCCCCACCCCTGCCTGTGCTCTGACGTCCCTGCCGGGACTCCAAATTCCGCTCGCCTACGGCTCGTCAACTCTTCGCCAATTCCCGATTTGTCGAGGCGTGGCCACTTATGCCAACTCGTTCCCGTTTATGATTTCGGTACTGAAGCCCCCCGCTCCGAAGCATCACTTCGACATGGCCAGCACGCGCATGGCGCGGGGGAAGAAGCGCTGCAGAAGGAAGAACAGGCCTGAACAGATAGCCAGGATAACCAGCGGCATATAGAGGCACTGCACTTCCGTAAACTTGCCGCCGTAGGAACCCGTGATAGCCAGGCGCAGGGCGTGCAGCACAATATAGTGCGTCACGTAGATGAAAAAGGCAGCCGGAGCCAGCCTGACCACCGCAGCACAGAAACGCGGCAGATACTGCTCACACAGCGCACCGATACCCATGGTGCAGCTCACCCCCAGCAGCACCAGAGCGCTGCTCTGCACAGGCGGGTAGAAGCCGAAGGAATACACCAGCGGCAGCAGCAGCAGAGCCGCCACCACAGGCGCCCAGGCATAGCTGCGCACAAAGGCAGTGAAACGTGCAAAATCCGCATAGCGGCGCACCCACAGGCCCAGGGAATAGAAGCCCAGCGCCAGAATGCTTTCATACAGGCGGAACGGCAGCCAGCCGACTTTCCAGGACTTGTGGCTGGCAGCGGTCTCGGCATCGCGGGCGCAGAGCACATCGCTGCCGGCAAAGCAGAGCAGCACCAGCACCAGCAGCACCTTGGAGGGCAGACGCTGCAGCAGCGGGCTGAACAAGGCAAGCAGAATCAGCGTGCGCAGGAACCACAGCGGCACGTTGTCAAAATCCCAGTAGCACCAGTTAAGCAGTCCCATTTCCTTGGGAATCATCTCCCACTTGAACCAGCTGAAATCCCCCGCAAGGGTCTGCCCCCAGTGCATCATAGGCTGCAGCAGCATGATGGAGGCCACGGCAGTCCAGAACACAAAGGGCACCAGCAGCGTACGCGTGCGCTTCCAGTCCAGCCACTGCCCTTCTGCCGCCTTATGGGTGAAATACCCCGCCGCCAGAAAGAAGAAGAATATCAGGCTGCGGTAATTAAAGAGGTCAATAATGTAGTTGAAGCTGCCATAGGGACGATCCACATGGCGCAGCACCACGAAGAATGCCGTCCACACGCGGCAGAAATCAATCCATTGAATGCGTGCAGACGGCATAACTTTTTTTGAGGAGGAGGTTTTATCAGACCGCGGCGTCCTCATCGTCCGCAGCCTCAAGGGCGCGGCGCATGCGGCGGGTCAGGAAGGGGCGCACCACCAGACCATAGCCCAGGTAGCACACGAAGATGAAGGCCGGAGCAATCCACGGGAAGAAGATGAAGGCACAGATGGCAATGACCGCCATGAGGATAGCCATGGCCGTGCCACGCTTCTCGAAGTTCACGTGCTTGAAGCTCGGGTAAATCACGCGGCTCATCATCAGAATAGCTACCACAGCCATGACGGCGGCCATCACATACTGCCACACCGGGGGAATGATGAGGCCACGGTTAGCCGTCAGGTCAATCACCAGATACATAGTGCTCACCACAGCACCGGCAGCCATGGGCACGGGAAGGCCCACGAAATCCATGCTCTGATTCGGCTTCTTGGGAGCTGCAGCCATGCAGTTGAAACGAGCCAGGCGCAGGGCAGCGCACAGCAGGTAGAGCACAGCAATGCTCCAGCCCAGGTAGGGAATCTCCAGGTTGAAGAGCACAGCCTGAGCCAGCAGCATGGCCGGAGCAATACCGAAGGACACCACGTCGGCAATGGAGTCGAACTCACGACCGAAGGGGCCATCGCTCTTGCACATGCGGGCCACGCGACCATCAAGCAGGTCAAAAATGCAGGCAGCAAAGATGAGGTAAGTGGCATTCTGGTAATGCACAAATGCCTCTTCTGTGCCGGACTGGAACTTCATACCCTCAAAAATCGTGAGGATAGCGAAGAATCCGCACAGGAGGTTGCCGGCCGTAAGCAGGTTCGGCAACACCGGGATTTTAGGTTCATCCGGATAAACCGGGGGCTGGGGAGTAGACATATGTTCTAGTTTCTATTGGTTGAGTAAGTTTGTATTCAGGAAAGTGCTTCAGCAGCCTTGGCCAGCAGCTCATCCTTGGCGGCGAGCTCCTTGCCGGAGCCGCGTGCCATGTCGGCCTTGCCGCCGCCCTTGCCGCCCACGATGGGGGCCAGCGTGCGGATGAGGTCACCGGCCTTCAGACCGGCAGCCTGTGCTTCGTCGCCACAGTAGGCACCCAGGGAGAGATTGGCGCCATCGTCGCACACCAGGAAGGCGGCAGCTGCATAGTGGCGCTTGCGAAGGCCGTTGAACAGCTCGGTGAGCAGTTCGTTACCACCCTCGGCGCATACCACCACGTTGCCACCCGTCAGCTTCTCGGCCAGCAGCGCATCGGCAGCACCGGCAGCAGCAGCCACCTGGGCCTTCTTGAGCTGCTTCTCGGCCTCGATGGCAGCTTCCTTCAGCTTGTCGCAGTAGGCGTTGTAGTCATCAAGCAGGGCATTGATGGTGGCAATATCCTTAGCCTCGCGCAGCTTCATGGCAGGCTTGGCATCGTTGGAAGGCACGGGCACAATGGCCTGCCCCAGTGCGGCAAGCTTGCCGTTGGCCTCGTTCAGCTTATCGAGCATCTCCTTGCTCTCGGGCAGGCGGGCATTGACCATATCCTGCACCACAGCGTAGCCGGCGGCGCCTGTGGCAGCCTCGATACGGCGCACACCGCTGGCGATAGCGCCTTCGCTCTTAATCTTGAAGAAGCCAAGCTGACCGGTGGTGGCGGCATGTGTACCACCGCAGAGTTCCATGGAAACACCGTTGAAAGCACCGGCTTCGCCACCCATCTGCACCAGACGCACCACATCACCGTACTTATCGCCGAAGAACTGGCAGATTTCCGGGTGCTTCTTGATTTCGGTCATCGGGTACTCGTTGCAGACCACGGAAAGGTTCTCACCAATCCACTGGTTCACCAGCACCTCCACGCGGCGCAGGTCGGCCTTGGAGATAGCACCGCTGTTCACGTCGAAACGCAGGCGGTCGGCATCCACCAGAGAGCCCTGCTGGGCGATATCCTCGCTCACCAGCGTGCGCAGTGCCTTGTGCAGCAGGTGCGTGGCGCTGTGGTGGGATTCCAGGGCTCGGCGGCGCTCCACATCCAGCTGCAGCTCCACGGTGTCGCCCACGGCGGGGGTCACGCCATCGGCCACAGAGATGAGGTGGGCGCGGGCCTGACCAATCTGCTGCACACCGATGACCGGGCAGCTGTCGCCACCCACGGAAAGGGTACCGCCATCGCTCATCTGACCACCCATTTCGGCGTAGAAGGGAGTCTTGTCGGTGATGACGAAGAGGATACCATCGGCCTCGTGCACCTCGGTCACCGTGGCGGTGGTGGAGTCCTCGGTGTAGCCGGTGAACTCGGTCACCTGCTCGGTCTTGAGGTCCAGAGCACGCACCACCTGCTTCTTCTGGGCAGCCTTGGCGCGCTGGCGCTGCTCCTCCATGAGGGCATCGAAGCGCTCGGTGTCCACCTCGAGGCCACGTTCGCGGGCCATGAGGGCGGTCAGGTCAATCGGGAAACCGTAGGTATCGTACAGCTTGAAGGCGAAATCGCCGGAAACCTTGCCGCTGGCAGCCACTTCCTTATCGAAGAGCTCCAGACCGCGGTCCAGGGTTTCGTTGAAGCTGGTTTCCTCGCGCAGCAGCACCTCTTTAATGGTGGCCTTGCGGCCTACCAGCTCGGGGAACACGCGGCCCATCTCACCGGCCAGTGTGTCCACCAGCTCAGAGAGGAAGGGCTTTTCGAGGCCCAGGGTGCGGCCGTAGCGCACGGCGCGGCGCAGAATGCGGCGCAGCACATAGTTGCGGCCATTGTTGCCGGGCAGAATACCGTCGGCAATGGAGAAGCTCAGCGTGCGGATGTGGTCGGCAATCACGCGGAAAGCCACGCTCTCACGCAGCGTTTCCTTCTGCTCGGGGGTGGCATCCTGCGGGTAGATGTCCACATACTTGCGGCCGGAAATCTCTTCGATACGGCTGAAAATCGGGCGGAATACGTCCGTGCTGTAGTTGGAAACGCGGCGGGAGAAATCGGTGAAACCGTTGGTGCACTGAATCATGGCGCAGGCGCGTTCGAAGCCCATGCCGGTGTCCACGTGGCAGGCCGGCAGCGGGCGGAAGGTGCCATCGCTCTCGGCGTTGTACTGAATGAACACGAGGTTCCAGATTTCGATGCACTTGTCGCTGTCGCCATTCACCAGGCGGCCCTGGGTATCACCCTCGGGGGTCAGGTCTACGTGCAGCTCAGAGCAGGGACCGCAGGGGCCGGTCTCGCCCATCATCCAGAAGTTGTCCTTCACGCCGCCGTTCACCACGTGCACCTTGGGATCCATGCCTTTGGAGGCAAACAGCTCGGCCCACATATCATAGGCCTCCTGGTCAAACTCACCGGGGTCGCCCTTCTCCTTGTTCGGGGCATACACAGTGGCGTACAGGCGCTCCACGGGGAAGCCCCAGCGCTCCACAATCAGCTCCCATGCCCAGGCGATAGCCTCTTTCTTGAAGTAGTCGCCGAAGGACCAGTTGCCCAGCATCTCGAAGAAAGTGTGGTGGTAGGAGTCCTGACCCACATCCTCCAGGTCATTGTGCTTACCGCCGGCGCGGATGCACTTCTGCGTATCAGTGGCGCGGGCGGGATTCCACGGCGGAGTCCACACGCCAAGGAAGTAAGGTACAAACTGGTTCATGCCTGCGTTCGTGAACAGCAGGCCCGGGCTCTGCGGCATGAGCGAGGCGGAAGGCACTACGGCATGCTGCTTTTCCTGGAAAAAGTCAAGGAAACTCTGGCGAATCTGCGCGGATGTCATCATAGCGATGTAATATGCGATAAAGGTATACTGGTACACGCCTAGCATACACCGCTTCCGCCCCCATGTAAAGCAAATAAGCAGGTACAGCCCCTCACATGCGCCGAACGGCGCGTGTTTTCACCCAGGCTGTGCCTGTTTTCACCTTTCACTCGTGCAAAGTGCTTTCATCCGGAAGCACCAGTCACGCTCCAGCACCTACCGCGCCGAGCAGCAGGAGGATACCCCAGCAGATGAAGGTCAGCTTCCGGTATCGGGAACTGCGGCACACCAGTGCCCGCACGCCTCCCCACAACCAGAGAATGAGAAACAGCAACGATAACAGGATATCCGCATTCCACGTACCACTCCCTAACATGGCGCCTTGAATCACGATAATCACGTAGCTACTGAGCACCAGCCGCAGTGCAATCAAGTCTCGCCATCCCGGGCGCCTGCAGCCCAGAAAGAGAATCAACCCCACCACACAGAGCACCGCCACCACATACCACAACTCAAATGCGCTCATACGGATACAATTGCTACTTCTTCATTGCCTTGCGCTCAGCCTCATCCAGCTTGCCGTCCTTATTGGTATCGTACTTCTCGAGCATACGCTGGTGGGCAGCGGGACGGGCATCCTTGCGCTCCGGCATTTTTCCGGCAGCACCCCAGTACGCAGGCTTCGCCGGACGATTCGGCATCTGCCCCCCTGCCCCCCAGTGCGTGGGGCGGGTCTGTTCCTGTGCCATAGCCGGCACCACCAGGGTAAGAAGCATCACTATCGTTCTCATGACACCATTCTAGCACACTCAACACCCCCTGCCCAGCACCAAATTCTTGGAAAAGTGGCATTTTTGCGGTACTTTTTCCTTGGAAAAGTGGCACCTATTCAATTTTTGCACACTTAAACATAAGATAGACAATCGCATACATTTTTTTCAAAAGAAGCCAACAAAACCACTTATCATTACCCCGCCTTGCTCAGCTTGAACCCATGCCCCCCGCGCTGCCGTTGCGGAGGAAGGTCCACACCAAGATTGAACACCTTCTCCGCAACGCTCAGAATACCTGATTTTCTCCACCATGTTTTCTTTCTTCAATAAAAACAAGCGTCTGCTGAAACAGGCAGAAAAGGGCAATACCCGAGCTGTACTCCGGCTGCTGGCCAGAGGAGCCGATGCCAACTCTACCGATGAGGATGGTTTCTCACCCCTGATTGAGGCTCTGCGCTGGCAGCATCAGGACACAGCCGAGGCGCTCATATCAGCCGGGGCAGATGTGAACCACCACGACACCCTGCATGGAAAAACACCTCTCATCATTGCCGGCTGGAATGGTCTGACCAGAGCAACACAGATACTGCTGGCCGCTGGGGCGGAAGTGAATGCGACCGACAAATACGGCACAACCGCCCTGATTTCAGCAGCCCGGTGCGGCCACACCGAGGTCGTGCGGTTGCTGCTGACCGCCGGGGCTGATATCCACGCCCGCTGTCAGGATGGCAATGCATTGAGCGTAGCCCTTTCTCTGCACCACCAGGAAACAGCCGAGGTGCTGAAGGCCGCAGGGGCCACCCTGAACCTGATGGAAGCCGCTTACTGCGGGCAGAGTGACCTTGTGCGCCGGCATCTGGCCGAGGGTGCCGACCCGGATGAAGGAGCAGCCATCGTGAGGGCGGCTTTCGGGGGACACACCGAAATTGTCCGCTTACTGGTAGAAGCCGGGGCGGACATAGATGCCCAGGACACCCTGGAACAGATGACTGCCTTGCACCACGCAGCCCGCTGGGGGCACACCGAAATGGCAGAGCTGCTGCTGAAGGCCGGAGCACGCGCCGATATCCGGGACAAAGACCGTTTCAACGCCCTCGATATCGCTGTGTGGGGCGGTCGGACAGAGGTGGTCCGCCTGCTGCTCGCGCATCGTCAGCCGGACGTGAATATTCGCATTGGCGGCTTCTGTCTGTTGCATTGGGCCGCATCTAGCGGCGACACCGAGATTGTGCGAATGCTGCTCCGGGCCGGTGCCGATGCGCATGCCAGAACGCTCATCTTCCATGAAACCGCACTCAAGCTGGCTCTCAAAGGCCACCACAGCGAAACCGCCGAAATCCTCCGCTCCGCCGGTGCTAGTGAGTAAGGCTACAAGAAGCCCCGCCAGATGGCGGGGCTTCTTGTTGAAAGCCGGGTCACATCTGCGGGCTGCAAAATGCCGCAGAAGAACTTGCAGCTGATGTCATTTCCGCTTCTGCCGTTCCAGAACACGGTGGGTATCATTGGCAATTTTGTGCAATCTACCTTTGATATACAGCATCGTACTCCCCTTGTAGAAATAAACTTCCCGATGAGGAGAAACGCGTTCCAGCTCCTGATGATGCAGCCCTGAGCGTCCCGGGCCATAGTGAACAGAAGTATTGCGGGCGAATTCCACCACCCAGCCGCTGGCAGGAGCTACAAAGATACCCACAGGAGCCTTACACCAAGCCTTCAATCCATTATCAGAATCAAAATGTTCCAGATAGTCCTGAATGGCTGCAGCATCATCCAGTCTGCCACTGCTGCCCAGCTTTTTCATCTGACCCTCAAGGGCTGATTTGAGCTTACTGCGGGATTTAGCCATGGCCTTATCCATGCCAATCCAGAATTTTTCTTCCTCGCCAGAGACAATGTCCTCAGCTTTGGCACCAACGGCCGCCCCAGCTTGTAAATGCGAGCACTTTCCACCGTCAGCTAATGGAAAACGGCCCAGCTGTTTGTCTTTTTCATAAAACCAGCATTCCTTGTCATCAACGATAACAAAATCACGCCCAGCGTAAGTAACGCGTCTCATCTGTCCCCGGGAGTCCTCCAGACAGCCGGAGTGAAACTTGTATTGACCACCCTGCGAATCCACCCACTGGTAACGTTTGAAAAAGTCCGGCAACTCTACCTTACCAGCTGCAGAATCCTGCAGTTTCTCGCCGGATTCAACTGCAGCCGCATATTCAGCAATTTCTTTAGCAGCAACATAATCACCCTTTTCCTGCAAAATTTGTTTCTTTTTATTCAACCTTTCCAGAAAATCAGATTTCCGCTTCTGAAATACCTTATCATAACGTTTACCGTAGGCGGCTACTGTTTCTTCAACGCATGCCGGCGGAGTGGGGATATCCATGGCCCCGCTCCAGGAAAACGTGATGAACAGTGCAGTGAATATTCGTAACATTTTCATAAGCCCTATAGTAGCAAATAAATTGCATTCATTCAATACTTTTTGTGAAAATCAACTTCAGAGGGGAGCTGTTTCAGATTTGCTGTCCCTCGCCATAAATGATGCGTTGGCAAAATAAGTGAATCATCGACAAATCGGCATTTGGCGGGGGGCATATCTGTCGGAGCACGGGACTTCAGTCCCGATTAAACGCTCCATAATTCACGGGACTGAAGCCCCGCTGGTCGGCGGGGCTTTTTGTTGAGGGCTTAGCTTACATCTGCGGTGCGGCGGGAGCCGGCGCAGGTGCGGGGGCGGGCTGGGGAGCCACGGCCTGGCGGATGTTGTTCAGAGCATCGAAGAGCGGGCTCACGGCATCGCTACCCACGAGAATGTGCGGGAACTTGATCTTATCCAGATTGCGGATGGTCTCCACGCGGATGATATTCTCGCCGATGGCCTCGTTGAGGGCCTTCTTACCGGCAGCTTCCAGAATCATACCTTCGGATTCGGCCTTCTTCATGGCCACGATGGCGGCGGCCTCCTGCTGCTTGGCGTAGAGCTTGGCATCGGCCTCAGCCTTGGCGCGGAGCAGCTCACCCTGAGCCTCCTGGTTCACACGGTTGGCCTTGGCGCGGCCTTCGGCCTCGGCAATTTCCTCGGAACGCTTGGCGATTTCGAGCATGATGGCCTGGCGCTCATACTCCTGGGTAGCCTCCACCTTCTTGGTGATACCGGCAGTCACACTCTCAGGCGGCAGGGTGGAGCCGATGGTCACGGATTCCACAATGAAGGGGGTACCCTCCAGCTGCTTGCGCAGGCTGCTTTCCACCATCTTGGTAATCTCGGGGATACGGGCGGGAGCTTCCAGACCTCGGAACTGGGCAATGGCTGTACGCACGGCGGTGCGGAAGGGCTGGCAGATAAAGGAATCGTAGGCATCCTTGGCGATTTCGTCCGGGTTGTTCGGCACATCGGCGATGGCGCCGTAATTCTCCACAAACTCCTTCACCTTGTTGGCATCGATGCGGTACACGAGATAGGCCTCGGCCTTCATCTTGAGCTGGTCGGCTGCGCGGATATCATCGAAGGTCTCCGTCATGGTGTACGGGGTCACGCAGATCGGGATGGACTTCTGGCGCCACACATAGCCCGTGCCACCCGGGCCCTTGATGACGCTGCGGAACTCCTTGATTCCGAAAATCGGGTTGGTGTACACATAGGCGGCATAACCGCCATCCACCTTCTCGTTGGAACAATTCATGGCGACGATAACACCGGCGCCTGCGGCAATCAGCAGAAGCCCTGCACCAATGGTGGACAAGACTCCGGCCTTAGGGGTAGTAATATATGTTTTGGCCATGCGCTCTTGTAACATAGAACGCATGGCCGTGTCAAGTATTCGCTGCGGGTGCAGATTACATTCCCTGCTGCTGCAGAAGCGCATCCGGGTTGGGGTCGCGCCCCATGAATGCGCGGAAGGATTCGCTCTCCGGGCGGCTGCCACCGGTGGAAAGCACCGCGCGGCGGAAATCTGCGCCCGTGGCGGCATTGGTCGGGCCCTCCTTCTCGAAGCGGGTGAAGGCATCTGCTGCCAGCACCTCGGCCCACTTGTAGGAGTAGTACCCGGCAGCATAACCACCGGATATGCAGTGCTGGAGGCTGCGCATCACCGAGGGGGCAGTGGCGGAAAGCGGCAGATTCCAGGGATCCAGCAGCTCGCGGCTGGCGGTGTCAAGATTGCGGCCACGGAACTTGCTCTCGTAGTTGATGTGCATCTCGAGGTCGAGCTTCGCCATGCGCAGCTGGGACATCATATCAAAGCCCGGCATGAAGAAGCGGCTGTTCTGCAGCTTCACCAGCAGGTCAGCAGGCATGGGGGCATCGGTCTCCCAGTGGCGGGCATAGGACATCACGCCTTCGGGAATCCACACCCAGTTCTCGTTCATCTGGCTGGGCAGCTCCACAAAGTCGCGGGCCACGCGGGTGCCGGCGTGGGAATACAGCTCGGTATCGCTCAGCATGCTGTGCAATGCGTGACCGAACTCATGGAAAATCGTGAGCACATCCATGTGAGTGAACAGGGCCGGCTTGCCCTCGGTGGGCGACTTCAGGTTGCACACCAGCACACAGAGATGCGGCGGGCGCTGGCCATTCTCCACCTTGTGGTGGCGCACACCCATCACCCAGGCGCCATCGCGCTTGGTGTCGCGGGGGTGCAGGTCCATGTAGACCGAACCCATGTGGCGGCCAGTGGCCACATCATGAATGGCATACAGCTTCACATCCGGGTGCCACACCTCAGCCTCGCCGGGGGCAGACTCCTCGCCGGGCGGCAGGCAGCGGGTGGGAACCTCGGAAATCTTCACATTATACAGGCCCTCGAACACCGAGAACATACCGGCCACCACATTCTCCTTCTTGTGGTAGGGGCGCAGGGCCTCGCTGTCGAAGCCGCATTCCTGCTCCCCTATCTGGGTAATGTAGTAGTTGACATCCCAGGGATTCACCTGGGTCACGCGGCGGCCGGAGCGGGCGGAGATGAAGTCGAGCATCTTGGCGGTGTCGCGGTCAAATGCAGGCTTCACCTTGCGCATCATCTCATCCACAAAGGAGAGTGCAACCTCACCGCTGCCTACCATGCGGCGGGCGGTCACCAGGTCGGCATACGTGCCGAAGCCCAGCATCGTGGCCAGCTCGCTGCGCAGAGCCATCATGCGGTCCACCACAGGGGCATTGTCAAACTCCGGGGTATTACCCTCGCAGCAGCGGCCTTCCCAGCACAGGCGGCGGGTTTCCTCCACATCGCAATAGCGCAGCACATCGGCCACACTGGCGTAATCCAGCGTAATGAGCCACTGCGGCTGCTCCGGCGTACCGAAGCCGCGCTCCTGCGCCTTGGCTGCCGCGCGGGACATCCACTCAGCGCTCAGACCGGCCAGCTTGGCCTTATCCGTAATGACGAGCTGCCAGGCATTCGTGGAATCCTTGCAGTTCTTATCGAACTGAATGCGCAGGGCAGCCATCTCCTTCGAAATCTCCATCTTGCGGGCCTTCTTGTCAGCCGGCAGGTCGGCGCCGCTGTCCTTGAACGAATCCACCACCTCCTGCACAAAGCGCTGGCGGGCGGGAGAAAGCTGGCGCACCCAGGGCTGCGTGGCAGCCTGGCGAATGACGCTCCACAGGCGGTCATTGGAAGTGATGGAGGAGCTGAACTCAGCCATTTCCGGGGTCACTTCATCCATAGCGGCGCGCACCTCGGGCGAATCCATCAGATAAGTCAGGTTGCTGAGCAACTGATCGGCATAGGCCAGCTCCACATCCAGCGCATCGAACTCCGCAAAGGTATTCTCCCAGGTAGTTTCATGCGGCTGCAGGCGGCAGATAGCCTCCAGACGCTGCCTGGCGCGCTGGATAGCCAGGCGGATATCCGCCACACCCTGCTGCGGAGTCAGACGCGACCAGCGGGGGTATTCCCCACCCCATTCAAGAAAAGGATGCTGCTCTGCAGATAAGACTGGCAGTGGTGTTTCTGTCTGCTGAGCATGCAGCGGAAGGATCTGGCCAGCCAAAGCCAGCACCGCTGCCGATATCATGATAGACCGGAACATCATATACCATTCCTATACGCGCGCGAGATGCTGATTCTTTCATTTCAATAGCATAAACATGTAAAAAACACCTGAGATTCTCTCAGGTGTTTTCCTTTCCTCGCGCTGTCGATAGACGGCGCGCTAGCTATTCATTCTGCATTCTGACTTCTGCATTCTGCATTCGACAAAAATCTCCTGGTCACGGCGGCAATGGCTTCTGCTGCCGTCGGCATCGGGATTCCCAACTCATTCGTCAGGCGGGCATTATCCATGGCCGTGTGGCGGGGGCGGGGTTCGCGGAAGAAGGGCACTTCATCCAGCTTCTGATGCGCTACCTCCGGCAGGGCAGGCAGAGCCCCCTGCTCCACCGCAGTCTGCAGTGCCAGGGTGGCGCATTGCCACCAGCTGAGCGGCTCGCCCGAACTAGTCACCTGAACCACGCCGGAATAATCACCAGCCCCCAGCGCCAGCACCGCGCGGGCAATATCGGCAGCATCCGTAGGCAGGGAATACTTATCATCCACAGCTGCCAGCGGCTGCCCTGCCATGGCACGCGCCACAGTGCTTTCCACAAACGAGGGCTTGCGGGGATTACCGCACACCCAGGAAACACGCGCCACCACCGCTGTGGGCAGTGCCTCGAGCACCTGCAGCTCACCCTCGCGCTTGCTTTCGCCATAGCAGTTGATGGGTCGGCACTTTGCCGTTTCATTCTTCAGCCCCGCCCGCTGACCGCAGAGCACATAGTCGGTGGATAAATGCACAAACCTTGCACCCGTATGTCGGCAGGCCAGTGCCATGGCAGCAGGCGCCACTGCGTTCACCAGATGCGCCTGCAGCGCATCATCTCCGCAGGCCTCCAGCCCGCTGATGGCGGCACAGTTCACCACCAGGTTCGCACCACTGGCCAGTACCAGGTCACTCACATGCTCTGCCTGCTCCAGCGGGCACTCCGCATGCGTGGGAGCCTGCACCTCATACCCGGCCTGTTCTGCAGCCTCGCGCAGCACCTGCCCCGTGCGCCCCGTGGCGCCGAATATCAGAATCCGCTTACTCATCGTCCTGCCAGGGTGTGAAATTACCCTCGCAACCACTATACACCCACGGGCACAGCTTGTCAATCTGCCGCTGTTGCTGCAAATTCATGGCTGCGCCACCAGAAAAGCCTGGATTTTCTGCACTTTAATGCTAGACTGAACCAAGGCACACACAAGAACCCGATTTTTTCCATTCACGCATGAACACCTCTCCCCAGCTGCCGGGCATGAGCCTGGTAATGACCTGCTACAATACCGCTCCATATGCAGAAGAAGCCATCCTGTCATGTTTTAAGCAGGAATATGCAGGTCCCCTTCAGCTTGTGCTGGTGAACGATGCCTCTACTGACAACACTGCAGAAATCATCAGGGCTACTGTAGAGACCCACGGTGCCGGGCTGGATATCGAAATAGTGGACCTGCCGCAGAACATGGGTGTGGCCGGCGCAACAGATGCCGGCTGGGCACGCGCCAGATACGACTGGATTATCATGATAGACGGCGATGATATCCAGTTCCCGGAACGCTGTCAGCGAACAGCAGAACTCATTGCTCGCTTCCCCGAAGCACGTATGATTACCCTCTCGGCCCGCAAGTTCTGCGCCGATGGCGACCTGGATATCCAATCCTACTGCACGGGAGATTACGAAACAGCCCCGGAAGAATTACTGCTGACTACCCCTCAGGAACTTGCGGACAACTACCTGCACCGCACCGCCAATCACCGAATGAACGGCTTCGGGTGCTCCATGGCCTTTCACCGCTCGCTGTACGAAACCTGGGGGCCGCTCCTTAAGAACGAAAAGCCTGGTGCCCGTTTCCTGCAGGATACCGCGTGGGAAATGCGCGCCATGCTCAGCGCACCGGTACTGGGTTCCCGCAAGCTCGCCTGCCGCTACCGCGTGCACGGGCAGAATGCCGTGAGCCGCTGGCTCACCACCACATACAAAGGCATCATCAATGCCGAGCTGTTCTTCGCCAGGATGATGAACTTCCGCATTGGTACCTTCACCCACCTGATGCTGGACTGGAAGCGCGCCCAGGACGAACAGCTCACCCAGTGGAGCGAGGCCGACATGAAAGACCTGCATGCCTTCCTCCTGCGCAAGCTCAATGGCAGCTATGCCTGCGGTAACTGGTGGCAGGCCAATATCGCGGAAAAACTGCGCCGCATCCTCGTATACCGCCGCATTGCCGACCTGAGCGTGCTCCGCTGGGGCACACCGCGTCTGATGCCCCTGTGGCTCTTCGCAGCCCTGGCCCGAATCGGCATCCTGAAACGCCAGTAATCATCAAACACCACATCCGGAGAACAAGCGGGGTATTGCCATGGATGCATACCCCGCTCTCTTATACTTATGCGTGGGAATGCTGATTTCTGAATCCGGCAATTTCCAGACAAGTAAGCGGGGCATTGCCTTTGAAGCAATGCCCCGCCCAACTTACTACCTATGAAACTCAGTCCTCCCTTTAATTGGCCTGCGGCGCTCTCTCCTTCACCGCGGCCGGTGGACTGTTATAAGAGATACGCCCCATAGGTATACTTTCTATCACTAAAACTTGATTTTTTCAGATTTTTTTAATTTTTTTCTGAATCCTGGTCATTCTGCACCGTTTTATCTACCTCGAAAAGGCGCTTTTCCCACAGATAATAGCGGGTCTCGGCCACCAGCACACCGGAAAGGCCCACCATGCAGATGAGGTTGGGCAGTGCCATGAGGCCGTTTGCCAGGTCGGCAAAGTTCCACACGATGCTGCTCTTCGGAATCACGCAGCCCACAAAGACCACGATAATCCAGAGCACGCGGTAAGGCATAATCAGGCGGCGGCCACCCAGATACTCCAGCGCACGCTCGCCGAAGTACGACCAGCCCAGCACCGTGGAAACCACGAAGGCAGCCAGACTGATGGTGAGCATGGCGCTGCCGAAGCCGCCAAGCGTGGCAAAGGAGGCATAGGTGAGCAGCTCGCCATTCGCCGTGGTGATATGGTCATGAGCCATGATGCAGGTGGTGAGCGTGATGCCGGTCAGCGAGCAGATAACCACCGTATCCCAGAACGGGCCCGTGGAAGCCACCAGAGCATGCTGCACCGCGTTCGGCGTCTGAGCAGGAGCGGAAACAATGGGCGAGGAACCCAGACCGGCCTCGTTCGAGAACAGACCACGGCGCACACCCTGCTGCAGAGCCAGCATGATGGTGGAACCGATGAAGCCGCCCGTGGCAGCCTGCGGGTTAAAGGCGCTGTCCACAATGTGGCAGATAGCCGGCCATACAAATCCGGCATTGGCGCAGAGAATCACCACGCAACCCACCACATACACTACAGCCATGGTCGGCACCAGCGCCGTGCACACGCGGGAAATACCCTGCAGACCACCCAGCAGCACCGCACCGATAAGCAGCACCATCACCGCACCCGTCACCCAGGTGGGCACCTGAAGCGCACTGGAAGCCAGCACCTGGGATACTGCATTGGCCTGCGTCAGGTTACCGATGCCGAAAGCGGCGATAGCCGTCACCACCGCAAAGGCCACAGCCAGCCACTTGCACTTGAGCCCCTTCTCGATAGCATACATGGGGCCGCCGATAAGATTACCCTTCTCGTCGCGCACGCGGTAGCGGATAGCCAGCAGGCTTTCTGCATAGCGCGTCGCCATGCCGAATACACCCGTCACCATGCACCAGAACACCGCACCCGGGCCACCAGTGGTCACCGCCACGGCCACACCCACGATATTGCCCGTGCCCACATTGGCCGCAAGCGATACCATGAGCGAGGAAAACTGCGAAATCTGGCCCTCGCCCTTGCCCCCGAAATACAGGCGCAGCCCCGTGAAGAAATGGCGCTGCGGAAAACGCAGCAGGCAGGTCAGGTAAAGGTGAGTGCCCAGCAAGGCAAAGATGAGGATATATCCCCACAAGAACCCGCAGGCGCTATCGAGCATCTTATCAATACATTCTAACATAACAAGCGCTCCAAGAATACTGCACCACCCCGCCCGGGTCAAGCTCATTCTTCCCTGCACACACAGAAATTAAAAAGACGATAGAAGTACGATTTTAGATTTACGATTTACGAAACGGGGGTCCCCTTCCCCGTCGGCCCACAAGATGTCACCTTACTGGCCATATTTGTGAGCAAAGGAGAAAAAAACACCGCCCTCGGCCATGAAGCCTCGGGCGGTTGCGCAATGCAGGGCTTGGTTACCCCACTTGAACTTGTTGTTGTTCCTTTCTTGCTGCCTGTCTGGGCGTATCAGCGAGAAGCACGACGGCGGCGTGCTGCCAGACCTGCCAGAGCCAGCAGGGAAAGCGTGGCTGTGGTGGGCTCGGGAACAATCTTTGTAAGACTTGCACCATAAACGGTCACATTGGCATTGTTGCCACTTTTACCACCGATACGGCCACCAAGAGCAAACTTATCAATAGTCTGAGTCAAATAGTAATCATCAATAGTCGTGTAACCAGCCACTGTATCACCAACATACACAGTAATCGTGCCTTCGCCGTCACTCTTGAAGCTCAAGGTAATGGGAGTATTGAGAGTTACAGATACATCGCCTACGTTTTTGTTGGTTTCATCGGCATTGGAGGCTATAATAGTCTCACCCTCCTTTTTTTCGCCGAAACCGTTTTTATCCAACACAAAGTTGTCATCACTGACATAATACGCACACTTCCAATTGTTGGTGCCATTGCCAAAACCCACGAGTTCAGGATAACTGCCAAGGTGAGAATTGACTTCCAAGGTTACGGAAAAAACAAACTCGTCACCATAAGTCAAAGTGCTTCCTGTCTGCGTAAGGGTAAGAGGCGCATTATTCAGCGTCAGTCCGTTATTGATACCAGTTGTAGGAAGGGTAGAGAGCGAAACGCCATCTGCAAACGAGGAGTTGAGGCTTGTGCCTGTGAAATCCAATGACCAGAGTTCCTGTGTGCTATCAGCAGCAGCAGCCACACCAGCAAGAGCGAAGAGTGCGATAAGGGTTTTCTTCATGTTAGTAAGAATTGATGATTAGATGTTTAGATTAGACTGTTCAAGTCGTTCAATCTCTTGCGCATTGAGAAGTGAGCAGACTTGCTACAATCCAACAGGGCTACGATACAGTATTTCCAATGCGAACGCGTATGTTATGTGAAAAATCAGGTGATTAGGTGGAATCTGACCTTGGCTATTCCACATGTTGCCTTATCTTGAAGATAGTCTAATTGATAAATTTCTAATCTTTTATAACTTTTGTACTTGCGTTCGCATTGGAAATGCGGACTGCAACGCACATCCCACTCAGGCATGAATCACTATCATACACGAAACTTCTCGGCAGAAAAAATGAGAATCAGCGCATAAAGAAAGCCCCGCCGAATGGCGGGGCTTTCCTCAACTTACTACCTATGAAACTCAGTCCCCCTCGTAGGTGGTTGTCGGCGCTCTCTCCTTCACCGGCAACCGGGAGTTCTGATGAAGGTGTGATGCAGCCGCGGGGGACTTTGTTCAAAAAAATCAGGAATTCTTTTTTGTCTTGGGTTTGAGATCCCATTCATCGACTTCTTCGGCATCGCGATAGTCCACCACTTCCTCCTCGGGGGCGGGCTGCACGAGGGTGGGGTCCACCTCATCGATATTGCCGCTCCAGAGGTAGCGGCGGGTTTCAGCCACGAGCACGCCGGAAAGGCACACCATGCAGATGAGGTTCGGGATGGCCATGAGGGCATTGGCACAGTCGGCAAAGTTCCAGACCAGGCTGCCCTTCGGGATGACGCAGCCCACAAACACAGCCAGCACCCAGGCCAGACGGAAGGGGGTGATAAGGCGGCGGCCACCCAGATACTGCACGGCACGCTCGCCGAAGTACGACCAGGCCAGGATGGAGGAAATCACGAAAGTGGCCAGGCTGAAGGTAAGCAGGATGATGCCCATGCCGCCTGCCGAGCCGAAGGAGTAGAAGGCGATAAGCTCACCATCCAGCGCGTGGAGCACATGCGGCTCAGCCAGGCCGGCGGTGGTCAGCGTCACACCCGTGAGGGCGCAGATAAGCACGGAATCCCAGAACGGGGCGGTGGAGGCCACAAGCGCCTGCTTCACGCTGTTGGGCGTGGTGGCGGCGGCGGATACAATGGCAGAGGAGCCCATGCCGGCTTCATTCGAGAAGAGGCCGCGCTTCACACCCACCTGCATAGCGAGCATGAGCGTGGAGCCGATGAAGCCACCGGCGGCAGCCTGATTAGTAAAGGCGCTGTCCCAGATACGCTCGAGAGCCGGCAGCACAAAATCTGCATGCACACCGAGCACCAGCACACAGCCCACGATGTAAATAAGGGTCATGACCGGCACAAAGGTGGAGCACACACGGGCAATGCCCTTGAGACCGCCCAGCACCACCAGGCCCGTGAGCGCAGCGAGCAGCAGACCCGTGAACCAGGTGGGCACCGACATGGCGCTTTCATTCAGCACGCGGGCGGCGGCATTGGCCTGGGTGATATTACCCACACCGAAGGCTGCCAAAGCCGCAAAGGCGGCAAAAGCCACGGCCAGCCACTTGCATTTCATGCCGAACTCCAGCGCATACATGGGGCCGCCCACCAGGTCGCCATTCTCATCGCGACGGCGGTAGCGCACGGAAAGCAGACTTTCTGCATAGCGGGCGGAAATACCCAGCAGACCGGTAAGCAGGCACCAGAATACAGCACCGGGACCACCCGTAGCCAGACCCACGGCCACACCCACGATATTACCCGTGCCGATATTGGCCGCAAGGGATGTAGAGAGGGAAGCAAACTGGGAAATACCGCGACCCTCGTACTTGCGGCTCAGCGAATACGCAATGCCGTGGAACAGGTAGCGCTGCGGGAAGCGCAGCAGAATCGTGAGATACAGGTGCACACCCAGCAGGGCAAAAACCAGCAGATAGCCCCACAGGTAGGTGCTGAAAGAGGAGAGAAAGTTATCAATTACGTCCAACATGACTCTCAGCATGATACATAACAAAATGCGCTGAGTCAAGAACATGCTGCCATTAGAACATAAAAAGCCGCACGTGTGAGAAAATGAGACGTCGGATGAATATGTCGGGGCACGGGACTTTCCTGTCACGGCGTAGGCAAAGCCGAAGACGGAAGTCCCGAAAACATAAAACCGCGCCGGCTTTTCAGCGGCGCGGTTTTTGAAAAGTGACTTGTGCGGGGGCTTATCAGGCCTCGGCGGGGGCTTCGGCGGGAGCCTCGGTCTCACCCTTCACCACGAGCACCACCTTCACAGTGGCGGTCACCTGGGCGTGCAGCTTGGCGGCCACCTCGTAGGTGCCGGACTTCTTGAGCGGCTTCTCCAGGTCGATGGCGTGGCGGTCGATTTCGATGCCCTGAGCGGCCAGACCGTCAGCAATCTGCTGGTTGGTGATGGCGCCGAACACCTTGCCATTCTCGCCGGCCTCGAGGGTCAGGTTGACCGTGACGGCAGCAATCTTGGCAGCGATCTCCTGGAAGTTGGCCAGCTCGGCGGCCTCGCGCTCAGCGCGCTTCTTCTGGAGCATGTTGATGAAACGCTGGTTGGCGGGAGTAGCCTCGAACGCAAGGCCCTGAGGAATCAGGTAGTTGCGGCCGTAACCAGCCTTCACGGTAACGAGGTCGGCTTCACAGCCCAGACCTTCGATCTTCGTAGCGAGAATAACATTCATGTTTGCCATAACTCAGATATATTGGGTTTGGTGAGCCGCAAAGATGCACTATTTACCCCTGAAAGTCAAGCCAAAATGAATTTTATTCGGCGAATTTGCAAAGAGAGGCTCCGATTTCGTCATTTATACAGGCACTCTGTTATGTTGAATGGTTGATAACTTGGGATTTGTGCGGCAGGCGACTTGACTCGGTGGCCTGTGAGGGCGTAGCAAGCGCAGACGCGAACCCCCAAGCCCCATAGGGAGAAGACGGAAGCCTGCAGAGTTTTGAGCCCGCAGGGCGGGAGAGCTCAGGCAGGGGTGAAGTCGCGAAGCGACGGAACCCCTGCTAACCATAAAAAACAATCTGAACCCCGAGCGGAGCGAGAGGGTGGCAGCCAGTCACGGCGTAGGGCGTAAGCCCGGAGGCGGAAGGCGACAGCTACACATTGAAGCCGAGGCTTCAGCCGCCCACTCCTTTCGTCGGGGCTCCATTATCTTTTGTTTGTTAGCAGGGGCTGCGCCCGCTGTGCGGGCTTACCCCTGCCTCCCCTCTTACGTCCTTCGGGACTCAAAATTCCGCTCCGCTGACGCTTCGCAAGCTGCTCGACAATCTCGGATTTCGCGAGATGAATAACTGGATACCCTCCAATTATGCCAACGCGTATATTAACCCAAAAAAGATTAACCGCGAAATACAGAAAAACCACCGGCAAGGCGCGGATACCTTGCCGGTGGTGAAAGATTGGATTTGGGAGCGGTGGTTTATTTGGCGTTCACCACTTCATCGAGCGGGATGATGATGAAGCCGATACCGCGGTTGCCGTTCTTGCCGTTGTTGTGGCAGGTTTCGTAGATGATGCCTACGTTGTCGGCATCCACCATGGCCTGGCAGGAGTAGCCCATGCAGCGGCGGGAGTCGTAGAGCACACCCTTGTTCCAGGTCTTGCCGTCATCGCGGGAGGCGCGTACCGTCATGAAGCTGCGGGGGTACACAGTCGGGTTCGAGAAGAGCAGCAGGCGGCCATGCCTGGCGGAGTCCACCGAGATGATGGAGCCCTGGCAGGTGGGTTCCACGAGGTCCTTGCAGTTGGTCTCATGAGCCTGCCAGGTCTTGCCCAGGTCCTTGGTCACGTATACCACACGCTTGCCGGCCCAGGTTTCGTTGCGGCAGTTAATCATGATGGAGCCGTCCTGCAGCTCCACCACCTGGCATTCGGAAGTCTTGTGGGGCACGCCGTTGCCGTAGGCCCAGTTCTTGCCGCCATCGACCGAGTAGCAGATGGTGCTCATGCAGTTCGGGTTGGCGCCGCGCTGCCAGATCTGGGCGGGGAACACGATGACACCCTTGCTGGTCACGATACCATTGCCGGGGCCGGCGAGAATGGTGGTCCACTCCTCCTTCTTAATCTGGCGGGTGGGGTTCACATAGTCCTTGCACCAGGTCTTGCCATCGTCATCGGAATACACCATACCCCACTGGCCGGTCTTATCCTTATCGAAACCGGTCTGGGAGACACCCAGGGAAGCGCCACCACTGAAGTGGCACACCAGAGACTGCATCCAGATACGGCCATTGGAGGGATCCTGCAGAATGCAGGGGTCGCCGCAGCCGTTGTTGTAGCCGGGGCCGGCATCCATGCTCACCTCGGGGCGGGTCCAGGTCTGGCCGCCATCGGTCGAGCGCACGGTGGCCACATCGATATCGGCGCAGAGGTCACCCTCGTGATTGTAGCGGGCATCGAAGCAGGCTACCAGAGAACCGGCAGCGGTGCGGATGATGCCGGGGATGCGGAAAGCCACGCAGGGGCGCGGGGCGGCGCCATCGGGCTGGTTGCCCACGCTCTCGCCGGGGAAGGAAAGCATGGTGCCCACGCGCTGGGTCACAGGAGCCTGCTCAGGGGTGTATTCCTTGCCATCGATGGTAATCTTCACATCGCTGAAGCTGATGCTGGAGCCCACGGGTGCGCCACCGGCAGGCTGCACATCCAGCCACAGGTGGTTTTCGCCGCCATCCAGCACGCCCTTGGTGTGAATCACCACGGTGCCATCGGCCAGCGGCACTCCGGTGCCGTATTCCTTGCTGCCGCGGAACTCGAGGCCCGTGGCATCGCCGCTGCGCAGGGTCACGCTCTCCACACGGGAGGGGTCAGACACCTTGAGGCTCACCTTGCCCACGGTCTTGGGATTCTCAGAGCCTTCGCTCTCCACCTCCACCGCCAGCACGGGGTTGAAGGTGGCTCGCTTCATGATGGGGAACACACCCGGATTGCGGAAGCTCACCGTCTTGATACTCATGGGGCCCACCATCAGGGTCAGGTCATCGATAAGTACACCGCCGCCCTCAGCCGTGTTGGCCACAAAGCGCAGCGCTGTGGTGCCGGCGGGCATGGTCCACTTCACGAGGTTGTGGTAACCGCCCACCCCGCTCTTCTCGAGCTTGGCAACTTCCTTCTCGCCCTCGGGGGTCACGGCAAGAATGCGGAAGTTGAACGGATTGCGGCCTGTCCAGCGCTCCACCCAGCACTGCGCCTCGCTGGCAACCTCCAGCTTACGGGAGAGCGTGAGCGTCACGCTGCGGTTCTCACCACCCAACAGGCGGAGAGCCTGAGCGCTGTTGCGGCCATGGCCGCGGTTGATTTCAGCATGACCGGCCTGAGTAGTCAGCGTGCCATAAGCACTCTTCACGCTGGTGAACCCGCCAGCGGCTTGTCCTTCAAACTGTTCTGTAGCGCCTGCCACACCGCAGGCCAGCATACCTAAAAGGAGTTTCCTGTACATGATTCCAAGGTATCACAGCATAAATGGCATTTCAAGAAAAAACAGGCGACCCATTGCCGGGGCGCCTGCCGGAAATCACTCGCTTTGCGGACTTCACTCGTTGACTCAATTGAAGGTCACCCTGTTATTCTGCACGTTAAACCCGAGATTGTCGGTCAGTTTGCGGTCGGCACGACCGCGGAACTTGAGTCCCGCCAGGGACGTTAGAGAATAGGCAGGGGTGGAGTCGCGAAGCGACGGAACCCCTGCTAACCATAAAAACAATCTGAACCCCGAGCAGCGCGAGCGGGTGGTAGCCAGTCACGGCGTAGGGCGCAAGCCCGGAGACGGAAGGCGAATGCAACACATTGAAGCCAAACCGTCTGCCGCCCACTCCTATCGTCGGGGCTCCGTTATCTTTTGTTTGTTAGCAGGGGCTGCGCCCGCGTTGCGGGCTTACCCCTGCCTACTCTCTACCGTCCCTGACGGGACTCCAAATTCCGCTCGCCTTTGGCTCGCCAATTGCCGATTTGGCGAGGAGAACCGTATTTTACCGACGCATAATTGATTACGTGGGCCAGCAGCCTCGAAAAAAACAGGTGACCCATTGCTGGGCCACCTGCCGGAAAATGCTCACTTGGCGGACTTCTTCTTTTTCTTCTTCTTTCCTTTGCCCTTCTTGGACTTCTTACCCTTTTTCTCACCGGCTTCACCATCGTCCTCTGCCGCGGCTTCTTCGCTCACCTCCTTGCCGGTCACGATGGTTTCAATCGGGATGCGGATGAAGCCGATACCACGGGCACCATTCTTGCCGTTGGTGTGGCATGTTTCGTAGATGATACCCACGTGGTCAGGGTCGGTCATGGCGATGCAGGAATAGCCCATGCAGCGGCGCTTATCGTACATGATGCCCTCGTTCCAGGTCTTGCCGTCATCGCGGGAAGCGCGCACAATCATGAGCGCGCGGGGATACACCTGCGGGTTGGAGAACAGCATGATTCGGCCATACTTCTTGGTCTGCAGCGTCACCAGAGAGGCCTGGCAGGGCTGGGGAGAAGGCTCTTTCAGGCCGCCGAGATTGGTCTCATGGGCCTCCCAGGTTTCGCCGAGGTCCTTTGTCACATAAATCACGCGGCTGCCGCCGCCGGCTTCGTTGCGGCAGTTGAGCATGAGCGAGCCATCCTTGAGCTCCACCACCTGGCATTCGGAGGTGGCATGAGGCAGGCCCGTGCCCATCTTCCACGATTTGCCGTTGTCCTTGGAGTAGCAGATGGTACTGCGGCAGCGGGGATTGGCTCCGTTCTGCCAGATCTGGGCGGGGAACACAATCACGCCCTTCTTCGTGCAGATACCGTTGCCGGGACCGGCGAGAATACAGGTCCACTCGTCCTTCTTCACCTGCTCGGTCACGTTCACATACTCCTTGCACCAGGTCTTGCCATCGTTATCGGAATACACGAGCCCCCACTGACCGGTCTGATTCTTATCAAAACCGGTCTTGGAGACATTCAGCGAAGCACCGCCGCCGAAGTGGCAGACCAGCGCCTGAATCCAGATGCGGCCCTTCTTATCCTGCAGAATGCAGGGATCGCCGCAGCCATTGGTGCCGCCGGGGCCGGCATCCATGCTCACCGTGGGCGTGGTCCAGGTCTGACCACCATCGGTAGAGCGCACGGTGGCCACATCAATATCGGCGCAGAGGTCGCCTTCGTGACCATAGCGGGCATCGAAGGAACCGATGAGCGTACCCTTCTTCGTCTGAATGATACCGGGAATGCGGAAGGCTGTGCAGGCGCGAGGCTCTGCGCCATCCGGCTGGTTATCCACCGTTTCACCGGGCATGGCCAGCATGGTGCCGATTCGCTGGGTCACGGGGCCTTCCGTCTTGGGCGTATATTTCTTGCCGTCCACCTCAACCTTGAAATTATCGAACGAAACCGTGCCACCCACCAGAGCCTTGGGGGACGGCTCTACATCGAGCCAGAGGTAGTTATCGCCACCCTCCAGCTCCTTATTGGCGGTGATGGTCACCTTACCATCCTTGCCGACCTTGGCAGAGCCGAACTCAGTGCTGCCGTTGAAGTTCATGCCGTTGGCATCGCCGCTGCGGAGCACAATATTGCTGATATAGGCAGGGTTTGTCACCGTGAAGGAAATCTTGTTGAACTTCTTGGCTTTATCTGCCCCGGCTGTCTGCACAAAAATGGAAGCCACGGGGTTATACACAGCACGCTTCATGATGGGATACGGACCAGGGTTGACCACCTCCACCCCCTGCACCTTCATTTCACCCACCAGCAGCACCAGGTCATCCACCAGCAGGCCGGCACCATCGGAAGTGGTAGCCACCCACTGCATACCCGTAGCACCGGCTGGCAACGTGCCTTCCACCTTGGTATCGAGGCTTCCCATCCCCACCTTATCGAGACTGATGACCTCCTTTGTGCCGGCGGCGGTGATGGCGTTCACCTTCACCTGGAACGGCGCGCGACCCGACCAGCGCTCGGCCCAGAAGGAAAAGCGGGTTTCCTTTTCCAGCTTCTCGGCAAAGGTGATGGACACCGTGCGGTCTGCACCGCCGAGAATACGCAGACTCTTCTCGCCCGAGCGGGCCTTGCCATGAATTTCGGCATGGCCGGCATCGGCGCTCAACTGGCCATACTCCACCGCACCCGAGGTGAGCGGCCCCTTGTCGAGCTTCTCAAAACTTTCTGTGCCGCTTGCCAACCCACAGAGCAGCAGGGCAGATACGAATTGCTTGAACATGTGCGCATGTTAGCACATATCGCAAAAGCATTCAAGAAACAAATCAGGCGACCGGGGCTGTTTCAAATCTGCTGGTAGACATATACTCCAGAACCAGCTAACATGATTAAAAGACAAAGATTACGCATTGGCATCATTAAGAAGTAGCGGCAAATCTGAGATTGGCGATTAGTTTGCGGTCGGCACGACCGGGGAACTTTGAGCCCGGAGGGCGGTATAATCGTAGCGATGGGGTGGAGCCGTCCCGCTGAGGCGGGGCGCGCGTAACCCCTCGATTACAGCAAAGAAAATACAGGAGCCCGTTTCAACGGGCGGCATAAAGAGTCGAAACACGAAACCGTGTCGATTTCAATGTATACCGGTATTGAATTAACGGTCATTTGCGTTACCGAGATATTCCTCCTGGCCTCGCATTATGCCGCCCGCAGATGCGGGCTCGGGTCTTATTTTGTTGAGAACGAGGGCCTGACGGCCCTCGCTACGATTATACCGCCCACTGTCGTGGGCTCTGAATTCCGCTCGCCGTTGGCTCGCCAATGGCCGATTTATCGATGATTGACTTATTATGCCAACGTATAATTTATTGCGAGTGCCAGCAAATCTGAAACAGACCCAGGCGGTCCCCAGCATCGAAACAGCCTGAAAAAAACACCTGAGATTCTCTCAGGTGTTTTTCCTTTTTTTCGCACTGCCGACAGGCAGTGCACCAACTATTCATTCTACATTCTGAACTCTGCATTCAACCAGCAGAATCACTTCTTCCTGCTCTTCTTTTTCTTACCGCCTTTCTTACCTTTGCTGGGCTTTTTGTCACCGGTGGAAGCGGCCTTTACCTCGACCTCCTGCCCCGTCATGATGGTTTCGAGAGGCAGGCGGATGAAGCCGATGCCGCGGTAGTTGGTATCGCCATTGGTGTGGCAGGTTTCGTAGATGATACCTACGTGGTCGGGGTCGGTCATGGCGATGCAGGAGTAGCCCATGCAGCCGCGCACATCGTACAGCACACCCTCGTTCCAGGTCACGCCGCCGTCCTGCGAAGCGCGGATGCTCATATTGCTGCGGCCATGAATCCAGGGGTTCGAGAAGAGAAGCACACGGCCATACTTCTTTGTATCCACAGATACCAGGGAAGCCTGGCAGGTGGGGTCATTGAGCGTCTTGCTGTTCGATTCATGGGGCTGCCAGGTCTCGCCCATATCGCTGGTAACATACACGATACGCTTGCCGCCGTAGGCTTCGTTGCGGCAGTTAAGCATGAGGGAACCGTCCTCCAGCTCGACCACCTGACATTCGGAAGTCTTGGCAGGAACGCCGTTGCCCATCTTCCAGGTCTTGCCGCCATCCTTGGAGTAGCAGATGGTACTCCTGCAATTGGGATTGGCGTTGTGCTGCCAGATCTGAGCGGGGAACACGATGGCTCCCTTCTTCGTGCAGATACCGTTGCCGGGGCCGGCAAGAATGAGATGCCATTCGTCCTTCTTCACCTGCTCTGTCACGTTCACAATGGGGCTCCAGGTCTTGCCATCGTCATCGGAATATACCATTTCCCACTGGCCGGTCTTATCCACAGCCGTGCCTGTGCCGGAAGCATTGATGGCGCGGGCACCGGGAGCAAAGTGGCATGCCAGAGCCTGCATCCAGATACGGCCCTTCTTATCCTGCAGGATGCAGGGGTCGCCACAGCCGTTGGCCATGCCGGGGCCGGAGTCCATGTTCACCGTGGGCAGAGTCCAGGTCTGGCCACCATCCGTCGAGCGCACGGCTGCCACGTCAATATCGCGGCAAAGGTCCACCTCGTTGTCGTAGCGGGCATCGAAGCAGCCGATGAGGGTACCCTTCTTCGTCTGAATCAGGCCGGGAATACGGAAAGCGGCGCAATCGCGAGCCTCGCCCTGCAGCTGCCCCACCTTCTCACCCGGGAAGGCCAGCATGATACCAATACGCTGGGAAACAGGCTCCATGGCGGGCTCGTAGGTCTTGCCGCCGATGGTGAGTTTCACGCCATTGATGGTGACTTTGGAACCGATGATGGATTTCTCGCTGGGCTGCACATCGAGCCACAGGTGGTTATCGCCACCCTGCAGCGGCTGAGTGGATTTGATGACCACCTTGCCATCGGCACCAGGCGCGGCAGAGCCGTACTCCACACTGCCCTTCACATCGTTGCCATTCTCCTTGCCACCGCGCAGGGAGATTTTCGCCACCTGGTCAGGGTCAGCCAGCGTAACCTCCAGCGAATCGACAGATTTGGGCTTTGTGCCACCCTCAGTCTCCACAAAAATCTTCATGGCGGGGTTATAGGTGGCACGCTTCATGAGCGGCCACACGCCGGGGTTGTGAGCCGTGACGCCATTCACCTTCATGGGTCCCACGAGGAGCATGAGGTCATCCACCAGCACGCCGGCGTTATCGGGAGTATTGGCCACCAGCTTCAGACCTGTGGCACCGGCAGGCAGTTTGCCTTCCACCTTATTATGGAAGCCACCTACACCGATTTTCTCAATCACCTGCACTTCCTTGTCGCCCTGCGGGGTGACAGCCACCACCACCAGCTTGAAGGGGTCCTTGCGGGTCCAGCGCTCCACCCAGAATATGAAGCCGGTCTCCTGAGCAAGGGGCTCCTTGAGTTTCATCGTCACAGACTTATTCTCGCCACCCATCACGCGGAGCGACTTGCCGCCTGTGCGGGCTTTCTTGTAAATTTCGGCATTCCCGGCAGCTGCAGACAGGCTGCCGTACTCCACAGCCCCGCCGGTCAACGCACCGTGAGGCAGGCCTTCAAAGCTTTCTACGCCATATGCCAGCCCACAGGCCAGCAGGGCAACCAGAGATTTTCTGAACATGCGGATATTCTAGCAGATGAATACCCGCAATTCAAGAAGGAAATCAGAGCACCAGCAGCTCACGGAGCTGGGCGGCAAGTTTTCCGGCGGGCATGCTCACCATTTCGTCCTCAGTGAGCCCGCTCTTCTGACGCCAGCGCACAATGCGGCTGAGCAGCTGCAGGTGCCACTCGGGGCATTCCTCGGGCACCACCACCAGGAACACAAGGCGGGCAGATGAACCCTGCCAATCCACCCCGGGGGTGCTGCGGGCAAGGTACACGGCAGGCTGGGGAATCTCGAACACGCGGGCATGGGGAATAGCCAGCCCGTAGCCCAGGTAGGTACTGTCCTGAGCCTCGCGGTCCAGCGCAGTATTCACCAGCGTGCGGCGACGCCAACCGGTCAGCCCGGAAAGCTCACCTGCCATCAGACGAACCATATCCACATGGCTCACACCCTGCGGCAGTTCCTCCTCACGCACCCACACCAGGGTCTCATTGCTCAGTTCCTCAGCGTCAAACATGGTCAGACAAGTGTATACCACCCTTGCAGAGAGAATGCAAGGAGGTAGACGAAATATGACGGCATTATCATCAATCGCGGTCGTCGCGGGCGGCAAAGTAATCCTGCACCGATGGCTTGCCTGCCAGCCTGCTGAGCACCTCGCAACGCGCTGCGCCCAGCCCGCTCTGCAGCAGCAGGGCCTGCGCCTCCGAACCGGGAGCCATGCTGCAGTACACGGTATCATTCAGGTGGAACGGCAGCGCATCCTCCAGCTCGTCCTCCACCTGGCATTCCAGACGCAGGGTATCCTCCAGTTCACGGGGAAATGCCAGCAGCAGCACGCTGCGCGGGTCCTTCCCTTCACCTGTCACAATAACCCGGCTGCGAATCTGCTTCAGCCAGCCCCAGTCATCCACCGGGCCGGCGGCGTATCCCAGCGAGGCAAAACGGTCACCCGGGGCCGTACCGCGCGGGCGGATGGAATCATACAGATGATCGTAGTACTCGCCGCCGATATAGAAGAACTGCTGCCCACACACCAGCGCGCGGGCCACGGTCTGAACCTGCTGCGGCAGCGGACAGCCCGCATCGCTCAGGTAGCAGTGCGGCACCAGGTCCTCGTCTGCCCAGTCGAGCCACTCGGTCAGCTCTGCGGCCAGGCGCTGCTCCTGCGGTGATTCACCGGCAATGAAAGCATAGGGCAGCAGCACGCTGCCGGGCTTGCGCAGGCAGATTTTCTCCAGATACCCCAGCATGTCCATGGCGCAGCCGCTGCCGGTGCCACCCGCAGCCGAGAAGAACACATGCACCTCCAGCTGCTCCACGCCCTCCACCATGGGAGTGAGCAGGCGCAGCATCGCAGCCCAGCTCTGCAGCAGGAGCGCGCGTCCATAGCGCCGCCAGCCACCTGCCCCGCTCAGCCCGGCCAGAGCCTTCTCCACCTCATACACCGGCACCTGCAGCGCATCCGCCACCTGCCAGCGCATGCCGGCCACACAGCTCTTCAGCTCAGGATTCTGCTCCATTTCGTTAAGGCTGCGGGCCTCGGTCCTGATGTTCAGGAAAGGAATATCCGCACACGCACCCTGCCATTCAGGGCTGCTCACCACATCATCTGCCGCGTCCAGATACAGACACGCCACCTCCTCGCTCACCGGGGGCATACCGCTGGTTGCCATAGCCTGTCTCCAGGCCTGCAATACCTGCCCGCCCGTGCCGCCAAGACCAATGAGAAGTGTGCGCTTTTTCATTTTTGCCGGAAAGATGTATACTTATCCTGCAGTATAACACTTTCTCAGCAAGCCGCAAGCATTATTTACCACATAAGCCCCAATGTTTTTTTCCGTTGTACAAATTATAGCATGCCAGGGAGAAGTTTGATAGAAAAGCCTCCATTATCCTCAACTAATGGGGATTTGGTGAGCTTTTGTAATCTCTGAGTCTGTCGCAGACAGGCGAAGTTTCACAGGTACGCTGCTCAGAGAGATAACTTCCAAGTTATCTCTCATCAATCTTTCTTTTCCTCGTGGCCTACCATTGATAGGCTTACACATAGCGATTGAGCCAAGGTACCTGTTTCAACAGAACACCCACACAAAGAGCCGCACTCCATATCAATGCAGAATATACCAAGGTGGCGGGTATCAGTCCAAGGATATTCGCCAATGGCTGCCACATCCACCCCCATTGAACGCGAAACAAGTTTTCCAACAGCATCACAGAAAAGGTCGCGCCACCCAGAACAGCTATCATTTTACGGGCTCTCATACCAACCTGCACACTCTGGCAAACCGATTTCACCCCCATGTAAGCAAACATACAGGGTACAGGGAGAAACGATTTCAAAAACACCGTTGTATGCTGAATTTCTACTGTCCCCAGGCAGCGTCTCTCCATTTCCATGCACACCGCACCACCTATCAGACAACCGATAGCTACGGCAAAAAGCAAACCTCTCCTTTTATCCCAGATATCAGCAGGAACCCTGTGCTCCAGGAAATACCCCAGAATCACATAAAATATACAATATTCCACAGTGAAGGGGAAAATACATTTACGGGAAATAAAGGGCATCCAATCATGCACAAAGCCCAAATCAACATATTTCCCCAGAAAAAGACACATGACAGGTATTATGCAGCAGCATATAAACTGAACACCCATCAAATAAATAAACATCTTATCAGAAACACTTTGAACTAATTTTCGCAGTATAGGAAGAATTATCAGGATTCCAAGATAAACGTACAAAAACCAGCACGCAAAGAACTCATTATGGTCGCACTTCAATGAAGACAGCGAGAACATCCCCTTCAGAGTGAACTCTTTATTCTCCCAGTAACAGCTTATAGTATACTGAACACTCGTAATAAGAAGAATAATGAAAATAAACCGCATCACTCTCTTCTTCATTACAACAGCTACAGTTTCGCATCTATTCAAGAGCAACGCCCCTGAGACCAGCAAAAACACGGGCACCGCCATTTTTACAATCTGGTTCACAAACAGCATTGACCAGTAACTCATATCAGACCATTCGCCGTACGGAAGAAAGCGAGACCCCGGAGTATGATTGTAAACAACAAAAAAGATGGCAACAATGCGCAGGATGTCTAAGTATATTTTTGCTCTCTTTTGATGCAAGGTCAGGCAGCCTTGCTCATTTATGCCGCATTCACCCATATTCTTTCCGTTTATTCGTATCGGCGCGACTATATCTGATTCAAAATAGACATGCAAGCAAATAAAACCAGCGGAAAACGATTACTCACACGCCCTCTGAAAATCAGATAGATTAACGCGAATTTAATTAGCGTCGCTTGTCGTTTTTCAGCAGGTTAATCTTATCACGCAGCACGGCGGCCACCTCGAAATCGAGGCGGGCGGCGGCTTCGCGCATTTCCTTCTCGAGGCGGGCAATGACAGCGGCCACATCGGGAGCGTCATCGCCTTCCGAGGCCAGCAGGTCGCCGTAATCCTCATCTTCCTCGCCCAGCTCTTCGTCGGGAGTGTAGAGGCGCAGGGTGCTCTGGTCGCCACGGCTCACGCTGTGAGGGGTGATGCCGTGGGCCTCATTGTAGGCATGCTGAATCTCGCGGCGGCGGTCGCTTTCCTCCACCAGGCGGCGGATGGAATCGGTGACCACATCGCAGAAAAGCACACACTCGCCATGCACATGGCGGGCAGCACGCCCTGCCGTCTGCACCAGGCTGGTCTCGTTGCGCAGGAATCCTTCCTTATCCGCGTCCAGAATGCAGACCAGGGATACCTCCGGCAGGTCGAGGCCTTCTCGCAGCAGGTTGATACCCACCAGAATATCCACCTTGCCCGCACGCAGCTTGCGCAGAATCTCCACACGCTCGATGGCATCCACATCGGCATGAATATACTCCACCTCCAGCCCCACTTTGCGAAGGTAGTCGGTCAGGTCCTCTGCCGTGCGCTTGGTGAGGGTGGTGACCAGCACACGCTCGCGCACCGAGACGCGCTGGCGGCAGAGCTCGATGGTCTTATCAATCTGTCCATCGAGCGGCAGCAGGGTGATTTTCGGCTCCAGCAGGCCTGTGGGGCGGATGAGCTGCTCCACAATGAGCGGCTGCGCCAGCCCCGTGGGGTTGAAGCTTTCCACAGGCGCGGCGCTGGAATGCGGCGGCACGCGCAGCTCTGACAAGTGGTGGAAGAACACACCTCGGAAGCCCTCGGGCGCGTGGGTGATGGCCTGGCTGGCCTCGCGACTGCGGGCATGGGTATTGCCGCGCTTAGCCTTGAGCACGGGGATGTAGTTCCTGTTCCCGGCCACGCAGTTCACATACTCGAAGGGGCCGGGCGTGGCCGATACATAGACAAGCTGAGCCTGGCGGTTCATGAACTCATCGAAGCGCAGCGGGCGGTTATCCAGCGCAGAGGGGAGACGGAATCCGTGGTCGATGAGCACCTGCTTGCGGGAGCGGTCGCCCTCGTACATGCCGCCAATCTGCGGCACGGTGGCGTGCGATTCATCGATAATGGTAAGGTGGTCGGCGGGGAAGTAATCCTGCAGCGTGGAAGGCGTGCTGCCCGGAGCACGGCCTGCCAGGTGGCGGGAGTAGTTCTCAATACCCTTGCAGAAGCCGATTTCGTTGATGAGCTCAATATCGTAGTCCGTGCGCATCTTGAGGCGCTGGGCTTCGATGAGCTTGTTATTCTTCTCAAACCACTCCACACGCTCTGCCAGTTCCTTGCGGATGGACTGGATGGCCGGCAGGCGCTTCTCAGGAGCCGAGACATACTGCTTCACAGGGAAGAAGAGGTAGCTCTGCAGGCGTTCCCGCACACGCCCCGTGCCGGCATCGATGAGAGATATGGCATCTATCTCATCGCCGAAGAACTCCACGCGGATAGCCTCGCCATCGCTCTGGGCGGGGTAGACCTCCACCACATCGCCACGCACGCGGAAACGCCCGCGCTGGAAATCGTAGTCGTTGCGCTCGAAGAGCAGCTCGGCCAGGCAGGCCAGCATGGCATCGCGGTCCATCTCCTGCCCCACATGCAGCGAAAGGGTCAGATTCCGGTAGTCTTCCGGCGCACCCAGACCATAGATGCAGGAGACCGAAGCCACCACAATCACATCCCGCCGCAGCAGCAGGGAGCGCATGGCATTCAGGCACAGGCGGTCGATTTCCTCGTTGATGGCGCTGTCCTTCTCAATGTAGGTATCCGTGCTGGCAATGTAGGCCTCGGGCTGGTAGTAATCGAAGTACGAGACAAAATACTCCACCGCATTATGCGGGAAGAAGGCTTTCAGCTCCGAATACAGCTGCGCCGCGAGCGTCTTGTTGTGCGAAAGCACCAGCACCGGCCTGTCCTGCGCGGCAATGAGGTTGGCCATCGTGAAAGTCTTGCCCGAGCCCGTGACACCCAGCAGGCACTGGTGCCGGTTACCGGCCTGCAGCGATTTGAGGAGCTTGGCAATGGCCTGCTCCTGGTCTCCCGAGGGTTTGTAATCTGTTACAAGCTGGAATAAAGACACGGTTCTGATGCTGCCTCGTTTACGCCCACACAGTACTCCAGCGCTGCAGCAAAGTCAAGGGGATAATGCAAGAGCCTGCCCCCGGGTATCGGGTGCAGGCCGGAGTTGCTCCTGTGTCAGAAAATCAGAACGAGTGGGAAGCCCCGATATGCAGCTGGTGTTCCACTGCGGCATCGCGCACATCCAGCATGTACCCGGCATCGGCTGTCCAGGTGCGGCTGATAATCCAGTCCGTGCCGAATCCCAGCTCCAGGAAGCAGCGACCGGGATGAACAGCCTCCCCGGCCACGGTGCCGGCAGCACTGCTGCCGATTACTCTTGCATACTGGCGGTAAATATCCATGCCCAGGTTCAGGCGGGCGTAGGGAATCAGGCTCTGCCCCCGCTGCAACGGGAATACGCGGTGCACCCCGGCGCCCGCAAAGACAGCCAGATTCTTGTGGTCCTGCACGCCTACGTAGTCAAACGCGGTGTACCCCATCTCGCGCAGACCCTCCATATCTGCCGTGGTATATTCAAACCCGGCAAAAGGAGTCACCACAATACCTCGCTGCCACTGATACTCGCGGGAAACCGTAATTCCCATGGTCCATGCGGATTCATCCCAGCAGCCGATAACATGGTCGCCGTTGACATACCCTGCCCGGCTGCTCTTGCAGTCATACGCACCATAGCTGATGAATCCCGACACGTTATAGCCGCGGTCCTCATACCCCTGACCACCCACATGGATACGGCCATACATGCCCAGCTGCAGGCCTTCCTGCTCAATCTCACCGGCATTATAGTAACGGTTACCGCTCTCAGGATGCAGGGTACCGAAACTCTTACCCAGAGCAGCACCCACCACGGCATTATATTTCTTCACCACAGTATCAGCACCCACGGCATAACCAAAGACACTGTTTTCATACCCCGCACGGCTGCCGCTGGAGGCAACGTCCTGAGAACTGTAAACAGCAGAGAACCACACATTTGATTTCCACCGGCGCACATCATCCACATGCCCCATGGCCGTATTGCCAAAGGCAGAAGTGGCAGCAGCCGCAGCGGCTACAGAGTTGGCCAGGCGCCCTGCATCCTTCGCCTGGTTATCCAGCGCAATCTGTTCCAGCTCCGACAATCTGATTTGACCTTTGGCTTGTGAAGATCCCTGATTATCAGAGGGTCCACCATACAAATCATCATCCAGCAAACCGGTGGCCATGGCATTCAGATAATCATCCACCACTATCAGCTCACCGGTCAGAAACAATTCATAGGTATACCAGGCAAGACCATCGGCCAGCACAGGAAGATTATCATATTCAAAATAGCAGGTTCCACTCAATGCGCCATTCTCCAGGTCAATCAGGCGGATGGTAGCGCCGCGTTCAAACTTCATTGCCAGGTCATCCACTGTGCCGTTCTGGTAATTCAGCACGACCTGCACACGCTGACCATGACAGCCATAATCCTCTACCTTAAGCTGGGAGAAATTGTTGCCACCCACTGTATTTGCGCCGGCAAAGTTGAAATCGCCCTGAGCATTCACATGGAAAATCCACTGCGGTGAGGCACCGCCATTCTGCAGTGACACCACATCCTTGATCGTGAGACTGCCGTATCCACCTGCCGAGCCAATCTCCAGGGTGCCGCCCTTCATCCGCACATTTTCCAGATACCCCGTGCCCCTGATAGTGCCATTCACCACTGGGCGCTCCACCAGATTCAGACGATTAGTGGCATCCTGCCCTGTCTGCACCACAACATGGTGCGTCTGACTGCTGCTTACATCATTAAGCAGGAACTCAGCCGTTGTATCCGGAGCAGTGGCGTCCCCCATCACCAGGTTGGCATTATCCAATACGAGAATACCACCATCCTCTATATCCAGGGCACTCTCCACATAGGCACTGGTGTTCTTAAGTGTAGCTACGCTGCCTTCTGCTACCTGAAGCACATCCACTTTCCGCACAAAATAGCTCTGTCCCGCATCCGTCACGGTGGTAATGCCGGAATTAACAATCTGCCCCAGCATTCCGCCTGCGACCGTGGTACCATCCTGCAGTTTCAATACAACGCCTTCACTATTCTGAACCAGAACCTTGCCGGCAGTATCCTGCACTTTACTGGAAAGCGAACTTACCGATATCGATCCGGTTTCAATTGAAACGTCCTGCCCAAAAATAACGTTGCTTGCATCCGCATAATCAGATGCCAGATACTTCACCGAAGATGAGATATCCAGCTCCTTCGAGTTACCATTCACTTCGGCCTGATTCAGCACCAGCTGCTGACCACTTAATTCAAAGTTCTGGCCGCCTGTAAGCGAGTTCATGAGCGATGCATTCTTCACGACCTCCACCTGCCACAAACCATTGCCTATCAGATGAATAACAGGATTATCAGAACTCAGAACAACCGCCTGCGCCGAGGCAAACGCCCCCAGCAAAGCTACAGAAAGAAATCGAAAAGCCTTCATTGAATAAAAGAAAAGAAAAAGTTGAGCGGGCCAATGCTACCACAGATTTGCAATATATAAAGAATTTTAACATTTTCATGTCACAATATTTTACCTTACTTAAACGTCTACAATCAAATGTCCATCAGATGCCTTGACAAATGCGTGTGCATCCGTCAAGATAGCGGAGTCATGTACATCCCCACACAGGAAGAGAGATACAGCAAGGTGGCCACGTTCACCTTGTTCCTCTGCATCATGCTGCCTTCAGCCGTGGTTATGTGGCTGGCAGAAATCGCCACCCTGCTGGACTGCACCTATGCCTTCCTTCTCCCGCTGGCTATGCCGCTGGACTGGCTGGGCTTCAATAAAATGGCCGCTATCTGCATTTCGGCGCTTGTGCAGGGCATCCTCTTCTTCTGGCTGGCCAAAACGAAGAAATTGAGTCCCAAGGCCAGAACCACCATCGCCGTGACCTGGGGCATGGGCTTCGCCCTTATTCTCCGCATCCTCATCGCCTTCTCCATCTACCGCGCTGTACGCGGCATGTAAACAACAAAACGCCCCGGCCACCACCTTGGCAACCGGGGCGATATTTGATTATCTCGGGAAGTGATTACTTCTTAGTCACAGTAATCCGACCGTAGGAATCACGGTTTGTCTCCATATCAAAGGTGACATAGAGGCGCGGCTTCTTGACAGTCTTGGACACGTTGAGCGTGTAGACATTGTTATTGTGCTTGTGACCGGAGCTGCCGGCGTGGCGATCCTCGGCCACCTTGGTCTTGCCGTCGTAGAGCTCCACTGCCATGAACCGGGCAGCATGGCTGCCACGCTGGTAGTTGAAGCTCACCTGATAAGTACCGGCTTCCTTGATGGGCAGCGGGCCGCTCACCTCGACAGGCGTTTTCTCGGCAGGAATCACATCCGGGCTCCAGCCGTCGACCAGGTTGAGCTCGCGCACCCACATACGCTCTGCATCAATGGCAGACTTACCCAGAAGGCTATCCGGGTCAATTTCGCGCAAGCGGGCGATTGTTTCCTTGAGTTCCTTCCTGTACTCCATACCGCCATGGCGGCGCAGCAGGCCAATGGCAATGCAGCAGAGCTGCTGCTGCTGCTGTTCCTTGCTGAAGTTGGGGTTCTTCTGCAGCTCCTTGACCTCTGCCAGAGACTTCTTCCAATCCTTGGTGCCGGCGGTGCCGATGGCGTAGTGCGGCAGATTCAGAGAAATAACCTTATCCATGCCGGATTTATCTTCCGGATCGGCCTGCTTAATCATCTTCTGCACATTATCCGGGCGGGAAACCCCCTGCACACAGGCAGCCTCGCCCAGCAGTTTTGCCTTTTCCGGGCCACTTGCCTGCCCAGCCTTAGCCATCAGCTGGTTCTGCTGAGCGAAGGCTTTCTTCAGTTCCACAATGCGCTTGGCCAGCGCAGCGGGCTTCTTGCGTTCCTTGAAGGGAATGCTGAGCGAAGCCCGCACCCTGCCCTCCTTGGTGTAGACATTCACGCCGGGAACGCTGTCCGGGGTAGGCACGCGCAGCTTGCCGAAACGGGCCTTGAGCTTTTCATCGAACTCCTTGCCACCGGTGTTCGGCAGGGCGAGCGTCATGACCACACCATCACCGATAGCCTTGGCCACAGCCTCATCCTTCATCATGAGGTCGGCGGTCTTCTTGCTGTGCTTATCCCAGCCATCGGCATGCACAAACACATACACCAGTCCGTCGCCCTGCAGCTTGGTCTTGGCCTCCTCGAAGGTTTCAGCCTTGGGGAATGCCCCCGCAGTGAGCGGCAGCAGCACCAGAGCCAGAGCAACTACTTTCATCATATCTTTCATCGTCATTTCAAGGGTTTGGGGTTATGCAGCCTGTTCACCGTAGATATAGATACCGTTCAAGTGGAAGAACTCAGGGCCGCCCACACGCAGGATACGGACATATTTTGCCACGGGCTTCTTGCCGCCCAGGTCACTGCGCATCACGCGGTTCTTGCAGGGGCCGAAATCGTGCACGTCCTTCCAGTCTGTTCCGTTTTCAGAGACCTGCACCTTCATGTTGTTGCAGCGGTGAATGTTGCCGGGAGAAGTCACCAGCACAATACCCGTCACGTACACCTGGCGGGGCAGCTCCACAGCCACAAAAGCATCCTTATCCTTGGCGGTGTGGAATGTTCCGCCTTCCGGGGTAAGCAGCGCGGGGTGTTCGTGCGGGTTATCCCACTTGGAGGTGGAGCTGGTCCAGATGAGACCCTTTTCCGAGGCCAGCTTGCCAGGGAAGGGTTCGAACTTCGGCATATTGATACCGGTATTCTTGTGCCCGGTGGCCTTCACCATGTCTGCAATGGCATTGAAAGCACTGCGGTCGCGGCTCTTTTCTGCGGCCAGCAAGGGAGCAGAGAGCAGCTTGATGCGCTCCTCGGGAGACATGCTGCCGGTACCGGCGCCAATGCCCTTGACGGTAGCCTGCATCATGCGAGAGGCTCCCTTTTCGTCCAGCTTGGCGCTCAGCTCGTTGCCCCAGTTGAGAATGGCAGGAGCATACTGGGCATTCGACACCGTGGCCCCCAGCACTTCCGAGTAATACTTGCAGAGCTCGTCGGTATTCTTGGCAACGCCCAGGGCTGCCACCTGCCTGCCGGCCAGATCTTCGATATTCCAGCGGTCGGGGCCCATGGCATCCACGCTCTTCCAGAACTGGAGGAAAGCCTTGCGCAGGCGGTCGCCACCGGCAGACTTCTTCGCCATGGAATCCAGCATCCCCTTGGTCATGAAATCGTACGCCAGCTCCGGGTAAAGCGGAACGAGGGTGCTGCAGAGCACATCATTCAGCTTGTTCCACTGCGCAGGGGTAGCCTTCGCATCCTTATCAAGGACTTCGCGCCACTCGCGCCAGACCATCCAGTTGCGGGGCTGAGCCTTGGCTGCCTTCTCATAGCTTGCCAGCGCAGCCTTCATATCACCGGCACCTGCCTGCACACCGGCCAGCACACGCCAGATATTGGATTCGCGCGTCTGCTTCTCCTGCGCATCGGAATACAGCTCCGTGGCAGCATGCAGAGAGGAGAACGTATGCACACTACGGAACACCTGCCAGTGCAGACCGCGCTTCCAGCTGAGGGAATAAGCAGGGGTCCACTTATCGCCCACCTTCACAATGTAGGAACAGTGAGCAGGCTCACCGGATGTCAGCGCAGGCACACCGTTTGCCAGAGCTGCAAAAGCGCCGAAATGCGAAAGACTGCCGCACACACCACCCACATAGCGGGTCATGTGGGCGCGGTTATCGCCAAGCGCAGTTTCAAACGGGGCGTAATACACCGGCCCGTGAATGGAGTCGCCGTAGATATTGTTCAGGCGGTAGTCACAGCGCCAGCAGGCACCCGTGTACTGGTTGGCTGGCACGTGTACATTGTCCAGGAACCAGTTCAGACTCGCGATGGAGCCGTAGTGCTTTTCGCCCTTGCAGCCACATACCATACGGCGTTCCCACATGGGCAGCTCATCGAACACCGAGTTCAGTCGCTCCTGCTTCTAGGACTTGATGTAGTACCCGGCACGCTCCACGGCATCATGCTGATTCCAGCCGGATTTAGCATACTCAAGCGCCGTAGCGGTAGCAATCTTGCGCACCATGTCGTCCTTGAGCATATCAGGATGCTCCGCCATGATGAGTTTGAGAATGGAAAGTGCCACGCCGGGGCGCACACATTCACCGCTGAAGGCAAAATCACCAATCCACTCCGGCATATCGGCAATCACCTCCATAAGCTGGCGGCCTGTCTCATCCCCAGCGCTCTTGCTGAAATCATACCCGCACTGAGTCTCCTTCTCCAGGCGTTCCACTTTCTCCTGAAGCTTCTTCAGATTCCAGGCTAGGGAAGCAGTAGGTTTTGCCCCCTTGGGCAGCAGAGCCTCGAGGTCAGCAAGCTCCTTGGATGCCTTTGCCAGCTGGTCGGCACGCGTCTTCCCAGCCTTTGCCACATCCTCCTGACCACGCAATTCGGCATCGGCCACCACCCACTGGGCAAGCATGAGCATGTTGGCAGGCTTGCGGAAATACTTCAGCAAATCCGCATCGGACTTGCCCTTGGCCTGCTTGAGGATTTCAGCAGACAGCTGCTTTCTGACAGCCTGGCAATCTGCCCAGCTGCCGGCAGCCACGATGCTCTTGTTGATACGGCCTGCCACCTCGGTATCCACCGCCACATCGGCAGTTTTCTTACCTTTCTTCTTCGCTAACTTCTTATCAGCCTTCTTAGACACCTTCTTGCTGCTCTTCGCGCTGGGTTTACTATCCCCAGACTGAGCATAGGACGTGCCCCCGACTGCCAGCCCCAGAGCCAGCAGGGTCATTGCTACAAATGTTCCGGCTTTCATATGCGAGTGCTTGATTATTGAATCCTGAAACCATACTACTACCTTAAGCAGTACAGCTCAAGCACAAACAGGCAGCCGAATCAGCCAATCTGCGTGATTTCAAGCTGGCGCACCATGCACTGGTTGATTTCGCCGTTGGCATTGGTGCAGCGGGGAGTGTAGCACAGCGAGAAGCGGTGGCTGCCTGCTGGCACTTCCACGCGAAGCGCAGCGGTGCGGGTATAATTCTCCCACTGGCCGGCTTCCGTATGCTGAGGCAGCAGCACCATACCGGCAAATTCATCGTTCAGCTGCAGCTCGCGGAGCGCACAGGTATCGCCATCGCGCAGGGAGGCGGTGGCATTACTGTAGATAACGCGCACCTCGTATGTACCGGCGGGGAGCACCACCTCCTCGTAATCAAGGCGGGAGGTGCAGGCGCGGGTATCGAGCCAGGCCTGTCCCTGCTCCACCGGGAACTCTGCCTTTTCACCGATGCGGAGCGGCTGCAGCAGGCGGCGGCAACCGGGTGCCGGGCATTCAAACGGCTTGCTGAAACAGGAGGTGGTCGTTTCATTCACCGCCTGCACGGTGTACTCGTTGTAATACGCCTTGCCGGGCGGCAAGGCGCACTGGCAATCCAGCGTGGCCGAAAAGGCCACACCATTGCGGAAAACATTGTAACTGGCCGCCCCCGGCACAGGATGCCAGCGCAGCAGACGCGACGTCGGTTCATCCCACTCCGGCTCCGATAAATCCTCTACGGCACGAAGCACAGGGGGCGCAGTTGCCGTGTCCTCTGCAGGCATAAGCTCGAGCTCAATCTGCATGCGGCCCTCAGCATCGAGCGGGATGATGGGAGAATCGGGGTGACCATTCACCATGACCGACCACACTTCGGTACCATAGCCATTGATGTGAATATCAAGCACCAGATTGCGGATGCGGAGACCGGTGAGCCAGTGGCTGCCGCGGAACTCCTTGGGCACGCAGGGCTGGATAACCAGGTTATCACCTTCGAACCTGATACCGAACAAGGCGTAATAGTACATGCCCAGCATACCCGCCACACTCCAGAGCTGGCGGTCGGAACTCTGAACAGTATCGAAAGCTTCGCCGCTTTCCGCGTGGAAATTCTCCTTACTGGAGCCGAACGCCATGGCCGCACGCAACAGCGACGACATGGAGAACGCCGCACCGGCGGCATCCTGCGTATCGGCATGAGCCAGCAGCACATAGGCCTCCACAAAGGGCCACACACTGCGGTTGTGGTAGGCTTTCTTCTGGCGTGACTTATAGGGGGTGAACACCGGCGTGCCGAAAGGCGAACGCGGCAGGTGGTGCATGACCTGCATCGCATGGTCACCCGCCAGGCCACACAGCACCGCCAGCGAAGTGGCCAGAGAATCTACGCGGTCATCCAGATACCCCTCGGCCGTGCGCATCATGCCGAAATGGGCGGCACCGGCACTCCAGAAACATGTCTTAATCTCCTCTGCCAGAGCAGCTGCCTGAGCGGCATATTCCGCGGCCTCCTTCTCGCGCTCCAGCTCGCGGAGCATGCGGGTCATGAGCTGGCGGCAGAGATAATGCAGCACGTTCGTGCCGAAGGCATACGAGGCCGCCATATCAGCGGGCGTCATCCAGTCCGGGTAACTCTGCTCACGCCAGTCGATGAACGATGTCTCACCCGGGCGCAGCAGCTCATCTGCAGGCAGCACAGCGGCGTCTTGCGCCAGCGTGGCCTGCAGCACATCCACGCACCAGCTCAGCCACTTAGTGTCGCCTTCAATCTCGTAAAGAGCCCAGGCACCCAGCGCCCAGGAAACACGGTCGGTCGATACCGGCCAGCCGCCGCCGGTGCCGGTATCCTGCAGCACCACGCCGTTGCGCACGCGGGATTCGAGGCTGGCACGCGTGGCCTGCGGAGCCGCCACGGCTGTGCCCAGAGCTGCCGCAAACGCGATATCGCGGGTCCACACGCTGGACCAGGCAGCACCTGCCAGCAAGTGGCCTTCAGGGGAAATATCGGCCTGCAGTTCCTGCACAGCCAGTGCATACATGGCCTGCAGCACAGGAATGGAGCTGCGCACGCCGGCACAGTCCTTCGGCAGAGTGGTATTGATAGCCACCTCGCGCACCTCCTCGCCGCGCGTGATGCGCAGGCAGGAAGGCGACACCAGCTCTGCCACCAGCCCGGGCTGCACGAGCCTGCGGCTGGTAAGGCAGAAGCTGCCGTTGTCAAACAGAGTCTGTTCAGCGTCGGTGGCCATACGGGCTCAATCAGAGAATGGCACCGGGCACATAGCCCACACCATCCGGGAAGCGGGTGGCAAGCTCCTCTACCATGGCGGCAAAGGCACCCACCTGCTGGGCGGCCATACCGGTATCGCCGGCGTTGGCGTCGTAAATCTCCTGAATCTCCTCACGGGTGAGCGGCAGACGCTCATCGGCGCCGAGACGGTCAAGCAGGTCGTTGTTGGGAATGAGACCGTTGCGCAGGTCGTTGGAAACCGCCACGGCGTGCTCCTTGATAACCTCGTGAGCCGTCTCGCGACCCACGCCGCGCTTCACGGCAGCCATCATGATGGTGGTGGTCATCAGGAAGGGCAGGTAGCGGTTCAGCTCAGTGCGCACCACGGGCTCATACATACCCATCTGGTCCAGCACGGTGATGAAGGTCTCGAACAGGCCATCGGCAGCCAGGAAGGCATCAGGCAGCACGCAGCGGCGCACCACGGAGCAGGACACGTCGCCTTCGTTCCACTGGTCGCCGATGATACCGCCAATCATGGTGAGGTGACCCTTCAGAATGGCATGGAAACCGTTCACGCGCTCGCAGGAGCGGGGGTTCATCTTGTGCGGCATGGCGCTGGAACCCGTCTGACCCTTGGCGAAGCCTTCGGTGCAGAGCTCGTGGCCCACCATGAGGCGCCAGGTCTTGCAAAAGCTGCTGGGGCCGCTGGCCAGACCCACCAGACCGGAGATAATCTCGAAGTCCAGGGAGCGGGGGTATACCTGGCCCACATTCATCCACTTGGAGGAGATGCCGAGGTGGGCGCAGATGCGCTCCTCGAGCTCACGCACGGTGGCGGGGTTCTTGGCAAAGAGGGAAAGCTGGTCAAGCTGGGTACCCACAGCACCCTTGAGACCACGCACGCGGTAGCGCTCCATCATGCTCACCCAGGCCCAGGCCCAGTGCACGATTTCCTCGCCGAACATAGCAACGCGCTTGCCCATGGTGGTAGCCTGGGCAGCCACATTGTGGGTGCGGGCAGCAAAGACCATATCGCGCCAGCCGTTGGCGCACTTGGCCATGCGGTCGAGCACAGCCACAGCCTTGTCGCGGATGATGTGCATGGAGCGCCAGATCTGGAGCTGCTCCACGTTTTCGGTCAGGTCGCGGCTGGTCATACCCTTGTGGATATGCTCGTGGCCGGCCAGGTCGCAGAATTCTTCGATGCGAGCCTTCACGTCGTGGCGGGTGATACGCTCGCGGGCGTTGATGCTGTCCACATCCACCTGCCCCTTCACGCTCTCGTAGGCATCAATAGCCTCCTGAGGAATGTCCAGACCCAGGTCCTTCTGGGCTTTCATCACAGCAATCCAGAACTCACGCTCCAGCACAATGCGGCCCTCTGCAGACCAGATGGCTTTCATGGAATCGGAGGCATAACGCCCGGCCAGTACATTCGGTATAGCGCTCATAATATATGTTTTCGGTTCAGGTGAGAGGGCATTCTATCAGAATTCGCCCCCGTTTTCAAGCCCGAACATCAGATGCCTGTCGGAATGCAGATTTCAGAACGCAGAATGCAGAATAACATGTTAGCGCGCCTCCTTCCGGCGGCGCGAAAAAAAAGGGAAACCACCTGAGAGAATCTCAGGTGGTTTTGTTTACAGGTGAGGCGAAAGCCGAACACAAAATCATTATTCTGCATTCTGACTTTTGCATTCTGCATTCAATACACTCGATTTTGCGCTGGTTTCCAGTCTGGCGCTGGGCGAAAGCCCATAGGTCTGCGGCTCGTAGAAGAGCTGTGCCTGTGCGGGCGGAGCCGTGGCGCTGCCGGCGCGTTTCACGCGGGCGTAGTAGCGCAGGTTCACCGCATCGCGGCCCGGCCAGCGGGTGCAGAAGCCGCGCACGCGGTCGGCCAGGTATTCGCGGTGGTCGAAGTATTCGCTCCAGTTCAGGGGCTCGAGCCCTGCGGCCTGGCTGGGCACAGCGGGGTTGATGGCCTCCAAGCTGGCGGGCAGGTAATCCTCGAGCACCAGGTAATTGAGCTCCTGCTCGCGGGTCTTGGCGCAGGTGAGCGAGATGCGCACCACATCGCCCACGGCAAAGTCCCCGGCCTCGCGCCAGATGCCGTCCGCGCCCTGCTTCTCGTACACGCGGGTCATCTGCAGCCCCTTCTCCGTGATACCGGGGTACTCGGTCTGCACAGGCTGGGCCTTGGCGCGCAGCACAGCATACACCGTGCCGCTCTGCGCAGCAACCGGGGCACAGAGCGCCATCTTACTGAGCGTCTGCACACCGCGGTTCAGCGTGAGTGTGCTGCCATCGGGCAGGCGCACAGCAGCTTCCACCTGGGCACCGGGAGAGTTCCCCACATAGGTCATGAGCGCATAGAGCGACCAGGCGCTGCGCCAGCTGCTGTGGTGGCGGTAATCCGCCGCGCGGGAACGCATCCAGCGCAGGAACGCCTCGTGGCGGCCATCGTTATTGGTACGCAGGTACTCCAGGAACTCGATATCCTGACGCACGCTGCCGCTGCACCACCAGGTATCCCCAGTGCTGGCCAGAGCTGCCTTCAGCGCATCGCGCTGGGCATCGCGGTTCTGCAGGGCACGCGCCACTTCGTAGCAGGTGAGCGGCGAGGCATGCTTCAAATCCGCCTTTTCCAGATAAGCCAGCAGGTTGTACCAGGCACGCTGGGGCAGCTCGTGGCCGCGTTCCTCAGCCAGACGCAGCACCATGGCCACATGGGCACTCACCCACAGGTTGCTCTGCCCCCTGCCCTGCCACATGGGCAGACCGCCGTCCTCGTTCTGGAACTTGAGCAGATTCGCAATAGCGCGGGCAATCGTCTGGTGCACCTGGGTAACCGGTGTCTGAGCCATCTGGGGGCACAGCGGAGCCAGACGGTCATAGAGCAGCCAGGGAAGCAGCGCCGAGGCCTTCCACTCCGTGAAGTTACCGTAGGGCTGCTGCAGTAGGAAATCCACCCCACCCTGCAGATGCAGGAGCGGATTAGCAGAAAGCTGCAGCTCTACCTCGCAACCGGGGGCACCTGCCAGCTCAGCTGCCAGTTTCTCGGCAGCCACCAGATTCCCCTGCCCGGGGTTCAGCACCAGGTGGTGGGCCTCCTTGAGCAGCGGCGAGGGATAGCGCACAGGGAAAGAACCCTGCACGGCATCCTGTCCTGTGGCTCCCGTGGCCACCCAGCGGCAGGTGTGTGTACCGCTCTGCTGCGGGGAAATCTCAAACTGCAGAGCCGTCGTGGCACCGGCAGCCAGCACCACCTGCTGCGGCTCACCACAGCCTTCGAGCTGCACCTGCCAGGTGCCTTCGGCATCGGTATTATTAGTCACCGATACGGGAAGCACCAGCTTATCGCCAACACTCATGAAGAGCGGCGTGCCGGCCGTGAGCATCAGCGGCTGATTCACCGTGAACTCACCCTCACCCGTACCGAAACGGGTACCATCCTTATCCGCAGCCACCGCAATCACGCGGTAGGTGGTCAGCGTATCAGGCATGGTGCAGGCAGTAGAGAAGCGGCCCTCGGCATCGGTGCGCAGCGAGCTGCGCCACAACGCCAGGGGATTGAAATTTGTACGGACACGAGGCGTTTCGGCAACACCGGCTTCTGAAGCTCCCTCGGTCTCGACCATGGCGTCAGATTCCACACTGCCAAGTGCCATGGCACGCTTGCTCTTCCGCCCGCCGAAATCAGCTGATTCCGCCACGGCATTCATCGCCATGGGAGCAGAGGCGCCCATGGTAAGCATGGCAGAACCGCGGTGCTCCTGCATCCACCAGGGCTGGTGCTTCCAGCTGCCATCGGCCATGCGCCCCTCACCCTGCCAGACACCCGGCAGCGGGCTGAGCGGCAAACGCGAACGGCTCAGCTTCCAGTCATTCACACCGGCACCGAAATGAATGCGGACATTCCGCCACTCGCTGAGCGACCCCGCCACATCCGGCGCGGTATACCCGGTCTGCGACAGCATACCCTTATCCACTGCATACAGAGTCACCACCGACTGAGAGGGCGAGTCATCCGGACGGGTCACACGGCCCGAAAGCATCTGCTGCGACCCCGGGCGTACCGTGCCCGGCAGCTGCAGCTCCACATTCAGCTTGCTGCGCAGGTCCGGCACCTGAGTGCGGAGCACCGTGCGGTGACCATCTGCCACGAGCAGGCCTGTCTCCGCATGGCGCTTCATGGGCACCACCAGAATCGACAAAGCACCGCATTCGTTGGCCTGCAGCGGTGCGGCAAACACATGGCGTCCACGCTGCACCTCCATCATCTCAGCGCGGTAGCTGCCGGCAGAACCGATGACCAGCAGCATCTGGCGATCCACTTCAGAGAAAACCTCCAGCATGGTGGAACCGGGCTGCAGGCTCACAGAAAACTCGTCCTGACTACCCCGGCCAACATTATTCCAGCGGGGGAACCTGTAGCAGAACACGCGGCCATGCGGGTCACGGCTCATCACTTCCACCACATAGCTGTTGCCATATTCCTTTGCATGCTGCTGCATGAGCTCATTGATTGGCAGCTGCACCCCTTCCTCCTGCTCGGCGGGTACATTCACCCAGCCGGACCAGATATCCTCCTCCTGCATGCCGGTGATGGCAAAACCATTGGGCATGGCATTGGTACGCTTGCGGCTGCCGCGCAGCGTCACCTTCACAGAGAGACCGTTATGGTAAGTCTTGCCGCAATCGGAGCACTCCAGACGCAGACGGCCGCTCTGCGAGATACGGGGCGTTGCATCGGCAGGGGCATACTGCCTGTGCACAAAGAAACGGCGGTATTCCTCGCGGTCGTTCACCACCGAACCTTCGTAGGCCACATGGAAATGCTGCTGTGCCAGCTCACCGAAGGGGTGGCGGAACACCGCCGTGCCATCTGCCGAAAGCGGGGCTTTCAGCTCGAGTTCATAGCTCTTGCGGTCGCCTGTACCCTCCACGCGAGCACCGGGCAGCATGCGGTCGCTGGTCACACGCAGCTCCACCTGCCCATTGGTCACAGGCTTGCCATTGAAATCCACCGCCTTCACGCGGAACTCCACCCCCATGGGGGCGATGCGAGGCGTGGCATCCTCAGTGCTCACCTCGTAGGAATCGCGGCGGAACACTTCGCAGCGGATGCGGGTGGTAGCCAGGGTGCGCGGTCGGGTGGTGCCCACGCGGATACGGTAGCCACCGCACACATCCTCCTCACCCTCGGGCAAGGTCAGCTCCTGGCTGAAAGCGCCGAACTCATCCACATTGAACACGCGGCTGAACAGGCGGCGGCCATTGGGTGCATCGAAAATCAGCTCCAGCTCGCGGTGCTGGGAGTGGGCAATGTTGTTCTTGCCGTCCACCGCACGCAGGAAACCGCGCACATACACCTTCTCGCCGGGGCGGTACAGGTTGCGGTCAGTCCACAACATGGCGCGCAGCTCGGGCTGCTTGTCGGCGCCGTCGTCCGGAGCACCGGAATAGAAAGCATTCGTGCGCAGCAGACAGAAATCCTCACCATAGCGCACCAGGATATCACCCTCGCCTTCAGGAAGGGCAGCAAAACCCTGCTGCAGCGCCACAGGCTTGCTCACCGACTCAGTGCCCACCAGCACAGCCTCGCCACCCTGCACCACGCTGCCATCGCTGTTGCGCAGCACCAGCACGCCGGGCTTATTGCCGGCGGAGAAACTGAAGGCCGCCAGATCAGAAACCGATACCAGCACATCGTGGCGCAGCACCAGCTCCTCGGGTTTCATGCCCAGCTCGCAGGCAGCCTTTGCTACGGCTGCAGACGGGTGGAAATCCATTTCCACCATATACAGGCCGGGCTTCGGCTGGCCGCCGCAGAGGGAATCCATATCCAGCTCCAGCGGGCTGGTACCTACCAGCGGATTGGCCGTTTCAGGCAGTTCCACCTGCCGCTCGGCCACCACATCGCCACCGGCACCCTGCAGGAAGATGCGGTTGTGGTATACCTCCCAGGCGCGTTCATGCCCCTCGGGCATAGGGCGCATTTCCTCCTCGGTGGCCAGCCCGGCATTGATGCGGGCGCGGGTCACCGCACGGGAATAAAGATCAAATCCCATATCACTGCGGCGCTCCTGCTGCTCGAGGTGGCGGCTGATAACAGGCAGGGCATGCACCACCGCGGCAGCATTCCAATGGCGCACGCGCAGCTTCACCGTGCTGCCGTTCACGGTATCCACGCTGAACTTGTGGCTACCCTGAAGCGGCAGGTTGCTCAGCGCCATATCGGCCAATGCGGGGCGCACAGGCGTAACGTTGCAGCGGCAGGTGAAATCCTGCAGCAGCGGCAGCCCCAGCGTACCGGCCAGGCCATACTTCACCGTGCATTCTGCCAGTACCGGCACCGGGCTCTCCAGCACCAGCTTCATGCCGGGGGAGGCCGTGGGGTGGCTGTACTTCACCAGCACATCAGAAACCTCATCATCATCTTCCCACACGTCCAGGCTGTCGGGGTCGGTGGGGCGCACAGTGTAGCTCTGACCTTCGAGCGGACCCTGGTAACGCACACGCAGCTCGCGGCCACTCACTGTGGCCGTGCGGGTCACGCCATCCTCAGCCAGCACTGTTTCCACACCATCCAGCGAAAGCTTCATGGTGCGGAACACTTCCTGCAGGCGCTCTTTTTCCACCATGGCATTGAAGCGCAGCTCCAGTGTGTTCGTGACTGCCCCGCTTTCCTCGTTCCGCTCCGTGTTCTGCTCCAGCGAGGCGCTCAGGTAACGGTTCACGTAAATGGGGCCCAGATTACTCTCTACAAAGCCACTTCCAGCCTCTGCCTTGGCATTCAGGCGCCAGATGCTGCCTGCGGGCAGCGGACGGGTCGGGCGCACCACCACATAGCCGGGCAGCGGGGAGTTCTGGTTGAGCTCCTCCCACTTCACCCCCTGCTGAGCCAGCGAGCGCAGCATGTTGAAGCTGTTGCCGTGGCGCAGCTCTGCCTGCTCCACAATGGCACCAGCCGTCTCGCCGCTCTCGAAAAAGTCACCCTGGTCATTCATCTTGAGGCGGGTGAAGGTATATTTCAACCCACTCTGCGTATTAAGCGTGCGGGCCTCATGCGTGTTCTGGTAACGGGCCGTGACCAGTGCCGCACCATTCGGGTACGAGCGCAAATCCTCATGCACCAGCGGCGTGGCAGGCGCGCGGAAGCGGTACTCATACTGCTGCAGCCTGCGGCCGCTCTGGTAACGGGTACCGGGCTTGAACTGCAGCACAAACTCCGTCTTCACGCTCGTGCCGGCAGCAGGCTCAATGCGCAGGCAATCCTGGTCCACCCACAGAATGCGGGGGCGGTGACCGTCATCACCACTGATGGTGAATAAATCCAGCCCCTTATCAGCCTCGCCCGCAGCGTCCAGGTGCTGGTTATCCACCACTGTGCGGGTCACCACAGGTTCGTCAAAATTAATATTAATGATACCCTGCCGCTCCCAATACGACAGAGAATCTGCCAGCGCCAGCGGCAGAAGCGATAACACAGAAAAGACAAATGTACGAAGCGTGTGAAGCATGTCAGCGGGAATATAGCATATTTCCGCTTCCTGCTCAAGCTTTCATCAGGGCAGCAGATTTTGTTCGCCTTACAACCAAAACCACCTGAGATTTTCTCAGGTGGTTTTTCTTTTCACGCGCTGCCGGAAAGTGGCGCGCTAACTAATCATTCTGCATTCTGAACTCTGCATTTCCTAGAGTTCCCACTCCACGGGAATCTGCTCTACTTCACCTTTCTTGTTCTCGTAGAGCACGTAGCCGTTCCGGGCACCGAACTTGTAGACCTCCATGGTCACCTTCACGTCGTAGCAGCAGTATCGGGCGATATCCAGCAGCTTCTGAGCCTCGCCTGTCTTTTCATACTCTGCCCACCACTTGAGCGCATCGGTACCTTCGGCCGTCTTGGAATGCCCACCCAGGGTCACCTTGGCCACGGAGTCGAGCTTGAGGCGGTGCCCCAGCTTGGCGGTAAGGTCGGCGCAGATATCCAGATTCTGGGTCACATCGGCCACGGTCCAGAAGGTGAAGGCCTGCAGCACGCCGTAGTCGAAACCGATGTGGTTGTAGCCCACCACCAAATCCGCCATGCGGAGTTCATCAATGAGTGCCTCCACCTGGTCTTCGGTGTAGATATGGTATGCATTGTCGCGGGTGGAATAGGTGACACCCACAGACATGCCCATCTTGGCGGTTTCGTGCCAGCCGCCCACTTCTGCAGCGGAACGGCGGGTTTCCAGATCAAAATAAACGATATTCTTCATAACTGGCCTTCGGGTAGAGTGCGGCGCAGCCCTTCATAGAGCATGATAGCCACAGAGGTGGAAAGATTCAGCGAACGGGCGTGCTCGCCCGGCATAGGGATACGCAGGGCCGTCTCGGGGTGGGCATCAATCCAACGCTGGGGCAGGCCCTTCGATTCCGGGCCGAACACAAAGTAATCGCCATCGCGCAGCGGCAGGGACGCATCCCAGATACCATGCGTTGCCTTGGTGGAAAGATACCAGAAACGCGCACCCGGCTCGGCCGCTGCCTCAAGCTGCTCCAGCGAATCCCAGAGGTGCAGGTCGACATGCGGCCAGTAATCAAGCCCTGTGCGGCGCACATGTTTCTCATCCAGGCTGAACCCCAGCGGCTTGATGAGGTGCAGACGCGCCTCCGTAGCCACTGCCAGACGCCCTGCAGCGCCCGTGTTGTGGGGAATTTCAGGATGGAAGAGAACGATATGGAACATGGCATTTACTTGGCACCCTTGCCGAAAAGCACGGCGGGAATTGTACGGAAGAAGAGCTTTACATCCAGCCAGAGGCTCCAGTTATCGATGTACTTGAGGTCTTTCTGCACCATCACGTCGAAATCAGTGGTATCGCTGCGATCCTCAATCTGCCAGTAGCAGGTGAGACCCGGCTTCACGCTCAGGCGGCGGCGGTGCTCAATCTTCGGGAAGGCTGCCGTCTCATACACCGGCAGGGGGCGCGGCCCCACGATGCTCATATCCCCGCAGAGGATATTCAGCAGCTGGGGCAATTCATCGATGGAAGTCTTGCGGATGAAGTGGCCGAAGCGGAAGATGCGGGGGTCATTGGTCAACTTGAAAATGGGGCCGTTCATCTCATTGCCGTACTTGGCCTTGATTTCATCCAGCCGTGACTCGGCATCCACATACATGGAGCGGAACTTCCACATGCGGAACTCGCGGCCATACAGCCCGGAGCGACGCTGGCGGAAGAACACGGGACCCTTTGGGTCGCTTATCTTGATACCTATCGCAGCCAGCAGCCACAGCGGAGAAGTACACAGCAGAATAACCAGCGCCACAGAACGGTCCAGCACACTCTTGAACAGACGCGTCCAGGAAAAGTCAGGCGTAGTCGTCAGCGCTATCATCTGAGCATCGCCCACCTCGTTGATGGAAGCCCGCAGGCTGCCACCCATGCGCTTGCGCAGCACCACATTCACATCGATACCCTGCACCTCGCACTGCATGATAACCGGAGCGAACTGATGATGCGCCGCCAGACCACCGAACACATACACGGCAGCCACACCATGTTCCTCGATAAGTTTCTGCACCTCTTCCTCCGTATCGGGCCGCATTTCACTGAACCTCCCGACCACTTGCACGCGCGAGCGCCAGGCAGCCGGCGTAGCATTCCACCCTTTTTCCACATCTGCCTCAGCCCCCAGGACAATTACCTTGAGCAGGTAACGGCCCGCATCTGCACGGCGGGTCATCCAGGCCCGGGCCGCCAGGAAACGCAGAAACAACACCAGCGGTATACCCACCAGGTTCACCAGCAGGGCGCCATTGTAGAAAAGGGAGTAATTCTCCAGCGCCAGGTAGATAGCCGCGGCACAGAGATAGTACATGTCAAACGCAAACAACTGGCGCGCCGCCGTGGTGATGCGCTGCATGTTCTGCCGGTGGTAGAACCCGACGCGCTGCAGAATGAAAGGCACACAGATGATGGCAACACCCGCCAGGAACGGAGTCGTGGTAAAGAAATTGAAGAAACCACCCTGCGGCCACCCGAACCAGGGAGCCACCAGATTCGTGACATAAGGCGATATATAGGCAAACAAACCTGCCAGCAGCAAGTCAAGAATCGGATATAGACTATCCCGATAGAATTTATGTTTCCGGGTCATACAAAGTTCACGAAACTCTAGCACATCCAGTCTGCACCTAACAAGGAAAAAGCCCGTCAACCCGGCAATTTATCTTTTTCCGCACGTTGGCATAATTGGAGGGTATCCGGTTATTCATCTCGCTAAATCCGAGTTTGTGGGGCTCGTAGAGCCCCACAACGTACCCAAGCCTCGCTCGGGTATTTCGTGCAGGCGCGACGCGACTGCATTTCATCCCGGCGTATGCCGGGATTTCGTACACGCGCAGCGTGTATTTCATTGAGCCGCGAACGCGGCGACTGGTTACCGCTGCATTAGCAGCGGTACTGCCGATGTAGAGCACGGTTATTTCATTGCATCTCCTTGGGAAAATAAAATCCGGTTTTCAATGCTTTACATAACCCAATGAATGGTCAGATGACCATACCGGCAGTAAGGGAGTTCCGCTGCTAATGCAGCGGAAACCAGTCGCTTCCGTCTCCGCCCTTCGGGCTACGCCGAGACGGGCCGCTCAATGAAATACACGGGCAAGCCCGTGATGAAATCCGCCCTGTGGGCGTATGAAAGCGTGGCTGTCGCCGCACATGAAATACCGCCTGACGGCGGTACGAAAGCGGCACGTTGTGCCGCATACTCTGCTCGCCAATTCCCGATTCGTCGAGGAGCGGCTAATTATGCCAACGCGTTTTTTCCTTGAAAGAAGAAGGCAATTTCTATAGTATACATTCCGTATGAACCTGCTTAAAAGTATGACGGCAGTAATAGCAATGACCGGAGCCATGGCTTTTGGTCAGGCTGCGTATGAGCCGCATCCTGACTGGGAGAACCCGCAGAACCTTTCCCAGGGTCGGGAAGAAGCCCGCGCCTTCTATGTGCCGTTTGCCAACCGAGACGAAGCTTTGAAAGGGCACCGCAAGGATTCCTCGCTGGTGCGCTGCCTGAACGGCAACTGGAAGTTCCACTGGTCACCCAGCCCGGACTCCCGCCCGCTCGATTTCTACAAACCCGAGACCGATGTCAGCAACTGGGCCGAGATTGATGTACCCAGCAACTGGCAGATGCGCGGCTACGGCACCCCCATCTACAGCAACCAGCGCTATACCTTCGTGCGCGACTGGCCCCGCGTGATGACCAAGCCCCGCAACAAGGACGAGGAAAAATACACCACCCCCGCCACCGAACCCAACGCCGTGGGCAGCTACCGCCGCGATGTGGAACTGCCGGCTGACTGGAACGGCCGCGAGGTATTCATCCGTTTCGATGGCGTGGACTCCTTCTTCTACCTCTGGGTGAACGGCCACAAGGTCGGCTTCTCGAAGGACAGCCGCACCGCCGCGGTATTCGACATCACCAAGTACGTGAAGCCCGGTAAGAACGTCATCGCCGCCGAGGTCTACCGCTACAGCGATGGTTCCTACCTGGAATGCCAGGACATGTGGCGCCTCTCCGGTATCTTCCGCGACGTATACCTCTACTCCACCCCCAAGGTGCAGATCCGGGACTTCTTTGTGCACACCGATTTCGAAGGTGAGCCCGGCAAGAAGAACTACAGCCTGAGTAATCTCAGCATCGAGGTGAATGTGGACAACCGCAGCGAAACCACCGGCATCACCACCGTGCAGGGCGAGCTCATCAATGCCGCCGGCCAGACCGTGGCCACCATGAGCAGCTTCCCGCTCAGCATCGTCGCCGGCGCCGAGGTGCAGACCACCCTGAAGGCCCAGGTGGCCCAGCCTGCCCTGTGGAGCGCTGAAAAACCGAACCTCTACCGCCTGCTGCTCACCCTCAGGAATGAGCAGGGCGAAATCACCGAAACCCTTTCCCGCAAGATCGGCTTCCGCGATGTTCAGCTCGTGAACGGCCGCTTCCTGGTGAACGGCATGCCCGTGAAGCTCAAGGGCGTGAACCGCCACGAAAGCCAGCATGCCAACGGCCACACCGTGACCGAGGAGGAGTGCCTGCAGGAGCTCCTCATCATGAAGCGCGGCAATATCAACCACATCCGCAACTCCCACTACCCGCAGGTAGACCGCTTCTACGAGATGTGCGACGAGCTCGGCATCTACGTATGCGACGAAGCCAACATCGAATCCCACGGCTACTACTACGGTGAGCTCTCCCTCTCCCACCCGGCAGAGTGGAAGGCCCAGCACGTGTGGCGCAATAAGAACATGGTGGAGCAGAGCAAGAACCACCCCTGCGTGGTCATCTGGTCCTACGGCAACGAAGCCGGCCCCGGCGAGAACTTTGCCGCCGTGCGCGACTGGATCAAGAGCCGCGACACCTCCCGCCTCACCCAGTACGAACGAAACAACGACCTGGCCGACCTCTGCTCGAACCAGTACCCCAGCGTGAACTGGGCCCGCAACATCGCCGGCAGCAAGCTCGAAAAGCCCTGGTACATCTCCGAATACGCCCACATTCTCTGCAACTCCATGGGTAACCTGGCTGATTACTGGGAAGCCATCGACAGCAGCGACTCCATCATCGGCGGCGGCATCTGGGAATGGATTCACCAGAGCTATGACCAGGAAGTCACCCTGCCGAACGGCACCAAGGTCACCCGCCAGGCCTACGGCGGCGACCACGGCGAATACCCCCACGACGGCATCTTCTGCATCAAGGGCGTGATTTACAGCGACCGCACCGTCACCCCGCTCTACGACGAAATCCGCAAGGTGCAGCAGAATGCCTCCTTCACCCTGGGTTCCGTTTCCGACAAGGGGCTGAGCATCAGCATCCGCAACAAGCACCTCTTCACCGACCTGGCTGAATACGCCGGCACCTGGACCCTCAAGGAAGAAGGCAGCAAGGTAGTGGCCGAAGGCACTTTCGCCCCCGCCGCTGCCCCCCTTACCACGCAGGAGCTCACCCTGCCGCTCACCGCTGAGCAGCTGCTCTCCCTGCGCAAGGACCGCCGCTACTACCTCACCGTGAACCTCTGCCTCAAGCAGAAGACCGACTGGGCCGACAAGGGCTACGTGATTGCCACCGAGCAGATGGAACTGCCCGAGGAAATGACCGGCTACGACGCCCGCCAGAACCTCATGCAGCTCAGCGACGCCAGAATCGACGTGCGCAACCAGAGCGGCCAGATGCTCGTTATCGGGCCGAACTTCACGCTGAGCGTGGACAAGGCCACCGGCGGCATCAAGAACTACATCGTGAACGGCCAGCAGCTGCTGGGCGAGAAGCCCACCGTGCATCTGAACGCCTTCCGTGCCCCCGTGGCCAACGACAAGTGGGCCATGAACCAGTGGCTGAATAACGGCCTGGGCAACCTGGTGCACACCGCCACCCCCCTGCTCGTGGAGCGTCTGGAGCACGGCGTGGTGCGTATCTCCTGCGATGTGACCAGCCAGGGCACCCGCAAGGAAAACCTCAACAGCGGTGAGTACGACCAGGGCACCTACAAGGTGAAGGACCTCGGCCCCATGACTGAGAAGGACTTCAAGTTCACCACCCAGCTGGTGTACACCATCCTGCCCAACGGCTACGTGAGCGTGCAGGCCGGTATCATCCCCAGCATGAACAAGGTGGTGCTGCCCAAGCTGGGCTACACCCTCATGCTGCCCGAGCGCTTCTCCAATGTGCGCTGGTATGGCCGCGGCCCCGGCGAAAACTACACCGACCGCAAGGCCGGCTCCCACATCGGCATCTGGAACACCACCGTGGAGAACATGGTGGAGCGCTACCCCTTCCCCATGGAAATGGGTAACCGCATGGATACCAACTGGGTAGCCATCACCGACAACCGCGGCATCGGCCTCGTCATTGCCGCTGAACCGCACGAGAACTTCAACTTCTCCGCCCTGCCCTACACCGCCCGCGATATCTTCGAGGCCTCCCACCCCGAGGAAGTGAAGCGCGCCGGCGCCACCGTGGTGAGCGTGGATGCCTTCACCCTGGGTCTGGGTGGTGCCGCCTGCGGCCCGCTGCCCATGGACCGCGATATCCCGCTTTCCGGGCCCACCACCTTTGTGTTCTCCCTGCGCCCCGTGCTGCAGGGCCAGAATCCCGCCGATATCGGCCGCACCATGCTGCCGCTCACGGGTGCTGTGACACTGTCCCGCGACAGCGTGGGCTATGTGCACGCCACCTGCGGCTCCCGCGATGCCAAAATTGTGGTGACCCTGCCTGATGGCTCCAAAATGGACTACACCGAGCCCTTCCTGCAGCGCGAGGACGGCATTGTGCGCGCCAACGCCAGCAGCGAAGGCTGCATGAAGAGCGTGAGCGTGTTCCAGAGCCTGCCCGAGTGGAAACCGGACAACGTGATGCGCATCACCTACTGCTCCAGCTACGCCGGCAGCAGCAACTCCCCCTGGAACCTCATCGACGGCCGCCGCGATACC
>JAZRHL010000032.1:0-17605 GCA_045644745.1 Akkermansia sp.
TGTGACCGATGGCAAGAGCGGCCTCGTGCTCGCCAAGGGCTGCGAGAAGCTCGTGCTGAACGGTGAGGTGCGCTACATGAACGACATGGTGCGCAGCAACCCGGTCATCCGCATGAACGGCCTGAGCGGCATGGGTGAGAACCCCGGCCGCCAGGGTATCGGCATCGAGGCCGGCGCCACCTACCGCATCGGCGAGCGCTGGAGCGCCACCGCCAACTACGGCTTCAACACGATGGAGGACTCCAAGGAGCACCGCCTGAACATTGGCGCCGCTTACACGTTCTGATAGTCAGGTTAGAATCAGATAAACCAACCGGCACCCCGGGCAACCGAGGTGCCGGTTTTTTTGTCTAGGAATGGAGTTTTATGAAAGACTCTGCTTACGAACTTGGAATTTGGCGAGGTACACATCTGTCGGGGCACGGGACTTTAGTCACGAAAACGTAAACGGGACTAAAGTCCCGTGCTTCTGATAGAACCAGCGCCGTGGCTTTATAAACGAAATCCCTTCGGGACGAAATCGCCCGCGGGAGCGGGCGGCGATATCCTGCCTTCGGCAGGACGAAATCCGCCGACGCGGACGGTGGACGGGAGGAAGGGAAAGGCATATCATAGCCCACGGAGTGGGCTTGTGTGTCGCCGGTTGTTTTGTCTAGGGATGGAGTTTTATGAATGGATTTGTTAAACAACTTGTAATCCGGCGAGCTGAAGGCGAGCGGAATGTTGAGTCCCGCTAGGGACGTCAGAGGGAAGGCAGGGGCAAGCCCGCGCAGCGGGCGCAGCCCCTGCTTGCATACCAAAAATATAACCGAGCCCCGTTCAGGGGCGGCAGAGGCCTCGGCTTTAATATGTAGCATGCGCCTCTGCCACCCACTCCGCTATGCTCCGGGGTTCTGATTTTATTATTGAGTTAGCAGGGATTCCGTCGCTTGCGCGACTCCATCCCTGCCTGAGCTCTACCGCCCTCCGGGCTCAAAGTTCCGCAGGCTACGCCTGCTCGATAAATCCCAATTGTCGCGCTACATAACATCTCAACCAAAAAGTTTTACAGCGTTTTTGAAAAAAACGAAATCCCTTGCGGGACGAAATCGCCCGCGGAGCGGGCGACGATATCCTGCCTGCGGCAGGACGATATCCGCTGACGCGGACGGTGGACGGGAGCACGCTATACTGGAATATGCGTAACATTTAGGGCGCTACTGTGTTTTTTGTCTGGTCTTTTGCCTGCAAATATGGTAGAGGATAGTCCATGAAAAGCGTATTGTTCAGCATGCTTGCGATGGCGGCGTTGGGTGCCGAGGCAGGGGTGGAGGCTATGCAGAATCTGCAGAGGCCGGAGCAGGGGACACCTGCGGTGCTTTCCTTCGGCGGTGAAGGTGGGCGCGAGTTCATGCTGGATGGCAAGCCGTTCCAGATTCGCTCGGGCGAGATTCACCCGCAGCGCGTGCCTCGCGAGCACTGGAAGCACCGCATCCGCGCGGCGAAGGCCATGGGCCTGAACACGATTGCCTTCTATGTGTTCTGGAATGCGCTGGAACAGGAGGACGGCAGCTGGGATTTCACGGGTCGCAATGACATTGCCGCCTTTATCGACCTCTGCCAGCAGGAGGGGATGTGGGTGCTGTTCCGCCCCGGCCCCTATGTGTGCGGCGAGTGGGATCTGGGTGGCCTGCCCACCTACCTCATCAAGGACGATGTGACCCCGCTGCGCTATACGGGCAACGCCCAGTTCATGGAAGCCCAGACCCGCTACCTGGAGAAGATGGCCGAGATTGCCATTCCGCGCCTGAGCCGCAACGGCGGCCCCATCCTCATGGTGCAGCTGGAGAATGAATACGGCAGCTACAAGAGCGAGCATGACGAGATGGCCTACATCGAGTGGCTCAAGGCATTCTGGGAAGGCAAGGGGGCAGGGCCCTTCTACCTCTCCGAAGGTAGTGCCGACCACCACCTGCGCTTTGTGCCCCGCGGTGTGGCTGTGGGGCTAGACCCCGCTGACAATGCCTGGCAGATGCGGACTGCGCTGCGCGTGGCGCCCGGTGTGCCGGTGTTCTCCAGTGAGACCTACCCCGGTTGGCTGCGTCACTGGGGCGAGGGTAACTGGACCCCCAGCCGCAACACGCTCAACTCCGTGCGCTGGTATATGCGCGATGGCGTATCCTTCAATATCTTTGTGCTGCACGGCGGCACGAATTTCGGTCTCACCGCCGGTGCCAACACCAACCCCGATGGCTCCAAGTTCGAGCCTGATCTTACCAGCTATGACTATGGCTCACCCATCGGTGAAAACGGCAATCTGACGCGCGAGTATTTCGAATACCGCGATATCATTAAATCTGCCCTGCCCGCAGGGGCTGATGTGCCTGAACCGGTGCAGCCCGTGGCCATGGAGGTGCCGGCATTCCGCCCCGCCATGGTGTGCGATTTCCATGATATCCGCGGTACGGAGGAGCCGGAGAGCTTCACCAACCCGCCCACGCTCGAGAGCCTGGGGCAGAACCAGGGCATCGGTATCTACACCACCACCGTGCCTGCCGGCCCTGCCGCCACGCTGTACTGCACCGCACATGACTATGCCCAGGTCTACCTCGGTGAGCAATACCTCGGCACGCTCGACCGCCGCCTGAACCAGACCAGTATTGCGCTGCCTGCCCGCGAGAAGGCCGCCTGCCTCAAGGTGGTGGTGGATACCTTCGGTCACGTGAACTTCTCCAAGTACATGGAAAAGGACCGCAAGGGCCTCATCGGCAAGGTGATGCTTGGGGAGACGCCCCTTACGGGCTGGCAGGTGGAGCGCATCGACCTGACCAGGCCGCTGCCCGCCCCCGCCCGCAAGACCGGCCATGTGCGTGGCCGCGAGCAGGGCACCCTCTACCGCGCAGAGGTGCAGCTTGAGCAGTGCATCGATACCTTCCTCGATATGCGCGGCTGGCAGAAGGGCTATGTGTGGGTGAACGGCCACCTGCTGGGCCGCTACTGGCACATCGGCCCGCAGGAGCGCCTGTATTGCCCCGGTGAGTTCCTGAAGCAGGGTGCCAATACCATCGAAATCCTCGACCTCCACATGGTCACCGAAATGCCTCCCGCCATCTCCGGCAAACCCGAGCGCAACATGGAAGTGCACAAGGAGACCAAGAGCCTCAATAACCAGTGGTAAGGCCACCTCATCGTTGAGGATATGTGAAAAATACCCTGCATTTTAACATTATCCTTGCTTTTTTCTGTCATTTGTGATAGATTCTGTGTCAGCATGAAGATTAAGAACTGTCTCGTAGCCAGTGCCGCCCTGGTGGTGGCCTCCTGCAGCTCCACGGATAATACGGTGGTGACAAGCCGCCCGACCGTGGTGACCAAGCCCCAGACTCAGGTGTCTGGTCAGTATCTCGCGCTTCCCGGTCAGGCCGCTGTGGCCGTGAGTGGCGATGTGAATTCCGCTTTTGATGCCCAGGTTGCCCAGTACAACGGCCAGACTGCCGCTGTGAGCCACATGGGTAACGCCATGAGCACCGCTACTGCCAACACGGTGGCCAGCGCGCTTGCTCCCCTGCAGCAGCCCGTTACTCCCAGCCCGATGATTCCCGTGGCCAACACGGGCTACAGCACTCCCACCTACATTCACCAGTCTGCCGTTCCCGGTCAGGCTGCTGTGGGTATGGAGCCCGGCATGGGGATGACCCCCACGGTGCCGACCATGGGCGTGCCCATGAACTACTCGGTGCGCATCACCAACAGCACCAATGGCAAGATTTTCGTGGAGGCCCAGGACGCCGCCGGTACCATTTATCCCTGTGGTTTCATGGATGGCGGCCGCAGCGCCACCACTCCCATGGAGCAGGCTGACCCCATCGTAGGCCCCATCACCATCGTGGTGCGTGACCCCGATAAGGAAGGTGCTCCCGAAATCCGCCGCTTCAAGGTGAATCCCCCGCAGAGCTATGCCAACCAGACCGTGGGCATCAGCATCATTGCCGGTGGTAAGTACCACGCCAGCGTGGATGGCAATGTGTACGCCAGCGGTGAGGCTGTGACGCCTCCCCCGACCATGGTGCCCAATGTGATGCAGGCTACCACCATGCCTACCGTGGGTGGCGTGATGAACTACAGCGTGAAGATTACCAACACGACTCCCGGCCGTATCATCGTGGAAGCCCGCGACGCCGCCGGTGTGGAATATCCCTGTGGTGAAATGCTCGGTGGCGCCAGCTGCGTGACTCCCTTCGAGCAGGCTGCTCCCATCAAGGGGCCGATTACCATCATTGTGCGTGACCCGGATCGCGAAGGTCAGCCCGAAATCCGCCGCTATCGCGTGAATCCGCCCGCCAACTACGCAGGCAAGACTCTGGGTATCAGCATTGTGCCCGGTGGTCAGTACCACGCCAGCCTCGATGGCCAGGTGTACTACACCTACACCCCGCCTGAGGCTCCCCCCACCACCAACCCGCAGCCTCAGCCCGCTGCTGCTCCTGCAGCTCCCGCCGTGTCTCCGGCAGCTCCCGCTGCTGTGCCTGCCGGTGTGTAAGGCGTAGAAACCGCAATTTCTCCGGTGCCACTTTCCGAAAGGAACAGTGGCACCGTTCTTTTTACCTGCTTGCAAAGGGGCAAGGTGAGCGTTATAGCATAGCCATGTGCAAGCCATTCAAAGACTACCTGACCCTTACCCGTGAATATACGCGGGAAATCATCACCTTCGGCGGATTTGCCCTGGTGTGTTTTGTGTACAGCGATTTCCGCCAGCTGGCGCGGGACCAGGCGACCACCGCCGCGCAGACTGTGGAACTGCTCCGCGCCATGGATACCCGCCTTTCCATTATTGAACACCAGTCTTCACCCCAGGAACGATGAAAACAAGCATCCGACGTATTCAGGAACATCTCGGGGTGGCGGCCGATGGCATTATCGGTATGCAGACGTTGCGGGCCATTTCCAAAGCATTGGGTGTGCAGGACGTGCCTGCCTGGCCATCGCAGAGCAGGGTGCGGCAGGGGAATAGCATATTCGGCGCACCCGGCTGCGAGGATTCACTGGTCAGCCTGATTCCTGCCTATCAGCTTTATTTTGAGGGGAAGCCGGTGCGCAGCATCCGGGTTCACAAGCTTATTGCGCCGCTTGTCAAGGCTGCATTGGAAGAAGTGCTCGCGCACTACGGGCTTCCAGAGATTCAGCGGCTGGGGCTCGACCAATATGGCGGCAGCTACAACTACCGCCCCACGCAATCCGGTAAATCGCTTTCCATGCATGCCTGGGGAATTGCGCTCGATTTCGCCCCGCGCAGCAATGCGTATGCGCTCAAATCTCCCCGCGCCTCTCTTTCACATCCCGATTGCGAAACCTGGTGGCAGATCTGGGAACGCTATGGTGCGGTATCGCTAGGGCGCCAGCGTAACTGTGACTGGATGCACCTGCAGTTCGCGAGGCTGGAGTAATCAGTCATCACCGCTGTCACCCGAGGAGGAATCGCGAAGCTGGATTTGTTGAAATGCTGATACCAGGAGCTTCAATTCATGAGCCAGCGTGTCGGGAAGGGGTGTTTCGTTGCTCAGGACTACGCTGCATCCATCCGGCAGGAGGAGGGTGAATCTGCCGCTGTCGATGAGCGGTAATTCAGCGTGCGCCAGCGCTGTGCCTGCTGCGTCTTGGAAGACGGGTCGCACGTGGAAGAACCTCTTCCATCCCGTGATGCTGTTGCGGCAAGTTCCGATAAGCTGCCCGTCAGACGAGAATAAATCAAAAGCCAGATGCCCCGACACCTGCAGCTCGTTTCCGTTTTCGAGCCGGAACCTGTTTCTGGCGATGAGCTTCATACTTGCGAGTTCATGCTAGCAGAACCCAGGGCTGGTGTACAGGAAAATGAGTATGGCGGAAAATAAAACTTTTCGCCGCTGATGGATTGTGGTTAAATGCCTATGCTATGGTGTTTCCCCCTGCCAGAATTGCGTGTGTTGCCTTGCTGGGTGCTTGTCTGCTTGCGCCTGTAGAAGCAGTATCCATGAATACAGCGCAGAATCTTGCGGAGAGTGTATTTCCTGATGCTACAGGATGGAAGAGCTACCGGCTCTCGGATGAGGTGCAGTTGCTGCGCTGCCTGATGGCGGATAAGAAGACCCAGATGTACAGTGCCGTGCGCAAGGCGAAGGGTGTTTTCCGCCTGGTGTTGACTCACGGGGTGCATGTGGAGGATGACCAGTACGCCCGCTTTGCCTTGAAGGATGGAGCCGTGCTGGCGTATCACAGCAGCGGGGTGCTGCTGGCGCGCATGCCTATGTGGGAGACTCCTCCTGCGCTTTTTGCTCCTGCTCCCGAGCTGGTGCGCCTGCGGTTCAGTGGAACGGGGGATAACCTGATTCTGTGCGAAGCAGAGAACCTGACCGATTCTCCTGTGCTCCTTCGCCCCGGAAAGGTAACCATTATCACCACCGATGACGATGAGGTGAAACGCGGCAATCTGTCCGCTCGCCTCAGTCAGGAAACTCTCTTACCGCCCCGGGGCTCCTGCCGGTTGCGGCTGGATATCATCAGCAAGCGCCGCACCAATCCCACGGGATTATCTAAGCTTGAGCGCGTGGACCTTGTGTATCGTGCAGATGATGTGAGGTCCTGCGGTAATCCCGGGGCAGTTGCGCCGGCGTTCATCCTGCAAGCGGGGATGCCGGAGCTGGGGAGTCCCGGGTATCATTTTCCGATTCGCCTGCGGGATGACCTTGCCGTCAATATCCCTCCTGGTCCGGGAGGACGGGCGGATGTGATGCCGTTGGAATTCTACCGCATGAGTGAAGGCCTGTGGCAACATATCGGCAGCAAGTCGCTGCATAGCAATTATTCTCCATTCAGCTTCGAGTGCGAGGAAAACCGTGTGCGTGTCTACGCCATTGGGGGGCGCAAGCTGGCGGATATTCAGCTGCCCTGATGCTGCGGGCTGATTCTGCTTATGTCAAGCGGCTGCGGGGTGTAGCCCTCGATTTTGTCCAATCCCGTGTCGCGGTGGCCGAACTCGCCATCGGCGTGGCTGGCGATGAGTGCCACGATGCTGCGGGCTCTGGCACGCTGGTCGGCGGGCAGGGTGGCATTCAGCTCGGCATATCGGGCAATCATGCAGGCAGCGTAGCTGTCCATGAGTACGCCCATGTAGTCATGCCGGAGCTTCTGCTGTAATTCCGGAGTAAGCCGGCTGATGGCCCGGTCGTAGACGCCCTTCCAGTTGAGCGTGTCTTCCCACATGGCTTCATCGGCCTCTGCGACCTCAGGGTTGTTGTTGACCGCCAGGGCGAAATCGGTGATGAAATCAGACTCCGCGGCATTCAGACCCAGCGCGGTGAGTTCCTTATCGTATTCGTGCACCAGCGCCAGGGCAAAGCTGCATTTCTCTGCATCTGTCAATGTTTCCATGCGGGCAGCTGCTTCTGCAAGCTGCTGTTTTCCCTCCTGGTAGGGATCTTCCTGTCCCTCCATGACGACATTGTGGAACATGAGAGGCTTGAAGTCGCTCATATCCTCAGGAGCTCCGGTCTGCGTGCAGGCTGCCAGCGCAAGACTGAGGGCAGGGAAGGCAAGCTTTCGCATGGGGCATCAATCCTTGTACACGCGGGGAACGCGCCCGGTGATGCTGGTGATGATGTTGCTGGGAATGGTCTTGGCGCGGGAGGTCAGCTCTGCCCAGGGAACATTCGGCCCCAGAATCTCTGCCACATCTCCGGGTTGCACGCGTGGCATGTGGGTGACATCCACCATAATCTGGTCCATGGTGATGCGGCCGAGCACGGGGCAGTATTCGCCGTTCAGGTAAACGCGGGCTCCCGTGTTGGAAAGGTAGTGCAGGTAGCCATCGCCGAACCCGAGGCCAATGGTGGCTACGCGGGTGGGACCATTGGTGATGTAGGTGTGGTTGTAGGAAACACCGTGGTCGCTGGGCAGGGTGCGCAGCAGGGTGACGCGGCTGTAGAGGGTGAGGGTATTGCGCAGCTCGCGGTTGTATGGCGAGGGCATGGGCGAGTAGCCGTAGAGAATGCGGCCAAGGCGCACCATGTTGGTGCTGGGTGCCTTGTAGTTGAACACGCCCGAGCTGCTGCACAGGTGGCGGTAGGGAATCTGCAGGTAGGTGCTCAGCTCTTCCACGGCCTTTTCGTAGCTGCGAATCTGGCTGTGGGTGAAGGAAATGTCCTCCGCTGCGGCAGAAAGGTGCGAGTAGACGCCTTCGATATGCAGGTTCTCGAAGTCGGCCAGGCGGGCGCCCATTTCGGACAAGGTGTGGGGCAGCAGGCCGGCGCGGCCCATGCCGGTGTCCACGTTGATATGCAGGTGCACCTTCTTGTTATAGAGCTGACCGAGGGAATTGTAGTGCTCTGCTTCCTCGAGGCTCGAAAGTGCCACGCGCCAGCCGTTCTGCACAATGGCCTCTCGCTCGGCAGGGAAGCAGGGGCCCAGAATAAACGGGCAGGTGCGGCAGCCGGCTGCCTGCACACGGGCGGCTTCTGCGGGGGTAGCCACGCCGAAGAACTCCAGGTCTTCGTTATCGAGAGACTTGACCACACCCTCGATGCCGTGGCCATAGGCCTCGGCCTTCACGATGGCCATCTGTTTGTGGTTGGGGAGCACGCGGCGCACCACGGAAAGATTGTGACGCATGGCGGCGGTGTCTACCTCGGCCCAGGCCCGGAAGAGAGAAGTGTCCTGCATGCCATTATTTTATGCCCGTATGCGCTTTATTGCAATACTTATTTCCGGGAAACTGGCGTAAAAAATACGATACAGACATCTATCTCGCTTGAAATCGGATGCGATTTCGCCTATACTTGCCGCGTGAACATGCCAGCAATCATTTCTACAACGGATCCCCTCAACACGATGGGCTGGGGACTTATGGAGCTTTTCGAGAAGGGTGGCCCCCTCATGTGGGCTCTTCTTTTCCTTTCTGTTATAGCGGTTATGGTCATGTTCGTGTGTCTGTGGACCACGCGCACCTCAGCTGTGCTTCCCTCCCGCATGGTGATGTCGGTGGAGTCCTGCATCCGCCGCAAGGACTACGCCGGCCTCATGAGTATGTGTGAGCGCGACGGCTCCAGCTTTGCGCTGACCATGCATGTGATTGTGATGTTCCTGCAGCGCAACCCCCGCGCCAATATCGATGAAGTGCGCGAAGTGGCCTCTGCCGAAGGCGCCCGCCAGACCAACATCCTGACCCGTCAGATCAACTGGCTTTCCGATATCGGAGCCATTGCTCCCATGATTGGTCTGCTGGGTACCGTGGTGGGTATGATGAAGACCTTCATGGAAATGGCTGCCGGTAATTTCGAAGGCGTGAAGCAGATGCAGATGGCCCACGGTATTGCCGAGGCCATGATTACGACCGCCGGTGGCCTGGTGCTGGCTATTCCGGCCATGGCGGCCTATGTGTTCTTCCGCAGCCGGATCCAGAAGCGCATTGCTGATATGGAAGTGGCCGTGACCCACATCCTCTCTGTGATTGCTGTGCAGATGGACCGTGAGCGCCGACTGGGCAACAGCCATATGCGCGGCTCCGCCCAGGAAGTGCTGGACGAGGAGGAGTTCTGAAGCGCAGAGGCTTAATTCACGCAATTGCGTCTATGAAGTTTAACACCAAAATACCGGAACCCATCGGTTTCCAGCTGGCTCCCATGCTGGACGTGGTGTTCCTGCTGCTCATCTTCTTCGTGGTCACGCAGAAGTTCATTCTGAACGAGCAGGATTTGAAGGTGAAGGTGCCCACCGCGCCGAAATCCACCGAGGAAACTTCCCGTGCCATCGATGAAATCATCATCAACGCCCGCGAAGAGGACGGCGACCTTATCATTACCATTGACCGCGAGGTGTTCACCCGCGAAAAACTGCATGCCATGCTCCAGCGCATGATTGCAGTGAACCCGAACCAGCCCGTGCGAATCCGCGGCGATGCCCAGATGAGCTGGCAGCGCATGGCCGACGTGATTTCGACCTGCTCGCAGGCTGGTGTGTGGAATGTTTCCTTCTCCAAGCAGATGCCCGAGTCGAAGAAATAAGTGCGGCAGTCGGGGCTGCTGAATAACCAACATCGTTTTTCCCCACTGAATCAAATTCATCCCTCATGAATAAGCAAGTTTCTACCATGCTGGCACTGGGTATTTCCCTGGTGCCGGCATTTGCGCAACAGACCGAGGCAGAAGCACCGCTGGTGGCCAATGCCGAGGTGGACAGCTATGCCATTGCCGAGCAGCTCTACACGCAGGCGCGCAACACGCCCGACGCTGCAGCCCGCGCGCAGGCCATGGGCCGCGCTGCTAATCTTTTCGCCAACTACGTGAGCAAGTTCCCCAAGGGCGCGAACCGCGAGAAAGCCATGTACCTGCAGGCCGTCTGCCAGGCTGAGGCCGGCGATATGGCTGGCTCCAACAACACCCTGGGTGAGCTGGCTAACAAGCACAAGGGCGAATACGCCGCCGCTGCTGCCTACAAGCTGGCCAACCAGGCCACGGAGCGCCAGATGTGGGCCAAGGCCATAGGCTTCTACCACATTACGGTGCGTGAGACGCAGCGCGCTGAGCTGCGCAACGATGCCCTCTATCGCCTTGGCCGTGCCCAGCTGCAGACCGGTAAGCGCAAGGAGGCCGAATCCACCTTCCGCACGCTGCAGGTCATGCAGGGAATTGACCCCGTGATTCTGCAGACTTCGCTGCTTTCCATGGCTCAGATGAAGACCGAGGATGGCAACGATGCCGAGGCATACACGCTTTTCCGCAATCTTCTGGATATGAAGACGCTCGATGCCCGCGTGCGCGGCACGGCCACGCTGCAGGCTGCCCGTCTGGCTGCGCGTCTGGGCAAGAACAAGGAATCCCAGGAGCTGTACTCCCGCCTGAGCGGTATGCAGGGCATGGAGAAGTACGTGAGCGAAGGCCAGATGGAGAATATCCTCTCCCTCTACAAGGCCGGCAAGTATGCCGAAGTGGTGCGCCGTGCGTCCTCCCAGTCCCGCATGATGGATGACCCCGCCAAGGAGGCCCGCCGCGCCATCATCGTGGGTCAGTCAGCCATGGAAATCAAGCAGTACGAAGCTGCTGCGCTGTGGTTCGAGATGGCCGAGAAGGCTCAGCCCGGCACTCCGCTGGCGGCCGATGCCGGCTACCGCCGCATCATCTGCATTCAGCAGGTGCGTAATGCCAATTTCTTCCAGAATGCCGAGAAGTACCTCAGCACCTATGCTGCCCCTGGTTCCGCCACGGCTGGCCTGGCCTGTGTGGACCTGGTGCGCCTGATGTATGCCGACCGGCTTATGCTGACCGACCCCGCGGCAGCTGCACGCCAGTTCGATGCGCTCAACTTTGACCATCTGCCTGAGGCCGTGCGCCCCGACGCCATGTACAAGAAGGCGTGGACCGCAGCCCAGGGCGATGCCTACGACCCCGTGTCCACGCTCACGCAGTACATTAATTCCTACCCCACAGATTACCGAATGCCTGAGGCTCTTTCCCTGCGTGGCACATTCTATGGTAAGCAGGGTAAGTTCAATGAGGCGCTGGCTGACTATGACCGTGTCATCAAGGAGTTCCCTCAGTCGGATGCCGTGGTGGTATGCTGGCAGCGCGCTGCCAAGCTCTGCGCCGGTCGCGATGCCGACAAGATGGTGCACTACTACCAGGGCTTCATCAAGCAGTGCGCAGAACTCACCAAGCAGGGGCAGCAGGTCAAGCCGGGGGCTCTGGCCGAGGCTCACTATAACATAGCCGGTGTGTTGGCTGAAAAGGACCCTGCCGCCGCAGTGCCTCACTTCCAGGAGGCCCGCACCATGTATCCTGAGCAGTACGCCACGCTGGTGGATATCCGCCTGGTGCAGTGCTTCTTCAAGATGAAGGATGCGGAGAATCTCAAGAAGTCCCTCGAGGTGCTCGAGCGCAGTAACCAGTCTTCTTACAACGCTCTGCCTCCCGCTATTCTGCGCTGGTGTGGCTGGACCTGCTTCCAGAAGCACGATTATCTGGCTGCCAACAAGTATCTTTCCGATGCTCTCGTACGCGAACCTCGTGAGGCATACATGAAGGCCGATGGTACGCAGAGCGAACGCCCGAAGGTGGAGCCGCTCGTGTGGAAGACGCTGGCCAAGGCTCGTCTGGAGCTGCGCCTCTATGAACGAGGCCTGGAGGCTGCCGAGCACTATGTCTCCATGGAGAACCAGCCCTACCGCCAGGCTGAAGGTATGCGCGACCAGGCTCAGCTGCTCATTGGCCTGAACCGAGGCGCTGAAGCCCGCAAGCTCTGCGAGAACGCCATTGCCATGGGTATCGACGGCCCCATCAAGTCCACCCTCTTCATTACGCTGGGCGATGCCTACTACATTGACGGCGAGTATAGTGAGGCGGCCAAGTACTACGGACGTACGGCCAACGTGGTGAGCGACAAGGAGCTCAAGCCGCTGGCTCTCTACAAGATTACCTGTGCGCTCAAGCGCTGCGGCAAGGAAGGCGAGGCCTCTCAGTATGAGCAGGCTCTGCGCACCGAGTTCCCCGACTGGGTGCCGAATGGTAATGTGCAGCACCTCATGGATTCACCGGATTCCGCGCCGAAGTCCTGATTTCTCCCGCACCGGAGCACGATATGTCCTTCATCTCCACACCTAACCGCCGCAAGCGCTGGTACCGCCTGCTGACCATCGGCCAGAAAAAGCTGATTGTCCTCGGTACGTTGCTTGGCCTGCTGGTCATTGCTGTATCCAGTGTGCTGGGTGTGTATGCATACAGGGCTGCGCAGTACAATCTCGACCGCGTGTCTTCCGGTCTGGGGGTGAGCATGCTCTACGATGCGGCCAACCGCCCGATAGCCTCCATTTCCGATGAGGACAGCCGCTTCATCTCCCGCGATGAGCTGCCGAAGCATCTGGTGAATGCCTTTGTAGCGCGCGAGGATGAATCGTTCTTCGACCACAGTGGTGTGGTGATAACCTCAGTGCTGCGCTCTGTGGTGCGCAATATCATGTCCATGCGCTATGAGCAGGGGGCGTCCACCATCACCATGCAGCTTACCCGCAATGTGTTTGAGCTGAGCGGCAAGTCGATGGACCGCAAGCTGCTTGAAGCGATGCTTGCCCTGCGCATAGAGCGCCAGTTCGATAAGTATACCATTCTGGAACAGTACCTCAGCCGCATCTACTACGGGCAGAACTGCTATGGTATCAAGGCAGCAGCCCGTCACTACTTCGGCAAGGAAGTGCGTGATCTGGATCTGGTGGAATGCGCTACGCTAGCCGGTCTGGTGCGTGCGCCTTCGCTGTTCAATCCGGTGCGCAGTATGTCCAGCGCCCGCAAGGTGAAGGCTGAGACCCTGCAGCGCATGCTGGAGTGCGAAATGATTACCCAGGAGGAGTGCAATGAGGCTACGGCGGCGCCCATAGAGCTGCGCAAGGACAGCGAACAGGCAGAGGGCGAGAGCTCGTATGCGGTGATGTGGACTCGTCACGAGATGGAGGAAATGGGTAGCGATATTCCTGAGCATTCGGGCGGTATTGCTGTGGTCTCCAGCCTGAACCTGCCGCTGCAGCAATACCTGGAGAATGCGGTGGAAACCGCGCTGACGGCTGTGGAGAAGCCTGAAATCTTCCCCGAGGCATGGCTCGAAGGTGCCCAGGGCGAGGCTGCCGATGCCATTCGTAAATCATTTTCCCGCATGAAGCGCCCCGAGGGGCTCAAGGTGCGCGGCATGGACAATAATCTGGACGGTCTGTTGCAGTGCTGCGCCCTGGCGGTGGATTCCCGCCGCAACCACCGCGGTAAGATTCTTGCGCTGGTGGGTGGCCGCAGCATAGTGGATGGCCGCGACCGCTGGCAGGATAAGGTGATGCCCGGCCGTGTGGCGGCTCCGTTCCTTTTCTGCTGTGCCTGTCTGCCCGGTGGGGATGATATGCACATTGTGGCCCGCAGCACCGAAGTAACGGGCGTGCGCCTGGGCTACGATGTGGTGAAGTCTTTCTATGATTCGCTGAAGCTGCCGCTGGTGTTGCCGAAGCGCGAGCAGGAACGGGACTTGTACAACGGGCTTTTCCCCATGCGCAAGCTCGACCTTGCGCGCCTGCTGTTCTGCCTGCAGAATGAAGGCCGTGGCTACCGCCTCAGCATGGTGAACACCGTCTGGAGCAGCAACAAGCAGATTATCTACAACTACGAGCCTGAGAAATCTCCCGAATATATCCGCCGCGAGAGTGCCACGGCCGTGTCTGCGCTGCCTCCGTTCCGCCTGAGCGAGGGTGAGCCCACCACCATGAACGAGACTCTGCCGAATGGCGGTGGACAGTGGGTCATGGTGTATCGCCCGAACTCCGTCTGCGTGTTTGTGTGGATGGGGTATGATAAGGCCGGAACGCCTGAGGCAATGTCGGGGCGTCTGCGTGCGCTGCTCAGCCGCGCGGCGATGAGCCTTGGCCGCGAAATCTATAACCAGGCCCGCACCGAGCTGCGCGCCGCTGCCCAGAAGCCCGATGCCGGAAAATAAGTTCATGCCGGATTTTGCACCCTATCTTGCTGCTGCAGAACATGCTGCCCGCAAGGCCGGGGCATTTCTGCGCGAGCAGTTTTACACCGTGAAGCAGGTGGATGAGGCGCTGCAGCATGATATCAAGCTGCGTCTGGACAAGGAGAGCCAGGAGCTTATCACCGCCGAGCTTCTGGCAGCATTCCCTTACAGCGCCATTCTGGGAGAGGAGGGGAATAGTGGAGAAACTGCTTCTGATTTCCTCTGGGTGGTCGACCCCATCGACGGCACGGTGAACTATTTCTACAATATTCCTATTTTCTGCGTGAGCATTGCGCTGCAGTACCGTGGGCAGATGGTGCTCGGCTGTGTGTATGACCCGATGCAGAATGAATGCTTTACCGCCATTGCCGGCGGTTCTGCCATGCTGAATGGCCAGCCCATCACCGCGTCCACCCGCAACCGCATGGCTGAGGCTGTCTTATTCATCGGCCACGGCACGCACGATGGCTCGGGCGAGGCCGGAATCCGTCGTTTTGCCCATATTTCCCGACAGGTGCGCAAAATCCGCATTCTTGGCTCGGCTGCACTTACGCTTTGCTATATCGCAGCAGGGCGCTTTGATGCCTATATCGAAGGCCGCATCTGCCTGTGGGATTTTGCTGCCGCTGGGGTGATTCTCAAGGCAGCCGGCGGTGTGCTTGAGTTTGAATCGAAGGATGCAGAGGGAATCAAAGGCTCAATCGTGGCCTGGAATGGTCTTCTGCCGCTGCATGAAGCTCTGAACATGGAATAATCTGCATGAATAACACTCCCCCCGTGCGTCAACTTGCCTGGAAATGCCTGCTGCGCTGGTCGCAGGGCGGTATCTTTGCCGAAACTCTGGTGGCTCGAGCTGCTGCGGAGCATCACCTGCCGCACTCTGACCGTTCGCTGCTGCAGGCTATTGTCTATGATACGCTGCGCCACCTCAGCTGGCTGGACCACATCCGCAAGACGCTGCGCCCCGGCAAGCTGGAGGAGAAAATGCGCTGGCTGGTGCTCATGGGCCTGTGTCAGTTGTTTGTGCTGCGCCAGGCCGAGCATGCTGCGGTGAGCGAGACTGTGCGCCTGGCGCCGCAGCGCGTGCGTGGGGTGGTGAATGGCATGCTGCGCAACGCCGCCCGCCGCCGCGATGAGTTCGATGCTGAGCAGGAGAAGCTTCCTCTCGCGGTGCGCTACTCGACCCCCTCCTGGCTGGTGAAGCGCTGGCAGAGTGAGTTCGGCCCGCAGGAAACTGAGGCCATGCTGTGCTGGAACAGCCTCACGCCTCCGGTATATGCCCGAGTGAATCCTGTAAATCCGCCCGCAGAAATCCCCGAAGCCTGGGAATCTTTGCCTGAGTTGCAGGGCTGGTATCGCCTGCACGGAGCGCTGCCACTGGAAATGCTCAAGGCAGGCCAATTGTATGTGACGGATCCCTCCACCCGCTATTGTGTGCAGTTGCTTGCTCCGCAGCCGGGGGAGCGAGTGCTTGATGCCTGTGCCGCCCCTGGTGGCAAGTCTGCTGCCATGCTGGCAGCTACAGGTGGTGATTTGAAACTTCTGGCCACCGATGTGGAGGAGTTCCGCCTCAAGCCGCTGCGCGAGAATCTGCTGCGTGCCGGTGGCAAGGATGTGCAGGTGGCGCAGCATGACTGGACACAGCCATGCCCGGCAGATTGGGCAGGGGAGTTTGATGCCGTGCTGCTCGATGTGCCTTGCTCCAACAGCGGCGTGCTGCAGCGCCGTGTGGATGCCCGCTGGCGCCTCTCTGCCGAGGAAATTACCCGCTTGGCCGAGCTTCAGCTTACTATTCTGGAACAGGCCTGTGTGGCCGTGCGTCCTGGTGGCAGACTGGTGTACAGCACCTGTTCCATTGATAGAGAGGAAGACCGCGCCGTGGTGGAGGCTTTCCTGTCAAAGCACAGCGAGTTCTCCCTGGTCCAGGATTACCTTGCGCTGCCTCATCGAGAGCAGGCAGATGGCGCCTACGCCGCCTTGCTCCGTCGCACCTGATGGCCTTGTATACCCCCGTTACCGTATGGCGCTTGCGGGGGCTTCGTCCGCTTCGCGGTCTACGCCCACCCGGGATGGGGAGGAACTGTATTGCACACGCTTCACAGCCTCCTCACTATACTCCGACCAGGAGGTGGAAGTCAAGCCGCGTTCGCTGATATGGATGGCTTTCACCTTACCGGTTGCCAGTTTTATTTCCTGCTCATGATCTTCAAGGCGCGACGACCGCATCCTATTGAGGTGAATATCCATCATTAATCATCATTTTGCCTTAAGGAAAGCAGTCCCCATAGCAACTTGGGCCATGGAAGGATGCAACAGAGCTTGGCATGTACCACATGCTATCCCGATATAACACATATTACATAGAGCATAGGACCGCCAATTCGCGCACACTCCATATAATAAGAATTTTGTTTTGAATAGAGCACTGCTGAGCTCAGAATATTTTTCGAGTTGCCTTTTATTAATAAACAAAACACATATATAAACACCTCAATGATAATAGTGCATATCGCATAAAAGATCGCAATCTCTTTCCCTCTCTGCGACATATCATCATCCTCGGAAGATGGAATCGCATATAAGAAACAAACGAGAAGGCAAACAGAATAGGCATTCATCATAATCCATCCAAGGACTTTTTCTCCTTTAGTCGCTAAGGTTTGTGCCCTTAGACGCATCTTCTCTGTTTTCCTAGTCTCCCATGAAAGAATGATATAGATAATTAAACTTAATATGAAATATAATATTTCCTTCATTTTACCAAAACTCTATAGTTGCAGGTTTAAGAGCGCCGAGGCTTTTTGCACCTCGACGCTCAATAGCCTTCTGCGAGAGTGCAAAGCCATCCACCGTCACCGTTTCGGTGGGATGGAGCTTGTGGGGGAGGAACTGTATTGCACACGCTTTACAGCCTCTTCACTATACTCCGACCAGGTGGTGGAAGTCAAGCCGCGTTCGCTGATATGGATGGATTTACTCATAGCTGTCCAAAAAGCATTCTAAAGAAAGCGGAGGGCAGAGAAGCAAAACTAAGAAAAAAAGAAAACAAAAATGGAGATTGAGTTCTGGGGTGCCAGCTACTAAACTGGCGGTGCTAAAAAAATGAACCAATCTCCGT
>JAZRHL010000033.1:0-65010 GCA_045644745.1 Akkermansia sp.
TACATGCAAAGCCCCCTGATTTGCATCAGGGGGATCTATTTGCCAAAAATAGCTGATGATTTTCGCTATTCTTTGATATAGGTACACTCTACTTTAGGATGTTTACCTATTTTGGACAGCTATGAGGAGATTTGCAATACCGACGATAATACGCCAAAAACGAGTGAGTCGTAAGGCTCAATTCACGAATCTGTGAACCGACTTAGCGCAATGGGGCTGCGCTGGGGGTGGGGGAATGAAATAAATGGCACCGGGATTTGTTTCCCAATGCATGCTGTAATGGGTATTGAAAATGTAGTCAGGGAAACGATATCCGGGCGTTGCCCGGACGATATTCACGCTATGCGTGAACGATATCCGACCTCTGGTTGGACGGAGGGGATGAGATTACTGGCCGATAAACCCATGCACGGCCTCGGCGCAGCGGCGGCCATCCAGGGCGGCGGAGACGATGCCACCGGCGTAACCGGCGCCTTCGCCGCAGGGGAAGAGGCCTGCCAGGTCAGGGTGCTGCAGAGTTTCATCCATGCGGGGGATGCGCACGGGCGAGCTGGTGCGGGTTTCGCAGCCGATGAGCAGGGCATCCTCGCCGGCAAAGCCGCGCAACTTGCGGTTGAAGAACTGCAGACCCTCGCGCATGCGCCAGCACACGCTCTGCGGCAGCAGCTCATTCAGATCCCAGGCGGTGATGCCGGGGTGGTAGGTGGTCTTCGGCAGGCTCTGGGAGACGCGGCCTGCCAGAAAGTCGACCACGCGCTGGCCGGGGGCTTTCTGCATGCCGCCGCCGGCGTGGCTGGTGGCGATTTCGAGCGCCTTCTGGTACGCGATGCCGGAGAGCACGCCGTGCTCAGCCAGGAAGGCATCGGTATCCTCGGGTTCCACAGTGACCACGAAGCCACTGTTGGCAAAGGGTGAATTGCGGCGGGAGAGCGACATGCCGTTCACCACCACTTCATCATTCTCCGTGGCAGAGGGCACAATGAAGCCACCCGGGCACATGCAGAAGGAGTGCACGCCGCGGTCCTGAATCTTTGTGGCCAGGGTGTAGCGGGCTGCGGGCAGACCCTCCGGGCGCTCCTGGCTGGGGCGCAGGTGGTACTGGGCAGTATCAATAAGGCTCTGCGGGTGCTCGATACGCACACCCACGGCAAAGGGCTTGCGCTCCAGGCGCACGCCTTCGGCATGCAGCATGCGGTACACATCGCGGGCGCTGTGGCCTGTGGCCAGAATGACGGCGTCTCCTGTGAATTCGCGGCCATCTGCCGTGCGCACGCCGAGCAGGCGCTTGCCATCGGCACTCTTCAGCAGGCCGCACACGCGGGTCTGGAAATGTACCTCGCCACCGGCGGCGATGATGCTGCCGCGCATGGCCTTGATGATGTTCGGCAGGCGGTTGGAGCCGATATGCGGGTGCGCATCAGTCAGAATCTCCGGTGCGGCACCATGGGCCACGAAGGTCTCGTAAATCTCCATCACGGACCCACGCTTTGTGGCGCGGGTGAACAGCTTGCCATCGGAGAAGGTGCCGGCACCGCCCTCGCCGAAGCAGTAGTTCGAATCCTCCACCACATAGCCCTTGCAGTTGATGGGCTGCAGGTCGAAGCGGCGGGCAGATACATCCTTGCCGCGCTCCAGCACCACGGGGCGCATACCCAGCTCGATGCAGCGCAGGGCGGCAAACAGGCCACCGGGGCCACTGCCGACGATGATGACCTTCTTCGCCTCGGCAGCCACGGGGGTGTAGTGGCGCTCGGGCAGGGAGGCGGGGGGAAGCTCTTCATCCACGCCCACGAGCAGGCGGAGCTGTTTGCAGATGGGGCGGCGGCGCGCATCGATGCTTTCTTTCACCAGGCGCATGCCCTTGATGCGGTGGGGAGAAATCTGCAGCTTCTGTGCGGCGGCTTTGCGGCGGGCATCCTCGCGCAGGGCGCGGGCCAGCGGCAGGTGAATATCCAGCTCCGTTATCATGGTGGGGAAAAAATCAGCTCAGGCGGTGTTGCATGAAAAGGGCAGGCTCGCCCACGGCATCGCCCACTTCTACTGCCGGAATACCGGCCACTGTGGTGTGCGGGCGCACATTATCCAGCACCACGGAGGAAGCAGCCACCTTGGCGCATTCGCCTACCTCCACGCGACCCAGCACCTTGGCACCGGCGCCGATCAGCACACCGCTGCGCACAATCGGGTGGCGGGCATCGCCCTTTTCTTTGCCGGTGCCGCCCAGGGTCACCTCGTGGAAGAGCGATACATCGTTCTCGATGATGGCGGTTTCACCCACCACAAAGCCTGTGCCGTGGTCCAGCAGGATACCGCAGCCTATACGGGCGGCAGGGTGGATATCGATGCCGAACACCTCGCTGCCCACGCTCTGGAAGAGCAGGGCAAGCATGTAGCGCTCCTGCTGCCACAGGATGTGGGCCAGGCGGTAGGTACACAGGGCATGGAAACCCTTGAAGTACAGAAGAGGCTCCAGCGCGCTATGGCAGGCGGCGTCGCGCTCCACCACGGCCTTCAGGTCGGCGGCCATCATCTCCACGGTCTGCGGAGAGCTCTTGAGCAGCGAGCGGATGAGGGGTTCCAGGTCGTCGCGCCCGATATCGCGGCGGGAAAGTTTGCGCGCCAGACGCACCGATACGGCAGTAGCCAGCTTGTTGCGGCTCAGCACCACATCGTCCAGCAGGCCGGTGAGCTTGGGCTCCTGCTCAGCAGCTGTTTCGGCGGCGGCAAAGATATCTGCCCAGATCCTGGTGGCGAGATCCGGCTCCTGCGGTACCATTTTTTCCGGGCGAATCATAGCAGGGAAGGGGGGGATTAATCAACGCAGCACTCCTGCAGCATCTCGTCCAGGCGGTAGGTCATCTCGGCCAGGGCTTCGCGGGCGGGAGACTCGGGCAGCATCCAGAGCACCTCGCGGGCCTCTTCGTTGCGGCTGAGGCCTTCCTCCACCGAGAGGCGGATGGCTTCGGCAAAAGCATCGGTGTGGCGCAGGCGGGAGAAATCAATCTCCTCGTGGTTCTCCACGCAGTTGCGGGCGTATTCTGCCACATCGTCGCTGCTGGATTCCATGAGGAAGAAGATAGGCAGGGTGAGCTTGCCCTTCTCGTTGTCGGTGCCCAGGGTCTTGCCGGCGCTTTCATCGCTGCCTGTCAGGTCGAGGCAGTCATCGTAAATCTGGTAGGAGATACCCAGCAGCGTGCCCATGCGGTTCAGCTGCTCAATCATCTCGTCGTCCATGTTCTGCAGGAATGCCGCCCCGGCCATGGCCATGGCAAAGAGGGTGGCGGTCTTCTTGCGGATAAGCTCGTAGTAGTCGGCGCGGCTCATGTCGATATCCCACAGGCGGGTGGACTGCTCTACCTCGCCCTCACACAGGTCGCGCACGCCCAGTGCCATGCGGCGGATGAAGCGGGAATCGCCAATCTCTGAGCCCATCACCATGGCTTGTGCCAGCATGGAGTCGCCCAGCAGCACTGCCAGTTCGTTGCCCCACAGGGCATTCGGCGTGGGCTGGTCGCGGCGGGTCTCGGCCTTGTCGAGCACATCATCATGAATCAGCGAGGCCATGTGCAGCATCTCCAGCATGGCGGCAAAGGTGGTGTGTTCCTCCTTGATACCACCGGTGGCAGCAGCGGTAAGCAGCACCAGACCCGGGCGAATCATCTTGCCCTTGCCCTTGCATACCTGGCGCATGTAATCCCTCATGTAGGGGGAGAAATGCTCCGTCTGGGCATCGATGGTATCACGGACTTTCTGCAGTTCGTTTTCCACGATGCGCATGTAGGCTTTCTTGTTACGCAGCTTGCTGAAAAAAGGAAGGCTCATTGTGAGATGATTAGAGAATAGGAGACACACAGCGGATATATAAAGCCGCCGCTGCCGTGAGTTTAGCAAAAAATGCCCGCCTTGGCAACCCTTTACCCGCTAAAATACCCGTTGAAGGCAAAATTGGCGGATTTCTCTCCTGTTTTATCTCTACAAAAGTGATGTTATTGCCGCCGCAGGGGGCGAATTATCTTGTCTTGCGCTGTATCTGTGGTACATTGATACCATGGATAAGGCCAGTCTACACAATTGGGTTGAGAAAAATCTGCAGGAAGGCGAAAGCGTGCTGTGGACGGGGAGTCCGCGGCTGGTGTTCTTCCGCGGGGTGTTCCTCACCCGTGTGCTGCCCGGGCTTGTGCTGCTGGGTCTGGCGTTGTGGTTCCACTTCGGGGCACCGGGTATCCCGCTGCCGGACTGGGCCATGTTCCTGACCGCTGCCTTCCCGAAGGAGGTGGTGATGCTGCTGGCCCTTCTCCTGTTGGTGGTGCCGCCGCTGCGCTCCTACATGCTGCGCCACACCAGCTATGTGCTCACCAACCGCCGCATCATCAAGGCCCGCGTGTTCAGTAACCGTGTGCGCCAGTGGCCGCTGGAAATCCTGACCAAGGCCCGCCGCATCGACTACAGGGATGGCCTCGCCTCCTACATCTTCGATGACTGGGAAGACGGCCCCAACCGCCACGAGCATATCACCCGCGGTATCTACTACATGCGCCCCGATTTCCGCGAGGCGCTGGAAAAGGCAACCAAGGCATGACCACGCCCGCCATTCCACCTGCGCTGAAGTTCTGGCGTCTGGTATCTGCCTGGGTTCTGGTGCTGGTGGCCGTGCTGCAGATTGGGACAGTGCTGTATGGCTTGATAATGAAGGTGAACGAGATTTATGTGCTCGTTACGCCGTTTTTTTCTATGGCTCTGGTGCTGTGGGTGCAACTACGCTTTTTCCCGCCCCGGCAGAGTGGCAGCGAGGTGTTACCTGTGGTGGCATGGTGGTTCTGGTCATCGGTTATGAACAATACAATCCTGCTCTGGATTATTGCATATAAAGAATACCCGGAGTTTGTACATTATCATTTTGTGTTGATACATGCGCTGACTGCTGTGCAGTTTTTCGTAATGATTGAATGGATACTGTATATACCGGTTTTACCGTTAGTATGCAAAATCTTCCGGAAGGTACGCATCACAGCTTAGGAGTGACAGGCGGGGTTTTGCGGAAATATGACTTTTGCAACGCAGGGTAATATATCTTGTGCTGCTAATCCTGTTACGGTGGTACGATGGTAAGCTGGGAGTCTACTTGTGTAAATATGAAAATTTAATTCCAATTTTGTTAAAAAGCAAACAAAAGATTAATAATTTCTTTGATTTTTCTTATGTTTTTCTCTAATTTATTGAGTTTTTTGTTTACTTTTTGTGTTGTTTTTATAAAATAAAGTCAACAAATACGTTAAGTCATGATTGAAGAAGAGCTTCAGGATCTGATTAAAAAGGTACAACGCCGAGGTTGCGAATGGCAGACGACAGAGGTCAAGTCTGCTCATAAAGGATGCCCTGAAAAGCTGTATGATACCATATCTGCCTTTTCTAATCAGGATGATGGAGGAATTCTTCTTTTCGGGCTGGACGAACAGAACAAGTTTGAGAAAGTAGGAGTGTATGATGCGCAGGCGCTTCAAAAGAGGGTAATGGAGTATTGTGAGCAGATGACTCCTGTTGTGCGTCCTGTGTTTACAGTTTATGATGAGGGAGATAAAGTTTTTGTTTCTGCCGAAATTCCACCCATGGATATAGCGGACCGTCCTTGTTTCCGGACAGCTCAGGGACGATTGAAAGGAGCCTACATACGAGTGGGAGAAGCTGATAAACCCATGACCGAATATGAGGTATACAGTTATGAAGCGTTTCGGAAACGGTATCGTGATGATATTCGACCCGCAAAGGGAGCTACATTGGATATGCTGGACCGGAACTTGCTGGAGGTGTACCAGGCCCGGATGCGGAGTGAAAGGCCTAATCTGGCTAGAATGACTGAGTCCCAGCAATATGAATTGAATGGTGTTACCCAGGGAGGTGAAGTTTCGATGGCGGCCTTGCTGCTTTTTGGCTTATTCCCCCAGGCCTTTTATCCTCGTCTTTGTATTTCTGCAACCCGTATTCCCGGTACAGAAATGGGCGAAGTGGATTTGTTTGGCAATCGCTTTACTGATTCTAAACGTATAGAAGGTACCATACCTGAAATGCTGCAGAAAGCATTGGATTTTGTGCGGAACAACATGCATACATCAACCGGTATAGATTCTTTGACAGGTAAGAGAGTTGATATACCGCAATATCCCATGGATGCGGTACGCGAAGCTGTGTTAAATGCTTTGGTTCACAGAGATTACAGCATATATACGGAATCGAGGCCGATTCAGCTTAACATGTATGAAGACCGGTTGGAAATCATTAACCCGGGCGGATTGTATGGGCGGCTGACTGTTGACCAGCTCGGGCATACCCAGCCTGATACCCGTAATCCTGTTCTAGTAACGGCTCTGGAAGTTCTGGATGAAACGGAGAACCGGTATTCCGGTATCCCCACCATCCGTCATGCTATGGCTCAGCGGCATCTGCCGGAGCCGGTTTTCATCAATACAACAGGTGAGTTCAAAGTTATCCTGTATCACAAGCATACACCCAAAGAGAACGACCTTGCACACAGATACGCTCCCGTTGTTGAAGATGAAAAGAATCTGTTGGCATTCTGTCGCACACCTCGCACGCGAGCAGAAATAATCGGTTATCTTAACATTGGTTCCGGTCAGTATGCTCTGCGTCGTTATCTTGATCCGCTTCTGAAAAATGGTGCAATCCTGATGACTATTCCTGATAAGCCACGCAGTCATAGTCAGAGATACGTCACAGCGGAAGGTTTGTTCCCTTGATTTCGGCTCCTGTGGTTCTGATTTTCCACCCAGAATATAGGCTTGCTAAGTGGGGCTGAAAGTGTTAGAATATGGCCATGGCAGATATGTCTTTCACTGCACAGATGGCAGCCAAGCTTGGGCTGGATGAGAAGTATGTGATTCCCTACGGCTACGACAAGGCCAAGGTGAGCCTGGAGGTTCTGAAGCAGGACCGCAAGCGTGGCCGCCTGATTCTTGTGAGCGCCCTGACTCCCACGCCCGCCGGCGAGGGCAAGACCACGGTTTCCATTGGTCTGGCTCAGGGGCTGCAGGCTGTAGGCCAGAAGGTGTGCCTTGCCCTGCGCGAACCCTCCATGGGTCCGGTGTTCGGCCGTAAGGGCGGTGCCACGGGTGGCGGTGCCTCCAGCATCACCCCCGGTGAGAGCATCAACCTGGGCTTCACGGGTGACTTCCCCGCCATCACCGCTGCCAACAACCTGCTGGCCGCTGTGATTGACAACGCTCTCTTCTACAAGACCACCCGCCTCGACCAGAACAAGGTGACCTGGAAGCGCGTGATGGACATGAACGACCGCGCCCTGCGCCAGATTGTGGTGGGCCTGAACAAGAACGGCGTGCCCCGCGAGGATGGTTTCAACATCACCCCCGCTTCCGAAATCATGGCCTGCTTCTGCTTGGCCGAGGACCGCGATGACCTGCGCCGCCGCCTGGACAACATGGTGATTGGCTTCACCGCCGATGACGAGGCCGTGTATGCCCGCGAGCTGGGCGTGACCGATGCCCTGCTGGCTATCCTGAAGGAAGCTGTGAACCCCAACCTGGTGCAGAGCCTCGAGGGCGTGCCTGCCTTTGTGCACGGCGGTCCCTTCGCCAACATCGCCCACGGTTGCAACTCCGTCATTGCCACCAAGATGGCTCTTTCCTGCGCCGACTACGCCGTGACCGAAGCCGGCTTCGCCTTTGACCTGGGTGCCGAGAAGTTCCTCGACATCAAGTGCCGCCAGAGTGGTCTCTCCCCGGATGCCATCGTCATCGTGGCCACCATCCGCGCCCTCAAGATGCACGGCGGTGTGGCCAAGACCGACCTGGAAACCCCGAACGCCGAGGCCGTGCGCCGCGGTCTGGTGAACCTTGCTGCCCACATCGAGAGCGCCCGCCTCTACAAGCGCCCTGTCACCGTGGCCATCAACCTCTTTGCCGCCACCGACACCGAGGAGGAAATCGCCGAGGTGAAGGCTATGTGCGCCGAGATGGGCGTGGGCTGTGCCGTGGCCGATGTGTTCGGCAAGGGTGGCGCCGGTTCCACCGAGCTGGCCGAAACCGTGCTGGCCAGCATGCAGGCTGAGTACGAGCCCTTCGAATGCCTGTACAGCCTCGACCTGAGCGTGGAGGAACGCATGGCCACCATTGCCCGCAAGATTTACGGCGCCGATGGCCTGGTGCTTACCAAGCCCGCCCAGAAGAAGCTGGCCCTCATGGCCAAGAACGGTCTCACCGACCTGCCCATCTGCATGGCCAAGACCCAGAACTCCCTCTCTGACAACGCCGGCCTGCTGGGCCGCCCCACGGGCTTCACCGTGACCGTGCGTGACTTCGAAATCGCCAATGGCGCCGGCTTCCTGGTGGCCCTCTGCGGCGATATCATGCGCATGCCCGCTCTGCCCAAGGTGCCCGCCGCCTGCGATATCAAGGTCTCTGCCGATGGTACCATCACCGGCATGAAGGGCTGATGAATCTGTAAGCGAGTTTACAGAAAACCCTCCTGAGATGATTCTCAGGAGGGTTTTTCTTACGCCTTGGCATAAGCTGGAGCGATAAATGCGAGTTTGTGGGGCAGTTGGTTTTATTCGGAGCGGGGGACTTTAGTCCCCCCAATGCTTATATTTTCGGGACTAAAGTCCCGTGCTCCGACAGATTTGCACCCCGCCAATTCCCGATTTGTCGAGGATGGTCTGATTCTATCAACGCGTTTTTTTCTTATAAATTTCGAAAAAATAGATTGTATTTTGAGCAGAATAGGCTAAAGAGTACTCAAACCTACATAACATATATGAAATTCTCTACCATCCTCATGACGTTGGGGGCTCTGGGCAGCTGTGCTGCCTGGGCTCTGCCGCAGGCTGCCAATGTGGAAGCCGCCCTGCCGATTGCCAAGGAGCAGGGGCGCGATATCATGCTCGAGTTCACGGGCAAGGAGTGGTGCCCGCCCTGCATTCACCTGCGCACCAAGATTATGGAAACAGCCGAGTTTGAGAAGGCTGTGGGCGATAAGTATGTGCTGGTGGAAGTGATTTTCCCGCGCCTTCCCTCCGCCGTGGCTGCCATTCCCGAGGAGCAGCGCAATGCCAACGAGAAGCTGCTGGTGCACCACCGCATTGAGACCGGTCTGCCCACCGTGCTGATGCTGGATGAGAACGGCCTGCCCTACGCCCAGGTGGCTGGCGCCCGCCGCACCACGGCTGAGTATCTGAAGGCACTCGATGCCGCCGCCGCTGTGCGCGCTACCCGCGATGCCGCCTTTGCCCGCGCTGCCGGTCTGCAGGGTATGGAGCGCGCCAAGGCACTGGCAGAAGGTCTGAATGCCATTCCTGAGAACTGCCGCGATAAATACGTGGATGTTGTCAACGAAATCAACTCCCTCGACCCCCAGAATACCCTGGGCTATGCCCGTGTGCTGACCCGTTTCGACAACTACCGCAAGCAGGATGCCGAGCTGAAGGCCATTTTCGACCACCTGCGCAACAATCGTCAGCCTGCCGCGCTGCCGGGCAATATCGAGATGCTCCAGAAGTTCCTGAAGACTCCGGATCTTGAGCCGGAGCTGGCTCAGATGGCCTGGCGAGCCCTGGGCGACACCTACGTGTTCCAGCGCCGTTACAAGGACGTATACGAGAGCTACAAGAAGGCCTATGAGGCAGCCCCGGATTCCCGCCTGGCTCCGCGTCTGCGCACGGCTGTAGAGCACTACGAGAAGAATATCCTGCCTGCCGTGGAACGCGGCGAGCTTTGATTCAGAACCCGCTTTGGCGGGAGATAGCTGGTAGCCCCGGGGGAAGCCGCGTCAGCGGCGGAACCCGGGGCTGACTATATGTATTCGAAGCACGCCAAAATCCGAGTTACCAACCGGAAAGTTTAACAACGCTTTATTTAAACAGGCTGCGCAGGTAGTCGGCGTAAGCCTTGCGGGCCTCCTGGGGGGTGAGGGGAGTGATTTCTTTCTTTTCCACCACAGGCTCGGGTGCTTTTGGCGGTTCCACTTTCTTTTCCGGCCAGGCGCAGGCCTGGTCGGGGTAGGTCAGGGCATTGATGCCGCGGTTGGTGAGCAGGAACAGCACTGCATTTGTTTTGCCGAATGCCACTTTTTTACCACGCTTGGCCGTGATGATACCGTTTTTGGTATTCATGTAGGGCACTTCGTCGAGCTTCTGTTGCTGGCAGAATGCCTCGCGGTCGCCTTCCATGGCGGTGTTGCTGCCGAAGCCCAGCTTGCGGGCCAGCACCTCAGAGGCAAACTCGTTCATGCGCTGGCGACCGGTTACCTCGATGGCCTGCAGACGGTTGCCGCCCATGGGCATGAGGAGCTCCACATTGCTTTTCTTCACTGTTTTCCAGTGCAGCTGGCCGTCCGGTTTGATGCCGGCGATGTAGAAATAACCATCCTGCAGCAAGTAGGCCATGCCGGCCAGCGGGCTGGAGCCCAGGGTGCGCTCCGTTTCGCTTGCCAGGTTTTCTATAAGATTGTTGTTCAGAATGATTCCGCATTCCTCTTCAGCTTCATCCAGCTCCTGGAACACGGGGGATTCCATACCCAGGAGTTTAGCGAGTTTTCTGGCTGTATTAATCAGCCTGAACTGGTGGTAGCCGGTTTTATCGGTGAAGAAGATGGCACCGATATCATTCTTATTGTGCGAGAGCAGGGCGATATTCCAGCCATCGTACACCAGGCACACGTTGTTTCCATTTGCCTGGGAATGGGTGAACTCGCTGTGGGCGCGCTCCAGATTCCACGGAATATCCGCTCCTCCTGCACTGGCAGCGCAGAGCAAGGCCACAGTGGCGCAGAAGGTGCAGATTATCCGGGGCAGGAGCATGCGCGGGAGTGCGTTACTTCTTGTTGTAGGAGCGCATGAGGCGACGCACGTACTTGCCCATGGAAATCATCTGGCTGTCGATGCTCTGGGCCAGTTTGAACTGGTTGCGTGCGCGGATGAGGTTGTGCTCCGGCTTCTCGGTGCGGAAGTAGAGGTCACCGTCCAGATAGTCGGTAAGGAAGCGGATACCGATTTCCGTGGTGATAAGCCAGCCGGCAAAGGGCATGTATTCCACCTCGCGCTGGGTCAGGAAATTGTGGGCAGCGTCCAGATAACCCTCTGCCAGGGATTCGAAGAAGGGCATCTCCATGCGAACCTTGCTCAGGTCTTCCTCGTCTTCGCTGGCCATGCAGGTGGCTGTGCGCACCATGTCGCCGAAGTCGTAGAGCACCGAGCCGGGCATCACTGTGTCGAGGTCAATCACGCACACAGCTTCATCCGTTTCGGAATCCAGCATCACGTTGTTGATTTTCGTATCATTGTGGGTGATGCGGGTGGGCAGCTCGCCACTTTCCAGCATGCTGGTGATGCGGGAGTAGCGGTCTGCCCAGCCGGCCAGCATTTCCAGCTCGGCCTGGCAGTTGGCGGCGCGACCCTTCACATCGGCCTTAACGCTGGCGAGCAGGGCTTCGTAGCGCTTGGGCGTGTTGTGGAAATCCGGGATGGATTCCTTGATGTCCTCCGGGTTCATATCGGAGATGAGGTCCTGGAAGGAACCGAAGGCATAGCCGGCCTGGTAGGCTTGGCGGGTGTTCTCTACCACGTCGTAGGTGTGGGTGTCCTCGATGTTGTTGTAGCAGCGCCACATGCCGCCTTCCTCAGGCAGGATGATGTAGTTGCGGCCACCACGGGCAGGGAAGAGGTTAAGGGTCTGGCCGGCGGCATCGCGGCGGCGGCGCAGCAGTTTCCACGTAATGTGGCGGGTCACCTTCTCCACGTTGCGCATCACCTGGGCCGGATCCTTGAATACGTAGTCGTTGATTCGCTGCAGGATGTAGCGGTCCTCCTGGCCGTCCTCAGAGCGGTAGCAGGCGCGGTAGGTGGTGTTGATGTGGCCGTTGCGCAGCTCTTCCCCGTACAGGAAATCGCCGCTCACGGCAAACTGGTCGCCGATGCGCGCAATGCGTGCAGCGATTTCACCTTCAGTAAGTTTCTTAGGCATAGTGGTAGAGAGTTGTGGAGAGACGTTTAAGGAGAGATACCTGATTCCTTAGCGAGTGGGGGCCTCGGCAATCTGCAGCGGCATGAGCTTCGGCATGTTGCGGGTCGGGTCCTTCACCACGATGTTGATCATGGACTGACGCTCGGAAATGACGAAGGTGGAGGCCTTCAGGCGCTTGGGAGCCTTGGCACCCTTTTCCGTGTAGGAGAGCACGAAAGCCACGGTCTGGCCCTTTTCGCCCTTGAACGACCAGCTGTTCTCGTCGCAGATGCCGTTTTCGCGCTGGTACACGCCCACCTTGCTTTCCTTCTTGTCCTTGAAATCGCCGGATTCAGAGGTGGTAATCTGCAGCGGGAAGGAGGACAGGTTAATCACGTGCATACCCTTGCGCGGGAAATCACCTTCGTTCAGGAACAGAGCCTGGGTCTTCTTCACATCCTTGTTCGGGGAGAGGATGCACACCGCCTTGCTGGCGGCGCTGGCAGGCACGGTCACGCTGAAAATCGGCTCGGGCACGGCAGCCTTGGCAGCGGGCTTCTTCTTGTCCTCGCCTTCCATGTCGTTCTTGCCGGGATTCTCGTCCCAGAAGTTAATCTTGCCGCCGATGGGCTTCACGCGCATGCTGGGGGTGCGGGCACCAATGGAAATGGTCTTGTAGGTGTCCTTGCCGGTCTGCACATACAGGGGAGAGGGCATAGTGGTGCCGCCGGGAGAAAGAATGACGAAACGCACACCAGTCTTGGGGGCGGCTTCCTCACCCTTGGCAGCGGCGGGCGTGGCGCCGGTGGAACCACCACGGCTGCGGCGGCTCTGGGCATAAAGAGGAGAAATCGTCAGCACTGCGGCGACGAGAAGAAGAATAGAGGAGAATTTCATATTGTTGCAGACTTGTATTACTCGCAAATACTAACAAGTGCCTGCCTGTAAATCAAGCAGAAAATCCCCGCTGCCCCCGTTTTTACGCATCAGCTGTGCTTCTGTGAGCTGCCCCGGCCTTTTTCCACCCAGCCGTAAACAAACCAGATGATAAGGAAGAAAATGAAACCGTAAAACACGGTGCTATCGCCCAGACGCACATCATAGGCAGTTTCACCATCGATGACGGTATCCGGTGAGCAGGTGCGAACCAGCCAGGTGACCAGCCGCACGGGAACCGCATCGAACGCCGCGCCCAGCGTCCGACTGAGCACAATCGTGGCACACAAGGCAGCCACCAGACACACCACCACCCTGAAACCAAGACGGAGGCAGAAAGATGCTGTCTTTTTCGTTTCGGTACTCATGGTTCAATTCATATCACCAGCGTCCGAGTCCTCAATCCTTACTCTGCTCAGGCAGGAAAGCAAAAAACAGCCCGCGCCTTATCTCATTCTGAGCAAAGCCGCCCTAGCCTTGTTTGCCCAGGTCATGCGGTCTTCATCACAAGCCGCCCGGTGATCCTCGATAATGCTCTCGTAAAGCTTCATGGCTCTTTTCCGGGAGACCGGCACCCCCAGGCCCTTCTCATAGCATTCGGCCAGGTGGTAGCTGGCCTCGGCGTGCCGGTCATCGGCCGCCACGCGGTACCATTGCACAGCATCCACCCAGGATTGGGGGACTCCCTCGCCCCGTGCATAGCAGTTCCCCAGCATGCAGGCTGCATGAATATCCGGGAATTCATGCGCCACAGCCAGGCGGTAGTAGCGGATAGCCTCATCGCGCGATACGGGCACACCGCGCCCCTGCCAGCAGCAGTCTGCATAGTCGCGCTGGGCCAGGTAATACCCCTTGTCGGCCGCCCGCCGAAGATACGCAGCCCCTTTCTCCGGAGATTTCGGTACAACCCGCCCGTTCAGATATGCCCAGCCCAGAGAGAACTGAGCTTCCGGGTCATCCGGGGCAATCAGGATTTTCCCCTCGACATCCTCATTGTAGGAAATGGAAACCCGATACGGGCTGTCCTCCTCTTTTCCGCTGAAGCCTGCACCCGGATACGGAATCACCTCCCCGCTGCGGGCATTCACAAAGAAACCGACAAGCCGCGCCTGGCTGAACTTGAAGTTCCTCAGCGAGCGGAAGAAATAATAATCCCCGAAAGCACTGACCCGGGCATGCGCTGGCACCAGATAGAACAAATCGCAACACCGCCTGTTCCCTTCCTCCGGATGCGCCTTTACATAGGCCCGCACCGTTTCCATGGCCTGCTGCGGAGTCATGGGCAGGCTGCGGCTGCGCTCCATAGCTGCTTCCAGCTCCAGCATGGTGACCTCACGGTCCATCCACAGAAAACCCGCCGGCTCTGATTCTGCCCGCAACGCACGTTCCAGCGCTTGCCCACCGGCATCCGCGGCAGCATGGCACACAGACATTGCCAATGCCAGAATCACTCCTTGTAAAAACCGTATATTCATATAATCACATTTTCTGCACCTGTATTAACATATCGTCATCGGCCTCAGCCTCCTTATATGCCTGGTAAATGACCTTCGATGCCACCTCAAAGCTGCATTCTTGTCCGGAGCTATCCATGAGCTGCTGGATTTCCTGTGCAAAACGGAGATACCAGGCGCTCGATGCAATAATACCTGCCGAAAAGCCCCCTTGCCCCTCATTAGCGCAGATCACTCTGGAAAAATCTTCAGCCGCCCGGGCATCGGGAAACAAGTCAAACCGCGTGCATAAGTGCCCCTCGGTATCAGTCACAGAGCTTGCAGACAACTCGCCGTGCCACTCCTCGCTGGTATACATGACATCATCCTGCCTATTTGCAACATACCGTACTGACGAGAGAAAATCTGACAATCCCTCGGCATCAGCACTGATGCTGAGTTTTGGGAATCCCTGCAATTGTACTTTTATCTCAATCATGGCCGTATACGCCCAATGGCATAAACCACGCCCCATATCAATGCCACAGCCGCATAAAGGGCATTCGGAATCAGGGAATAATAGAACGGGAAAAACTCCGGATTATTGTAGATGGTACCCTTCAGGCAATCCAATGACAGCCCGAAGTACCCACGCGCCCCCACGAACAGCAACGCAAGGGTATACACCCACTCCAGCCACGAAAACAAGCAGATGGTTTGCCGCCTGAAAGCAGATACCTCGCCAGAAGCCCCTTTCCTCAGCAGACAGAGCAATACCACCGCCTGAACCCCGCCGTAGAACACGAAATAGACAGGAAGCCAGAACACCAGCACCACGGCCATGAGCACAAGATGCCCCCACAGGTATACGCTGATGGTTTTCCGGTGAAATGCGTCCATAGGCATAGCTGAGAAATGTTATCGTTGCCCCTTCTTTTCTTTTGTGAGCTGGGCAACCTCTGCCACCAAGGCGTTTTGCAACTCGAGTTCGGCGTTTTGTTCTGCAGCTTCACGGCGGCGAATGCTGAAAAGTCTGTACTGTTCCTGTGCATACTCACGAGCCTCGGTCATGGAGCGCTGGCCTTTCCCATGCAACACATTTCTACCTGTCAGCGTGAGCAAACCATCAATGGCTTTTTCCCAATCATTCATGAATACCTGCTTACGCTGCTTGGCCTGGTCTTCCACAAAATCCAGACACATGGAGGTGAGGCGGTTGAAGGATTCTATCTCCTGTTCGTTCAGATAATTCTTGGCAGTGGCAACATCCGTAGATAACACACGCTCCCGTTGCCAGGACGTAAGCCCCATGTTGGGCTCGGTTGAGTCAGCCCTCAGCATAATCAGCTCAGCTGCTGTGTGACCATGAATGGCGTAGTGCAACTTATTCTGAATGGTGCTGAAGAATACATTTGTCTGCTTGTTATGAGGCTCGTAGTCGGCAGAAAGGGCAAGGATATCGCGAATGCGCAGGTACATGCGCCGCTCGCTGGCGCGTATGTCGCGTATCTGCTCCAGCAGGTCATCAAAGTAATCCGGTAGTGCTGTGGCTCCTTTAATGGGAGGATTTTTCAGCCTTTCCTTGTCCAGCACAAACCCCTTACGCATCAGTTCGCTCAGCTGCTGCGTGGCCCAGATGCGGAATTGCGTGCCGCGTACACTGTTCACTCGATAGCCTACGGAAATAATCCAATCCAGATTGTAAAATGTAACCTTTCGCTGAACCTGCCTGCTGCCTTCCTTTCGAACTGTCAAGTTTTCCTTGACTGTTCCTTCCTCTTGAAGTTCACCACATTGCAGAATATTTGCCACGTGCAGACTGATATTCTGCTTCGTGGTCTGGAAGAGCTCTGCCATCATCTGCTGTGACATCCAGATAGTCTTCTCCTCTACGCGGATTTCCATCTTCACCTTACCATCTTTAGAGGTATAGAAAAGAAGCTCGCCTGCTGCGATGTCGGGAGTTGGGGATTCTTGTTGCATGCAATTATCGCCTGTATTGTACAGGTAAAGGAAAATGAGCACAAGCAAAAAGCTCCGGCGCTGTTAGCGTCGGAGCTTTTTAGTAGCAGGGAGGTGATTTGAACACCCGACCAAAGGCTTATGAGTCCTCTGCTCTACCACTGAGCTACCCTGCCGTTGGAATCGCAGCCACCGCAGCGGCTGGTGAGGGGAGTATACACGTGGATATGAGCTTTGGCAAGCCTAAAATTGAATTTTTTGAGAATTTATTTTTTGGGGGCGCCTTTGCGCTGGTTGCGGATGCTCTGCAGGCGCTTCAGAGCGCCTTCGGGGTCGGCCAGCAGGGCGTCCACGCGCTTCATGGCGCTGGGGCCGGCCTTGGGGTCAGCTTTGATACCCTGGCGCATCACCTCAGCGGCGGCCTTGATGTCATCCACCGTCTGGGCGCTCATGAACATGATCTGGAACTTGATCTGCAGCATGCCGGCCTTGTTTTCGGGTTCGGCGGTGGGCAGAGCTTTGTCCACGATGGCGATGGCTTCGGCAGCGGTCTGGGCGTTGGAGATATCGCGCTGCAGGGCATCGCGCTGGTCTTTCACGCGCTGCAGGCGCTTCATGCCGCTGGTGTCATCGGTATCCAGGGCGATGATGCGCTGGCGCAGGGCGGAGGCGTTTTCCTGCACATCCTCGGGGAGGCTGTTGTAGGCCTTGGTAAGCGTGGCAACCTGCTCGGAGCCTTGCTGGGTATCAGCCTTGGCAAGCAGGGCAGCATTGGCCAGGGCGGCGTTCAGGGGTTCGGCGGCCTCTGCAGTGCTGGCCACATAGCCGCTGAAACCACCCACCACATCACCCTTGGGAGTGATGACGAGGATGGTCGGGAAACCGCTCACGTTGTACTGGTCACAAATCTGGCGGTTGCGCTGCAGGAGCTTCTGGTCAAACTTCGGGTTCTGGGGCACATCCACCTCCATGAGCACAAACTTGTCCTTGGCGTAGGTTTCGAACGCCGGCGTATCGAGCACCTGCTTGCGCAGGCGGATGCACCAGCCGCACCAGTCGGAACCGGTGAAATCAACCAGCACGGCCTTGTTTTCGGCGGCGGCCTTAGCCTTGGCGGCCTCCAGGTCAGTCATCCACTCAGCTGCCCAGGCGGGGGCCAGGGCTGCCAGCATCATCGCGGCACAAAGAGTTTTCTTGAACATGGAGTCTATTATAGCAGAATCCTCCGCCGCCTCGCAAGCGTAATCTCTGACCGTAAGCCGCCCGCCATCTGTGCGCTGCAGGGAAAACAGATTGACTTGGCGGCGTTTTTCTGGTCTAATGGGCGCGTGCCCGCAGAGTCCACCAGTTTTGTATTTTTCGGCAGCGATGAAGGTGCCGCCGCTTCGGCTGCAGCCGCTGCCTATGCCCGCCTCGAGGAAGGCGGCGATGGCTGGGGCAACGAAATCATCGACGGCGCCGCTGCCACGGTGGATGAAGCCGTGGAAATTGTGGGGCGCACCATCTCCGGCCTGCAGATGATGAACATGTTCGGTGGCCGCAAGGTCATCTGGCTGAAGGGCGCCAACTTCATGGGCGATACCCCGCAGGGTGCCCGCAGCGAGGCGGTGCAGGCCGCGCTCGATGAACTGGTGGCCACCCTGAGCAACCTGCCCGAGGAGACCTTCTTCGTGCTCTCTGCCAGCGAGATGGACAAGCGCCGCTCCTTCTTCAAAAAGATGGGCTGCGCTGCCGAGGTGAAGGAGTTTTCCAAGATAGATATCACGAAACCCGGCTGGGAAGGAGAGCTTTCCGCGCTCACTCTGCGCATGGCCAAGCCGCTGGGCATCAGCTTTGACAATGCCGCGCTCGACCTCTTCATTCACCGCGTGAACGAAAGCACGCGCCAGATTGCCAACGAACTGGCCAAGCTCGATGTGTACCTGGGTCCGGAGCGCCGCCTGGTGGAGGCGCAGGATGTAGAGCTCATGGTGGCGGTTTCGCGCAACGGTGTGGTGTTCGAAATCTCCCGCGCTATCGAGAGCGGCAACTCGCGCCTGGCTGTGCGCCTGGTGAACGAGCAGCTGGAGCATGGAGAGCAGGGTGTCTCCATCATGCGTGCGGCCATTGTGCCCACGGTGCGCCAGCGCTTCTGCGCCCGCCTGCTTATCGATACCTACCAGCCCGATACAGGCAACTTCCGCGCTTTCGATGCAGCGCTCAACCGCCTGCCTGCCGAGGGGCGCAAGCTGCTGCCGCTCAAGAAGGACGGCACACCGAATACCTACGGCCTGTTCAACGCTGCCCGCACTGTGGGTAAGCTCAGCCTGCGAAAGGCACGCCGCGACCTGCAGGCCTGTGCAGCGGCAGATAAGGCGCTGGTTTCCAGCGGTCTTGATGCCCGCGATATTCTTCACAAGCTCATTGTAACGCTCACCACCGCATGAGCTACCTCATCCCCACAGAGTTCGATGTGCTCGTCATCGGCGGTGGTCACGCCGGCATAGAGGCTGCGCTGGCTGCCACTCGACTGGGCGGCACAGTGGCACTGCTCACCCACGACCTCGATACCGTGGGGCAGATGAGCTGCAACCCCGCCATCGGCGGCCTGGCCAAGGGTCACATGGTGCGTGAAATCGATGCCCTGGGCGGTGCCATGGGGCTGAATACCGATGCCACAGCCATCCAGTTCCGCATGCTGAATGCCTCCAAGGGCCCCAGCGTGCGTGCTCCCCGCGCCCAGTGCGACAAGAGCGCCTACCGCGCCCGCATGAAGTGGGTGCTCGAGACTACTCCCGGCCTGCAGCTTTTCCAGGGCGATGTGGATGAAATCGTGGTAGAGCAGGGGCGCGTAGTCGGCGTCACCACCACCTGGGGTCAGCGCTTTGCGGCGAAATCCGTGGTGCTCTGCAGCGGCACCTTCATGCGCGGTCTGCTGCATGTGGGCATGGAGAACCTGCCCGGCGGCCGCCTGGGCGGCGCCCCCAGCGGTATCTCCGCCAGTCTGGAAAAGCTCGGTTTCCCCCTGCAGCGCTTCAAGACCGGCACCTCGCCGCGCATCCTCGGCAGCAGTATTGATTTTTCCTCGCTCGACATGCAGCCCGGCGATACACCGCCGCCGCTCTTCAGCTACAGCTCGCGCCAGCGCCTGAGCCGCGCCACCGAGCCGCACTGCACGCTGAACTACTTTGCCGATGCCGATTTCGAGCTGCAGCAGCTCCCCTGCGGCATCACCTACACCCACGAGGGTACGCACGACATCATCCGCCGCAATCTGGAGCACAGCCCGCTCTTCGGCGGCGTTATCGAAGGCACAGGTCCGCGCTACTGCCCAAGCATCGAGGACAAGGTGGTGCGATTTGCCGACAAGGAGCGCCACCAGATATTCATCGAGCCCGAGGGACGCAGCACCGATGAATACTACCTGAACGGCCTTTCCAGCAGCCTGCCGTTCTTTGTGCAGCAGAAGATTGTACACAGTATTCCCGGGCTGGAGAATGCCCAGCTCATCCGCCCCGGCTACGCGGTGGAATACGACTTTGTGCCCCCCACCGAGCTGCACCCCACGCTGGAGACCAAGCGCGTGCGTGGCCTCTACTTCGCGGGGCAGATCAACGGCACAAGCGGCTACGAGGAAGCCGCCGGCCAGGGCTTGCTGGCGGGGGCAAATGCCATGCTCGCCCTGCGTGGGGATGAGCCTCTCATCCTGCGCCGAGACCAGGCCTACCTGGGCGTCATGGTGGATGACCTCGTGACGCGTGGCACCGATGAACCCTACCGCATGTTCACCAGCCGCGCCGAGCTGCGTCTCCTGCTCCGCCAGGACAACGCCGACCTGCGCCTCACCCCGCTGGCCGCCTCCATCGGCCTGGTATCAGAAGAGCAGGGCAGCGCTGCCAGCGCCCGCCAGGCGGCTATCGATGCAGGCATCGAGCGCGCCTACCAGCAGCGGGTGGATGGCGTATCGCTCGAGCTCTGGCTCCGCCGCCCCGGCAACGACTGGCGCGAGCTGCCCGAGCCCCTGCGCTCGCAGTATCCCGATGAGCTCTGGGAACCCATTGCTACGGAAATTGCCTATTCCGGCCACATCGACCGCATGCGCACCGCCGCCGCCCGCCTCCAGCGTCAGGAGGATAAGAAAATCCCCGCGGATATCGACTACTCGGCCATCCCCGCCATGAAGACCGAGGCCCGCCAGCGCCTCGACCGCGTGCGCCCCGGCACCATCGGCCAGGCCGCCCGCATCCCCGGTATCACCCCGGCAGATGTGTCGCTCCTTCTCGTCTGGATTCAGAAACACTGAGGAATTTTGCCCTCTTCCGGCCGTTTTTCCGCCAAAAAGTGAAAAAAATGCAGAATTTGGCTTGACGTGATGGGGCGAAAGGTATATACTCCCGCCGTTCCAAGAACACAGGGCTATGGTGTAATTGGCAACACATCGGTTTCTGGCACCGCTATTCGGGGTTCGAGTCCCTGTAGCCCTACTGAGAAAAGCTCACAACTCCGGTTGTGAGCTTTTTTTGTTTTCTGCGGGCGGGCATACAGTTTTGTCAGCATTTTGTGCATGGTTCATTTTATGCTTGCAAGCATGAAGAATTGTGGTAGAAGTAGAGGAGTCATTTGCCCCGCCTGGGGTTTTAACAGTTCTTTAACATACAACATACATTCATACCATGGATATCCAAGTTGCTGTCCTTTGCGACTACGCCGCCGATTATCAGGGTAAGCTCTGCGTGCAGGGTGCCTTCGATACTCTCTTCGCCCGCCAGTTCCCCGTGATTCACCCCGCTTGCGCTCTTGCCCTGCGTCTCTGCCTCACCCCCGAGGATTCCGGTGACCACAAGCTCGGCATCTCTATCGTTGACGAAGATGGCACTCCCCTCGACAAGGAGCGCATGCCCATCGTTGGTGATCTGAAGGTGGCTCTTCCCGAAGGCGCTTCTTTCCTTACCCGTAACCTGATCATGAACTTCCAGGGTCTGCGTTTCGAGAAGGTTGGCACCTACGCCATCAACGTGACGCTCGACGGCGAGCTTGTGGCTTCCACTCCCCTCCGTCTCGTAATGGTGCAGGGCGAGCAGGCCTAAGTTATTTTTTAACGGGTTCGAGAGCTGCATAGCTGCCTCGAATCGAAAAAAGTCCCCGGTGAATACCACCGGGGACTTTTTTTCTGTGGGAATGCAGAATAATGATTTTGTGTTCTGCATTCTGACTTCTGCATTTTGCATTCACCGGTTACTTCAGCACGCGGCCAATCTGGCGGTTGGCGGCTACGGTGATGGGAATGGCCGAGACCAGGACACAGAGGAGCAGGGTGGCCGAAATGAGCTGAATTTCGGGCATGATTTCGTCCATGGTGAGGCTGTATTGTCCGAGCTTGAACTGGGCTACGATGACTCGCTGGGCCTTCATGAAGACAAGAATGGCGGCACCAAAGGAGGCAGCAACAAGGACGAGGTTTTCCACAATGAAGCTGGCCACCAGCAGAAGCGGATTGATACCGAAGCTCTTCATGAGGGTGTAGATGAACTCATTCTGGCGGTATTCCATGCCGGCCAGAGCGGTGAGAAGAATACCTACAATGAAGACGATACCCAGGCAGAATGTGGCCCGGCACTGGGTCTGATTACTCAGAATGATATCCATTTCTTCCAGGAGCGCAGCGGCTGAGGAAACGTTGCCATCCATTCCTTCCAGCCGCATAAGTGTTTCCAGATAGCGGCACACACGGTTCAGGGATTCTGCATTTTCCAGCTCTTGCACCTTAAGCAGCATGCGCAGGTAGCGGGTATTGCGGCCTTGTTGTGCGGTTTCCAGCAGTTCCGGGGGTACAAGAAGCACACCGCCCTGTTGCAGCCGCATGAGCATGTGGTCTTCGGGCAGGTGACGTACCATGATGGTATAGGTGTCGCCAAAGATGCTTACATCGAGCGGACCCTGGGGGAAGGGCGGATTTTCTGCCGGACAGATAAGTGCAGGGCCGCCGCTGGGAGAGAGCAGGGGCATGTATTGTCCTGCGCGGCGGAAATCGTAGGTGATTATGGGTACATGCTTGCGTTCACCCACTTCGGCATTGCCGGCAGGGAACACTATGATGGAATCTGCGCCGAGGTATTTGCGGGTCTCCTGCTGCGTGGGGAGGAATGCGCCCGTGCCGTCCTTGGGCATCATGAAGAAGGCAGCCACCAGGTCGCCTCCTCGTGCGCGTATCTTGTCGCGTATGGCCTTGGCAGAAATGACATAACTGCCCAGGAAGCAGAGCGCGCAGAGCGAAAGGAAGAAGACAACCAGCACGCGGGCCAGGGGACTCGAGGCGCGCGTGAACCAGCGGTGTACCGTATCCTTAGCGAGATACAGGATGGTCAAAATCAATGAGATCATCGGCTAGTTCAAGGAGTCGGCTGTCGTGGGTGCTGATGATGCAGATGCGTTTTGCTGCATCCTGGGTCACCAGTTTCTTGATGATGTCGGTGTTACCATCGTCCAGTCCGGAGGTGGGTTCATCGAGCAGAATGGAGGGGGCATCTTTCATGAGCGTGCGGGCGAGTGCTGCACGCTGTGCCTGGCCGCCGGAAAGTTTATCAGCCCGGCGGTGGCGGAGTTCCAGCAGTCCGAGGTCTTGCAGAAGTGCCTCACAGCGGGGCTTCCACTCCTGGCGGGGGAGCATGGCCATTTCTGCTGCGAGGTGGAGGTTGCGTTCCACGCTCATGAGGGGCAGCAGGTTGATGCCCTGAAACATATAAGCCACGCCCCGCTGGTGGTAGCGGCGACTTGTAACCTGCTGGCCGGTGGGGGTGATGATGCGGCCGGCTGTCACGTTCAGGTAACCTGCAAGGAGCTTGAGCAGAGTCGTCTTGCCGGAACCTGAGTAGCCCTTGAGCACGGTGATGCCAGGCCTGAATGTGTGCGAGAAATTCTGGAACACCTGCACATCCTTGTTATATGAGAAGGAGATATTATCGCAGATGAGTTCCATGGCGTGGCAAATCAGTTTTTGGCGGCAGGGCGCAGGATGATGTTGCGGTCGCCGATCAGGACGATATGGTGGTTGGGGTAGAGCCGCTCGATGAGCTGTTCCCAGTTTTCGCAGAGAGAGGCTTCCGGGTGTGCAATCAGTTCCATCTTGGAAACATATTGCACGTTTTCCCCGGCTTCATACACCAGGCGGGCTTTAGCGTTGCTGCCGAGCATGCTGTAGGCAGTTTCCTTATCTTCCTCAGCGATGCGGAAGAAGTAAACGAGTATGTCACCCTGGTTGGCAGAGCCTTGCTCCACCTTGCGGTGAGAATAGGTGCCCTGCAGAACCTTCCCCTCAGGCAGGTTCACGCTCACGCTGAAATTGCCGGGGGGAAGCTGGGTCAGTTCAGTTTTGGATAGGGAGATGGTGATGTAGAATGCTGAATCATCGCACACCGAGGCAAAGGAACGCCCGGGCAATCCCATGTATTCGAAGGGCTTGGTATAATCTTCGGGCAGAGGGAAGTTGTATTGGAGACGCCCGGTAAAGGGCATTTTCAGAGTGAGTTTGGCGTGGTTGCGCTCAAACTCCTGCTTCATGAGCCTCGGTGAGGATGCCTGCTCGCGCTTCAGAAGCGAGATGCGTTCGTCGATATCGCGGAGCGATTCCGGCGTGGGAGGCAGGTCATCTCCCCCCATGTTTTTGGCGAAGCGGCGCTCGCGGGGCGTGAGATCGAGGTAGAACTGAACCTTTGCTCGCTGGGCTTCGAGCTTGCGGAGCTCATCGCGCAGGCGCATGCTTTCGCGGGCGAGCTTCAATTCGAGTTCCTCGCGTTCCTGTGCAGTGCGTTCCTCGTGCACGACTGCAATGACAGTACCGGCTTCCACCCGTTGGCTGGCATCTACAAGGCGGCTGACGACTCCGTGTTCCAGGTTTAAGGTAGCAGCCTGGTTAGGCACAATTTTGGCCGGTAGCGTGGCTACCTGTACCGGCTCTGCCCACAGCATGGGGCAGAGGGCAGACAGGGCAGCAGTCAGCAGCGGAGCGCGCATACGCAGAAAAGGGGGGTTACATGGGGAAGCCCAGGCCACCCGTCACTTTGCGCATTTCGGATTCGGCCATGTTCTTGGCGCCGTTCAGGGCGTCCTGCACAGCCTTGAGCACGAGCTGCTGGAGGAATTCGGCGTCATCGGGGTCTACCACAGCGGGGTCGATGCTCAGAGCCTTGAGCATGCCGGTGCCATCTGCCGTGGCCTTGATTTTGCCGCCGGCGGCTTCAGCGGTGAATTCCCTGGTGGCGAGTCGTGCCTGAGCCTGGGCCATGTTGGCCTGCATGGCCTGGGCCTGTTTCATGAGTTTCTGCAGGTTCATAATATGGATGTGCTATTTAATTGAAAGGTATCACTTGATGATGGTGGCGTGGAACTCGTTGAGAGCCAGCTCAATGAGGGGGTCCTTGTAGAACTCTTCATCGGTGGGGCGCAGCGAGGCGGCAGGAGCGGGTTTATCCGCCTTTTCAGCTTTTTCCTCCTTCTTTTCGGGAGCCTTGGGCTTGGCAGCAGGGCGCGGTGCTGGCTCCGGCATGGGAGCGGGCGGCGGCGGCTCCTCGGCCACGGGCGGGGGCACGCTGTCATCGCTCACGATGCGCAGGGTGATGCCGTGGCTGCAGAACTGCGGGGCCAGGCTGGCCATGAGCTCGCGCAGGGTATCGCCCAGCAGGGCGTCGCGGGAGTCGAGGTCGCTGGGGTGCAGGGCGATGGTCACCAGCCCATCGTCATCGGAAATGAACATGGTGTTGCCCACAGCAGAGGTCTGCAGGGGAGAGGCTTCGCGCATGGCGGCCAGCAGGGCATCCCACGATTCGGGGGTGAGGTTGCCGGCCGGAACAGGTGCGAAATCGCCGGCTTCGGGCACGTAGTCGCCGGGTTCCTCATCGAACATGGGAGGCTCATCCATAGGCGTGGGGTCGAACACAGGGGGCTCGTCGTCTATGGGTTCCAGCCCGGGGGTGGTAGCAGGCTGCTGCACCACAGGCTCCGGCATGGGAGCCGGGGCAGGAGAAGGAGCTGCCACGGGAAGGGGGGCGGGCGCCGGGGCTGCCACAACTGCGGGCGCTGCAGTGGGGGCAGCGGCCAGGGCCACAGCGGGAAGCTGCGTGGTGGCAATGGGGGTTTCCGGCAGCGGAGCGCCGTTGAGCGCGCGGATGATATCGCTGATGTTCGCCTCTGCCAGCGAGTGCACGGCCTGGATGAGGCCCATCTCGAGGTGCAGGCGCTTGTTGGTGCTCCAGCGCATGTGCTCCTCGGTGGTGGAAAGCACCTCCATGAGGCGCCCAATCTTATCTGCCGGGGTGCGGGCAAGCAGCTGGTTGAGCGTATCGCGCCACTCGTCGGGCAGGCTCAGGCTGGCTTCCTGCGGGGCTACCTTGCTGATGAGCAGTTCGCGCACGGCGCCCATCACTTCGCTGAGCAGCTGGCCCATGTCGCGACCGGCTTCCGAAAGCTCGTGCACCAGGTGCAGCAGGCTGGGCAGCTGGCGGTCCAGTATGTAGGCCAGGGCGCGTGCCACGGTCTCGCGGCTGGTCACGCCGAAAATGTCGTTCACATTCTGCTCGTCGATGCGGTTGCCGCAGAAGGACACGAGCTGGTCGAGCATGGACTGTGCATCGCGCATGCCGCCATCTGCCACACGGGCAATGGCCAAGGCTGCAGGCAGAGTGAGTTCCACGCCTTCGCGGGCGGCGATATCCACCAGGTGGTGCGCAATGATTTCTGCCGGAATCGGGCGCAGGTCAAAGCGCTGGCAGCGCGAGAGAATGGTGGGCAGAATCTTGTGCGGCTCCGTGGTGGCAAAGATGAACATCACGTGGGCGGGCGGCTCCTCCAGCGTCTTGAGCAGGGCGTTGAAGGATTCCTTGGTGAGCATGTGCACCTCATCGATGTAGATGATGCGGTACTGCCCGCGGGTAGGGGTGAACTGCACGTTGTCGCGCAGGTCGCGGATGTTGTCGATACCGCGGTTCGAGGCGCCGTCGATTTCGAGCACATCGAGGCTGCGGCCTTCGGCAATCTCGAGGCACACATCCTCATCCGGGTCAAAATCAACCTTGGGGCCTCCGGAGCAGTTGAGTGCCTTGGCAAAGATACGGGCAGTGGAGGTCTTGCCGGTGCCACGCGGACCTACGAAGAGGTAGGCATGCGCCAGGCGCTTCTGTTCAATGGCGTTGCAGAGCGTGCGCACGACATGCTCCTGCCCCAGCACGTCCTTGAAGGTGCGGGGTCGGTACTTTCTGGCAAAAACCTGATAACTCACGCCCGCTATTCTACCCGATTTCCCTCGTGCCCGCAAGGACTTAGTAAGTCAAACAGAAAAAAATGCACGCATGTCCTGATAATTTGCGGCACTGTTCAAATTATAGCGACTTAGGGGCTTGACGATTGACAAGTTACTATTGGCAATTGAAACATAGGCGGGCCATGCCCGCGGAACTTAATACATTCAAATGCAGATTTCAGAACGCAGAATGCAGAATGATCATTTTGTGTTCGGCTTTCGCCTCACCTGTAAACAAAACCACCTGAGATTTTCTCAGGTGGTTTTCCTTTCTTCGCGCTGTCGGCAGACTGCGCGCAAGCTATTTATTCTGCATTCTGACCTCTGCATTCTGCATTCGCCATGTCACGCGGCATACACGTTTACGGCTTGATTCGTGTGGGCGATGGGGTAATATGTTGGAGTTATTCTGCACCATGAGAGCATCTTATCCCTATACTCTGGCTGTTTTCTGTAGTCTGGCCCTGGCGGGCGTGGCTCCTTTGCAGGCGCAGGGTACTGCCAACGCACCCGCTGCTGCCACCCGCAAGGTGCAGGATCCTGCCGAGTATTACCTCACCGCCTACCGTCTCTGCCGCGAGTCGGAGCAGCTGGCAGCGCAGCAGAATTACAACGCCGCTATCAGCAAAGGTGCTCAGGCAGAGAAGGTTCTGGCCGGCATTGTGAAGGATTTCCCTCACTGGAAGAAGAATCTCGTTTCCACCCGCCGCCGCCTGCTGGCAGAAAACATGGCGAGCTACCGCAAGAAGTCGGCCGAGGCTCCTATTCCCACCGGTCGCCAGCCCGGTCGTCCTCTGGCTACGGAGATTGAGCTGCCCGGCAGCACGCGTCCGTTTGACCCGGTTCACAGCGAGTACCGCCCCGTGGAACTGCCGGACTACGACACCACGGATAAGCGCCTGTACAACGCCCTGGCCGCCGCGCAGGAAGAGTGCCGCAAGATGGCGGTGGCTTACCGTGAGCTCAACACCAAGTACGAGGATTCGCAGAAGCAGCTTATTTCCGCCCGCCTCGAGCAGCAGATGTATAAGGATCGCTTCGAACAGCTGCAGCAGCAGGTGATTACCGAACGCACCGCCGGCAACGAGGTGGTGAACTCACTCACCCAGCAGCTCGCTGAGCTTGAAGCCAAGTATCGTGCCAGCGAGGAGGCCCGTCAGAAAGCCGAAGCCCGCATCACCGAGCTGGAAGGTACCCTGGCCCAGACCCAGGAGGAACTGGCCCGCGTGACCCGCGAGCGCGACCTGCTGAAGGCTGAGAATGAGCAGCTCCGCGCTATTGTAGAGCTCAACAGCCCCGAGAAGACCAAGGCTCTGCTCGACCAGAACCTTACCCTTGACCAGCAGCTTAAGGAAGCGCTGGCACGCATTGCTGAGCTGGAGGGCCGCCAGGCCGGTTCCGACGACGAGCGCAACGTGCTCCAGCAGCAGCTCGATTCCGCCCGTGGCGAGGCTGAACGCCTGCGCGACGAAATGAGTGGTATCTACGAGGAGAACATGGGCTATCGCCGCCGCGTGAGCGAGCTTACCGAGCGTCTCAACAACATCGAGGCTGACCTGAACAAGAACAGCAACCAGCCGCCCGCAGACCCCGGCCTGGCCGAGGAAGTGGAGCTGCTGCGTGAGGTGATTGCCAAGCAGCGCCGCAGCCTTGCCATGCAGGAGGAAGGCCGCAAGCTCCTCATTGAGACCTACAAACAGATTAAGAACCAGGACCCTGCTACGCTGAATGCCTTGCAGAAGCTCGATGAGGCCAGCACCCTCGACCTGACCGATGCTGAGCGCCGCGTCATGGAAGCAGCTGTGCAGGGCAACCAGGAGGAGACCACCCAGGCGGTTCGCGATACCCGCCAGATGGAAACCCTGGCCGACCTGGCCTCCAAGGCATTCACCAAGGGGCGTTACACCGCCGCCGAGCAGCTCTACCGCACGCTGTATGATGCTGAGCCGAACCACGTGGCTGGCCTGGTGAACCTGGGCACCATTCTGCTTTATCGCAACAAGTGCGAGGAATCGCTTGAGTTTTTCGCCCGTGCCACGCGCCTGGCTCCGGATCTGGCCATTTCGTATTTCCTTTCAGGTGTGAGCTTCTACCGCCTCGACCGCCTTGAGGAGGCTGCCCGTATGTTCTCACGCACCATTGAGCTGGACCCCGGCAATGCCGAGGCTTTCTTCTACCTGGCCAATATTGAGGGTGTGGGTGGTCAGTATGAGCTGGCGCTCAAGCACTTTGCTGCTGCGCTCAAGCTTAAGCCCGGCCTGGGCGATGCTCATTACAATATGGCACGCCTCTATGCCGAGATGAAGAAGATTCCCGAGGCTGCCCGTGCCTACGACCGCGCCATAGAGCACGGCGCAGAGCCCGACCCCGAGTTCGAGGAATACCTGCGCAACCACCCCGACAGCGCTCAGAAACCCGGCGAAGACCTGCTGCAGACCGTGAACCCCGAGGATGAAGCTGCCGAGCTGCTGAAGAATGACCCCGAAATGGAGAAGATTATTCAGGAGCGCGATGCCAGCCGCCTGGATGCCACCAATGTGGCTCCCGTGGCCGACCCCGCCGGGGTGCAGGAACCCACGCAGCTGCCCACCAATGCCATGCTTGAAGCCGCAGCCTCCGATCCCGAGTTCCTGGAGCAGCTCAAGGCCATTTACTGCGAGGTGAAGGAAGCTCCCACGCCCTCACCCGCCGGCGCCGGCCACGAGGTGGATAAATCCCGCTTCGGTACCGTCCGCGTGCGTGTGAACGGCAACCGCCTCAAGCTCCGCCTCAAGCGCCCCGAACCTCAGCGCATAAGAAAGCGTGGCGGTGAGATTGAGCAGTTGAAGGAGAAATAAGCGAATAGCATGTCGGAGCGGAGGGGCTTCAGTCCCTCCTACGTCGCCGCTTTACTAAGGTCTCAGGCAGAAATCTGCTGCAGAATAGGTTGAATCCAGGTGCTCAGGTCGATATTGAAGCAGACCTTCAGCACCAGGAATACCACACAGAGCATAAACAGGATGCCCACTACGGTGCGCACCACTTTGATGAATGCCCAGATGGCTGCCAGCACTGCAGCTGCCGTGCCACCCGTAACCAGGCTGGAATCCCAGCTGCTGAAGAGGGAGTTCTGGGCAGCTTCCGTAGCTTGAGAAAGAAAGGTAAACATAGAGACTAAGGAAGAATCCTTTTCTCAGGGTTGGAGGCGCTCAATGTTCCAGGAACCATCGGGCTGCAGCGAGTACATGAAGCGGTCGTGCACGCGGCCGGGACCGCCCTGCCAGAACTCCATGTGGTGGGGTACAATACGGTAGCCGCCCCAGAAATCGGGCAGGGGTACTTTGCCCTCGGCAAACTTGTTCTTGAGCTCGGCAAGCTTCATCATGAGCAGCTTGCGGGTGGAAATCACCTGGCTCTGGTGCGAGACCCAGGCACCCAGCTGGGATTCGTGCGGGCGGCTCAGGAAGTATTTGAGAGTTTCGGCGCGGGAGATTTTCTCGGCGCGGCCGTAAACAATAATCTGGCGTTCCAGGGTAACCCAGGGGAGCATCATGCACATCTCCGGGTTGGCTTCAATTTCGCGGGCTTTGCGGCTGGTGTAGTTGGTGAAGAAGACATAGCCGCGGGCATCGTAATACTTGAGCAGCACGGTTCGCAGGCTGGGCATTCCCTGAGGCGTGGCCGTGGCAATGCTCATGGCATTCGGCTCGGGAATACCGGATTCCATCGCCTGCTTGAACCAGCGGTCGAACTGTTCAAAGGGCGTAGCGGCCAGATCACTACGGTGCAGGGTGTCTTTCAGGTATTCTTCGCGAAAGGCGGATAAGTCCATGCGCTCACTATACCACCCCTCACCAGTTGCGGCAAGCCTATATTTGTCCGGCGGGGATTTCCTCTCTGCTCGTGTTCCGGCAGCCTACGCAGTGGCTGTTAAATGCGTCACTCGCTGCCCTGGGCAGGTTCGTTGTCTCGGCCGAGGAGCTGGCGCACACTGTTGATATGCTGGCGGTAGTAGTCCTTGTAGTGGATAATAGTGGGCTGCCCGGACTTGTTGCGGCGGTGCTCCACGTAGTTGTTGCTCTGGGCAGTGGTGTAGGGCACGTGGTCGGTGAGGTGGTAGGTTTCGTCGCGGTCGTTGCGGGCGATGCCCTCCAGGGATGAGCGGTCGGCGGTGGAGGCGCCGCGGTAGCGCTGGGAGTGGTTGATGCCGTGGCTCTCGTTCATGAAATCGGGCCGCAGGTCGGTGGAGAACATGTCATTGCCGGTGCGGGCAATGTCGTCCTTGCCGGTGTCGAAGCGCTTGGAACCGCCGTTGAAGCTGTCGTCCCGCAGGTCGAGCTGGCGGCCGGTGTCGAACGAGCCGGTGGCAAAGGGCTTGTCGAGTTTGCGGGCGTTGTCGAGCTCGCGCTGGAAGCTGCTCACTTTGCCCGAGGTGGTCACGGGCACGCCATCGGCATTCTTTTTCTCGGAAAAGTCGTTGTCGAAGCGCTTTTCGAAGGTGGACATGAGGTCCTTTTCGCCACCGGGCTCGTCATCCTTCACCTCGTTGCCCTGCGAGTCGTACACCGTGCGCACGGGGGTGCAGGCGGTGCAGCCAAGCAGCGCGAGGAGCAGGAGGAGGGTGGCCGGGCGGCGCAGCATGGGCGGAAAATCAGGGGGTATCCTGCCCCAGCAGCATATCGGGCGTCACCTTGTAGGAGGCGCCGCAGCGCGGGCAGTTGATTTCCAGGAAGCCCTGCTCGGAAAGCAGGTCGGCAAAGTCGTGCTGCATGGCGCGCACCACCGGCAGAACCTTTTCCACGGTGCAGCCGCAGCTGAACTTGAACTTGCGGGTCTCGAGCAGCTTGGTCTGCTCTACCTCGCTGATGGCGCGCACATCGTCCGCCGTGAGCTCCTGCAGCCAGTCATGGTCGGCATCAGGCTGGGCGGTGATGAGGGCGAACTTGTCCTCGCCCAGGTCAAAGGCGCGGGACTGACGCTGCTCGCTCTGGCGGTAGAAATCCTGCACCCAGTCCTCCACCGGGCCGCTGGGCAGGGTGATGACGGAGGTCTGCGGTTCCTTGTTGTTCTGCAGGTTCTGGGCAAAGAGCATGTTCTTATCCGTCTCGCGCACGCCTTCGCGGAAAGCGCGGCCCACAACGTCCTCAGTGAGCGAGGAGCCGGAGATGAAGTAGTTGGCCAGGCGCGGGGTGCACACGTTGAAGGTCCAGGCGTGGTATTCCTGCCAGGGGCGGGAGACCAGGTGCAGCGTGAAGTAGGCCAGCAGCTTCTTGAGCACGGTGTCTTCCGTCTCGTCATTGCGCAGGCCGTGCTGCATGAGGTGCAGGTAATAATCCACAAAGATAGGCGAGAAATCTGCGCGCAGCAGCAGGCAATTGCGCCCACGCACAAAAATGGATTCTACCTTCGTGAACTCCTCAACCGGTTTCTGTTCTGCGTCTGCCATAGTGATGTGTGAATTCATAGTACGCTAACGCCGCGCCGACTTCAAGCGTAAAACGCAAACGGATAATTTGAATTTTGGATTTTAGATTTTGGATTTGTGGAATTCCGCTCGCTCTGCTCGCACTAGTTATGCTGATTAGAGGTTTTAGTGCTGGCTGTGAGGATGGCTACCAGTTCGTTGGCTTCATCGATGAGAGCCTGTAACTTTGATTGTTTCATGATGCCACTATTGACAAGCAGTTGCAGCCAGTATAGCGTTTCATCTGCTTCACCTTCACTGATTTTGAGCTTGGAGACAAAGTCGGCTGTGGATTTGCCATGGCAGGCCTCGCGATAGTTTGCGCCGATGGAGGTGGCACTTTTGGTTAATTGCTTGGCAATGACGTCCTCTGCTATGCCACGCGGCATAGCCTTTACCATGCGCACGATGCGAACGGAGAACTGCATCGTGCGTTCGTACATTTCCTCCCGGGTCATCTGCCTTTCCTTTCTAGCGCGCAAAGCGCGCGGAATTCTACAAATCCAAAATCAAAAATTTAAAATTCAAGATTCGATGCCGCTGCGGCGGAGGAGTGCGGCGGTGTCGGGGTCGCGGTGCATGAAGTCGCGGTAGAGCTCGGCGGCGGGGCGGGAGTTGCCCTGCGAGAGGATGCAGCGGCGGAAATCGCGGCCTGTGGCGGGATTGAAGATGCCCTCCTGCGCGAAGCGGGAGAAGGCATCGGCATCGAGCACTTCAGCCCACTTGTAGGAATAGTAGCCGCTTTCGTAGCCGCCGTCGAAGATGTGGGAGAAGGCGCGCAGCACGCTGTTGCCCGGCTCGGTGGTGGGCACGCGGTAATCTGCCAGGATTTCGCGGTCCACTTCCTCCACATCGCGGCCCAGGTAGCTGGCGGTGTTGGTGTGCAGCTCCAGGTCAATCTTGCCGAAGCAGAGCTGGCGCATGAAGAAGGTGGCGGAGCCGTAGTTGCGGGCGGCCAGCATCTTGTCCATGAGCTCGCGGGGCATGAGCTCGCCGGTCTGCCAGTGGCGGGCATAGCGGGCGATGGCCTCGGGCTCCCAGGTCCAGTTCTCGTTAATCTGGCTGGGCAGCTCCACGAAGTCCCAGGCCACATTGCAGCCGGAGAGGGAGCGCACCTCCACATTGCTGAGCACCTGGTGCAGCAGGTGGCCGAACTCGTGGAACACGGTTTCCACCTCGTAGTGGCTGAGAAGGGCGGGCTTTTCGCCCACGGGGCGGCTCATGTTGCCGCACATGAATGCCAGATGCGGCTCGCGCGGCTGTCCGTTCATGGGGGGCAGGCCGGTGCTCAGCGGGTCCATCCAGGCGCCGGCGCGCTTCACGTCGCGCGGGTACCAGTCGGCGTAGAATGAGCCGAGGTGCTCGCCGCTTTCCTCATCGTGCACTTCGTAGAAGAGCACTTCGGGGTGCCACACTTCCACGGCACCGGCGGGAACTTCCTCGCCGGGCTGCACGCAGGCTGTTTCCTTCTGGGTGAAGCGGATGCCGTAGAGCCCCGCGTAGATGGAGAACATGCCGTCCAGCACGTTCTGCATGGCGTAGTAGGGGCGCAGCTCCTCGGTGTCGAAATCATAGAGAGCTTTGCGGCGCTTTTCGCTCCAGTAGCCGATGCTCCAGGGCTCCATGGTGGGGATGGCGGTGCCGGTCTGTTCCTCGGCAAAGCGGCGGATGGCTTCCTGCTCCTCGATGAAGGCGGGGCGCACCTGCTCGTGCAGGCGGTTGATGAAGTCCAGCGCGTTCTGTCCGCTGCCGGCCATGCGGCGGCTGGTCACATAGTCGGAGTAGCGCTCGTAGCCCAGCAGGACTGCTTTTTCTGCACGCAGGGTGAGAATCTTGTCGATGAGCGGGGCGTTGTCGAACTCGCCTGTGCCCTTGGTCTGCATGGCGCGCCATACGCGCTCGCGCAGGGCGGCATTGTCCGCAAAGGTGAGCACGGGCTGCACCGAGGTGAACTGCAGGCTGAAGCGCCAGGCGGGTGCCTCTTCGCTGCCGTGGCCCTTGGAGAGAGCATCCTGGCGTGCGGCCTCGCGGGCGGATTCGGGCAGGCCGGCCAGTTCGCTTTCATCATTGGTCACGTATTCCCAGGCATTAGTGGAATCGAGCACATGCTCGCCGAAGGTCTGGGAAAGCTGGGCCAGCTCGGTGGAAAGCTCGGCATAGCGGGCTTTCTTGTCCTCCGGCAGGTCGGCGCCGCTCTCGCGGAAATCGGCCAGGGTTTCAGAGATGAAACGCTGTTTCACGGGTGAGAGCTCCTGCACCCAGGGCTGGGCGGCGGCGTTCTTGAGCACGGCGTAGAGCTGCGGGTTGAGGGTCACGCTGCTGGAGTAGATGACCACCTCGGGCATGAGTTCGTTGATGACCTCGCGCAGCTCGGGGGAATCCATGACCGAGCGCAGGTGGTTGAGGCGCTGCCAGCCGCGCATGAGGGCAGAGCTGCTGTTCTCCAGCGCGGCAAAGGTGTTGTCGTAGCTTGGCTCCTGCACCTGGCAGATGGCTTCCACGGCAGCCTTGGCCTGCTCAATGGCCAGGCGGATATCCACACGGGCTTTCTCCGGGCTCAGCTGCGACCAGGCCGGCAGCTGCGTATCATCGATAAAGGGGTGTTCGAGTGTCATCTTGCCGCCGATGATAGCAGACTTGCCCGTGCGCGGCAATAAGGCATTGCGTTCTAATGGCGGCTCGTCTTGTAAATAAAGTTCATTTGCATTTTGCCGTAATCTAACACAAAGTTCATTTGCATTTTGCCGTATTTTTGAATAAAATTCCTTTGTATTTTGTCTTGTTGTATTCGAACATGCTTGACTTATAATGCGGTATGCAGTAATCTGTGAAAAAGAGATTCAAGGAGCCTGATATGGAACGCTGGAGTCTGGAAAAATTAAAGAATTGGAAAGAGCATCCGCACAGAAAGCCCATGTTGTTGTTGGGAGCGAGGCAAGTAGGGAAAACCTGGTTGATGCGGGAGTTCGGGGCGAAATATTATAAAAATGTGGTTTATGTCCGATTTGATAAGGAGCCTCTGATGAAGGCATCTTTTGAGAAGGATTACCGGATAACTCGCTTGCTGAGGGATTTACAGCTTCATGGGGATGTGGATATTGTGCCTGGTGAGACGCTGATTCTGCTGGATGAGATACAGGAGTGCCCCAGCGCAATAACCAGTTTGAAGTATTTCTGCGAGGAAGCTCCAGAACAGCACATTATTGCAGCCGGTTCGCTGCTGGGTGTGGCGGAGCATAAAGGAACAGGATTTCCTGTGGGAAAGGTAGACCGGATGTATCTGGGGCCTATGTCATTTACTGAGTTTTTGCAAGCTACGGGGAATGGTCGCTATGTGCAGCTTCTCAGAGAGAAGGATTGGGAAACTATGGAGCGTTTTCATGAACGGCTTGCCGAACAACTGCGTTATTACTACTATGTAGGGGGTATGCCGGAAGTAGTTGCCCGGTATGTATCTTCCGGTAGTTTTAAAGAGGTTCGAGAACTGCAGCTGCGCTTGCTGGCAGATTATCACGATGATTTCAGCAAGCATGCCACGGCGGCAGAAACGCACCTGATTAGTCAGATATGGAAATCGATTCCCGCGCAATTATCGCGGGAAGATAAGAGATTTGTGCAAAGTGAAGTTGCTCCCGGTGTGAAAACTGACAGGCTTCGTGGGCCGATTCGCTGGTTGGCCGCTGCGGGACTTGTAAATATTGTGCAGCGCGCTACCCGACCGGAGATACCGCTGGAAGCGTTCACGGATGGGGCATTCAAGATGTTTTTTGTAGATGTCGGCTTGCTGGCTGCCCGGTGCAAGTTGTCGGCATCCATTATTCTTGATGGGAACGCTATTTTTGGACAATATAAGGGTGCGCTTACGGAACAGTATGTGCAACAGCAGATTACATCGGAATTAGGAGCTGCGCTATACTACTGGAGTGCGGAGAGAGCCCAGGCAGAAGTGGATTTTCTGTATGAGGGTGAAACTGAAATTGTGCCGTTGGAAGTCAAGGCTGAGCGGAATTTGCGCGCCAAAAGTCTGCAGAGCTTCTACCGGCGATACAGGCGTCCATTGGCAGTCAGGACTTCTATGCAGCCATATGCTGTCAATACGGTAGAAGTTGCTGCTACTAAGGATAGCCCTGCAGGATGTTATCGTGTTGTTGATTTGCCCTTGTATGCCATTAACCTGCTTGATGAAGTGGTTTCGGGGGGCAGACAAACGTGAAATCAAAGGGCTGGTAAATCAGCATGCCGCCTAGCCAGAGCAGGGCTGCGGCCAGAATGGCGTAGATGAGCGCCTCGCTGATGTTGCGGATGGCGGTTCGGGAACCCTGCCCGGCGCAGCAGAGTATCAGGTACATCAGGATGCCGGGAATCATGCGGGGAAAGGTTACCAGAGAGCCGATGACCATGAGAGCCATGGCATCGTCTCCCATGGTGGAAGCCAGGCAGATGTGACCGTGGAAGAGAAAGAGGATAAAGGCGAGGCCGTGGCTCATGAACAAGGTCTGGAAAACCGGTAGAAGCCAGATTTTGAAGCGTTCCTTGCCGCCGTGGATAAACAGGAAACAGCAGAGGGTGCCCATCAGAGGTAGACCGGGATGAAAAAGATATGTGGCAAACCGGCAGATGGGCCTGGAAAATATCCAACCGGGCTTTGCCAGGGTTTCAATCTGGTAAGCCAGGATAAGGAGGACGAGGGTTGACAGCAACGCGATGATGTACCACGCAGATTTGCGGAAGCTGCGCATGCGCGAGACAGGAACAAGCGGTGCCGGTGTCTCTTCTTTGCTTGTTTTCTCTTCGATGGAGCAGATATTCATGCGGTTGGCCTCGACGCAAGTTTCGTCAAGGTATTCCCTGAGTACGGAGTCAGTAGCGATGTGCTCCGCAGAGTAGAAATCAAGCGTGTAGTAGTTCCCCAGGGTCGGGTCTGAGTAGGGGTAGTCGAAGACCACCGAGATGGCGCTGCCGTTATCAAACTTCAGCGTGTAGGGCTCGTCATGATAGATACCCACGAGTCGTCCGCCCAGGATGGAGCGGTGCAGCATCCCCGTGGCTTGCGGGTCATCGGTGCGGGGGATTTCCTGCGTATCACCGGGAATCTGCTCCACGATGCTGAATACGCCATCCGTGGAGTGATGGAGAATCTGCGCCTCAAACTCGAACCAGAACTCGAAGTCATCGGCGGTTTTTCTGTAGAAGACGTTTTTCAGCATGCCGGCAGAAGAAAAATCCCCCGCTCCTTGTGCGGGAGCGGGGGATGAAAGTATTTCTTAGCCCATGAGGATGCTCAGGCAGCGGGGGTCGAGCTGTTCCCAGGGGAGGTCGGCCTTGGTGAAGTGGCCGTAGTTGGTGGTCTTGCGGAAGATGGGTTCGCGCAGACCCAGCACGCGCTCCATGTCGGCGGGCTTGAAGGAGAAGGCTTCTTTAATGCGGTCGATGATAACCTGCTTGTCCACCTTGGCGGTGCCGAAGGTCTCCACATCAATCATGATGGACACGGGGCTGGCCTTGCCGATGGCGTAGCCCACCTGCAGCTCACAGCGGTCTGCCAGACCGGCGGCCACTACGTGCTTGGCTACCCAGCGGCACATGTAAGCACCGGAGCGGTCCACCTTGCTGCAGTCCTTGCCGGAGAAAGCGCCACCGCCGTGGCGACCCATGCCGCCGTAGGTGTCCACGATAATCTTGCGGCCGGTGAGGCCGGAGTCGCCGTGGGGGCCACCCACCACGAAACGGCCCGTGGGGTTGATGAAGAACTCAGTCTCGGGGGTGATGAGGTCGGCGGGCAGGCAGCGGCGGATGAGGTTGGTGCAGAATTCGCGGATGGTGGCGATGTCGACTTCCTCGGTGTGCTGGGTGCTGAGTACCACGTTCAGGATGCGGACGGGACGGCCATTTTCGCCGTATTCCACGGCTACCTGGCTCTTGCTGTCGGGGCGCAGCCAGGTGACGGCACCGCTGTGGCGCACCTTGGCCAGCTCCATCATGATGCGGTGGGAGAACATGATGGGGGCGGGCATGAGCTCGGGGGTCTCATTGGAAGCATAACCGAACATGATACCCTGGTCGCCGGCGCCCTGTTCGGCGCCATCCTTGCCGTCGGCCTCGCGGGCGTCCACGCCTTGGGCGATGTCGGGGCTCTGGGTGGAGAGGTAGTTCGTGATGTCTACGTTTTCGGCGTTGAAAAGAGCATCATCTGCAGCGGTGCGGTAGCCGATTTCGGCGATGGTGTCGCGCACAATCTTTTCGTAGTCAATCACAGCCTTGGTGGTAATCTCGCCGGCGAGCACCACGTGGCTGTCCTTTACCAGTGTTTCGCAGGCTACGCGGCTGGTGGGGTCCTGGGCCAGACAGGCATCGAGAATGGAATCGGAGATGAGGTCGGCCACTTTGTCGGGGTGCCCCTCGCCTACGGATTCGGACGTGAATATATTGGTGTATTTCATGTGCTTGTCTATGTGTTTATTCGTAATTTGTAAAACTGAACTGGCGCAGGCCGCTGGGCAGGGCGCTGCTGGCTTTGCCGAACTCAGCCATGCCGGAGGAAGCGATGAGGGCAGCCTTGTTGCAGAGCTCGGGGGAGTAGTCGAGCATGCAGTGGAAGATATCCCAGAGCAGGGTCATCTCGTTGCGGAACTGCTGAGCCTGGATGATGAAGCTGCGGAAGCCTGCCTCGTATAGGGCGGTGGCTTCGTCGCGGGTGAGGTTGCAGCTGGCTTTCTGCGCCAGGGCGGCGGGGTCCATCTTCTGGCAGGCCACGCGGGCGATGAGGTCGGAGCGGCGGCGCATGAGCTCGGTGTTATACGGCTCGCGGCGCATATCGGCCAGCAGACTCAGGTGCTCGCGGCGCACGGGGCAGGTGCGCAGGCAGCTGTCGTTGAAGACGATGTCGAACTTCTCCTTGTTCTCCAGCGCGCTGGTGATGCTGGGTTTCACCGCATCTGCCGGGTGCAGACACACGCGGTCGTACTGGGTGGCCAGCTTGTTGTAAAGGGCGGCGGTGCGCTTGCCTTTTTCTATGACCAGGCGGTTCAGGTGGCAGTGTATGCGCAGCTTGGGCAGGGCGGCACGCAGGCGGGCGGCCAGCGCATCGCTGGCCACGCACACGGCGTTTTTGCGCACGCGGTCGCGATTGTAGAGCTCCTGCACGAGGCCGAGGCAGTAGGAATCGTTCAGATTCGCCTCGCTCAGGTTCGGGTTATCGAACACCAGAATTACGCCCACATTCTGCTTGGCGTAGGCTTCCAGGGCGTTGCAGTAGGCATCGAACGCGATGGGGCGGCGCTGCACAAACCAATCCAGCGACCAGGGGCAGGGCGGGGCACCGGCCACGTTGCTGAACTGGCGCACGGCGAGCATCTGGCTCAGGAAATTGTTGAGGGTGAGCAGGCTGTTGTCGAAGCGCAGGGCGCCTCCCACAGTCCACTGTGCCTGCGGCAGGTAGTTCCGGGTGAGGAACTTGAGGTTCTCCACGGCTTGCTCGGGGGTGATTTCAGGCGTGCTCATGGTGCATTAGTGGGGGAGGATGGATTCCCAGAACATCTGGCCGGTGCGGTGCATGGCGTTTTCGCCCGGGGCATCGTTGCGCAGGGCGAGGCGCAGCAGGTCGAAAAGGATGGAGGAGGCATTGGCATGGCCGCGCCCCTGTACCTTGAAATGGCGGAAGCCCATGTCGCGGAGCTTCTGGATTTCGGGGGTGGTCAGCGCCAGTACGCTCTTGTGTTCATCTGCCAGCAGGGTGTAGAGGCTGCGGCAGCCGTTGGTGGCCTGTTTGGCTTCGAATTTGCTGTTGTCGAAGCTCATGAAGTTAAGGGCCGACTCGGAAAGGGAGTGGTAATGGAAGGGACGGATGGGGCAGTTGCGGATGCAGTACTCATTGATAAGCAGGATGTGGCGTTCCTTGTCCTCAATCTGCTCCAGCAGCTCGTAGTTCAGCACGTCATCGGGGTGCACCATCACTTCATCGTATTGATCGGCCAGGCGCTTGTAGGTGTCGAGCTTGCCTTTGCCGCCGCCGTTGGTAATCTTGAGGATGGAGGAGATAATCTTGAGCGTGGGGTATTCCTTGCGGATGTGCTCGCGCAGGATATCGCTGGCCAGGATGATGGCGTTTTTCCCCGTGGGGTTGTGGCGGCTGAAGAAGATGCAGAGCGCGTTGCCGAAGGCGTCCTTCAGGTGCGTCTCATTCAGCAACAGGTTGGTGAAGGTGAGGTAGACGGCGATGTTGCGCTTCTCGTACTCCAGACCGGCGGTGCGTACTTCCTCGGCCTCGCGCATCAGGTGCTTGAGCACGCGGCCGGAGTTCCACTCGCACAGCGGGGAGCCATGCACGATGTTGAAGGCCTCGAAACCAAGCAGCAGCTTGCAGTAGTCGTAGAACGCAATCAGCTCGCGGTCGTTCACGAACGCGCCTGAAACATCCCACACGGCATCGGGCCACAGCGGGTTCTGGTAAGGAGATACGGATTGCACGGCGCCCCATTCTACCAGTTAATGCCCCGGGGTGCAAGCGCTATTTCCTTCGTGGAGCCGAATTTGCGCGTGTATGTGTAGCGCGTGACACGCATGCGCTCATGCAGCAGCACATTCTGCTTGACTTGGAAGCCCCGTAGGGGCAGAATGTTGGGGTGAAGATGAAACTCACTCTGATTGCGCTGATGTCGGCACTGCCTGCTATGGCTGAGGGTGCCGCAGCCGAGCCTGTGCAGCAGGCTCCTCTCCCTGCCGAATCCCCTGTGGCTGAACCTGCTCCTGCGGTTGAAGAAGTGGCTCCTGCTCCGGCTGAAACAGCTGCTGAGCCTGCCGCTGACCCCGCACCTGCTCCGGAAGCACCCGTGACCGAGCCTGCTCCTGAGTCTCAGCCCGAACCCCAGCCTGAGCCTGCTCCTGCTCCCGAGGCTGCGCCTGCTTCCGCGCCGCAGCCCACCACCGAGCCGCAGCCGGCACCCGCTCCCGCTCCGGAACCGGTGGCTGAGCCTGTCGCAGCGCCTGCTCCTGTGGCAGAGGTGGCCGAACCTGCTCCCGAGCCTCAGGCTCCTGCTGTGAGCCTGGCTTCTGCCTACCGCGGCATCGTGAAGGTGGAGGTGGTGAACCGCACGCCTGACTACGAGACCCCCTGGCAGAGTGGTAATTTCGGACGCGGTACGGGCACCGGCTTCCTGGTGGCTCCCGGCCGGTTCATGACGAACGCCCACGTGGTGGCCAATGCGGAGAAGATTGATATTTCGCTCTATGCGGATGCCCGCCGCATTCCCGCCCGGGTGAAGTATGTGGCGCACGATGCCGACCTGGCACTGCTGGAGATTGATGATACGAGTGCCTTTGATGGCGTGCCCTGCCTGGAGTTCAGCGAGGAGCTGCCGCAGCTCGAGGATACCGTGCGTGCCATCGGTTACCCTGTGGGTGGTAACCGTCTTTCGGTGACCCGCGGCATTGTCTCGCGTATTGATACGATTCCCTACGCCCACACCCGCAACATTGCCCACATGGCGCTGCAGGTGGATGCCGCCATCAACCCCGGCAACAGCGGCGGCCCTGTGCTCAAGGATGACAAGGTCATCGGCGTGGCATTCCAGGGCCTGCTGCAGGCCAACTCCACGGGCTATGTGATTCCCATGCCTGTTATCCGCCATTTCCTGCAAGATGTGCAGGATGGCCGCTACGATGGCTATGTGGAAATGGGCGCTCAGCTCATGCCTATGGAAAACAAGGCCATGCGCCGCCACTATGACCTGCCGGACAATGGTCTGGGCTGCCTCGTGGCCGATGTGGTGAAGGGCTCCGCCTGCGATGGTGCCCTGCAGCCCGGCGATGTGGTCATGGCCGTGAACGGCCTGCCTGTGGACTGCACGGCCATGATTGAGCTGGACGGCGTGCGCGTGCGTCTGGAAGAGCTGGCCGAGCGTGCCTTTGCGGGCGATAAGATTCATTTCACTATCCTTCGCGAGGGGCAGGTGATGGAGACCGAGGCCAGCCTGGCACCGCTGCCCTCCATTCGCGTGCTTTCCCGCCGATATGATGAGCAGCCCCGCTATGTGGTATTTGCGGGCATGGTGTTCCAGCCGCTGGAGTTCAACGTGGTGCAGGCTCATCAGGTTTCCTCGGCTGATGTGATGGTGGAGCTCGACCGCTTCACCCGCGGTGGTGAATCCTGTGTGAAGGATGACCTGGTGCTGCTCACCCGCACGCTGCCCGATGAGGTGAACGTGCGCCTCACCAATACAGGCCGCAATCTGGTGACCCGCGTGAACGGCGTGGAGGTGAAGGGCCTGGCCCACCTGCACAGCCTGCTGTACCCTGCTGAAGGTGAACCCCGCCCGGATTACACCGTGATTGAACTGGCCGATGCTCCCCGCCCGCTGGTGATTGATAATGCCGCTGTGGATGCGGCCAACGGACGCATTGCCGAGCGTTACAATATTCCGGCTGCCGCTCGCCTCAAATAATCGATTCGACTTTTTTCTCCGACCTATATGATACGGAATCTTACCATTTTAAGCCTGGTGGCGCTGGGGCTCTGCGCCTGCAAGCCCACCGAGCGTACCGCTCTCAAGAAGAAACATGCGCAGTCTCCTGTGGAGGCTTCAGCGCAGCCTGAGCCCCAGCCTGAGGAGCCTGCCGTGGTGGTGACTCCGCCCGCAGCCGAGCCTCAGCCGGAACCTGCTCCTGTGGTGGAGGAAGTGAAAGACCCTGCCCGCAGCATTATGGTGGTGCGCGCCACGCTGCAGGAATATAACTGCCTGCAACCCTGGGAAAAGGACCAGCCCCGTCAGGCCCGCGCACTGGGTGTGTACATGGGCGAGGGCCGTGTGCTTACCGTGGGGCGTGCCGTGCGCGCCGCCACCTATGTGGAGCTCATGCTGCCCGATGCCAGCCGCTCGGTGACTGCTCGCGTGGTGCGGTTCGATGAGGATTCGAATCTGGCGCTGCTGACGGTGGAGCATGAGGTTGATGCCGACATTTTCGACTCATGCACAGCCTTGCCGCTGGGTGAAGCTCTGAACCGTGGCGATAAGGCCACGTATGCCGGCCTCATCAACGGCGTGGAGCCCGTGCATGTGGAGCTGAGCGCAGAGGATACCGCCGGCGATAAGGTGCCGCTCATGGTCATGCGTTCTGCGCGCCCGCTGGCCGATGGCCAGACGGGGGGTGCTCCCGTGGTGAACGATGGCAAGCTGAGCGGTCTGGGCGTTTCCTACAGGAAGCAGGAGATGCTGCTCAGCGTGGTGAATGCCGAGATTATCCAGCGATTCCTTACACAGGAAGCCGCCGGTGTGCCGGTGCTGGGCGTGCAGCTCAGCCCGCTGGATGATCCCGTGTTCCGCCGTTATCTCAAGCTCGATACCGCCGCCACAGGGCTCTACATCAGCAAGGTAATCCCCGGCAGCGCTGCTGCAGAAGCCGGGGTGCAGGTGGGTGATGTTCTTACTGCGGTGGATGGTATGCCCGTGGATAACCAGGGTCGTTGCAACCATCCGCGCTATGGCCTGACCGGCGCTGCAGTGCTCATGCGCGGTATCAAGGATTGCGGGCAGGAGATACCGCTCACCCTTTCCCGCGCAGGTGAGACCCTGCAGGTGTCGGTGAAACTCAATCGCGCTGCGGTGGAGAATGCCTTGTGCCGCCCCGAGATGCCCGGTAGCAAGCCCCGCTATATCATGTGGGGCGGCATGCTCTTCCAGCCGCTTACCAGCACCCTGCTGGAGGAACTGGCAAACCGCTCCAATGGCGTGCTTCCCCTGCATCTGCAGGAGCTCAAAGGCCGCGAGGAGGAGCTTCGCGCCAAGGGGTATACCGAGCTCACTGGCCTCACCTTTGTGCTGCCCACGGCGGCCACTCAGGGCTACGATGAGCTGCGTTTCTGCCTGCTGCAGGCGGTGAACGGCAAGCAGGTCAATTCCTTTGCCGAACTGGCTGCCCTGCTCGATGAAGCCACGGAAAACGGCCTTATCCGCCTCGATTTCAACAAGGCTCCCTACACGGTCTATCTCGACCGCGCTGCGGTGGATGCCGTGAATACCCAGCTCCAGCAGCAGGCTATTCCGAATCTCCGCGTGGTGGAGTGATGATGAAACTCAGAAAAAGAACCTGGTGCGCTGTCATTGCAGGGGTTGCTGTGCTCTGCTGCGGTGTCGCATGCCTTGCCTTGCCTGATTATGCAGACAAGGTGTGCCGGAAACTGCAGCATTACTACCGGAAGGTGGACGTGAGGCTTAATCTTGCGCGGCAGCACCCTTCGACTCAGCTGCTTTCACCGGTAATTGATAAGGATGGGCTGGATTCGCCTGAATTCTGGATTGCCCATGGCGGTGGTGTGGGTGAGTTTCACTACACGAATTGCAAGGAAGCCGTGCAGGATTCCCTGACCAGGGGGTTTACTTTCATTGAACTGGATTTACTGGAAACAACGGATGGTCATCTTGTAGGAGCTCATTCGTGGCGTGAGCTGAAGGCCTTGCTGGGCAGTGAGGAACTTAGCGATGCGCCTATGAGCCGTGCGGAGATTGAGGCATTAAAGCCCCATTGGCGCCGCACCCCTCTGTTTTCCGATGATATCTGCCGTATCATGCGGGAGAATCCTGATATGGTGCTGGTGACCGATAAGGTGCAGAACTTCGAACTGCTCAAGCAGCAGATTCCCTTTGCTGAGCGCATGATTGTAGAGGCAGTGTCTACACACAATTGCCTGCAGGCTTTCCGCGCCGGGTTCACCCATGTAGCGCTTACGGCTTATAGTGTATATGACCTGCAGCAGGCTCAGAAATACAAGATTCCCGGTGTGGTTCTGGGCGCGCAGCTGATGGTGATGGATCCTTTCTCTGTGCCGCTGGTCCGTCAGATGCACGATGCCGGATGCTGCATCATGGTGCACGGCTCAGCGATAAGCGATAAGCCGGATTTTGTGCACACCCACCTGGGCCGCAATGTCAGCCGTATCTATACCGACACCTGGTCGCCCGGAAACCTGCCCCCTAAGCCCGTAGAGTGAATCTTAATTAATCATTATTCACTAATCATTCTCATTGCCCCTTCTTCGGTTTGTGGGGCTCGAGTACGCGCTTGTTGTCGCTTTCCTGGTTGCGGGCGCGGCGGCGGGCTTCGCGTTGCAGGTGGGCTTGCATGGCAAAGAGTTTCTTCTTATTGCGTGCGGGGTGGTAGGAGCCATCGGGTGCCATATCGCAGGCCTGGGTGTTGTCCTTGAAGCAGGCATCCAGGATATCGAGGATGCGGTGCACCTGTCGGGGCTCTTCGATGGGAACGAGCAGCTCCACGCGGCGGTCGAGGTTGCGGCTCATCCAGTCGGCGCTGGCCATGTAGACAAGTGGATTGCCGCCGTTGTGGAAGTGGAACAGGCGGGCGTGCTCCAGGTAGCGGTCCACAATGCTGGTGATGCGGGTGCAGGCGCGGGCTTTTTCGCTGGTGGGGGCCCAGCAGCAGATGCCGCGTATGTTCAGCTGAATCTGTACGCCGGCCTCGGCGGCTTCCTCCAGCGCCTGCATCATCTCCGTATCATTGAGTGAGTTCATCTTGGCGCGGATAAGGGCGCGCTCGCCCTGCTCGGCGCGGCGGGTCTCGGCGGCAATGAGCTCGAGCAGGCGGGCCTTCATGGTGGCGGGGGCTGGGTACATGCGGCGGAAGCGCATGAGGCGAGTGAGCCCTGTTACGGAGTTGAAGAACTGCGAGGCATCGGCGCCCAGGTTCTCGTTGCAGGTGAGTAGCGAGAGGTCGCTGTAGATGCGGGCGGTGCTTTCGTTGTAGTTGCCGGTGCCGATGTGGCAGTAGCGGCGCAGGCTGCCGTTTTCCCGGCGCACAATGAGCATGATCTTGGCATGCGTCTTGAAGCCCTTCACGCCGTAGACCACTTGCACGCCCGAGCGCTGCAGCTTCTCGGCCTGCGCCAGGTTGTGCAGTTCATCGAAGCGCGCCTTGAGCTCCACCAGCACCGTGACCTGCTTGCCCGTCTCTGCGGCGCGACACAGGGCGGCAATGAAGCGCGAATGGCTTGCAGTGCGGTAGAGCACCTGCTTGATGGCAATCACATCGGGGTCCGCGGCGGCTTCTTCGATGAGCTTCACCACGGGCTCGTAGCTTTCGTAGGGATTGTGGATGAGGATATCGCCCTGGGCAATGTTCTCGAACATGGAGAGCGAGGCATCCACCTCTGCCGGCCAGCAGGGGGTCCAGGCCTGCACCTTGTGCTGGTCATTGCCCGGTTCAAAGGCCATCTGGCCGAAATCCACCAGCCTCAGCAGGCCCGGCACCAGGTAGGTGGAGCCTTCATCGGCCCCCACGATGGCGGAGATGCGCTGCACCAGCCTGGCAGGCGTGCCTGCGGGCAGCTCCAGGCGCACACAGTCGGAGAACTTGCGGGCCACCAGCACACTTTCCATCTCGCGGGCGAAGTCGCCGCCTTCTTCCTCCGCCACGGCTATATCGCCGTTGCGGGTCACGCGGAACGGCGTGGTGCTCACCACCTGCTCACCAGGGAAGAGAAGGGGGCAGAAGGTGCTCACCATCTCCTCCAGCATCACATAGCCATTGCGCCCCAGCACGGCAGACTGCACGCGGCGGGGCAGCACCTCGGGCAGGGTGATGGCCACGAATCGGCTTTCGCCGCCGCCGGCGGGCTGCAGCTCCACGCCCAGAATCAGGCTCAGGTTCGGCAGCATGGGCGGCTGCTCCACCTCCATGGCCAGCGGGGTGAGGATGGGTGAGATATTGTTGATGAAGTATTCCTCCAGCGCGGCATGCTGGGCCTCGGTCAGGTCATCCAGCTTCTGCGGGCTGAGCCCGGCCTCCACCATGAGCGGCATGAGCACCTCCTGCAGCAGGTGGTACTGGGTGTCCACCATGGCACCGGCGCGCTCGCGGATACGCTCCAGCTGCTCGCTGGGGGAAAGCCCCGTGAGGTCGGGCTTGAACTTGCCCGTCTGTCGCAGCAGCATGAGCCCGCCTACGCGCACCTGGAAGAACTCGTCCAGATTACTCGCGCTGATGGAGAGGAACTTCACCCTTTCCAGCAGCGGCAGCTCCGGCCGCAGTGCCTGGTCAAGCACGCGCTGGTTGAACTCCAGCCAGGATATCTCACGGTTGATGTACATGCTACGAAAACCTCCTTATCAGCCAGTCATCCTAGCATATCCGCCCCCCTGCGGTCAAGCTCATTTTCCCGGCGGAAAGAGGAACGGAGCAGGAATGCAGATTTCTGAATCCTATGCGATAAAAATGCCCTGCGACGCTGAATCGCAGGGCAGGGTGGAAAGGGAAGGCGGCGGAGAATCAGATTTCGTCCTCGTCGTCGGCAGCCTTCTTGGCCTTTTTCCTGGCTTTCTTGGATTTCTTAGCCTTGCGTTCCTCGGCCTTCTTTTCCTTTTCAGCCTTCTTGGCGTCCTTGACTATTTCCTTCCAGTTGCTCACCAGGGTGGTGGAACCGGAGGCGCCGGAGGCACCTTCAATCTTGGAGCCATCGGCCATTACGGCCATCACGTTGGGGGTGCCGCCACTGCCGCCGCCGGGTACCACGGCTGCTATGCCGGAGGTAGTCTCAGGTGTAATCATGGGGATGGTGATGTCGGATTCCTTGGCCCACTCCTTGGCTGCCTCGGTATCAGGGTCGCCGTTGAGCATGATAAGCTCGGCACCCTTGCCCTTCATCTCCTTATAAAGCTTGTTCATATCGGGCGTGATCTTGCGGCAGAATCCGCATTTGGCGTGCGAGCGCAGGAAGAAATACACTGAGGCCTTCTTCTTGGGCTTCACCTTGGTCACGTATTTGACATCCTCCAGAAGCTCGGGAATGGACACCTGCTTGTCCGCAGCGGTGGTATCCACCTCTTCCTCCTGGGCTACAGCCGGGGAAACGAGCAGGCCGGTCATGCACACCAGACCGCACAGCAGCATCAGTAGCTTTTTCATCATAATTGATTGGGATTAATGTTTCACCAGCAGTTTAGCGGTAGCGGGCATTTTATGCAAGCGAAAAAATCCTGAATTGCTCTTTACTGTGGAACTGGATTGACATCCGCTGCGCGGGCTTTATAATGTGAGCATGAGCGAGTTCGCCGGCAAAGTGGTGGTGGTCACAGGTGGAGCGCAGGGCATCGGCCGCTGCATTGCAGAGCAATTCAGCGCTGCGGGGGCGGTGGTGTGCGTGTTTGACCTGCAGGAGAATCCGTATTTCGTGGGCGATTTATCCCGCGAGGCTGACCTGCGGGCATTCTGCGCCAAAGTGCTGGCAGACTACGGCCATGTGGACTATATCATTAACAACGCCGCACCGCTCTTCAAGGGGCTGCCGGACTGCAGCTGGGCAGAGTTCAACTACGCCCTGCAGGTGGGTGTGGCAGCGCCGTATATGCTTGCCCGGCTGTTTCTTGAGCATTTTGCCCCGGGTGCAGCCATTGTGAATATTTCCTCCAGCCGCGACCGCATGAGCATGCCGGGCTCCGAATCCTACACCGCTGCCAAGGGTGGCATAGCGGCGCTCACCCATGCGCTGGCAGTTTCGCTGGCAGGCAGGGTGCGGGTGAACTCCATCTCCCCGGGGTGGATTGAGACCGGCAGCGCCGAATACAGCGGGGCAGATACCGCCCAGCACCCCGCAGGCCGCGTGGGTCGCCCTGCCGATATCGCGGAAATGGTGCTCTTCCTCTGCTCCCCGCGCGCAGGCTTCATCACGGGCGAGAATATCTGCATCGACGGCGGCATGACCCGCCAGATGATCTACCACGGCGACCACGGCTGGCAGCTCAACCCGGGCAAGTGAACAATTGTAGAATGAATAGTAGTAAATGCCCGCGTAATTTAAACATTTCCCCTGCCATCTGCATCTCATCCCTATCTGTTATGCTTCCGTACATGCTCCGCACCGCCGCTCTTTCCCTGCTTCTTGCCGCTGCCCCCTGCTATCTGCTGGCCGCAGAACTTGCCGCCCCGGCTGCGGTGGAGACCACGCAGGCGCACCCTTTCTTCCGCACCTCCCTGTACCCCGCCTGGTCGCAGATGACTCACCAGCAGGCGATGGTGGATGTGAAAGCCGCGCTGGAGGAGGCACGCGAGCGCCTGGCAGCCATCGCCGCCGTCACCCCCGAGACCGCCACCTTCGAGAACACCTTCCTGGCCTGGTACAGGGCAGATGAAAACATGAAGCAGCTGGCCAACTACATCAACCACCTGCATCTGGCCACGGGCAGCCCCGCCATTCAACGCATGATGGCCGATGTGCACGGCGAAATCGTGGCGTTCAAGGCCGAGGGCGTGCATGCCCTGCGCATAGCCGAGGTGCTGCGCGAGGCCTCCCGCGCCCCCTGGGTGGCGCAGCTCAGCCCCGCGAAGCAGCGCTTTGTGCAGCAGACGGTGGATGCCATGCGCGACACGGGGCTCTACCTCAGCCCCGAGCAGCAGGTACGCAAGGCAGCCATTGAATCCGAATTATCGCGCCTCGGGTACCGTTTCTCGCTGTATGTGAAGCAGGCGCCGCACATGTGGGAGCTGCTCATCACTGACCCCGCCGAGCTGGAGGGCATGCCCCCGCGCTGGATGCAGGCCGCCGAGGCCGCCGGCCGCGGGCGGGCAGGGGAGGGCAAGCCCGCCTGGCTGGTGAACCTGACCACCGCCCCGGCCTCTGCCGTGCTGCGCTATTGCAAAGTGGCCGAAACCCGCCGCAAATGCTGGCTGGGCACCACCTCTGCCGGCACCCCCCGCACGCTGGATACCGAGCCGCTCGTGGCGCGTATTCTCGAGCTGCGGCACGAGCTGGCCACCCTGCTGGGCTATGCGAACTATGCCGATATGCAGGCCGCCCGCCGCATGATGGGCAGCGGGGAAAAGGCGCTCGCCTTTGTGGATGACATGCTGCAGAAGAGCAAACCCGCGTGGGATGCCTACGTGGCGGCGGAAATGCAGCGCTTCTCCCGCGCCGCAGGGCAGGAGCTCACCGCCGTGAACCCCTGGGATGTGGAGCACCTGAACACCGTGCTGCCCCCGAAACGCGACAATTTCAATGTGAAGCTCATCACCCCCTACCTGCAGACACCCAAGGTGCTGGCGGGGCTCATGGATATATGGTCGGGCCTGCTCGGTGTGCAGTTCCGTGAGCTGCCTACCGCATGCCCCAGACCCGGCCAGACTGCCCCTGCCGGCCATGTGGAAACCTGGCACCCCTCTGTGCGCTGCTTTGCGGTGAAAGATGCCGCCACCGGCCGCCACCTGGGCTCGTTCTACCTGGATATCTACACCCGCCGCGGCAAGCGCCCGCAGGCCTGGTGCCTGCCGCTGCGCGATGGCGAACCTGCGGCAGATGGCGGCGCGGGCGAGCCGCACCTGGCCGCGCTCATGGCCAATTTTGCCCCGCCTGTGCTCGGGCAGCCGCAGCTCATGCACCACGGGGATGTCTACATGCTTTTCCATGAGTTCGGGCACATGATGCACATGATGCTCGGCCACGGCGAGCTGCGCGCCCACTGCACCGCCGAGGTAGAGCGCGATTTCGTGGAAATGCCCAGCCAGCTCCAGGAAAGCTGGATCTGGGAACCCGCCGCCCTGGCCACCATCACCAGCCATTTCCAGACCGGCGAACCCCTGCCGGCAGAGCTCATGCAGCAGCTCACCGCCTCCCGCGGCTCCAACCCCATCGAAATGCACATGCGCATGCTCTGCACCAGCAAGCTCGACCTCGAGCTCCACATGCACTACCACGATAAATACAAAGGCCGTCCGCTCGATGAAGTCTGCCGCGAGATTCTCGCCCCCTGGCTCTTCCCCTACACCGAGCAGCCCCCCAGCGAGGTGCGCACCCTCACCCACTGCATGACCGATGGCTACGCCGCCGCGCTCTACACCTACAAATGGTCCGAAATGCTCGCGGCAGATGCCATGCAGCGCTTCCGGCGCGAAGGCGTGCTCAACCCCGCCACCGGCGCCCACTACCGCCGCTGCATCCTCGAGCGCGGCAGCGGTATCCCCGCCATGCAGCAGATGCACGACTTCCTCGGCCGCCCCCCGCAGCCCGATGCCCTCATCGAGCGATACAGCAAGTAGAGGGGAAATTTGGATTTTTAATTTTTAATTTTGGATGTATTGAATTCGGCAGGCAAAGCCTGCGGAATTTGGAGTCCCGGCAGGGACGGTAGAGGAGAGGCAGGGGTGGAGTCGGGAAGCGGCGGAACCCCTGCTAACCATAAAAATTATCTGAACCCCGAGCAGAGCGAGAGGGTGCCAGAGGCTGCGGTTATACATTGAAGCTGAACCCTCCCGTCTCCGGGCTTACGCCCTACGCCGTGGCAGGCTGCCGCCCACTCCTTTCGTCGGGGCTCCGTTATCTTTTGTTTGTTAGCAGGGGCTGCGCCCGCTTTAGCGGGCTTACCCCTGCCTGCTCTCTGTCGTCCCTTCGGGACTCTAAATTCCGCTCGCCTTCCGTCTTCGCGCCTTTCGGCGCTACGCCGAGACAGGTCGGCTCGCTAAATGCCGATTTATCGATGATTGACTTATTATGCCAACGCATAATTTATTGCTAGGCCAGCAAATCTGAAACAGACCCGATGGGTAAAAAACTCCGCGGGCATGGCCCCGCCTGACTTGATGCTTTGTCCTTCATATTGCCTCTTGACAAGCCCCGCGGGGCAGATATAGAATACCCGCCGTTGCCCGGCCGCACACCATTTTTAAAATTCGTAAATCAAAAATCTGAAATCGTAAATCCATGAAAGACACGTTCACTCAGGCTATCCGGCTCGGCATCATCATATTGCTGTTGGCATGTGTTCTCGGCTGGGCAGATGCCGTCTTCTTTGCGCCGCGGCGCCTGCCGGTGTGTGTGCAGAGCAAGCTGCCCGAGGGGCGCATCTGCCTGGAGACCCTCCGCTCCCGCCACCAGGACCGCGTGGTATGGATTGATGCGCGCAGCCAGAGCGATTTTGAGCTCAACCACCTCATGCTGCCCGAGAACCGCATGTTCCCCATCCGCAAAGGCCCCGCCATGCAGCAGCAGGTGGACGCCGCCATTGGCCGCATGCTCGAAGCCGCCGAGAAAAACGAATGCATCGTCGTCTTCTGCACGGCAGATTGCACCGCTTCCGACGAAATCGCCGCCGAACTCCGCGACCTCGGCCTCATCGATGCCCCCATCTACACCCTCGAAGGCGGCTGGCCCGTCCTCAAAGCCTCCGGCATGGTCAATGATTAAGCTGCCCCCGCCGCCTTTCTTCGTAAATCCCAAAACGCTCCCGGGTGTTGCCGCACCGCTAACGGGGGCTTTTTCTTTGCCTGACTTCCTCAAGAACCTGGCGAGCGGAATTTGAGCCCACGGAAGTGGGCGGCAGACAGTAGCCCTGCGTGCAGCCGCGTCCCGGGTGGGCGTAGGCGATAGCCGAAGCCCCCTAGCGGTGGAACGCTGGGTAATATATATAAAATAAACCGAACCCTGAGCGGAGCGAGAGGGTGGCAGAAGCTGTGGTTTTAATATATAGCATCGATTTCCCGTCTCCTGGCTTGCGCCCTTCCGTCTCCGGTAAACCTACGCCGTGACATGACGCCGTGGCAGACTGCCGCCCACTCACTTCGTTCGGGGCTCCGACAATTTTTATACTAACCCCAGGTTCCGCCGCTCTGCGGCTCCACCTGGGGCTACTGGCTATCACCCGCTAAAGCGGGTTCAGAATTCCGCAGGCTCAGCCTGCCGAATTTAATACATTCAACATCCCCGAAGGCCATCCGTCTTCGGCTTCGCCTACGCCGAGACAGGCGGCGTAGCGAGCAGCCCTGCTAAGGGCTGACGCGAAGACGGGAAAATCCAACATTAAACATCCAAAATTAAAAATTCAAAATCCCAATTTTCTCCTTGCGCTCGGGGGCCTGTTTGGTGTAGTATGCTAGAGTGCATCATGGGGGTAGTGTCTCCTGCCGGTGCCATCCCCATCAGATAAAAATTTACTTCAATACTCAAACTTATGAAATTACACCTCCCGAAACCGCTCCGCAACTCCGTGCTGGCCTGCATTGCAGCCGTAGCCGGTATTGCTACTCCCACCCTCGGCACTGCCACCTTCGCCGGTGGTGTGGTTGCCTTCACCCTCGCCAGTCAGCAGGCGATGGCGGTAACATATCTGGAAGCCAACGATAGCCTTTACTATATTGGTGGCACAACACAGAATCATCTAAATTCAGAAACGATTACGGGTGTGACCGTAGAGACTCCTGAAGGTGGTAAGCGTACAACGGTAATCGAGGAGATTGATGCCAGTGGCATGACGACTGTAAATATTGCGGCCGATAGCAATCAGAATGTATGGACGAATGCAGGAATCGGGCTTCTTAAAGCACAGTCCGGCGCTACCATTGATGTAAAGGTCAGTGGATGGGATGGCAACCGATATTTTGATGCTCTTCTTATTGAGGAACTCGAGGTGGCTGAATCTGGAACGGTGAATATCAATGTTTCCAAGGCTGAGCATACTGTTGTTCTGAATAGCCTCGATGGTACACTGGGTACTGCTGCTCTGACCGGTACGCTGACTATCGGTTTTGACGCATCGTTTGCTACTGCTAATTCTGTTTCCGGCACAGGTACGTTATCCGTGGTAAACGGCGCAACGGCGACTATCAACACTACCGGTGGGACTTCTGGTGTAACGAGTAATGTGCAGGTAGGTGCCGGCAGTAAGTTGGTGTTGGCTCAGGGAGATGCCCTGGGTTGGGATAATTCTAGCACCAAGAGCATTACGTTGATTGGTACCGGCACAGATGAAGCTGGTCAGGCTAAGCTGGAGATGAGTGGCAAGCAGACAATGACCACTAATCTGAATCTGTCCGGTAATGGTTTGGTAACTGGTGGGCAGTTGGAGTTTTATGGTGGCCGCATTACGGCTACCGGTACGAATAATGTCATTGCTTCCGATATTTACTGCCGTGGTGGTCAGAATGGTATCATTGCAGTGACGGGTGAGACTGATATTCTGGAAATCACAGGCACAGTTAAGAAGGGTTCACAGGGAGAAGGACCCATCACAAAGGAGGGTGAGGGTAAATTGATTCTTTCCGGCGCTGATAACATCTTCTATCAGGATTTTGCTGTGAAGGGTGGTACGGTCACTCTCAGTAATACGACCACCATGAATGGTAGTCTTACCCTGCATGATGGAGCTACGCTTGAGACTACTGTCGACAGCGCGATTACATTTGGTTCTAATTTCAAAATCGACGTTTCCAACTTGACGGCTATTGCCGGCGAGGGTAATGTCATGAAGTACACCATTTTGACCGGAAGCGGAAATAAGTCTCTTGAGACGCTTAATGCGGGGAATATCTCTGGCATTGTTACCATGGGTAAAATCTGGACCTTTGGTTCTGATGGTAGCGTCAGTTATGTCGTGACGACGAAGGACCTTGTCTGGGACGGTACGTCGGGTTCTGTTGCAACATGGTCCACTTCAGGTACACAGTTTTCCTCGGGTGGAGAGTTTGCTAACGGCGACAATGTGACCTTTGCTGCCTCAGCGTCTGTGTCCGTTGCTCAGGGGGGTGTGCAGGCTCTGAACATGATTGTTCAGGGCGAGGGCACGCACGTCAAACTCATGACCGGTGAGGGGATTGCCCTGGGAGAAGGTCTCAAGGTGAAGGATGGAGCCATTCTGGAACTGGCTACCAGTTCAAACGATGTTGGTGTGCTCCGCGGTGTAGTGACAGTGGAAGACGGAGGAACGCTGCGCTTTTCTGCCAAGGACGTGACCGGCTGGGGAGACAGTGGAAACACCACTCACACAATCAATGTATTGGCTGGCGGTACTCTTGAAATGGCTCACGCTAACAACGAAACCTTCAGAGGTACGCTGAATCTCGATGGCTCCATGAAAGGTACTGCTGCTAATTCATCGTTGTGGGATTTGTTTGGTGGCAACGCGACAATCAACGTGAGCGCTGGGGCCACGGCTAAGATGGAGAACATGTCTCTCAATCTTAGACAGGATAATTCTGTTGTGACGGTTGGCGAGGGGGGGAGCCTTACCATCGAAAAGGGGATTAAAAAGGGTGATGCTGGAAATGCGGTTGTTATCAAGGAGGGTGCAGGTGCCCTTATAGTTCAGGGTGAATCCACCAATAGTGGTTTTACTGTAAATGGCGGCTCCGTGGAGATGGCGAATGCCAATGATCTCACGATGAGCATTTCCGGTGTTGCCGGTACTTCTTTCACTAAGAATGGTGCCGGTATCATCAACATGGGCAACATCAAGGATTACAGTTATGCTGGTGAGATGATTGTCAATGATGGCGAAATTAAGTTTACCTCCGATGCCACCGAAAATGGCGCAGCTCAGCCCGGTTTTGTTAAGTTGTACAACAACCTGGTCACCACAGAAGACTCCAAGGCTGTGGTAGAAGGTGATGTTAGTATCAATTATCAGGCTCAGGATGCTCAGTCCTGCACCGCCACTCTTAATGGAAATTTGGAGGTTACAGGTGGTCTGTCACTTAATTCCTATGGCTCTGGTAACGCCCCCGATGGTGACAGTATGCGCCGCTGGAATATCGAGAGCGATGGCTCTCTTACCGTGGGTGGAGTGTTCTCTCTGACCAATAAGCAAAAAATGGTTGTTTCCGGTGGCGATTTGGTAGCTGCTGGCGGTATCATTCTGGGCCATGGTGACAACGGTGCCGGCGGTGCGTACAAAGCCAAGTTGCAGCTGGATTCCGGTTCTGTGACCACTTCTGGTATTGAGTTCAAGGGTGGCCACAACAGCATGGTGATGAATGGCGGTACGCTGGAGTTCACCTCCGGAGATGCGTTTACTGGTGGCGCAGAGAACAACAGCAACCAGATTAACCTGCTTGGCGGTACGCTCAAGGTTGGAGCAAGCGATGTGAATCTGACAGGATCTGCGCAGCACAATCTCACCATGGGTGGTGTTGGTATCGATGTAGCATCTGGTAAGACAGCAACGCTGGGCGGCGTCATCAATCTTTCCAGCACTATTGCTAAGACTGGTACGGGTACGCTTAAGTTGGATTCCGGCTTGGTTCTTTCCGTGGATGATTACGCTGCTTTCGAACGTGGTGACAGCTCTACGTTCACGGATTTTGATGGTTCCACCACTTCGGGCAATGGTTTCTTCTCCGGTTCGATACTTCTTATCGAAGGTGACTACAACAAGGCAGGATCCATAACCGTGCAGGTGGGAGGCACGGCTGTAACCAATTATGTTGAGGACAGCACAGGTCTTGGTGTTTCGGTGACGGATAATTCCACCTACTTTGTCAACACCGGCACGGTGACGCTCACGGAGTCGAAGGCCGTGTCCGCGTTCTATATTGCTTCCGGCGCTGTGCTGGCATATGAGGCAGGTGGTTTCACCGCTACGCTTTCGGGCTCTGGTACGTATCGCCCCGCATCGGTGATGCAGGCTACCAGCGGTGCCTATATGACTCCGGGTATTACGCTTGATTCTGACTGGACCGGTATTGTAGAAATCAACAATTCCCATATTCAGGGTGTGAACTTTAATTCGCTTGGTACGGCTCAGTCGAGCGTCAAGTTGGTTGGCCTGAGTACCTGGATTGACACATCCCATACGAACATTGTCACCAATCTGATTTTGGAGAACCATAGTGAAGAACGTGCGGCTTTCATTATTGCTGACTCCAGCATGAATAAAGAGTACAGATTCAAGGGTTCTGTTTCCGGTACAGGTGATTTTGAAGTCGCTACACGTGCATCTTCATATGCAACTTACGCTTTTGAAGGCGATACTTCAAAGTGGAGTGGCAATATCTTCGTAAGTACAAGTTATAATAATGAGGTAATATACCCGAATGATGAGAGAAATAACACACCTAACCTTGCAGTACAACTGACAGGTGGTGGAAATATTTTCACGACTGATGGGGATAGTGTTATTCTGATGAATCGCGCGGGTACCCTCGACTTGTCTGTTGGTAGTTCTACGAAGGATTCTGTCCTGAATGCTCAGATAGGTCTTACCGCTGGTACACTGAACCTTAATGCTGGGAGTGTGGGTTCCACAACGACATTTGCCAAGGATGTGAATGTGTCGAACCTGACGGTTAAAGCCTCCTCGGTGTTCCTGGATTCGGTGAATGCCTCACGTTTGGTGGTAAATGGCGGTACTGCAGATTTGTATAAAAATCTGACGCTTAGCGGAAATATAGCTTTCACGAACCATGCTGATAATCATCTCGTTCTGCGAGGTGATAATAATGTGGTTAATGTCATCGACCTTTCGAACAGCAACAATGCAGTGGGTCTGCTTGAGCTGAAATCCGGTGCTAACTTAACTTCTCGCAATACGCTGTGGATGCGTCCCGATGCCAGCATCCTGCTGGAAGAAGATGCTTCTGTAATCTGGAAGGAGTCCATGGTTACCGGTAAAACAGGAACGAAGGCAGAGATTATAACCTCGCAGGACGCAAGTCAGGAGTTGCATCAGTCATATCTCACTATCAAGAACGCCGATTGTACAGTTTCTGGTTCTGCTTCTCGCACTGTTGCTGCTTTGCTGCAGAATTCTTCCGTCATCAACGCCAGTACAGGGCTTGTGACGGTGACCAACGCTGGCAACACGCTTACCGGTGTGGAAGCCAAGACCGGCAATATCGCGGTGCAGAACACCACGACAGGTAGCCTGGTGGGTCTTGGTGCCATCACCGCTGCTGATTATCTGTCCGTCTCCGCAGATATGCAGAGTGCTCAAGTAAGTGCCATTACCCTGGGTACCGAGGCCACGTTCAGCACGACTGGAGCTTTGACCGTTGCAGATGGCTCTGCCCTTTCTTTGGGGACCGATGCTGGTATCAGCATGAATGGCGCCCTGACCCTTGGTTCCGGTCTGGTTCTTACCGTGAGCGATGTTTCCAAGGATACTATCCTGTTCTCGGGTGTGACCTCCATTGCAACATCTCTCGACGATATTACCGCTTATATCTCCTCCATCAATGGTCTGACCGACCTGAGCGATTACACACTTGAACTGGATGGTACGAAGCTTGTTCTTGTTGTGGACAAGGGCAAGATTGTGACATGGGATGCTGCCAATACCACCTGGAAGGATAGTGCCCAGTTTGGCGCTACTGCCGAAGACACAGATGTCTTCATCAATGGTGATATGGTTGTCTTCGGTAATCTGGCAGCTGATGAAGCTGTTACCATCGAGGGTGGAGTTCATGCTGCAGATATGGTAGTGGACGCTACTGCCGGCAAGACCTACACCTTTACCGCCGCTGCAGATGGTGGCACGCTGACTGTTCCCACTCTCAGCATCAACTCCGGTAAGGCCGTTTTTGGAGTTAACACTATCCAGCTGGATAGCCTCACCACCGTGGTCGTAGGAAATAATGGTGAATTGGATTTGTCTGCTTATGCAGCAGGTACCACGCTTGAAAAGATGCTTGGTATTGCATCTGGCGGTGGCCTTATCAAGCTTGCCGGTGGTGAGATAGTATCTGGCGACGAAGGCGCTGGTGATGAGAATCGACTGATTCTCAAGAATCTGGGTTCTGCAAAGCAGACCGTCATGGATTATGAAATTGACGGTTCTCTGGCTATGAATGGTTGGGAGCAAGGTGACAAGTTGCTCACTATCGCAACAGATTTTGCTGTAGCTGAGGAACTGCGCCTTGAATCTGCTGCAAAGGTAACTGTGGCAGCGGGTGGTCATCTGATTACGGACAAGGGAAATACCTCTGATACAGATTGCATTTCTCTGGGTTACATGAATGATGACAGTGGTGTGGTACTCGCCATGACCGGTGGTAAGATTACTACGGGCACCATCAAGATTACCCAGGGCGGTACGCACGAATTCCGCATGGATGGTGGTACGCTGGAGATTACCAGCAATGCCGGCATTGCTTCCGGTGTTTCTACAACCATTACAGGTGGTACTCTGGTGGCCGATAAGGCCAGCTGGGGCATCACGGGTGCCACGATTGGCGGCGCTACGGTGACGGATGGCACGCTGAACTGCGCTGTGCAGATTCAGACGACCGGTGACAATACCATCACCCTGACCAATGCTAAACTGACCGGCACGCTGGACAATGCCGCCGGTACGCTGGTGCTGGCAGGTGTGGTGACTATCAACGGTTCTGGCTTCAACAAGCAGGAAACGCTGGACGACTTCAGCAATGGTGGCACCGATGGTTTCGCTACTACTGATACCTACTACCAGCTGGTGACCACCGCGGGTAATCTGTCCATTGCTGATGATACCACCTGGACTATGGGTAAGTATGTGGCCACCGGCGACAAGGCCGGCTGGGTACGCGTGGACGGCACGGAATATGGTAACGTCTACTACCTGAATACTGCTGATACCAGCACGGCATTGAGCACCATCAAGACACATGCAGGTACTACCTACACCCTGAGCAGCGTTGCTTTGAACGGTGGTAATCTGGAGTATGATGTGACCGATGCTGCAGTAGATATCAATGTTCAGGAAAGCGGCATCATCAAGATTACGGATGCCGATACTACTGATACCACGGAAGTGGTGCTCAGCAGCAGCAAGGTGACTGTTGCTTCCGGCAAGACGGTGACTCTCACGGGTAATGGTGTGTACGACATTGGCAGCACGGCTCTTGGTATCGACGATGAGACTGTCGTGAATGCTGTGAAGGTGTCCGGCCTGAAGGACGCCGCCAACTGGACCGGCACCGTGGTGGTGAAGGATTCTGTAGGCAATGCAAACAAGCTGGGTCTGAATGAACTGGGTAATGCCAACTCTACGGTTAAGCTCGTGAATACCCAGGGTTACCTCTGGAGTGGTTCTGGTAGCTACACTCTGGCATCTGTTAATACCAATGTGATACTGGCAGATTCGGATAATGATTACAATGCAGCTCTTACTATCGCCAATGGTTCTACGGACCAAACAGATACCAATAAGGTAATGAGTACCTTCACAAAGAAGGTCTCTGGCACAGGTAACATGGTATTTGAGTGGTCAAAGAACGCTTATACTGGTATTGCTTTCACGGGCGATGTGTCCGAATGGACTGGCGCCTTCATTGTGACGGCTGCAAACGATACACCAACCGCTAATGTAGAAAACGGCCATGTGAATCTGAAGTTCAGCGGTGATGCCAATGTTATCAAAGCCGACTTGAAACGTAGCGCCGCAGATCGCCAGCAGCTGATGGTATATCTTGATGATGCGGGTGCAACAGATACCACCGCCGGTATCACCATGCATGGCTCCATTGAAGCCACGAGCCTGACTCTGGGGCTTGCTGCTGATACAGCCGATTCCCGCGCCACGGTGAAGCTGAACAACAGCGTGACGGTTGATACCCTGACCAACTATGCTGCCACTACGGTGAATGGCACGCTGGCTGCCGGTGCTGCTGTGACCAACAACGGCACGCTGGAGCTGACGCAGAATGCCGCCACGCTGGCCTCCCTGGCCGGTACGGGTTCTGTAACGGCCAAGAGCCTGACGCTGACAGGTGCTGACAATGCCATCTCTTCCCTGACGCTGAGCACCGGTCTGACACTGGGTGTGGCTTCAGCAGGTGATGATGCCGGTGTGGTGAGCAGCCTGGCGGTAACCACGCTGACGGTGGACAACACGAATAAGATGGGTCTGGTGACCATCAATAACCTGAACGCAGCAACCCGCACAACGCCTGCAATCCTGAAGGCTGGCAGTCTGGCGGGTTCTCTGACCTTTGCCTTCGACGATGCCCTGCTGGAAGAGATGGTGGGTGCAACAGATACCAAGTCTCTGGTGCTCATGGAGATTACCGATGGCAAGGCCGCCGACACCGAGCTGCTGCTGAAGGCCTTTGGCGACAGCACAGATGCTGCTGCGACCAACCAGATCAGCCGCGACCAGCGTTATACCTATTCCCTGAAGTGGGATGCTGCCACGAATCAGCTTAAGCTTGAGGCTCAACTCTGCGGTGCATACTGGCTCGGTATGAATGACCTGGAAGATCCTGCGCTCTGGACCGAAAATAGCAGCTGGGTAACATCCGTAGGCGAACCTGTACCTGTTGGTGGCGCTCCCTCTGATACAGTGGCGGCAGTGCTTTCTGGTCGTGGCGACAGCACCATCTTTGTGAAGGGTGCTGCAGATACCCTGAGTCTTACTGTGGATGTGTGGACTGCTAACCGTGAGGCGTATGATCTGCAGTCTTACAATGGTAGTGGCTTCTTTACGCCCGCCGGCGTGGAAGATAAGCTGACCATCGAAAAGAACCTGGTGGTGAATGCTGGTGCGCTCAACGTCAAGGTAGACACCGAGGTGAAGGGTGACCTTGTTGTGAAGAGCAATGGCCGCTTCTTCAACCACGATGGTGACAAGCGTGAAGACGAGGCAACCAGCCTGCAGGTGAAGGGTAACCTGGATAATGCCGGTACCTTGTTCAAGAACCACATGGGCGCAACGCTGACCGTGGAGGGCAAAGCCACTAACTCCGGCACGCTGGCCAATGGTACTGCTCTGACGGGGCAGGAGACAACGGCCGGCTCGGGAGACGCCATCATCACCATTGCCGGCCAGCTGACAAATACCGGCGCTATCACTAATGGTGAGGCTGGTAAGCTGACTATCGGCAGCATTACGGGCTATGATCCGGAAGGCTCTGATATTGTCAACACAGGTGTGATTACGAATGCCGGCACACTGGCTGCCGCGCGTGATATGGCGAACAGCGGTGTGTACACACAGACCGACGGCAGCCTGTACGTGGGTGGCAACCTGACCAACACGGGTGTGGCCAGCAAGGAGAATTCCGCTGCCGGTATGAACATCACGGGTGGTAAGGTAACCGTGGGCACCATGACCAACAACGGCACCCTGAACCTGAGTGATGCCAGCCTGGAACTCAACGGCTACAGCTACACGGCAGCTCCCGGTCCCGTGAGTACCTTGAAGCCCATTGTGCAGGCAGCTGAGCTGGTGAATACCGGCACGATGAACATTACCAATGGCGCCCAGGTCACGGTGAATACCATCACGGTCGGCAAGCAGACTGCTGTTGGCACCGTAACCAACACGGGCGAAATCAAAGTGACCGAAGGCAGCCTTACTACCAGCACCATGGACAATGATGGTACCCTGACCATTGGCGGCGCCAAGGATGCAGAGGGCAATGTGCTTGCCTCTGTGAAGGTAACCGGAGGCCTGGACAACACTGCTGGCAACATCGTCATCGGCTCCGCAGCTACGGAGACTGACAAGGCTACTTACGGCAGCTTGAGCGTGGGAGGCAACCTGACTCACGCCGGCAACGGCAATATCGTGGTGAACAGTGGTTCCAGCCTGGATGTGAAGGGTGACCTTGCAGCCAATGGCATGACGCTGGACTTCGACGGTGTCGTGACGGTGGGCGGTAACGCTGTGGTGAACAACCTGACGAATGATGGTACCTTCACTGCAGACAATGCCACGATTGGGAAGCTGACCAACAACGGCACGCTGTCTGTGGGCGAGGTTGGCGCCGGGGGTAATCTGATTGGCGGCAAGCTGACCATTACCACCCTGACCGGCACCGGTGCTGTGAATGTGGGCAAGGATGGCTCTCTTACCATCACCGACGCTGCAGAGTTCAGCGGCCAGCTGAACAACCAGGGCAAACTGGAGCTGAAGGGTGCTACCCTGAGCGCAGCCCAGGCAGAGGGTGCCACGGCCGGTAATATCACCACTGAAATCGTGACGGTGAAGTCCACCGCTACCGGTTACAATGGCGGCAGCTACGTGATGGGTGACATCAAGACCGATGCACTTGTCATCGAGGATATCGATGCTGCCGATACTGCTGCCCGTCTGGATATGAACAGCCTGGCTGCCAAGACTGATGGCGGTGTGGTAAGCATCACCATCAGCGATGCCGATATGGCTGATGTGGTGGCCACTGGTAAGGCTGGTCGCTATGATCTCATCAGCGTGGGTACAATCGGCTCCGGCCTGAACCTGACCAACAATGATGACCTGACCACGGATCTCATGCAGACCCTGCTGGCCAATGGCCTGACAATGGAGCTGCTGCCCACCGAGGCTGCTGCCAATGCCGCCATGGCAACGGCAGATAAGACGATGGTGACGCTGAATGTGCGTGAGCAGACGGCTGACGAATCCATCTGGAACTTCGATGGCGCCAAGAATACCACGGAGGCCGGTCTTATCGTGCTGAAGGACGACAAGCTGGCTAGCAATGTAGTGCTGGACAAGGTGCAGACGGTGAAGGTGACGGATTCCCAGAGCCTGGATCTGACCGGCGACATCAGCAAGGTGACGCTGAACAGCCTCACAGCTGTGAATGCTGATTCCTCCGTAGCTCAGAAGCTGACCATCACGGGTGATGCCGGCGACACCGCTACGGTGACCACGGCTGCTTCCGGCTATGCCGGCACTGTGGTGCTGGATAAGGTGACCGGTAATGTGAGCGGCCAGCTCGACACCGTGAAGCTCACCAACAAGGCTGCGGCCAATCTGGCTGTGACCAACACCGATGTGGAAGCTCTGACCTCCGGCCTGACGCTGAATGGCAGCATGAAGGGCGGTGAGCTGAGCATCAGCAAGGCTGACGGTGTGAAGGGTACGCTCAAGATTGACGGCACCGACCTGAACATCGCCTACGATGATAAGGGCGCTCTGTCCATGAGCATTGCAAAGGTGGCCACTACCGGCCATGTGCTGGTGAACATGGACAAGATCACGGGTGAAGCTGGTGATATCTTCATCGGTAAGGATGGCAAGGCCTCCAAGCTGATGGAGAAGTACTACACCAACGTGCGCTTCGAGGATAATAAGGGTGTGGTGGCAGACCGCAACACGGTCTACTACACCAGCAAGCTGGCTGACAAGGGCACCTCTGACAACGGCAAGGCCGGTCTGGCCATGGCCGATGAGTCTCTGCTGAGCTACAACCCGCAGGGTGCAAGCTCCACGGGTGACCTGGCTGCTGTGCTTGACCAGTTGGATGCTTATGTTGCCTCCGGCAACAAGGCCGGTGCCGATAAGCTGGGCGCCAGCCTGGCCGGCGCCAGCACCGCTGTGCTCGGCATGGCTGCCATGGGCGATGTGGACCGCCAGCTGCGCGCCATCCGCAACCGCACCACCACCATGGGTGTGGACCAGAGCGTGGTGAACGCTGATATGCCGTACTTCAACGCCTGGATTAACGCCGAGGGTGACTCCCGCGAGATGGGCGAGGACGAGACGCTGGGCGGCTACAAGCTGAACAGCTACGGTGGCACCGTGGGCTTCGATGTGGATATCGAGCCGACCTTCACTGCCGGTATGGCCCTCACCGCCATGTATGGCGACCTGGATACCACGGGTGCCGATAAGGCCACGGGTAACCTGGACAGCTACTACGTGAGCGCCTTTGCCCGCTACTGCGGCAGCGCCTGGACCCACACCTTCGTGGGTACCATCGGCATGAGCGATATCAGCCTCGACCGCACGGTGGGCACCGCCCAGGTGCAGGGCGAGACGGATGCCATGAGCTTCGGCCTCATGTACGAGGTGGGCCGCGTGTACGCCATGGATGAAGACGGCACGACCTGCCTGCAGCCCGTGTTCAACGTGACCTGGAAGCACACCACGGTGGATGCCTACACTGAAAAGGGTGGCGATGTGGCCCTGAAGGTGGATGAGCAGTCGCTCGACACCATCACCTTCGGTCTGGGTGCCCGCCTGCAGACTGTGGTAGGCGAGAGCATGTACAACCGCACCAGCATCTTCGAATGCCGCTTGCTGGCTAAGGCCGACGCCGGCGACACCGAGGGCACCTCCAAGGTGGCTCTGGGCAGCTCCGCTACCCACGAGGTGAAGAGCAACGAGATGGGCGCTGTCGGTATCGAACTTGGTGCCGGACTCACCATCCCGCTGGGCGATGAAGGCAGCAGCATCTTCATGGATGCCTCCGCCGAAATCCGCGCCGACTACACCGAGGTGAACGGCACCGTGGGTTACCGCGTGAACTTCTAAAGAAAGCAATGGTCAGCCGGTGCACAGCACCGGCAAGACCAGACCGGAAAGCCCCGCT